>JAAWDS010000014.1 GCA_022793895.1 Provencibacterium sp. | reverse complement strand
TTCATTTCCTCACTATAGTGGTTCATTCCCTTTTTGCCGGACATAGCATCACCCCCTGGTGTAGTTACTTCTATTTCCCTACATCAGGGGGCTTTTGTCTATTGTCCGTTTTTACTGGGGCGGTTCACCGCCGGGGGGCTTCTTGTTTATCCAAGCAAGTCTCTGTAGCGAGCGGGCTTCCCCTCTCCACAGAGAGCAAATACGCTTCTAAAAACGGCTTAAACCACTGTTCCGCGCTTAATCTGGCCATCCGAAAAATAGTAGGAAACGTTGCGCTCTTCACTCAGGATCTTCTGTAAAATTCCATTCATAGTCAGATGAACGGGCGGATGCAGCGTCATCACCGCCAGCCTTCCCGAACGGGCATTTTCGATAACCGTCTCCAGATCTTGGAGCTGATCCCGAAGATCCTCTCTGACTTCCATGGCCTTCTGATGATCTTGGTTTTTCTGGTTTAACATCCCGCGCCGCTCAGAGCTCAATTTTCCGGAGGACGCTAAGGATAATAAATACTGGAGGTTCTTCTCCTCCATATCAATATCCCGTTCTACCTGTTCCAGTTCCTCTTGCAGCTTCTTGTACCGTCCCAAAACCTCAGGGGAAGCGCCCAACATAATTTCCGTAATGATTTGAGAATCGGTCCCGATCGACTGGGCCTCGATCCGGTTGCAGGCATTACAAACGCCGCCCATGATAGCGCCCCGGCGTCCGCGCACAAGGATCTTATCTTCGGAAGAGACACGGGAATTTAAGATCGAATCCGCTTCAATGCTGCCTATGCTATACACTTCACTGTTCTCAAAAAAACGGGAGTTAATGTTTCCGCCTGCCTCAATGCGCCCCTTCCCCATTCCATTCATGCCCTTTTGAATGGTGATGTCGCCTTTGGCAATGATTGTAGCGCCCTCCACAAAGCCGCGGACGGTTACATTCCGGCCGCTTTCAACCGAATAGCCTTCGCAAACGTCCCCGTCAACCACCACATCCCCAGAGAAAACAATGTTTCCAACCGCATTGTCCACGCTGCCTTCAATATGGAGCGTTTCCTCTATCTCAAAATGATCGTTACGCCACACCAGGTTGCCCGGTTGGGCGGCCAGAAGCTGCGTGCCATCCTCTGAAAGAACGGTATTGCAGCCAACCTTTATAGCGGCAGCC
The DNA here is from genome assembly GCA_022793895.1 of Provencibacterium sp. Taxonomy (GTDB): domain Bacteria; phylum Bacillota; class Clostridia; order Oscillospirales; family Ruminococcaceae; genus Harryflintia. Next base: position 86,510 of record JAAWDS010000014.1, on the reverse strand, counting down.
TTTCCTTCACGGCCAGAGAGCGCTTTCCCCAGCACATCACACCCCTTCTGCATAGGCGTGGGCGGAATGATATCGGCAATCACCGCACCCTGCGGAACATCTTGGATTAACTGGAGGTCTTTATAATCAACGGTACCGTCTTCACGAGAGGAGGGGCGTGCCTCCAGCTCTTTAGCAAAGTGATATTCAATCCGTCCGTTTACGCCGTCCACAGCCGGTTTCCCTTTGGCTACAGCGAAGGGCTTTTGATAAAGCCTCAGACGTACAAAGGTTTTCATTGCCGTATCCGATATTCCAAAGACCACTCCTGCTGCCTCCAGCGCCTGCTGAATCTGTGGAAGGGTGATGTGATCTCCACCGTTTTTGGGCGGAGAAACCACGACCTTTGCTTCCATCCTCTTCGCATCGAGAACCACCTTCGCAGCCGCTGCTGTTGGAGCATCCGGATCGGTCGGAGCATCCGGCTCAGGCTCTGTTCCCCCTTCGGCAGACTTTTCCTCCCGCGCCTCTTCCTGCTCAAAGGTAGGATCGGATTCCACCGGAGGAGATGAAGGATCCGACAAGACCGTTTCTTCCAACGGTACAACGGTTTCCTCTTCGTGGGTGTCGGCTGGCCGGGCAGTTGGCTGCGGAAGAACAGGCGATACCGTCTGCGGAGCTTGATCCTCCTGCCTGTCCCCCTTTTGGAACTTTTTGAAAAATGCAAATAGGTGCTTTCTTCTTTCTTCCCCGATGTGGCCATTGGAACCCACAATAGCACTCCTCTCTCAACTTAAAGCTACCAGATCCATTCTCCTTTGTTCACCGATTTAATCCGCATCATTCCATCTTCAGCGGTAAAATACAGCGTTCTTCCATAGTTCTTTCCCGTATCCTCCGCGATGATCGGAATCCGCAGCCTATTCAGCGCTTCTTTTACAGCCTGGACGTTGCGCGTTCCAATATTGGCCAGAGAAGCATTCGACATAGCGGCGAACATCTGCGCGCCGCCGGCGATCTTGGCCTTGAAGCGGACAGGCCGTCCGCCCATGGCTTCCATCCTTTTTATCAGCATGGGAATCGCTGTATCCGCAAACTTCATCGGCTGATTCAAATCCGGCGCTAATCTGCTGGAGGGCAACATAATATGGGAGAGCCCAGCCAGCTTGAGCATCGGATCATACAAACAGATACCCACACAGGATCCCAGTGCATAAGTTACCAAGATATCGGGGGATTTCACGATGTTCAGATCGGAAATCCCAACCGTTACCGTTTTGCTCATATCTCTATCCCCAGATTTGTCATAATTTTTGCCAAGGAGTCCACATCCGGCATCAATAGAACATGGCTGGTTGCACTGGCGTCGTCACTGTTGAACTGATCCTGGATGAGAATAATCCGATCGCTGATATCCGCAAAATGAATGGCCGGAACACTTAAAATGGCCCCGCACATATCGATGCAGATATCCGGAACTGAAATGGAAATATTCAGCCCCGTCAGCGTTGCAATTGCATTTACGAAGGAACCGGCCATGATATTCCCAACCTCGGTTAAGGCGGAATTAGCCAAGTCATCCTCTTCGCCAAAATCCTTAAACGACTCTCCCAACAAGGAGCTCAAGGTCATATGCGCAAAATTTTTCTGTAAAAGGAACATGATCATTCCTTTTACGTCTCCCTCCATGAACAACATGAGGCCCACCATCATGGTCTCCGGCCCGCCAAGCGCCTCGACCACGGCGTTATAGTCCAGGATGCTGATATGCGGGACCTCAAGCCCTACCGGGCGCATCAGCATGCTGGAGAGCGACGTAGCTGCATTTCCTGAACCGATGTTGCCGATTTCCTTGAGAACATCGATCTGGATGTCATTCAAATCTTTTAAATCCCTTATCGCCATCTTACCGTTCGCTCCTATCTGAGATTATTCACGATCTCTTCGAGCTCATCCGCCGTTTGTACGATCTTCGCGTTAAACTGATACGCTTTCTGTGTCATAATCACATCTACCATCTGCTGGCCCAGGTTCACCCCAGAGCTCTCTACAGCGCCGCTAACGATGCGGTAAGGGCTTTCCTCGCCCCGCCCTACCTGCACCGCCTCCGCGCGGCCGGAAACATCGGTTTCACGGAAGCTGCTGCCGGTGGTTACTTCTAACCCATAAGGATTATCAAAACGGTAGACCCCCAGGCGATCCTGAACATCCCCATAATCATAGGTGCCGTCGGTAGCGCGTTTCACCTCGATCGGCTTTCCCTTTCCATCCAGCACGTAGCCGCCGTCTGCCGTTACCAGGTAGGTCTTTTTCCCTTCCACGCTGAGATCAAAGGCGCCGTTGCGGGTATATTCCAGCGTTCCTCTCCCGCGATCCACCGCGAAAAAGCCTTCTCCCACCAGAGCGAAATCCAGCGGATATTCCGTCGATTGCAGGTTTCCCTGCCCATAAAGCAATTCGACCTTCGAGGCGCGGACGCCATGCCCCACCAGCTTCTCTTCCTCGTTATTGATCGCCATGCGGGTATAAAGAAGATCGGAAAATTCAGTCCGCAGCGGCTTATAGCCCACTGTATTCACATTCGCCATATTGTGGGCAATCGTGTCCATATCCTGCTGATAGGCCACTAAGCCGGATACACCGGAGTAAAACGCAATGTTCATCTCGCTATCACCATACCTTTCTTCGGAACCTAGCTCTGCGGTAAAGCCGGATTTCTGCCCTCCCAGGCAAAGAACGCGAAACGGAAGGGGGAAAATCCTCTTTTCTGCTTCTCTGCCTCTATAACATTCTCCTGCTCCCAGCCGTCCAAAAGCCCAGCCTACTAAACGCAGGGTATAAAACGGCAGCTATATTCCATATTTGCAATTGCCTTAGCCAATGCTGGCGATCTGGGTTGCCGTTTTCTGATTAATTCCGTCAATGATCTTCAACGCGTTTGCACAGGATTGGAAGGAGCGCTGCGCCTCCATCACCAAGGTATATTCCCGGTTGAGATCCAGATTGGGACGCTCCAGCACCTTTTGATAGACGGAATAGCCCGTTGCCGGCGTATTCTCCACGCCCTCCGTCACGGTATATAGGCCGTTGGCCTGCTGAACCAGCGGCAGATCCGCCGCTCCCTCCTGTTCCCCATTTCCGGCCGCTTGCGGATCGGTAATGAGCAGACGGCCCAGCTCGCTTCCCTCGCTGTCCATGACGACGCCATCCTCTGAAACGGTGAAATAGGAGCCCCCTACTTCAATCTCTCCGTCTTCTCCCAGAACGCGGCCGGCGCCTTCCAAAATGAGATACCCCTCGGTATCCACATCAAAATTCCCGTTGCGCGTTAAATATTGGTTGTTCTCCCCCTGAATGTTAAAATATCCCGGTCCAACCAACGCCATATCAAACGGCCTTCCCGTCTCCTCCAGAAGATTTTCACCAAAATCGGTGGCAACGTCCCGGACGATCCGCGTCGCTTCGCCAGCGCCAATTACCTGGGTATTGTTCTTTTCCATGCGGATGAGAAGCTCCTGCTCAAACGTCTCGCTTAGCACGCGCCGCGCTTTATAGCCCGGCGTTTTCACATTCGCCATGTTGTTGGCCAGAACATTGATGGTGCGCTGTTGGGTCAGCATGCCGGACGCCGCAATATAAAATCCTTCGAGCATCCCTATTTCACCCTTTCATATACTCTTCCAGGCGCTTACGTAGCTTCATAATCGCCTTGGAATTGATCTGCGAAACCCTCTGATCGCTTACGCCTAAGACTTTAGAGATATCGGAGAGCTTCAAGCGTTCGTAATAATATAAGGAAACCACCAGCCGCTCCCGCTCAGAAAGCGAGTCGATAGCTTCTTTAAAAACCTCGTGCAGCTCCTGGGAGAAAACGTTGCTTTCCGCCCCGGAGTTTTCATCGGCATAATCGCTGAGTACTTCCCCCATCTGATTGACATTCTGAATGAGCCCCTCAAAGGAGAGCATGATGGAGTTGGAAATTTCCCCGTGATACTTCGCCAGCGTCTGTGCGGATATGCCGAGATAATCGGCAAGCTCCTGTTCGGTAGGCTCGCGCATGAGCTCATTGCAGAGCTTATCATGCGCGGCCGTGATGTTCTTCGCCATCTGCCGCACACGGCGCGGCAACCAATCCTGCTTGCGTACAAAATCGATGACCGCACCCTTCACGCGCATAAACGCATAAGCCTCAAATTTAATCCCTTTGGCCGGATCAAATTTTTCTACGCAGTCAATCAGGGTGATGATCCCCTGGTTCACGATATCCTCCAACTGCGCGTAGTTCGCGGAAATGCCCCGCAGTTGGATAGCGACCGTGCGTGCGATATAGCTATAGTGCATTACCAGCTCGTTGCGCGTTTTAGTATCGCGCTGCTGCTGGTATTTCTGCATCAGCTCCACCGGATCGACCGCGGCGGGGAAACCTGACGTATCCATGATATGTTCTCCCTCCTTAGGCTACCCTGCGTTTACAATTTGTTATATCCGTCTGGATATAACAAATTGTAAATGCCAAACATGTTCAAGGCACGCCGCTAAATTTCAATATTCCCTAACGCTTGGATCTGGATATCGGTTTCCACCTCATTGAAGGAAAGCACAACGGTGTTCGGATAGAACTGATCCACCAGCTTTTTGAAATAGATCCGCACAATAGGGGAGGTCAGGATGATGGGGAACTGGACCAAATCCTTAATCTTGTTGATCTCCTTGGTTGTGGAACCGATAATGGCTTGAATGGTTTTCGGGTCAAGCGCCAGGTAGGAACCGTTATCCACCTTTTTAACCGAGCCCATAATCATATTTTCAATGTTGGCGTCCAGGCTGATAACCTTGAGCTGCCCGGCCTCGGCAAACCGGTGGGAGATGGTGCGCCGCAGCGCCTGCCGCACATATTCGGTCAACATATCAGCGTCCTTCACCGAGAGCGCATAGTCGGCGAGCGTTTCCAGAATGGTTTCCAAATCCCGGACCGGAACGCCCTCGCGCAGCAGATTACACAGGACCTTCTGTAATTCGCTGACCGGTACAATTGCCGGAATGGTGTCGTTGACGATGGTTTCATTCACTTTCTTCAGGTTCTGGAGCATGTTGTTGACCTCTTGCCGGTTCAACAGCTCATAGGCATGCGCCTTAATGACTTCCGAGAGGTGGGTGATAATCACCGATGTCGGATCGATCAAGGTATAGCCGGCCAGCTCCGCCTTAATCTTTTTATCCTCGCTGATCCATTTCGCGGGAATGCCGAAGGCCGGTTCCACCGTTTCGATCCCGTCCACCGTATCCTCCACATCGGAGGGGGCCAAAGCTAAATAATGGTCAACGAGCACATCGCCGCTGGCGACCATTTCGCCTTTAAACTTAATGGCATATTGGTTCGGGTTTAACTGGCCGCTGTCCTTGAGCCAAACGGAAGGGATGACCATGCCCATCTCCAAGGCGAACTGCTTGCGGAACATGACCACGCGGTCTAGGAAGTTGCCGCCGCTGTCCTCATTCACCAGCGGGAGAAGGCTATAGCCGAACTCCATTTCAATCTGTTCGACGTTCAAAAGGTTATAAACGTTGTCAATGTTCTTATAGAAAGCTGCCTCGTTGGTAATCTCCTCATCCGCAGCCGGCCCCGTTTCCACCACCGCTTCCGGAACAACCGCATTGCGGCGCAGCATGATGAGCCCCAGCGTCATCATAATGCCCGAAACAATAAGCACCTGCGGCACCGGGAACCCGATAAAGCAGAGGGAAACCATGGCCAGCGAAGCGATGATCAAAACATTGGGCTGGGAAAAAAGCTGCTTGGTAATATCGTTGTTCAGGTTCGACTCGGAGGCCGAGCGGGTAACGATCATGCCCGTCGCTACCGAGATGAGCAGCGCAGGGATCTGCGACATCAGCCCATCGCCGATGGTGGCGATCGAATAGATCTGCATGATTTCAGAAAAGGTTCCCACCTGGTTGATAAAGCCCAGGATAATACCGCCAATCAGGTTGATGAAGGTGACGATGAGCGAGATGATCGCATCGCCCTTTACAAACTTGGAGGCGCCGTCCATCGCGCCGAAAAAGTCCGCCTCGCGCTGGATTTTAGAACGGCGCTCGCGGGCCTGCGCTTCATCAATCAGCCCGGAGGAGAGGTCGGCGTCAATCGCCATCTGTTTGCCGGGCATGGCGTCCAACGTAAAGCGGGCGGAAACCTCAGCCACGCGCTCGGAGCCTTTGGTGATAACAATAAACTGGACCAGCACGATGATGAGGAAGATCACCAGGCCAACCACGATATTCCCTTGGATAACAAACTCGCCGAAGGTTTCAATGACCTTGCCCGCATACCCATCGTTAAAAAGGATGTTGCGCGTAGAAGAAATATTGAGCGCCAAGCGGAACAGGGTCGTTATCAGCAGCATAGAGGGGAAGATCGAAAATTGCAGCGACTCCTGAATATACATCGTGGTCAACAGGATGATGAACGAGATCATCAGGTTGAGCACGAACATGAAGTCAAGGACCGTCGGAGGCAGCGGAATGATCAGCAGCCCGATGATCAGGATAACAAATACAGATACGGTATTATTGAATAACTTCATGCTTCAAGTCCTTCTTTTTCAGACTATATACGAATGCGAGCACTTCTGCAACCGGCTGATAGAACTGGCTGGGAATCTCCATTTCCAGCTCTACCGCGTCATAAAGTGCGCGGGCAAGCGGGACGTTCTCGGTGACGGCGATGCCATGCTCCTCGGCCACCGCCACAATCTTGAGCGCTAACCGGTCGGCGCCTTTCGCCACCACCACGGGGGCGCGATCCTTATCCGGGTCATAGCGGATAGCAACTGCAAAGTGCGTCGGGTTACGGATAACGACGTCTGCGCTTGGAACACTCTGCATCATACGCTGACGCGCCATCATTTGCTGCTTCTCCTTGATCTTACCCTTGATCTGCGGATCGCCTTCCGTCTCTTTATATTCCTCCTTGATCTCCTGCTTGGACATGCGCAGATTCTTCTCATATTCCCACCACTGGTAAACATAATCAAAGAGCGCAATGAAGGCGAAGAAGATCGCCGCCGTCCGGACAATCGAGAGGATAACCTCCCCCGTCGCCGCCATCACCTGCCTAACCGACATATCCATCATACGGGGCAGCACCGGCAGCTCATCCTTCATAATGTCATAAAGGATGTAGCCCAAAACGGTGATTTTAAGGAGGGACTTTAACAACTCCACCACGCCGCGCATCGAGAACATCTTTTTAAAGCCTTGAATGGGACTGAGCCGGTTCCCCTTGGGAGCGATGGATTTAAAGGAGACCAGCAGCCTCGTCTGCGCGAGCGTAAGGGTGATTGAAACCAAATTGGCAATGAACAAGAGCGGAACCGCCGCAATGGCAAAGGTCAAACAGCCGTCTATAAAAAAGCTCCGCACTTTGTAGGTGTCGAGTTCAAGCGGTTTTACTGCAATTTCTATGTAATCGCGGATACTTCCCATCAGCGTTGTTAAGATCATAGGCGCCAAAAACTTAAAAGCATAAAAAACAACGATGAGCGAAGCGACCACAATTACTTCCTGGCTTTGGAATACGTTACCTTTCTTTCGTTCGTCCTTTTTTCGTTTGGGTGTTGCTTTCTCTGTCTTTTCGCCCGCCAAAATTCTCCCCCCTTATGGGCTTACAAGCCGGCCGTTTCTTAGGGCTTCTTGCTGCGAAACAGAGGGGTCAGCCGGCCATTGCATAGAGCGCATTCTCAATGTTCTGGAACATATCCCCCAGGTAACGGTTCAAAAACGAGCTCACCGGTTGGATATATACCCAAAGCATGAAAAAGGCCAATAGCACCTTAAATTGGATGTTGATAACAAAGACATGGATTTGAGGAATCAGCTTCATCAGAACGCCCATCCCCATCTCCAGCGTAAATTCTGCGGCTACAAAGGGCAAGGTTAGACGCAGGACCAGCGAAAAAGTAGAGATGAAAAGGCTGATAACAAAACCAGTGACATCCGGCGAAAGACCGGAAGCCGCCAGCGGAACAATGTCGTAAGAAGTGGCAAAAATTTTAATGAGCAGCAGGTGGGAATCGGTCGCAAAGATATATAAAATAAACAAGAGGGTGATGAGGTTGCCGGAGATCGAGGTCTGAATGCCGCTCCCCGGATCAAACACCCTTGCCATCGACATGCCGAATTGCAAATCGAGGAAATCGCCTGCGAAAAACAGAAGGTAATAAAAGAGCTGGAAAACAAATCCACAGCAAAGGCCCACAAAAAGCTCGCGGAACATTGCCATTACAATATCCAGCCCCGTCATCTGCCGGAGCGGGCCAAGGCCCGGATAGAGCAGCAGCGTCAGCACCAGCGCGAACCCTACCCGAATCTGAGAGGGCACATTGCGCCGGGAGAGCAGCGGGTTGAAGATCAACATCCCAGCCATCCGCACAAAGACCAGCAGAATCACACTCAAGCTGTCATAAACTGCATTTAAATCCATCATAGCGACAACATCATTTCAAATAGGCGGCGGACGAAATCTGAAAACAGGGTGATCATCCACGAGCCCAGCACAAGCAAGAGGAGCGCAATCGCCAACACCTTGGGAACAAAGGTCAACGTCTGCTCATGAATCTGCGTTGCAGCCTGGAAAATAGCGACCACAAGGCCGATCACGATACTGACAATCAGCAGCGGAGCCGCTAGCTTAAGCGTCACCATGATGGCTTCCTGGCAGATAGCCAAGACTTCTCCTTGGGTCAACTACATCCTTCCTTTCCCCTAAAATACAGGCGCTTCCCCTCCGCTATCGGAATCCTCCTACCAGCGTGCTGAAGAGCAGGCCCCAGCCGTCTACCAGAACAAACATCATCAGCTTAAACGGCAGCGCGATCATCGAGGGCGGGAGCATGACCATGCCCATCGACATCAACGTACTGGAAACCACCATATCGATGATCAAAAACGGGAGAAACAGCAGAAATCCGATCTCAAAAGCGCGCTTCAGCTCGCTGGTGATAAACGAAGGGACGATAACCTCCAGCCCCAGGGAAAGCAGCTTTTCCTGCTGCTCATCCAGCTCGCCTATCATCTCCCCGCTGATATTCTCCTCGATTTCCCCTCTGCCGCGGGATCGGGCGATCGAGAGAAAAAGGTTCAGGTCGCCCGGCTGCGTCTGCTTGAGCATAAAAATCTTCATCGGCCGGACCATCCGCTCCATCGCTTCCTCCTGCCCGATTTCGCCTGCGCGGTAGGGCTGATAGGCGGTTTCATTGATCTGCTGGAAGGTCGGCAGCATAATAAAGAGCGTTAAAAACAGTGCTAGGCCGGTAATTACCTGGTTCGGAGGGGACTGCTGCGTTCCCAGAGCGCTGCGCAGAAAGGAAAGCACTATCACAATCCGGGTGAAGCTGGTCATCATCACCAGGATAGAAGGGGCCAGCGCCAAAAGGGCTAAGAAAAAGAGCAGCTCCAGCGCCCCCAGCGTCCCATCCCCCGAAGCGCCGCTCCCCAAATCTACCGTGATGGTCGGAACAGCGGCGTTTGCCTTTAAAGAGAAGCAAACACAGACCAGAAAAACGACAGATAGGGCCGAGAGACTAAAACGGATCAACTGCTTTTTCAGCTTCCGCTTCGCGTTATTTACCTTCGTCATCCGTTCCCTTCCTTTGCTCCGGCCCTTTCATGCCTCGATTTTTTAACATATCCTTAAACACAGCCATAAAGGGAGCTTCGGCTGCCAGAGGAATTTCTTCCAACCTATCCGGATCCAGCTCGCAAAGCGTCGCCATCCCGTGCGGAGCCACTCCAATCAGAAGCGTTTTCCCCGCAACCTGAACGATCAGCAGCGCCTTATCCTGTCCAACCGGCAGGCGATCCAACACTTTGATCTGCCCGCCTGACGGGCCGCCAAGGGTAAACCTTTTCCCCACCAGGCGGGTGGTGTAATAAGCTAAGAACAATACGCCGATAAACAGCGCTAAAATCATCAGGATGGATAGGACACCTTTGATCTCTTCTCCCAACCGATTTGTCTTCCTTTCCGGATTAGCCCAGGATCTTCGTTACCGTTTGCAGAATGCGATCGGGCTTAAAAGGCTTTACGATGAAGTCCAGCGCTCCCAGGTGAATCGCCTCGACCACCATGGCCTCCTGGCCCATCGCCGAGCACATAACCACTTTCGCGCTCGGATCGGCCGCCTTGATGGCCTGCAACGCTTGGATACCGTCCATATTGGGCATGGTAATATCCATAATCACCAGGTCCGGGTGCTCGTTCTGGTAGGTGTCAACGGCCACTTGGCCATCGCCTGCCTCGATGAGATTGGTGTAGCCTGCCTTGGTCAAGCAGTTTTTAATGGTCATTCGCATAAAAGCGGCGTCGTCTACGAGCATAATTTTCTTATCCATTCAAAAAGCTCCATTCCGCCGTGCGCGGCCGGCAAATTAATGTTTTAAGATTTTGTCCACAGTCCCCGTCGCGCAACAGGGAACAACTAAGGGTTTCTAAATCATTATGAATATCCGCTGCGGAAAATCCGCCTACGGGCAAGGGAACCAACCTACAGGGCTAATTTCCGTTTCCTAAGGAATCGATCAGATCCTTGGTGCCGATGATCTCGGTGATGCGCACGCCAAAGTTATCGTTGATAACCACCACATCCCCACGCGCAATCAACTGGCCGTTCACGACAATATCCACCGGCGCGCCCGCCTGTTTCTCCAGCTCGATCACCGCGCCCTGGTTAAAGTCGATAATGTCCCGAATCTTCCTCTTCGTTTTGCCGATTTCAACCGACACGCTCAACGGCACATTCATGAGCAGCTCCATGTTCCCATTGGAGGCCGGCGCGGCCAAAACCGGCTGAGGGCCTCCAAAATTGGGGAACTTTGCGTTCTGCACATTCACATCCGGCTGCTTGAGCACACCCGGTTGGCCGGGAGCGGACGGCTGGCCCGGCATTGGATAGCCGCCATAGGGATACATCGGATAAGGGGGATAGCCGTAAGGATAAGCCGGCATTCCCTCGGCCGGCATCATACCGGGCGCAGGCATCTGCGGCGGCTGCGCAGGCATGGCCGGAGAAGGGGCGGCAGCCTGCGGCGGCATCGCCGGCTGCGCAGGCATGCCCATAGCGGCCGGCTGAGAAGGGGGCTGCGGCGCAGCAGCCGGCGCAGAGGGCGCGGGCGGGGGAACCATAGGCGCGGGAGCTGCCGGAGCTTCCTCTTCCTCTGTACCTTGGTCTCCCATCGCCTGAGCCACGATCATCCGCGCTAGATCCTGCTTCATTACGCTGATAAATTCGCTTGTCATAACGCCGACGATCTCAATGTTGAAGGAAACGGAAACGATGCTCTCCTCCGCATCCACCTCCATGGCCGCTTCAAAGGTGTTCGTTTCATCCAAAATGGTGGCTTCGGGCGTAGAGATATCAATTTTCTTTCCTAAGAACTCGGAAAGGGCGGTCGCCGAGGAACCCATCATCTGGTTCATCACTTCGCATGCAGCGCTCATGCTCAGCTCGTCAAACTCGATGGGCCCCTCCGGTTCCTCCTCATTCCCCATTAAGAGGTTGAGGATGACCTGCATATCCCGCTGGCGGAAAACCATGACGTTGGATCCGGAGATCCCCTCTACATATTTAATCTTTACGATCATGGCCGGTTCCAGCGAAAGATAATTGACGTTTGCAAACTTCTGCTGCATCACCTTAGGTATCGTAATATTAACCTGCTTATCCAGCAAGGTAGAGATAGCCGTTGCCGCGCTGCCCATGCTGATATTTAAAATTTCGCCTATCGCATCAATCTCGTCGTTCGAGAGAAGCGTTAACGGTTCGCTCAAAAGATCCACTCCCATCCGTTGTTTAATTCCTTGTAAGCCGCCTGTCTACACAGGGACCGGGAAGACGGCGCTTAGGAAATTAAATTTCCCAGCTTAACCGCCTTTTTCGACTTCGCTTCGCCAAGTTTCGCGTTGAACCAGGGCGCATCGTCGATCCAAACCTCAATATCGCTGTCAATGCTCTTATTCAACGGTATGACGTCCGAAACCTGAAGCTGAAGAATATCCCGCAGATCGAGTGAAAGCTCTCCGAGCACCGCCTTGATTTCCAGGTTAGAATCGGTGATCGTGTTAAAGATGATCTGCTTTTTTGCCTCCTCATTATCAAGAGCCTGCCGTTTCGCCGTCCGCGTGTATTTCATGCTGAAATTGTCGATAACTTCCTCCAGGTTTTCAGCCGGAATACAGATGGACAGGTTTCCCGTTAAATCCTTAATCTTTATTTGCAGAGCGACAATCACCACAATATCTTCCGGAGCGAACGCCTGCAACAAGCGGGAATTGGTTTCCACGCTTCCAAGGCCGATGGAAACATCCAGATAATTGTGCCAAGCATCCTGGAGCTGGTTCACAATTTTGTGCAGCATGTTTTCCAAAATGGCCATTTCAATATCGGTATAGTCGCGCGAAAGATTGGAATTATCCCCCGTCCCGCCGAGCAGACGATCGATCATGAAAAAGCCGACGCTCGTTGAAATATCCATGATCAAGGTGCCTTCGCTATAGTGCTTGTTCTCCGGTTTAAAGTCGATCATTGCGATCAGCGCGCTATCCGGCAGGGCGTTGTTATATTCGAAATAGGTCATCTCCTCAATTTGCAGAACGCTCACTTCACAGAACATCCGCAAAATGCCGGAGAGATGGGAGGAGAGGAGGCGGCTGAAGTTTTCGTGAAGGCTATCCATCGTCCTAAGCTGTTCCTTCGTAAACTTCTTAGGCGATCGGAAGTCATATTCCTTCAGCTTTTTGCTTTCGTCTTCCTTTTCGACCTCTTCCCCTGAATTCATCCGGTTGAGGAGCGCGTCAATCTGCGCTTGTGAAAGTTTCTCAGGCATATCTCACACTACTTTATCTCAATTTATCGATTCCGGCGCGGCCGGGGGTTCCGACCCAGCCTCCACAGGCGTGGAAGCTCCTTCCTCACCGGGATTATTCCCATCTGCCTGACCTTCAGGGGCGGAAGAAGCGGAAGGCGTATCCGCTTCACCCGGCGCAGAATTCTCTGAGGGAGCTTCCTCTGGGAGCTCTTCAAGCATTCCGTCCGGAAGCAGCACGCCGGAGACTCCCCCGTTCTGCGGATATTGCGTAGGATCATAGGTGCCTTCTAAAATCTGTTGCAGCAGCTTTTGGTGGTCGGCGTCGCTATCCTTGCTGACAATCAGCATATCCACCCGGCGGTTGCGTTCCCGGCCCTCAGGGGTATCGTTATCGGCAACCGGATGGTTTTTTCCATAACCAATCGGAAGAAGAATGGCCGGGTTCAGCTCCTTTTCCTCTTCCAGATAGATGGCAACCGCCGAGGCGCGTTCACTGGAGAGCATCCAGTCGCTGATGGGATAGTCCTCCATCGAGGGAACCGCCGCCGTATGTCCCGAAATGTTGATGGTTAGGATCTGATCCTGTAGACTCTTCAAGCCGTCGCCCAGGAAATTCAGGATGTCGTGGCTTGCCGGCTTAAGGTTGAACTTATCCGGGTCGAAAAAGAGGTTGTCCTGGAAGCGGATGAAAACGCTTCCCTCGCTTTGCTCCACCGAAACGGAAGCCCCCATGTTGTTTTCATCGACATAGGACTTCAGATATTCAAAGAGCTGGTTAAAGTTTTTGGGCAGGTTGCTCTGGGTTTCCAGGTCCGCTTCACCGCCAGGGGGCGGAAATTCAGACTGGTTCCGGCCAACGTCGTCCCCCTCCCCCTCCGGGGCAATGACCACCTGGGAGGTATCCTCGCCCTTGCGGGAAAAAGCGCGGACAAGCTGCTCCCACTTCTCCTCATTCACTGAGGACATGCTGAAAAGCATGACGAAGAAGGTCAGCAGCAGCGTAACCATGTCCGCATAGGTATCCAGCCATGAACCGCCGCCGCCCTCATCGTGGCTTTTATGCTTGGCCATTCCTCATCACTCTCCTTCCCTGCCAGGCTCATTACTTTTCTGCCGCCGCAGATTCGCTCTCGGAGTCTGCGCTCTTGCCATTCTTGCCAGCCTTGCCGCGCGGGAGGAGCTGGGTGAGCTTTTCTTCAATAAAGCGCGGGTTCTCGCCCGCCTGAATGGCCTGCACGCCCTCTGCAATGATCAGCTTGCAGAGATACTCTTCTTCATGCCGTACCTTCAGTTTATTCGAAATCGGCGTAAAAATCAAGTTCGATAATACGGTGCCATAAAAAGTTGTTACCAACGCGACCGCCATAGCCGGACCGAGCTTGCTCGGATCGGAAAGATCCTTTAGGAGCAGGATAAGGCCGATGAGGGTACCGATCATGCCGAAAGCCGGCGCGTAGCTCGAACCCTTATCATAAAAGGCCCGGTCCTGTGCATGCCGGTCGTCCAGATAATCCAGTTCCGTTTCCAAAAGCTGCTTGACCTTCTCCGGGTCTACCGAGTCGACCACCAGCATGAGGCTGGTGCGCATGAACTCATCCTTGGTGTTGTGCAGCTTATCCTCCAGCGCTAAGAGGCCGCTCACGCGCGCTTCTTTCGCAAACTCGACCAGCTCGGCAATGTATTTGCGCGGATCGTACTTGGTGGGCATAATAACAATTTTCAGGTGCTTCGGGATTTTAACAAAGCACTTGGCTGGGAAGGAAATCATCAGCGCCGCGAAGCAGCCGCCGATAACGATCGCTATACTGGTCGGGTCAAAAAAGCTGCCGACGTTGTCAAAGAAAAATTTGTAGCCAACCACCACGCCGTCTACGGTTTCCTTCTGAAAGACCATGCCGAACCACATCAGCGCGAAACCCAGGAGCCAACCAATAATCGACATTATATCCATAGTGCATTATCCCCCATTTTTCTTTCCCGGCTAGAACTCGCTGCGTAAAACTGTCCCATAGATCTGCTGGTGATATTCGATCGATTTTTGAATCACCTCAGCCATACTTTCCCGGACGATATAAAGCTGGCCGTTGTTCAGATGAATGGTGGTATCCGGATTTTCCTGGACCGTTTCAATCATGTCGCAATTGAGTACGAACGGCTCCCCATGCAGCTTGGTTAAAATAATCAAATAAACTCCCTCCTCTTTATTCTCCGCTATAGGCCATCGGAGCTGTGTCCCCATCTCCGATCGCCTATAGCGGCGGCGGCCCTGCGGCAGCCGCCGCTATCGATGAAGTTTAGCGCTTGAGGTTAATCAGCTCTTCAAGCATGGTATCCGAAACCGTAATCAACCGGGAATTGGCTTGGAAGCCTCTCTGGGTGGTAATCATGTCGGAGAACTCCTGTGAGAGATCCACGTTCGACTGCTCGAGCGAGTTGGACTTGAGCCCGCCGGTGCCGTGGGTGCCCGCCTTTACCACCGTGGCCGCGCCTGAGTTTTTCGAAGCGGTGAAGTAGGTGTTGCCGCTCTGCTCAAGGCCCTGCATATTCTCGAAGGTGGCAAGGTCTATCCGGCCCAGCTCCATCTGCCCATGAATCGCGTGGGTGGCGACGATGACGCCGTCCGCCCCGATCGAGATGCCGGTCAGATCCTTGACCGTCTGCGGGCCGCCCACCGTGCCGCCGTCAAGCATCATCGGCTTGCTGCCAAGCCCCAGGTCGAGCGAATCTGCGCTGGGCGTGGCGCCGGCTGTGACGGTGGCCGTATTCGCGGGATTGCCGTTCGCATCATTCTTAAATGCTAGGTTAGGCTTAGGACCCTTCTGTCCCACGTCATAGCCAAAGGGGATGGTACCAGCCGTCTTATCCGCCTCGGTATACTCCACTAAATTAGCGTCATCGGTCAAATCATAGAGCCCTGAAAGAATTGCACTGTAGGAAGGCAGAGAAAACGTAATAGTATCCGCTTCGTCTACCGTCGCTCCGGCCGCGGCCTCCCGGTTAAAGAGCACCTTCCGGGCCGTTTTCAGGTCTTCGGCGCTTACCGTCGCGCTGTAGGTAATCGCCGTTCCCGCCGCATCCTGCATCGTCGCTTTGATGGTAAAGGTTTCCTTCGTAGTGCCATTCGGCCAAGCATGCGTTACCTCATAGCTCACATCGCCCGTACCGCTGAAAGCGTCGCCCACCGTGTCGAACTTCATGCCGCCCATAAAGCCGCTGGGCACGTCGACCTTCCCCAGCTTGATGCCGAAGTCGCTGCCGACAATCTCAGCGCCTGACAGGCCCTGGTTATTCACGCTGAATTTCGTGGAGGGGGACATCTGGATGGAGAAGGCGCCCGCCGGGTGCTCCGCACCGCCGTTGGCGCGGGTAATGGCGTCGTTGACCGCCCGCTCCAGGTCGCCTATCGACTGGAAATATTCGCTCGGATTCAAACGGACAGTGATAGCCGAGCTGGTCAGAATCGCTTCCGCCTTCTGGCCGATGGGCAGGTCGCTCCCCGTTACAAAGTAGAAAACGACGTTGCCGTCCTCGGTGTTGTTGGAACCCGAAACGGTGTACTGGATGTTATTGATGGTATCCGCATAGCTCGGCGGGGCGGGATCTACGGCCGGGATGGAAACCCGGATGGGGTTGCTGGCCGCGTCCTTGCCGATGGGATCGCCCGAAACGCCGAGGACGAAGTTACCGTTGAGATCCACCAGGTTGCCCGCCGAGTCGATGTCGAGCATGCCCGCCTTGGTGTAGTAGATGTTGCCGTCGGCATCCTGCACCTGGAAGAAGCCGTCGCCCATGATCGCGACATCCAGCGGGTTGCCGGTGTTGGTCAGGGTAGACTGGGTTTGCAGGACGTCGATGCTGGCGACCTGCGCGCCGTAACCGACCATCGAGGGGTTAATACCGCCGCGGGTGGACGTAGCCGCCGAGGCGTTACGGGTCGCCTGGTAGTAGACGTCCCGGAAGGTGGCGCGGCTCGATTTAAAGCCGTAGGTGTTTACATTCGAGATGTTGTTGCCGATGACGTCCATGCGCGTCTGGTGCGACTTCATGCCCGCTACACCGGAATACATCGATCTAACCAAATTATATCTCCCCCTAATCTTTTGGGGACCGGCCGGGCTTCTCCGTCAATCGAAGCCCGGTTCTGCTTCCTCCGCAGAGGTCCAGCTAGATAATCACAGTCCCATCTATATTGGTAAAAATGTTGCCCTTCAGGTCGCCGCCGCCCAAAGCGGTAATTACTCTGCCATTGCGGGCGCTGACTAGAAAAGCGGTTGAATCCACCAGGATGAGGGTATCATCCAGCCCCTTCTCCTTCGCTATGCGGACGCCCTCCTCCAGCCGTTCCATGCTGTTAGGCGTCAGCTGCACTCCTCGCTGCTCCACCCTGCTCTGCGCGTGCTTGGAAAATGTGACCTCGCTTTGCAGGCGCTGTTTAAGGATTTCCTGGAAAGAGGGCGTAGCGGCCTCAGCCTGGGTGTTTGCCCTTGTCTGCCCGCCTATCTGCGGCGTGCCGGTGACAATCGGGGCATAACGGTTAAAACGTAGCTGTTCCATCCCTACGACCATTCCTTTCTGTTGGAATCCGGACGAAAAGCCTGCCCATCAAGCGGAAGCGCTCGGTCCCTGCTCCACAGTGAAGGTCGCTTTCTGATAAACCGATTTGAAGCCCGAAGCGTCGGTTACGACCACGTTCGCAAAATAGGTCCCCGGATCCAGTCCCTTAAGGGTCTCCTTGGTGAGCTTGTTGCCGGTAGAAACCCGAATGCCGTTTGCCTCTACATCTTCCACCGTATCCATCGAACTGGAGGTGGAATAATAGAGCGAATAGGTCAGCTTGCTGGCGATCGATTCATCGAGCGTTGCCGCAGGCCACTGGAGCGAAACGCTGTTGCCGTCCACGGTGGACTGTAGCGTTTTGCCGGAGACGTTGAGCGACCCGTCCTTATTTACATCCGCCGCGTTGTTGACCTCCATGATCTGGTCGAGGGTATAGGCCTTGTCCTGCACATAGATCTGGTATTCGCCGCCCACGAGCGAGAGCTTTTGAACCGGGCCGCTCGCCCTGTCCACGCCGCCGCTGACGTTAAAGCGCGCTACCGTCACATTCTTCCCAACCAGCGACATGGCGTAGTTGGTCTTGGTGTACTCCCCAAGCTCCTCCATCTGCTTCATGGTGGCAAACTGGGCAAGCTGGGTAACATACTGGGTATCGTCCACCGGGTTCATGAAGTCCTGATTCTTGAGCTGCGCGACCATGAGCGAGAGAAAGTCCTGAACCGAAACCTCGTCCTTATCCTCATCGGAGAAGATGGCGTTATAGACCGCGCCGGACTGGCTGGTTTTGTTCGAGGAACCGCCCCCCGTCAGCGAGTTGGCAAAATAGTCGCGGGTGCTGTCAATTGAACTGCTCATGCGTGCTGTTCACCTCCTTGGGTTAAATATAGGCGTTCAGGCCGTCGGCGGAATAAAGCTGCGCTTCCTCCTGCGCGCCGTCCTCCTCATAGGAATAATCTTGGAACGGTGTCTGCCGCCCGCCATGTCCGTGCTGCCCGGAATAGGCTTGCTGCCCGTGCTGCGAATCGAACTGCGCGCCGGTGTAGCCGCCGTCGGCATAAGAGCTCTCTTGGGGCTGGGAAACCGCCTGGTTCACCTCTGTACCATAGGGGCGCAGCGCTTCCCGCAGGCCGGCCAATTCTTCATTGAGCAGCTTCACCGTCTGGACATTGGAGGCGGTGAGGTTCAGCGTCATCGCGCCGTCCGTCCCCTCGGTCAGCCGTACGGTGATCTCCCCCAAGCCTTCGGGCTTGAGCTTCACCACGAACTCGCTCTTACCTTCTGCAAGGCCCCCTTGAATGCCGGTACGGATCTGCTCGGTCAACGGCTGCGGCAGCTCCGGAGCGCTCTTCGCCGCGGCTGCCCGCGCCTCTTGGATTTCGCCGCGCCGGGCTTCCGCCATGTTCTGCAACGATTCCACATCCACCGTTTCCAGCTCTTCCTCCTGCTTCTGGGAACCCAGCTGCTTTTGCGCCTCGGCTACCGCCTGGCGGAAACTGCCGCTGAATTGCAGGCTGCTCTGTCCTTCCTGGGCGGTTTCCTTCACCGGTGCGGCCGAATAGCCCGCCAGCTCCAAAAAGCCTTTTTCCGCGGCTTCCGGACGTTCCTGCCGCCCGCCTGCTTCCTTCTGCGCGAGCGCCGGATCTGCCGGACGGTCTGCCGGCTGCATGAGGAAATACAGCTGTTGGGCCTTTTGAGGGTTAACCCCCGCAAAGGAGCCTATCAACTGTAGCATCTGGTTATCGGTTATTTCAGCCGCGCCGCTTTGCAGCATGTCCATCATGCCGGGCGCATTCGGGGCCAGCATCTCCGCCGCAAGCTGCGCAGCCAGATCCGAGCCGTAGCGCTCTTCTTCTTCGCCCGGCTGTCCGCCCTCCAGCAGCGAAAGGAACGGGTTTTCCGTCTCCCCCTCCGACATGCCTGCAAGCAGTTGCAGCATCAGCGCGAAGAAATCACCGCCTTCCTGCCCCTCCAGCGCCGTTACGCCCGTCTGGCTTTGCATGAGCGACATGAGCTGCCTGGGAGACATGTTCTGTATTGCCTGTGAAATTTCCATCTTTCTCACCTCCTTTCAAGGGTTGGTTTCTATCGCAAGCCGCCGCTGGGACGGCTGGGACAGCGGTTCTAAGAGGCGTGGGTCAGCCCCTTCTCCATGGCCAGCTTGGTAGAGATAAACTCGGCGATGACCTGTTCATCCGCCCGCATGAGCTCGCGGTTGTATTCCTCCAGCTGCTTCTCTTCGAGCTTATCCAGCCCGGAGACCTCCTGCGAGGCTTCTAGGACCGCCTGCATCTGCCGCTCAATCCTGCGCTCCATCCTCTGCTGTTCTTTTCGCAATTCCTCTAGCTGTAGGCGCATGTTTTCAATCCGAAAGCGGTAGCTACGCATCTCGACCACCGAGATGCCGCCGCGTGTTTTTTCCTGTAGCTCCCGTCCGGCCCGGTGATGCTCCGCCGCATAGTTCTCGATGCGTTCATCCAAGACATCTTTATCGTGGCGCAGGGAAAGCAAAGCATTTTTCTGTGTTTCCAGCATCTGCTCCTTATAGTTGCGCATGCGCTCCAAAGAAAAACGGAATTTTTTCATCCCTTCACCACCTTTCCGCTCTCATCAGCTCACGACCTCCGCCAATTGACGGATGGTCTCCTCATAATCGACCTTATGATCCACCTTTTGCTGTAGAAACTCGTTGATGCCCGTCATGTGCTGGATGGCTACATCCAGCTCCGGGTTGGTTCCGCTTTTGTAAGCGCCTATCGAAATCAAATCCTGGTTGTCCTGGTAGGTAGCCATCATGTTGCGCAGCTTGGAAGCGGCTTCGCGGTGGCTGGGTTCTACAATGTCGTTCATCAAGCGGCTCACGCTTGCAAGCACGTCAATCGCCGGATAATGGTTGCGCATGGCGATCTTCCGGGTGAGCATGATATGCCCGTCGATGATGCCGCGCACTGTATCGGAGATAGGTTCGTTGGCGTCGTCGCCTTCGACGAGTACGGTATAAATCCCGGTAATCGATCCCTTTTCAAAATTCCCCGACCGCTCCAAGAGCTTGGGCAGCGCCGCATAGATGGAAGGGGGATACCCGCGGGCGACCGGCGGCTCCCCAATGCTGAGGCCAATCTCGCGCTGCGCCATAGCGAAGCGGGTGAGGGAATCCATCATCAACAGCACGTCGCAGCCCTGGTCCCGGAAATATTCCGCAATGGCGGTCGCCGTCATCGCGCATTTGGAGCGCATCATCGCCGGCTGATCGGAGGTCGCCACCACAATCACCGAGCGCTTGAGCCCTTCCGGCCCCAGATCCCGGTTCAAAAACTCGACGACCTCGCGTCCTCTCTCTCCCACCAGGCCGATCACATTCACATCCGCCTTGATGTTGCGCGCAATCATCCCCATCAGGGTGCTCTTGCCGACGCCGCTTCCCGCAAAGATCCCCATTCTCTGCCCTTTTCCAATGGTCATAAGCCCATCGATGGCCTTGACCCCCAGCTCGATCGGGACGCTGATGCGCGGCCGGTCCATCGGGTTGGAGGGGGCGCCGCTGATCGAGTAGGAGGCGGCCGTTTCCACCGGCCCTCCGCCGTCAATCGGGTTGCCGAGCGCATCCACCGTGCGGCCGATGAGCCCAGGGCCTACCCGGATAGCCAGCTTGCCGCCGGTGTTGTGTACCTGGCTGCCGTAGCCAATGCCTTCAATATCCTCATAGGGCATGAGCAGGACCTTGTTTTCCCGGAACCCGACCACCTCGCTGAGAACGGCCTTCTTTTCGTTTCCGAGCACAATGTTGCAAACGTCGCCGACGTTGCAGCTAATCCCCGTCGCTTCAACGGTCATGCCCACGATCTGATCAATCTTCCCCACATAGCTGTAAAGGTCGGCGGAGCGCAAAGCCCGCCGGTAGCGTGTGATATTCGTTGCCTCCGCCTCCTTTCCCGGTTAATTTTCTTCGTTTTCATCCATGTGGCTGAAAACCGTTTTCAGGTTAGCAATCTGGGTGGCTACCGAAGCGTCTACCGCTCCGTCCGAGGTCTGTACCCAGCAGCCGCCGTCCGGCAGGTCGCGCGGGACAACCTCCAGGCGCATGCCGTTCGCCTCATGTCCGAGCTCTTTTTCCAAGGCGGCCGCCAGCTGCGGCAGGTTTGCAGAGATCTCCACCGATATCCAGTCCGCCTCACGGATAGACTGGACCGCCTGCTTCACCAGCCCGACTAGGATAGCGTCATCCTCTTCAATCTTTTGATCCACCAGCTTCTGCGCAATATCGGCGGCCAAAAATTTAAGCTCCTGCCCGCACTCCTGCAAAAAGGCGGCATGCTCTTTTCTGAGCTGGGCAACGGCCTCGCCCAGAGCGCGCAGACCTTGTTCCACCTCTTCTTTTTTTTCAATGCTTCCCTGTTCAAAGCCTTCCCTGCGCGCTTCTTCCCGTATCCGGCCGGCCTCTTTGGCAGCCGCTTGCAGGACGGCCTCCCTTTCGCTTTGAATGCAGGCAAGCGCCTCCTCCTTGGATTTTTCCGCTTCCTCCTCCGCCCGGCGCAAAAGCTGGGCGGCCTGCTCTTCAGCAAGGGCAAGGCGGGCAGGAGAGACGCCCTCTTCCTCCTCGCCAGAGGACAAAGGGGGAGGGGGCAGATCCGGGATCAGAACAACCTCATCCGAACGGATATATTGTTTGAAGACCCTAGACAATCACCTCATCCTTTCCGCCCTTGGAAATCACGATTTCGCCTGCCTCCTCAAGCTGCCGGATAACGCCGACAATCTTCTGCTGCGCCTCCTCGACATCCTTCATGCGGACATTGTGCAGGTACTGAATATCCTGCTGGATGCTCTCGCGCATTCTCTGAGACATATTCTGGAAGATGATCTCGCTGACCTCCTCGTTGGCCGCCTTGAGGGCCACGGCGAGGTCTTTCGAATCGACTTCGCGGATAAAGCGCTGGATAGCCATGTTGTCCAGCGAGATGATATCCTCGAAAACGAACATGCGCTTGCGGATCTCCTCGCTGAGTTCGGGATCGGTCGTCTCCAAGCCGTCGAAGATATACTTCTCGGTGCTGCGGTCGACGTTGTTCATGATGTCGGCGATGTAATCGACGCCGCCCACCTCCATGAGATCGGTCGAAATAACTGAGGAGAACTTGCTTTCCAAAATGGATTCCACAATGTTGATAATCTCTGGAGAAGCGCGATCGAGCTTTGCAATGCGCTCGATTACGTCGATCTGAATATTGCGCGGCAATTCTGCGACAATCTGCGAAGCCTGTTCAGCGCGCGCATAAGAGAGAATGAGCGCTATCGTCTGCGGATGCTCGTTTTGGATCATCATCAGCAGGTTTTTATAGTCCGCCTTGCGTACAAACTCAAAGGCGCGGGTTCGTAGCGATTTGGAAACGCGTTCCATAAGCGAAACCGCCTGCTGCGAACCAAAGGCCTTTTCTAAAACGTCGCGCGCATAAGCGACGCCGCCCTCGGCAATGACCTTCTGGGTAATACACAGGCCATAGAAATCATCGACAACCTCTTTTAGATCTTCGGGAGACATCCTCTCCAGCTTGGCGATTTCCAAGGAGATCTGCTCAATCTCTTCCTCGCGCAGATACTTGTAAACCTCGGAGGCGGTATCCGCTCCCAGAGCGATAATTACCGCAGCCGCCTTTTCAAGCGGCGTCATCTT
Organism: Provencibacterium sp.; assembly: GCA_022793895.1. Taxonomy (GTDB): domain Bacteria; phylum Bacillota; class Clostridia; order Oscillospirales; family Ruminococcaceae; genus Harryflintia. Next base: position 63,442 of record JAAWDS010000014.1, on the reverse strand, counting down.
TGTCTGCGGCATTTTTACGCATCCTCCTTCAACAGTGAACGAATGAGCGTAGCCGTAATTTCAGGATTCTGCTTGGCAAACTCGCGCACCTCGTCTGCAATTGCGTTTTCTCTGGTATTGTTTGCCTGCGCGGCTTCAGCCAGCATACGTTTGTGCTCGTCGATCTCCTCTTGCGCGCTGCGAATGAGGTCCTCCGCTTCCTCGGCGGCAACCAGAACCTTTTTCTTCGCCCTGCGGCGAATAATCAGAATAATAACGACCAAAATAATCAACAGGAGCAGGAAAGCGCCGCCCACAATGATCCAGAACAACGGCTGCCGCCAGAATACAACCGCATCTCCCGGTTCCTCCGGGTTGTCGACCGCCAAGGTCCCTCCTGCCAGATCTATGTATTCCACCGAAATAGAGTTCCGGCTGATTAAAACGCCCTTGGAGATAATCTCCACCAACCGCTCCTGCCGCTCGGTGGTAAAGTTCTCGTCTTGAACCAGAACGGAAACGCTGGCATCCTCAATATATGCCTGCCCATTTTCCGTTTGAACAATCCGCTCGCTGATATCGTAGTCAACGCTGCTTTGATAACTCGTCGTTTGGTTGTCCCCGCTGCCCGTGGCATTGTTCACATAGCCCGGCACGTCGGTATTGTTCTCTTCGCCCACAATATCTCCGGCCGCTACCGCGCCGCTCAGATTGTATTGCTCGTCCCGGTGGGTTTTAACGCCGTTGCCGTCGTCTCCCGGAATGAGCTCGCGCAGCTCGGACTTCGTGACGTCGTAGTTGAGCCGCACGGTGGCGACCGCCGTCACATTCGGGCCATAGATGGAAGCGAGAAGCTCCTTCACCTTGTTCACAATCTGCTTCTCGATCTGGCGCTCATATTCGAGGCGTTTAAAATCAACCCCGCTGAGCGCCGCTTCATCCTCCGCCTCCAAATCAATGCCTGTCCCGGCATCGATCACCCGGACATTCTCCGGCAGCAGCTTCGGCGTGCTGTAAGCAATGAGGTTGCGAATGGCCGTCACCTGCTCAGGGGTCAACACCACCCCGTTTTGCAGGCCGATAGTGGCGCTCGCCGTGCTGACCTCCTGCTGGGTCTCCCAAACATAGTTGGAATTCTCCGGCACCGTGATGGTGACAATGGCAGACTCCACCCCGGCGATGGTGCGAATCGTATCCTGCAAGCGATCCTGCAACTGGAAAAGGAGCAATTCCTTCTTTTCCATCTCGGTCATGGTGAAGCCCGTGTTGTCGAGGAAGGTGTTATAGGCCAGCGTTGTCTGCGGATAGCCCCTTCCCGCCAGTTGAAGAATCAGGTTGTCCTTCTGTTCGGTGGGGACCATCAGCCTGCCCTGGGAATCGAGCATAGGCGTAACGCCCTCCATCGACTGAAGAGTAGCATAGACCTGAACGGTTTCCGCTTGGCTGATGCCGGGATAGAGCTCTTCATATCCCGACTTAGAGAGATTGAGAAAAACAGTAATAGCAACCGCAGCTAAAACCAAAATTCCAGCAGCCGTTGCCAAAATAATCCGGGCCTTTTTAGAAAGTTTACCCCAAAATTCCTTTATGCTTTCAAGCAATTTCGTCCATTGTTCTTTCATCTTTACCCCAAACCATTTTCCATAGAATTTAAAGCGTTGTTAGCCTAACTCCACCATTCCGGCCGGCAAGGCGGTATTTCTGAATAAAAAGGTTCGCTTCTTATTCAGAAAAATGAAAAAAAGAACCTTGACCCCTGCCGCTAAAGCAACCTTTAGACCTGCATTTGCATGACTTCTTTGTAGGCGCTGACCGCACGCGTTGTAATCTGCGTGGTTAGTTCTATCGCGGTGGATAGCCGCAGCGAGTTAATCATCACATCCGCCAGGTTTTCCACGCTGCCGGAAGCTAGGCTGTGCGCATCGGCCTGGGATACTGCTTCCGCCTGCCGGTACTCCGAAATGGCGCTTTCAAGCACATCGGCGAAGGGCAGGCTGCTGGTATCGGGTTTAGAAACGGCTTCCCGGCCAGCTTGCGTTTCCATTGGGGCAAGCCTGGTAATCGGTACAATAAACATGGACACAACCTCCATCTCTCTTCTACAAAAACGCTGCAAAAATGGCGCCGCAAAGCAGAGCTAACCAAAGCGCTGTTTCAAAGAGCACCATCAAGCAGTCTTAATATAGCCGGACCTCGTCTTTCCACCGGAAAGATATGTACTTCATCCTATGCGGAACACTGTATAGATATGCAACCGTTCCTTAAAAACAGTTCCTTGATAAGTATAAACGTTTTGTAGATTCAAGTCAATAACGATAAAGGGTATTTAGCCGAATAAACAAAATTAAATCATTCGAAACCGATACAAACAGAATTATGTAAAATAACCAGGATTTTCTACATAATTCGGCGTCTTCCTTAAAATGTAGTCGAAAATCATTTCAATAAGATGGAAAATGCCGGTGTCCTAAATATGTGTCTTCCAGCAAACACCACATTCGGACACCAGCAGCCATTTTTTACTATTTCCCAATTTCGAGCGCCTTCAGCGCCGTTGACTTGATAACGTTCAAAGCGGTCAGGTTTGCCTCATAGGCCCGCGAGGCCGCCATGAGATCCACCTGCTCCTCCGCGCGGTTTACGTTCGGGTACATCACGTAGCCCTCTTCGTTGGCGTCGGGGTGGGTAGGGTCATAAACCGGGTTAAAATCCCGCTGGCTGGAGACTACCTCCGCAACGCGGACGCCGCCGTTGACCTTTCCTTGCTCGGTTTCCAGAATCCGCTTAAAATCAACGGCCCGCTCCTCAAAAACCACCTGCTTGCGCCGGTATGGCTCACCCTCGGCGGTCCGGGTTGTGCTGATGTTCGCCAGATTCTGCAAAGCAACGTTCATACGGTATCTCTCCGCCGTCAGGGCAGACCCGGCAATACTCAGAGAACTCAGCATTCCTTCATCCTCCTATTCATTTTATTTCATAGCTTGGTTGAGTACATAGCGGAGGTTGGAAAACTGTCCGCCAATTTTCTGATAGAGGTAGGACGCCTGCAAATAGGTATCGAAGAGCTCCAGATTTTCGCGCTCCAGATCCACGTTGTTGCCATCCAAACGCATTTCGGTGTTGGTGTTGGTCGCTATCCGCGCGAGATACTGCGTTCTCTCATCGCTGACCATGCCATCCTTGGTGGCCTTCGCAAACACCTCTTCAAATGTCACCGTTCGAGCTTTGTAGTCTGGCGTTTCATAGTTTGCAATGTTGTGGGCAATTACCTGCTGTTTCACCTGCAAACCGTTCAAACTTGCGCGCATAATCGCTAAAGAGCTGTCATCCAGAAACATAAGAACCTCCTTTCCGCCAAAGGCGGCTTAAAATCAAGATAAAAACAGCATTTCCGCCAGGCGGTCCTGCCCGTTTTTCACTATTAAACATCCCGCCTGTCTAAACCCCGGCCGCCGCGCTGCCGCCGGCTGCGAAAGCAGGCGGCTCCGGGTTGGGGTTCAGGGCCAACGCCGCTTCCTTCGGCGTTTCTGCGCCGGCAGGGATCAGCTTTGCCATCACGACAAAACGTTGATCCGTCCGCTCGCCATACTTCACCGTACAGGTGGAGAGAGTGATGAGCTTATCCTCCGCAGAGACCTCGGTTTCATAGTGATAGATGGATTTACGCCTTGCTTCGGCAATAAGCGCCTCCCGCTCCTCCTCCGAAAAGTCTACACGGTTATAGGCAAAACCGGTGTCGGCATAAAAAACTGCGAAAATTTCCCAATCCATCGGTTCATAGACGGTAGAGAAAGAAAGAATCGGATGACTGCGGGCAAAGGATTCCTCGGTAAACTTGAAAAGCTGGGAGAAACGCGGCCCATCGGGATTATCCTTCAGATCGCTGTGCCCATAGATCACCGTGTTGGCGCTCAACTCATCCCGCGGGCCGAAGGAGCACTCATAGTCCGCAAAATAGCAGCCGTAAATGTCGCTCACCCTGCGTTCTGTGCGCCGCAGATAGTAATGGTTGTCGTGGGATTGGACCACACTGTTCTCCACATCGGTATCCGGAATGCTCAACCACCCCACCGTATCCGGGTTCTGGCCCTTTTCATACTGAATGGTCTCCAGAAGGTCCGCGACCGTCGCCGGCGCCTTGCGTTTGGCAAGCTGTCCTGGAGCGCTGGAGGCGGAGGAGGAGGAGCTTGCCGCCTCCGAGCTCTCCGAGGAGGCTGCGGAGACGGCCTGCTCCGGCCGTGCAAAGAGATCGGTTCCCAACGCCAGATAGGTGATAACGCCCGCCGCTACAACGAGGACAGCCAAAACTGCCAGCAGCTTTTTCATCTGCCATTCCCCCGTTCGCCGGTATTCGGGTTGTTCTTTTGCAGCGAGGTATCCTTGGTCAAATCTCCATCCAAGGCAATCATGTTCGACTTATCCTCCGAACCGACAATGCGCTGATCGGCTACAATATAATCTCCCAGCCGTTCCAGCTTGACGGCGAAGGTGCCCTTGGAGTTGGTATCCACCGTCCCATAATAGTCGATACGGGAGCGCTCGTCGTTCCAATAGTGCCAATAGAGCTGGTCGTTGCGGTACTTTCTGCCCAGGCTGATGGTAAAGCGCGCAGGCGCGGGCAGCTCCTTGCTGTCGCCGAAATGGAGAAGGACAGTGCGGATACCGTCGTTCCCGCTGTAGCGCCGGATCTGCCGCATGATTTTATCGCGGTTGGGCGGATTAAAGCTCAGACTGAAATCAAAGACCTCGGTATGCGGGATGATCTTTTTAATGTCCGCCGCATCAAACTGGAGGGAATAATCGTTTCCTTCAAAGATGATGGTCTTTTCCGGGTATTTCTCCTTCAGCGTATTAAAGACGTCGGCGGCTACCCGCGTATACTTGGTGATATCCACTACGATGATATCCCCGGAGCCTTCAAAGTCGATATCCTCCGCCGTAATGGGGGTCAATACGCCCATCCGGTCCTCTTCATTCCGGTAGACCGTGACGGTGTAATCCTTGTGCTTCGATTCGTCCGGCGCCGTTACCCGGACGGTGAACTCATTCGCCCCGTCCACAATGGCCTGAGCGAAGTCCCCGTCTTCATCGCCGATTTCCAGCGTTCCGGCGAACACCTGAACCTTCGCTGCCGGATCGGCCGGCGTTGGGATGATCTCTACGGAATAGGCGTCCTCTTTCACCGCCACATCATAAGCCGTAACCGAAGAGGCAAACTTGGGCGTCATCGCCCCATATTCTACCTTCAGGTTGGATAGGTCGGCGTTCGAGCTCTTTTCCACCATGTTGGTGTTGTAGAGCTCCACCGTATAGACGGTAACGCTCTTGCCATCCTGCGCCGTCACCTCGACCGTAACGGTCTGGTAGATATCCATAAGGACGATGGGTTCGCTAGGCTGGCCGCTCGTAGCGTTTTTCCCGTCGATGCGCAGGGTCGCAAAGGGATCGTTGGCGGTTGCCGTAACGGTCACTTCGGTAACGCCCTCGTTCACATTCGCCTTGTATTCGAGCGTCCGCGGCGTGAACACCGGCTTGAGCCGATCAACGTCGCTGACCTCCAGGGCGCGCAGGCGGGAATCGGTAGAAGGCTCGGCGCGCTTCACCCGAATCCGGTAGATCATCACCGTCTGTTCATCCTGGGCCGTCACCTTTACCTCAATATCCGTCGCGCCCGGATAATCCAGCCGGATGCTGGAGCTGGCCTCACCGCTTGCCACCTTGCGGCCGTTGACCGTAATGGTGGCGGTCGGGGAAGAGGCGGTAGGCGTGACCGTCACCTTATCGGTGGCATAAAGCACCGTGGCGGTGTAGCTTGTCACCTCCGGGTTGAACGGATCGTCAAACTCCTGTAGCTCGCCGGCGAGATCCTTGAGATCCAACCCGGCCAAGTAGGCGTCGGTATCCGGTTCGGCGCGCTCGACGTGTACCTTATAAACGGTCTCCTTCCCACTCTCCGCTACCACAATGACAAGGATTTCATAGTAAGGAGCGCTCTCGCTCATCACCGGGATATCAATCGGTTTAGAGAGGGCGTCGGTCGCCGGGGTCTGCTCGCGCTTGGTGTTGTTCACCCAGTATTCCAAACGGACCTTCGCATAAGGATCATCGGGATGGACCCGAATGCGCACCTTATCGGTGATATAGGGGACGCTCACGGTATAGGCCGCCGCCTCATCCTCCAGCACGCCTGCGAAGGGCGGGTTCAGGGTCAGCGTGTTTTCGTTGACGTCGGTCACCTCCAGGGTAGCCGCCGTTGAAACATCGCTGGGCTCGTCACGGATGATGTGTATCTTGTAATGCGATTCATCGTCCGCCATCCCATTCTGCGCCTTAATGTTGATCTCAAAGGTCATATCCATCGTATTATTGTCCTTATCGATGGGGAAATGCAGCCAGTTCTTGCTGCCAAAGAGATCCTTTCTTATCAGCTGGGGATTGTAGCTGTCCTCATCAAGCACGGCTCCGGGATGATTGAGCTCAGGCAGCACCTGCAGCATCTCGATGCGGTAAGGGATGTGGATCTCATACTCCAATTTACCGACCTGGATGGGATCGGTCATCCGATCCACGCCCTCCTCATCCACCAGCTGCAAGGATTTGAGGGTGCTGTCGTCGCTCGGCAGGTTCCGGGTCATCTCGATGGTGTAAGTACTGGTGATATTCGGGTTCTGCGCCCGGACGGTATAGATCACCCGCACAGGCTGCCCTGGGGTAACAAGATTTACCTGCATGCCTCCCCAGGCCGCAGATTTCAGCGAGGGTTTCCCCTCTACCGTGCTGTCATCCCGATCCAAATAGTTGTCATACCAGGCTTTCTGGAAGCTCTTTTTCCCATCCCAGATATTGTCCTCCGCCTCGATCCATTGCCCCAGGTCGTTATAATACTCCACCCGGACGCCAATATCCTTCTGTGCCGTCTGTATAACCGTCGGCTTGAGAATGACATTCTCGATTTCATAATCGATATTAAAGGCATATTCATGGACTTCGGGCGAAAAGGTGAAGCCCTCCAGATCCACGCGGTTGTTCTTTTTATCCCGGATGGTCAGCTCGGAGAGCTCCGCCCGTTCATCCGGCGAGGTGTCAGTCACGCTGACCGTCAGCGATTTTGCGGGGCGCGGATCCTCGACGAGAACGTTGTTTCCATCGATAAAGAACCGGAAGTTCAGGTTGGTCACCGTGCCCGGCGTTTCCGCATAGATCGTAAAGGTAATGGGATCCGGGTTCTCCTTATCCCCTTCGTTTTTGAAAACGCTGCCAAAGGTGTAGGCCGTTGGGACCCCGGTCCCACCGCGCTGGATAGTCGCCGTCAGCGCGCTTGGCTCGCTGGAATCGATGATGATTTCCCGCGCAAAGCCGTTCTCCCGGCCGGGCTCAATCGTGAAGACGGCCATCCAAGGATATTGCGGCTCCGGATATCCCTGGATACCGCCCTTGTACTTATCCATTTTAAAAATCGTGTTGGGGAAGGGCATGCTGCCCTCGCCGCTCTGGCCGATGGTATATTTAACTTCGCCAAAGCTGGCCGGCACGCCGTTGCCATGGATGGTAACGGCCACCCTCTTTGTCACCCGCTGCCGAATGTTGTTGCCGTTTACATCCGCATCTCCATCCGCGATGGGGAAGAAATCGCCGGTGTAGTCGGCCGTGACCTCCAAATAACCCTTCAAATCGGTCTGTTCCGGCGTTACAACCGCCTTTATCCAGCCATTGGTATCCGGCGTCTCGTTAATCCGCACAACGTCCTTACGCTCGGCGCCGCTTTCATCGATGAACTTCCAACTAAGCAGCACCGGCTGATTGTAAATGCTGGTCCGCTGGCGCAGCTTGAAATTCTCAGAGATGAAGTAAAGCTCGTCGTTCGGGCTGTCCATCTGGATATACTCGGTTCCGCTGTGGACATCCTGCGTCGAGTTCCGGGCGAGATCAACCACCCTTTCCAGCGCATCCACCGGGCTATAGACGGTAAGATCCAGGTCGTTTGCTCTTACAAAGTCAAAGGTAATCTCAAATACATCGTTCTCCTTCAAGCCCCAGGTTTTCACCCTCTTTGTGTCGTAAATCGGGTTTCCCAGGTCATCTTTACCAGTCTCAACCTGCACATCCTCATAATAGAAGGCTTGGGGCGTAAAGTCGAAGTGATAACCGCCGCCTTCCCGGTTAATGTAAAAGCGGTAGGTTTGCGGCTTATCGGTTCTGGCGTCGTCTAAGGCCGGGAAACTTCCGGTCGCATCGACCTGCACCGCCACGTGATTTTCCCAATCCTTAAAAGCGCCCGGATTGGCTTCATCATAATCGAACATTAAATTCGTTCCGTCATAGGTTAAGGTAGCCTTCGAGGTAGCGTCCACCCCTATTCTGGTGTTGGCGCTGTCCCCGGCCAGCTTAAGGGTGCCGCCCGCATTTATGCCCTCGCCATCCGATTCTTTCAGAACCGTACGGGCTTCCTTTTTCATCGCCCGGTAATTCGCGTTTATCTTATAGCTGTCCGTTTTGGTATCGGTTACCTTTCCGCCGACGATGTTTTTCTCGGCAACTAATTGATAATCATCCTTGTTCGAGTTTTCATCATATTTATCCGGGGGAATTACGGTAAAACCACTTTCAATGAGCTCATTATTGCCGGCCTTGTAGATGAGCAGAGCATCCTCCCCCGTTTTAATACCATAGTTCTGGGTATTGCTCGCCCTGATTCCTATCCTTTGGCCGCGGATGATCTCCGCGATGAGAGGCTTTCCCTCTGTAAAAGCCAAAGCCAGCACATCGTTTTCCGCGGCCCAGGCGCGCTCCAACAAGGCGCTGTTCGGAGAAAGAAGCAGCGCTCCCGTCAAAACCAACGAGAGGCCCCTGCAAAGGATCTTTTTTATCTTCAACGCTCTCACATCCCACTCCAGAGATATTCTGCCAACCATGTCCGCAGGACGGACGAATCCATTCACCTATAGCGAAAGACAATGAAAGTTCTTGGCCATGCCTATAAAGCAGCTCGAACCAGACAGGAACAGCCGCTTCATGCCCATAGGGCGGCCAAATTAATTTAGCGTATAATAGCCGCCTGCGGCTATTATACCATAAAACCGAAAATTTGGGTACATCTTTATACATCGGCGGTTTCACAAAAAAATCAACAGCCCGCAAAAAACAAGGAAGTCCCAAAATCTGGGACTTCCTTGGCCGTCTCTGCTATTTAGTTTTCGCAAGGCGATCCGCCTGTGCAAAGGTATCCCTCAGCTCGGCAATCATTGGGGTAATTTCTTCAAGGAGCGTGGCATCCTTGTGGATGTTGGCTTTCACAATCTGTGCATTGAAGAAATCATACAGCGCCGCAAGGTTGTTGGAAATATCATATTTGAAGTTCAACGTGCTGGTCAAGTAATTCAGGATCCGCTGCGTCTTTTGCAGCGCAACGTTCGCCTTCGCATAATCCTTTTCTTTGATATACAGGGCGGCGCCGCTAAGCTGTTTCACCGCCTCGTCGTATAGCTTGACAAGCATCTCCCCCTGAGTCATTGTCATAACGGACTGCTCTTTATACTTGGTATATGGGTTAAAAGCCATTCTTATGACCATTCCTTTCTGGGAGCTCGAACCGGCCTGGCCCCGCCAAATTCCAGCCTTTCCGGCCAAACAGGCGCGAGCCTAAAGGCGAAAGAACCCACCATCCTGCATCCCCAACCGCGCTTAACCAAGCTGCTGCGTAAGCCATGCGCTCTGCTGGTTCATCTGCGCGATCATCTGCTCCATCGCGTTAAACTGGTTCCAGTAGCGCGTCTTTTGTTGGCTGTACTGGTTTTTCAACCGTTCAATCTGCTCGTCAATCTTCTTCATCCGGTTGTAGAGCTCGTTGTTGGTATCGGTCGCCCGGTTCTTCAAGCCGGCGATCTGCACCAACGTACCAGGAGAACCGGAAGAATCGTTCGCCGTGTTGTAGAGAATGTCGTTCAACCGGGTAGCGATACCGCCTTCCTTGTTGTTGAACAGGTTAGCCACCGCATCGGTGTTCTGCTCAATCGCCGCGCGCAGCTTGGTTTCGTCAATCTCCAGCTTGCCCTTGTCGCGCCATTCGCTGCTCGTCTCGATTCCGATGTCATACAGCGCAATCGGGGATCCATCCGGCCGTTCATAGAGCGCTTGACGCATTTGGGTCAGGAAGGTGCTGATAGCATTGTCGCGCCGCAGCAGGCCGCCTTTTGCCTTCTCCTCCCAGAGCTCGATCTCCCGCTCGCTCATCTCCTTCTTCTGCTCGGAGGTCAGCGGAGCGTAGTCCTTATAGGTAGCATCCTCATCCAGATAGCCGTTGAGCTTTTCGATCATCTCATTGTAGTCGTTTACAAATTCGGTGATCTTGTTATAAATCTGATCGGTGTTGCGCTCAACCTCGACGACCACCTCATCAATAAAGGCGCCGTCCGCCGGTTCGACGGTGAAGGAATTGCCGTCTGCGCTGCGCTGGATGTCAAGGTTGCCGTCCGCGTCCGTTTTATAGGTTCCGGTCGTCGTCTTCAGATCAAAATAGATGCCGTTGGCCGTAAAGCTGTTGGTCGTGCGCTCGGTCCAAACGCCGTTGATGCGCACCACCGCGTTTTTGCCTTCAATGGTCTGGCCAAAGGAACTAGCCGAGGGCTGCACATCCCCGAAGAGGGCTTTTTCAGCGTCGGTGAGCGTCTGGCTGCCCACCGAGGCGTCCATTTTCAGCTCGCCGGTCGCCGCATCGAAGGCATAGCGGCCGCCGGACTTTTCGGCGAGCTCGCCGAGCGTGGTGTCCGCATCGATACCCTTCCCAAAGAGTCCCGCCGGATCAATACCCAGATCCGCCAAGGTGGAGTCCGCCGTGGCCTGCGTACCATCCGGCAGGGTCAGCGCGGAGGTGCTCGTAAAGGTATTGGAGGAGCCGAAGAGGGCGGTCAAAAGGTTGCCCTCCGACTGGCTCATTTCAATATCAAAACCAGAGCCGGTGCTGGTCGATTCAATCGAGAACCCATCCCGCATCGAATCGAAGGTAATGCGTACGCCGGCGTCGCTGCTGTTGATATCCGCGAGGACATCGTTCAACATGGTGTCGCCCGAATAGGAAAACTCTTTCCCGTTAATGGTAAAGGTAAACTTGTCGCCCTGCAACGGCGTAGCGAAGGTGACGTCCTTCAGCTTCATCTGTCCGTTGATGGAGGTGGATTGGCCGGCCTTCATGCCCATTGCATCCAGCATAGCGGTGTCGCCGGTCAGATAGATCTCCTGGCCGATATCCGAAGCGGAAAGGGAGATACGCCCGTTCTGCTCGGTGACCGTGATACCCGCTCCATGCGCCCGCTTAATCTCCGTTTGCAACTCTTTCGCCAGTGAAGCCGCATCCGTAACCTTCCGATCGTCGATCGTGATCGTTTTCTTTACGCCGTTCAGATAAACGTTCAGCGACAGCTTGTTATCCAGATCGACTTCGCCGCCCAGCGAAACCTTTCCGTTGGTCTTCGAGCTGACCGAGCTGCTCGTCAAGCCTATCATCCCTAAGCCGAGCGCAGTCGAATCAGAAGAAACAGCGATCTTCGATACATTCGTTCCCCCGGTGAAGTCCACCTTCCCATCCTTCATCGAAACGGTGACGTCAACTCCGGCATTGGTGAACGCGTCTTGCAGCGCTGATTGCAGCTCTTCCTCCGTGGTGGCCGCGCTCAAATCCACCGCCACCGTCTTTTTCGTACCGTCGACCGTCACATCAAAGGCGACCTCGCGCTTCAGCTGGCTCAAATCGACATCGCCCGCCAGCGCTCCGCTGACGCGGCCGCTGGATTTCACCACCGTATTGGTGGCCAACTGAGCAACCTCCATCCGGGTGGTGCCAACCGCCGCATTGGTGGTGGCAAGCGCCTTAACGGCCGAGGAATTGCAAATAGCCGACATCGCATTATATAAGGCGTTGGTATTCAGACCCGTAGAAGAAACGCGATCAAAATATTTATTCTTGAAGTTCAACAGGTCCTTGATGATATCCCGGTATAAGTCCTGCTTCCACTCTAATTGCTGCTTGAGGCCGGTCTGTTTATCGATCTTCGCCTGGGTGCCGGAAAGCAACTCCTGAACCATGCTCTCCGTATCCAAACCCGAAGCAAGACCTGAAAAGCCCTTACTGGAATAGTTGCCGTTTACATAGCTGCTGGATGAACTTTCTATTTTCATCGTCTAAAACCTCCGTTCCTCATCTTACCGCCCTCATCCGGCGTGATAAAGGCCCTACATCTTATATATCGAGCTCATCTTAGAAAACTTAAGATCGCGTTTCGGGCTTTTCCTTCTTTAATTTCCGGCAGGCCGCCCTCAAACTCTTCCGAAGTGCCCGCCGCTCAAAGCGCTCTCGCTCCCCCGCGCCCCGCTGAAATACCGGGAAGCCTGCGCGGCTGTGCTACGGTTGGAATCCTTGATCTTCGCCTCCAGCCCATCCCGCTCGCGGCTCATCCGCTTTTCCACCAAGGGCTCCTCACGGCGTATCCGGTTAATGATCTGGAAAACCGGTTGGGCGCTGTCATAGACCTGGGCCATCTCCGCGGAGAGATCTCCGCGGTTGCCGCAGTTGCGCACCGCCCCCATCCACTCTTCCGAACCGCCGCAAAGCGCCTCTATCTGCCGATCAATCCCATCGATCGCCTTCGCCAGCTGTTCCCGCTTCCTAACATGCGTTTCCATCTCGTCCAGCTCGCAGGCAAGCAGAGCATGGGTTGCCTCCTCATATTCCCGGAACAGCCCGCATTTTTGTTCCAGCAACGCACAAATTTGTTCGGTATTCTCCATACTAAAACCAGCTCCTCTCTCTGCCGGGCTCTCCGGCCTGCTCAAGAAACAGGAGGCCCGCTCCCGTTATAGGGAAAATCCCCTGAAATTCCACCTTTTTCAACCCTTTCGATCCCTTCAAAAGCCTTCCCAAAATCCAAGAAATAAGCTATGATAGAACTGAACGGCTTTGAAGACATTCCTTTGAAAGCCGGCGGCAAAATAACCGCAGGAAAACGCTGAAAGCGGCTCCGTTTCCCATTTCACCCTTGAAAAGTACTTTTCGCCCGCTGTTTTTGGGCCTCCCAACTCTATCCAGGCATCCCCCTGTAAAAAAACAACCGGAAGGAGAAACTGCAATGCTTCCCGCCCGTTTCAAAGCCGCGCTTAAAACCTGGGACGATCAACCGCTCGAAGAAGGCTACGCCAGCGTTTCGCTCGAAAAGAGGACGGTCGATTTCCAAAATGAATTTATCCCCCTGCTCCAATTAGGGACCACCGTGAAGGTGTTCCAGCTCCAGGAGGGGAAAGAGATCCATTGCTTCATGGGGCGCGTTTATCTTTCTTCGCGCCGGCTGCTCCGGATCGTTTCGGTAAGCGATGATCTGCTGACCGAAGAGGAGAAACGGCTGCCCATTAAAGTCGATATCTCCGGCCGCCTGCGCCCCGAAGAGGGAGGCGCAGGCGGCACGGCGCGCCTCTACTCCCTCTCCCCGGATCAGGTCCGGTTCACCTGTCCGCTCCATTTGGAGACCGGCCGCCGGGCCATCCTCGCTTTTGACCAGCCGTTTCCGCTTTCGGAAATGGTGGTGGAAATTTACCAAAGCATTCTCTTTGGCGAATCGGAAAGCGGCTACCATTGCCGCATCGTCTCTCTGCCGGAAGCGGATCGCCTGCGTCTGTGCAGCTTTGTAGAGCAGCACAACCGCAGCCTTCCGCGCCTATTTCCCCGCCAGTAAACCCGGCCGCTTACTCCTTGCTGTGCGCAATAAAGCGCAACATCTCCTCCGGCATGGCGCCTGAGGCGGCGGCCTTGTTGTTTTCCATCGTTTGGCCAAGCTCTTTGCGCAGAATCTTGTAGTCCTTCGGCGCTTCGATTCCAATCTTCACCTTATCGCCGGAAATCTCAATGACCTTCAGCTCAATCTGATTATTGATGAGCAGCGACTCCCCGCATTTTCTGGATAATATCAGCACTTAATCATTCTCCTTTCCCGTGTGGAAAAGAGGGAAACGGATGGGCAGATCCTCCTCCAGAATGACCTGCGCGGCCAGCATACGCGCCGGATTCACAACGATGGGGCTTTTCAGATTCACCGTGGAATCCCGGAAATCCTCAGGGATTACCGTAACCAGCCAGCACATATATTCCTCTTCACCCAGCATCTGCATCACTTCCGGCGACAGCCTGGGCCGGTAATGCTCGCTAACCGTTGCCGGATCCACCAAAATGAACCGGACGTCCTCTTCTTCTACCGATTGCAGCCAGACAAACTGCTCGCTGATTTCATCGTCGTGCAGGAAAATATAACGCGAAGAACTTTCAAAGCCAAAAATCGGCTGGCAGAAGGTCACGATCTCCGACTCGCTGATTTCCATTTCTCCAAAGTCTCTGGTCTTGATCTTCATAGTATATACCTCATTCTTATCTAAACCTTAAAAACAGCCGTGCGGCTCGGCCGCCGCACGGCTGTTTCTTAGCCTGTATTAAGTCTCTCCCTGATAATTTGGATTCGAGCTCGGCGGCACATAAGAGGGCTCGCCCAGATACTCGATCTGCACCTTCGGATATTGCAGAATATTCATCTGGAATTTTCCGGGCACATAATCCATCGCGTTGCGCATGATCTCCCAATCGAAATTCAGTTCCCCAGGATTATACTGCACCTGAAGATCGTTAGGCTGCCAGGTAATAGCCGGCCCCACCGTCGGAAGGAAAACCAGCGTGGAGGAGGATTGTTGGCTCTGGCCAAACAGCCTATCCGCAACAATCTGCGTAACGTCCACGCCCTTCTGCGTCATCTTCTCGCCCTCGCTGGCATACTGCGCCGTGAGATTGAGCGCAGCCTGCTTGCGCTGCTGGGCCGCTTCCGAGATCTTGCGGCCAACGCTCTTCAAGCCTAAGCTGGCGCGCATATCGGTCGAGTCCATCCGCATTTGGATATTCCGGGCTCTAAGCTGCAATTGGGCGTCCCGCTGCTCCATCCGGCCGCGCGTTTCCCCTTCCTTACTCATCTCCAGGCGGGCGCGTTCCACCTGAATCTGATACTGGATAGGAACACTGGTTATTCTAAGTAACTGCATACAAGCACCCTCTTCGTCATTCAAAATCCCCGTTCCAGCGCTTCCAAACCGAAGCCGCGAAACAGCGCCTCATTACACTTTTATCAACCGGGTTAGTTGAGATAATCCATCAGCGACTGCGGGAGTAGCTTTGCCCCCATTCTCAGGGTGGCCAGCCAACTATATTCATACATGCTCATCCGGATAGCCTCTTCGGTGTCCTTCACGCCCTCCAAATCGGAACGCGTTTCGGTCAATACAAGCTCGTCGCTATCCAAGCGCTCAACCACCGTGTCTAAGAAGCGGTCGCGGTTCCCGATTTCGGTAATGCTGAGGAACATGCTTTCCCGCTCTTTTTCCAGCTTATCCACCATGACGCCCATCAGCTCGTCGTTATAGGGCTCATCGCCGGAGAACATGTCGCCGATTTTATCCATCAGATTGTAAACGTTGTTGGGGATGTCATGGGTCGAACCATCCTCCAGCGTCACGGTTTCATAGCCGAAGCCCAGAACATCCAGGCCATTGAAAGAAACCTTGAAGGCGCTGCGCGGATCAATCTGCCCGCCATCACTATAAGACAGGCCCAGCCCCAGATCAATATAGACGTCCTTATCATAAGGGATGGTCTGCACATCGCCGTTTTCATCGGTGTATTGATACTCGCCGTTCACCGATTCAATGCTGTTGATATCCACGCCGTTGTAACGTAGGACGCCATCCTTATCCACCTTGTAAGGGGCTTCCTTGTTGTTCACGCCGCCCATGACGAACTTGCCTGCATATTGGGTATTCATGAATTGCAGGACCTGCTCCTTGAGGTTGTCGATCTCCTTAGCGACCTCCTCGCGCACCGACTCCATCGGACCGTTTTCACCGCGCAACGCCTTTTCGTGCGCCGTAACCAACACATCGTTGATGGCCCGCAGATTGCTTTCCGCCGAGGAAAGCAATCCCTTTGCATCCCGCGCATCCGCCTTCTGCTGGCGGATATCCGCCAGTTGCTTGCGCACCCGCAAAGCGCGCGCACCGTCGGCAAGGTTTTCCGAAATACGGGTATATCTCCGGCTGGAAGAAACCCGTTGGTTTACCTTGGCCATGTTTTCCTGGCTGAAATTAATGCTGTTCAGATAGTTGCGGGTGATCATATTTTGAGTAATCCGCAAGCTAATTCCCCCTTTTCAAACTTGGCCGCGTTATCTGCCGACCATGCCGGTTCTGTTTATCAAAACGTCCAGCGCTTCATCCATCGTTGTCATCAAGCGCGAGCATGCCTGTAGCATCTTCTGATAGGCCATCATCGACACCGTCTCCTCATCCTGGTTGACGCCGGAGATGGAATCCCGCTGGTCGAGGATGTTCAAAGAAATCTCGTTGGTTGCCGAGAGGCGCTCCAAATGGAAGGAGGTCTGCGCGCCCTGTGAGGTAACATAATCCTGTACGAAATCATAGAAGGTTCCAGTGAACAGCCCGTCGCTTACCTCTCCCGTGCCTTTAAAGGTAAAGGTTCCCGTCTCCAGGGCCTCCTGCATCTTCATCAGGTAATCGTTGTCCAGGTTTCCCTTCTCATAGATAATCATCGAATTATCCTGATCCCAGGCGGCCGAGGTACAGATGTTGGCTGCGGTAATCGGCGTGCCGTCGCTCGAAGAGAGCAGCTCCAGGTAACGGCCGGCAACCGGCGTGACATTTCCATCCGCATCCGTTGTCGTCTGCGGCAGGATGTTGTTAACCACATCGGCCAAAGTGCTGGCAAAAGCGTTGAGCTTATCTTTATAGAAGCGGACGCCCTCGACCGTGACCTCGTTGGTCAGGTGGGCGTTCACGCCCCGCCCGTTGATCATATCCAAATAACCCTTGAGCGAACCGTTGAGAAGATCCACCCGTTCCCCGTCGGTCTGCCAATTCAGCGCGACCGTCCCGTTGGAGTTGCGGGAAAGGTTGAGCATCTCATAGCCGCGCGGATCCGCCAGGTTAAAGCCCTGATCTAAGAATTTCCCATAGCTTTGATCCGTCCATACCGCCGGATGGCCGTTCATCGTAACACTGACCGTGCCATCCGCATGCGATTCCACATTGATGTTGCCGTAAGCCGCCAACTGGTCGAGCAGGAGGTTGCGCGTATCAAACAGCTCATTCGGCCCATAATATTCGCCGTTGGAGGAGCGGGTCATCGCCATATCCTGCGCAATGTTTTCGTTCAGCTCGTGAATCTGCTGGAGGATGCCGTTGACCTCATTCGTCGCGATCCCAAGATCATATTTAGCTTGTTCCGCAACGTTGTTGAGCTTCGCATCAAACTGCCGCAGCAGCTGGGTCATATTGTGGAAGGAGGTGTAAACAATGGTGGCGTGCGTCGTGGAATCGGCGTTCAGGTGGGCCATTGATTTAATGGCGTCGACAATTTGATGCAGCCCGTTTTGCAGGCCGTTGCCCATCGCATTTTCCTCATCCGGATTCAGCCCAAATTCATCGATGGCGCTCTCAATATCCTGTAAGATTCCGGCCGTTACCTCATAGTAACCCACGTCGCCGTATTCCTCGCGGAAGCGTTTATCCAAGAAGCTGTCCCGGATCTGAGAAACGCCGCCGCTGTCCACGCCCTGTCCGGCCATCCAGGTCTTGTTGGAGCCATACCGGGAAGCGTAGGTCGGAGTAGCGACTGCATAAACGTCCACCCGCTGGCGGGTGTAGCCGGGCGTCTGCATATTCATAATGTTGTGGCCTACCACGTCCAGCCCCTTCTGGCTGACCATAATGCCTCTTTTGGCCGTTTCAAAGCCCATAAAAGTTGGTCTCATGCGCTGATTCCCCCTTCGGCAAATCTAAATTTTTTTGTCGAACAGCTTGGCTCCCGCATATCCTTCGCCCACCTTTTGCGTGGGGGAATAGGTAGATGGGCCGGCCGGGTCAACCGCCTCGGAGCCAATCAGCTGTAAATTCTGCTTACAAACGCTCATGGATTTCTGATTATAGAACTTCACCGCAGCAACCGCATCGGAGAGTCTTTTATATGCCCACTCCAGCTCCGCCTTATCCTCCCCGTCCAAAAGAGGGAGGATCTGCTGGCAGGTCATCCCCTCGAAGCCCGCTTCCTTTTGCAAGGATTCGCGGAGCTCTTCGAGCTGGCTCATCTTTTTTTCCACGGCCTGCTGCTGGGCGATCGACTGCTCGATCCGCTTCAGATCGTTGGAAAGAAGAGCGTCGAGCTTTTCTTTTTCTTCACCGGCAAGCCCTTCAAAATAACCTGCATAACCGGACATAAAGCGGACATACTGTTGGATCCCTTCCAAATGAAACTCCATCTAGCCGCGGCGTTTCTCCTGCCGGCAGCTGCCGCTCTTAAGGCTGGCGGGCGGCACGCCAAAATAACGGCGGATCGTTAAAGCTCCGCTTCCCGCCCCAAAATTGCGTTGGCAAGCAGATCGGTCGGAACATGGTAGGTGTGATTTTCGATCTGTGCGCGCAGATCGTCAATTCTCGCGGAATCTTCCGCATCCGTCTGCCGGATACCGGCCATCACGCTTTTAGAAACGCGGCCAATTTCGCGCTGCAAATTTCCCTGCGGGCTAATGGAGATAACGTCCGTCTTTTCGGGAGCCTGCGTAAGCGTTCCGGTTGCCGCCGCCCTGTGTGCGATTGTTTCTGCCCCTGTAGTGAATGAACTGCCCTGGACGCCGTACAGCTTATTCATTGCAGAAAAGTTGATACTCATCTGTTATACACTCCCATTCTATGGAACCGGGCTAGAGAGAAACGGGCCGCCGCTCTGGCAGCCTTCCTTATAGTTCTCTATTATAATTCATCGTTCCATTCACAAAAAAATAAAGACGCAAAAATAAGGTTTTCGCCCCTATTTTTCCCGCGGAGGGGAACTTGTCAAATTGCGCGGCAAAAGCTATAATAGATTGGTAAAGTTCCGGCAGCAGATTCTAAAAAGGAGCGTGGCATTTTTGAGCAAAGTTATTTGCATTGCCAATGAGAAGGGCGGCGTTGGAAAAACGACCACCTCCGGCGCTCTCGCCGCCGCTCTCAAAGCCAAAAATTTCAGAGTGCTGGCGGTGGATATGGATCCGCAGACCAACCTCTCTTTTAGTATGGGGGCCGATTTAAAAAACCATGCAAGCATTTACGACGTCCTCAAAGGGGAGGTCAAGAGCCAATTTGCCATTCAGCGCAGCAATGTCACCGAGATCATCTCCTCCAGCGTTTTGCTTAGCAGCCTGGAGCTGGAATTTACCGGGAAGGGGCGCGAATACCTGCTGCGGGATGCGCTCAGTCCCATCAAAGGGCAGTTTGATTATATCATCATCGACGCGCCCCCGGCGCTCGGCATTTTAACGGTCAACTCCTTCACCGCCGCCGACTGCATTTTGGTTCCGATGCTCTCCGATATTTTCAGCCTGCAAGGGATCTCCCAGTTCTATGAGACCTTCGAGCATGTGCGGCAAAGCTGCAACCCTGCGCTGTTTGTGGCGGGCATTGTGCTGACCAAATATAACCCCCGCGCCCGCTTAAGCCAGGAGATCCGCCAAACAGCCCAGCTCATATCGCGGGACTTACAGATCCCGCTGTTCGATACTTCCATCCGCAACAGCATTGTTCTCAGCGAAGCGCAGGCCGCGCAGGAGGATATCGTTCAATATTCGCCGCGCAACAAGGCGGTAAACGACTATCTTTTACTGGCGGATGAACTGATCAGAAGGGGGATCTAACACCTTGGCCAAAAGCAAAAAAGAAATTGACAAGGATATCATGTATAGCAAAATCATGCCCTCCGGGCTGGGAAGCAGCCGGCAGGCCGCAGCCGAAAACGAAGAAGCGCCGGAGGAAGCCGCGCCCTTAGAAGCGGTTTCTCCCTCCGCCCCCGTTCCTCCCGCCGCGTTTGCTCCCAAAAGCGTTCAACTGCGCGAACAAAGCTCCTGCGTAGTGGTGAATCTAATGGAATATCTGGTGGCGGACCGGCTGGACAGCGCCTTTAAAAAGTTCAACTGCTGCAAGTGCGACAAATGCCGGAAGGATGTGGCCGCCCTCGCGCTCAACAAGCTCCCTCCCAAATATGTGGTCGCCGAAGGGGATAAAATCCGGGATCTGGTCGGCCGCCAAACCGGGGCCGAGGTCATGACCGCCATCGTGCAGTCTATCCTAACGGTGCGTACCCATCCGCGCCACTAACGCTCCCTTCTCTGCAATAAAATCGGCCGTCTTTACTATTCCCCGCATGGCAGGGAGTAAAAAGACGGCCGATTTTTTATTCTATTCTACAGCCTCAGCCTGGCCGGAGCCCTCCTGCTGATATCCTAGGATTTCAGCCAGCTCCTGCTCCTTGCGCGTCACCGTGCGGGTCGTTCCGCCCGAAATATAGGCGCGCCCGCATTCTGGACAAATTCCGGTATGCAGCACGACCGATTGGGAAACGACCTCGCGGCCTTCGCGCAGCGCCTTGCTGCGTTCGCGGAAAACATGCTCATATTCATGCCCCCGCACAACGCTCTGAGCGGCGGAGGGATCAATCTTACCCGGTGTTTTGAAAGAAACGCCGGGGTCATCCGATCCATCCTGATAGCGGCGGTTTTTACAGGTTTGGCATTCGTTGCGGTCAAACCGGCCCTTCTGGGCCGTCCCGGCCGCATTGCCAGCCTGCTTTTCCGCCTGCGGATCCCTCTCCCGCGCCGGAGCGCTCCCGTTTACAGCGGCAGAGCCTGCCAGGGCTCCTCCCTGCTCCCTGGTCCCTGCATACGGCGAGGGACGGGGAGTCAGAGCTTCTGCTCCAATCCCAGAAATCCCCATCACACCAAATCCTTATTCCTCGATGGTGGTGGAACCGCTGCTCTCTTTCTTCCAAGCGTCGAAGCGGCTCATCACTTCGTCATAGGTCTGGTTCGAAATGCTGGGCAGCTTGCCGCCCAACTCGATCCCGGCCGCCTTAAAGCCCTTCTGAACCGCCGTGCGCAGCTCCTCGATCTTCGAGGGGTCCCCGCCCGAAAGCGCCTTCGCCATATCCATAATGCGGGTAGCGACCGCATCGACCGACCATTCGCCGCCCTCTTGGATGGAAGCAGCTGCCTTGGCGCTGTCCGCCTCGGTAACGTTCAGATCCATCCCAAACAGCTTGAGGTTGCTCTTCTCTCCCTGCTTGACCAGCATGCTGCGCAGCATCTGCTGGAAAGCGTTCATCCGCTGCTCGGCATCCGCCTGAAGCTGGCTGACCTGCTTGCTGGTCAGCTGGTTCTTGCTGTAGGTGCCGGCCGTGGCGTTGGAGGATTTCACAAACTTATCCTGGTTGTTTTCAACCGCAGCCTTCGCCTCGGCGTTGGTCGTTCCCTTCTCCTCGGAGGTCTTTTCTTGAACCGCGTCCATCTGTGCGCGCATCTGCGCATAATTAGAAGCAGTCGTGCCGAAGCCTTGAATCTCAAATCCCATTGTATAACCCTACCTTTCTTTCAAAATACATACCGTTTTTCCGCTATTTCTCTGGTAAGAACCCGGCCCGCCGCCGCGTTCAAATCAAAAAATCAACCGAAGAAGTTCATCAGCGCGCCGACCGAATTGAGATTCAGAAGGCGGAGCGTTCCAGCCCGGCTGTAGGTGCCTCCCATCAAGGAATACCCAGCGTTCTGCATATAGCTGGCGCCGGAATAACGGCTTCCCGTCAAATTCTCTCCCGTCAGGCTGGCGGACGAAACGTTCATCCCGCTCCTTGCGTCGCTATAAATCCCCTCTGCCAGTCCGTTGGGACCGCTGACCAGGCTGTTTACAAGGCTTGGGCTTTTCGCCATCGCTTTTGTAAAGACCTCTTTGTCAAAGCTCAAGGTGCCGTCTTTGTTCGCCGTGATCCCCAGCGTCTTCATCGAACGCTCCGAGATGGGCGGGCGGACCATCCGCTTCATCTGGTTCAAAACGCCCAGACCGCGGTTGGAATTGTCGTCTAAGAACTTCAGCGTGCTGTTGTAGCTGTCAATCATGTCCTTCACGGCGTCCGCCGTCTTAGACGGATCCGTTCCCACCGTTACGGTGGACTTCCCGACATCCTTCAGCGTGGCGGTAATTTTATAGCCGCCGATCTGAACGGTGTTGGAAGCGGACTGGAAGCGCTGCGCGCCATAGGAGCTCCCGTCCTTAGAGACGGTGTATTCTGCGTTCCCAGCCTCCTGCTCCGCCTTATTCAGCCCGGTCTGCTCCGCGAAGGAACCGGAAACATTAAAGGCGTTCTCCGCGCCGGTTTCATCCGAATAAAGGGCCAGCAGCTTCTTGCCGCCATTTTCAATCACCATGGCGGAAACGCCCGCCTTGTAGTGATTCACCTCGTTGGCAATCTTCTGTAGCTTCTCCTCGTTGGTAGCGCCGGTGATGGAATCGACGTTGATCGTGATAGGGCTCGCACGATAGTTGGTAGCAATGGTGAGCTGCCCGCTCATCACGTCGTTCGCCTTCCCATCATAGCCCTGGGTAAAGTTCATCTGCTCGGTCGCCAGCTTCTTCACATCCACCTGATAGCTGGCCTGATCGCGCAGGGAATACTTTGCGCTTACAGAGATTTTAGAAGTGTCGGATGAGCTTACGCTCAGGTTATTTAGGGCATTCTGACTGTTGGTTGAGCGCAGCGCGTTCGCCTTGCTCATCATGTCGGTCATTTTGCTCTGGTAGCTCTTGAGAAAATCGGCCGAATCGCTGTTCAGGAGCTTGGAACGCAGGCTCCCTGCGGAGGATACGCTGCCGACCGACCGGCTGCTGTTTTTGTTCAGAGCCTGGATAAGCCGCATATTGTTGATCTGGGAATACCAACCAATGCTGTTCATCATCGAGCTGCCGATGGAATTATAACCAAACACAGTCATCCCTCCTTTCGTTTATTCACTGAATACCATGGGAAGCCCGCCCCGCTTTCTGCCGAAGCCTGGGAGGGGGCGCGCGACGGCGGCATTAAGATAGACAGCAGGAGGACAAAGCCCTCCGCCCATGCCGCAGCGCAGCAGAGGCATTCCTGCTTTCCTCAACAATATATATCGCCCTAACCGCCGGAAAGTCAAGATAGCCCTCGCCCATTTTTCCAAAAATGTGCAGCAGGTGATAAAAAGAGAAAGTTCCACCTTCCCGGCCAACAAAACAGACCTATTGCGAAAGGGGGACAAGAAAGCTCTGGAGCGAAAAACCGAAGCAGCCATACCTTCCCCTGCGCTTGGTCTGCGTGGAGGGGGCCGCCGCTATAACCAGAAAAAAATCGCAAGGTAGAAACCGCGCGGCCGCGGCGAAGCTCCTGCCCAAAACGCTTTCGATAAAAATCCCTTCTGTAAAGAATTGAAAGTTCTTTACAGAAGGGATTTCATTTAAGCGTTCGGCATCCGCCGGGACGGAGCCCCAACCGTATTTTCCGGGTAAGGGATCCAGCCCTCGGTCGGATCCCCATAGGAGGAGACATTCAGCGCCTTCTTCATGCGGGCCTGATAGTCCTTCGCGCGGGCGTCCACCTCATAGGGGTTGCAGACGGACAGCAGGCGCCGGTGGCACTCCTGCTCCGCCATGCGCACCTGCGGGTCCTGCGGACGCTCCAGCAAAAGATCGTGATCCTCCTGCGGATCGGAATCCAGCTGGAAGAGCTGCGGGGCTGCATAGCAGTAATATACATATTTATAATGGTTCCAGAAGATCATAAAGGATCCGTCCGGCATGCCGTGCGCGTGATATTCGCTGAAAGCAAAATCCCGGCGCGCCGGATCCGTCCCCTTCCGGGCCAGCGCCAACAGAGATTGTCCGTCGATCCCCTCCGGCGGCGGGACCTCCATCAGTTCGCACAAGGTTGGGAATAGGTCGCACAGATCCACCGGCGCATCCACCCGGCGCGGGGCGAGGCCGGGAACGCGCATAAGCAGCGGGATGTGGGCGGAGCGCTCGAACATTGTACATTTCCACCACAGGCCGTGGAACCCCAGCTGCTCGCCGTGGTCGGAGGTATAGAGGAAGGCGGTCTGTTCCCGGATTCCCAGGGCGTCTATCCGATCCAGCAGGATACCCAGCCGTTCATCCAGCTCGGTGACGGCGCAGCAATAGCCGATGAGCAGCCTGCGCACCGTTTCCTCCGGGAGATCCTCGCACATGAAATAGGAGCGCAGGCAGTTCAGCGGTTCGTTGAGCGAGGTAAAGGGAGGCTTCAGCACATCGGGCACACACGGGATGCGCTCCTCATAATATTCCCAATTCTCCGGCTTCACCCGGAAAGGGAAGTGCGGGTCCAAAAACCCGACATAGAGATGCCACCCCTGCTCGGCATGGTGCTCCTCCAGCCATTGGAGGGATGCCTCCAAAACCCGGTCGTCGTAGCTTTCTTCGGTTTTCAGGCTGACGTTCTGGTATCGTTTGCCCGCCTCCGGCTTCCCCATTCTCTCTCCCCGGAAATAGCAGCCAACGTCGGGCCTGGACATATACCCGGCATATTGCTCATAATCAAACCCATAGTCCCCATGGACATAGAAATGCGTTTTCCCAATGCAGGCAAACCGCTTTCCATGTTTGTTTAAGCGGTGGGAGATGCCTTCCACCGTCCCGTCATAAGGGGTGGAGTTATCCCAGGTGCCGATCCGGCCTACATAACGGCCGGTAAAAAAGGAGGCGCGCGCCGGGGCGCAGACCGGACAGGTGGAGTAGCACCGATCGAAAACCACACCCTCCGCCGCCAGCCGGTCAAGGTTGGGCGTTTTCAAAATGCTCTTATCAATAAACTGCATCATCTGGTAAGAGTGTTCATCCGACATTACCGTAATGACGTTCATTTTCTCCTCCTTATTATACTAATTGTTTGTTTTTATATCAAATATCTTATTTGTAAATTTTCTTTCGCATCAGACAGCCCTTCTCTACCGGCTAAACCTTCTAAAAGCCCCGGAAAGACCGCTCGCAACGTGTTTTTGTCTGTTTGGCTCCCGCGAAGCCGAAAGCCGTCTTTCAATGGAGCCGCCTGCAAAATGGAACAGCTGACAAAAAACGCACTCCCGGCCTGCAAAAGAAGTCGTGCAAGCCGCTCCCCCGGTTTGCAGAAACCGGAAAAAGCAGCGGTTTCGCGCGGACAGCGCGAAATTTGGGGCGCGATCTTCGTCCCAAAAGCCGCTTTTTCAGAGGGCGCGTTGCAGAATTGTATTCTGCAACGCGCCCTTGTAAATCCTATGGACGGATGGGGAAGAGGGGAAGCTCCTCTAAATAAAGGATATCCTCCCGTTTGGCGGCGTCGCCTTCCGCAAGGATGGCGGCGCGGGCCAGCACCTCTCCCCCTGCCTTTTCGACCAAGCGCTCAATCGCGCTCAACGATTCGCCGGTAGAGATAACGTCGTCCACAACCGCTACCCGGCGGCCGCGCAGCAGCAGGGCATCCT
This sequence comes from Provencibacterium sp., assembly GCA_022793895.1. Lineage (GTDB taxonomy): Bacteria > Bacillota > Clostridia > Oscillospirales > Ruminococcaceae > Harryflintia. The sequence goes on along the minus strand of JAAWDS010000014.1, from coordinate 38,057 downwards.
TGCCGTCCAGGCAAAGCGTCTGCGCCTTCTGGGTGGTGATGGAAACCACCTCGTCGGTCAGCGGATGATCCATGTAAGGCTTCACGCTCTTGCGCGCTACGATGTAATAGGGCAGCCCGCGCAGGCGGCACAGCTCATGCACCAGCGGAATGCCTTTCGCCTCGGCCGTCACGATATAATCCACCTGCGGCAGCTTCTTTTCCAGCAGCGGGGCCGCTTTGGTCACCAATTCACAATCGCCCAGGATAACGAAACTGGCGATCGCCAGATCGGGGGCAATCTGAATAATCGGAAGCTGGCGGGTCACGCCCGCAACCGAAAGCTCATAGTAACTCATTTACCATTCATCCTTCCCTTTCACGATTTGCCAAAGGAACCGGCCTTGGCCAAGCTCTCGGACACCGTTTTTTTCTTACACGCCGATCCCCAGTCCAAAGAGGAATTTGAGAACCAGGCCCGCCAGCATTCCCACAAAGGGATCGAACGCCGCCGTCACCACCATGGTAACGCCGCCCGTAATATTATCCCCCGCGCCGGTCCCGGCAAAGGCGGCCGCCGCATTGGTGGGCACCGTTACGACCGCGCCCAAAATGAAAAGGAAGCCTGCGATAGACTGGCTGGGAACATACTTCCCGATCTTAGGCAGCAGGCCGACAAACAGAATGGCCGCCATGATCACCATCATCAAAACGCCGGCAAACATGGGGTGCGGCGCTCCGGCCGTCGCCGAGATAATCGCCTCCACCGGGCCGCCGCCAAAGAGGGCGCTGACCGCATCCGCCAGCCCGGAATAGAGGGTCAGGTGATCGATGTTGGCGTTCGTCCCGGCAATGCCGCCGGTAATCGAGCCAAAGGCAATGTTGCCGCCCACCGTCAGACAGCAAAGCGCCAGCGCGCCCCGCAGCACCCGCAGGTTGAAAATAGGCTTGTGCAGTTCGAGCTTGCCCATCTTTTCGATCATGCCGCCGCCAATATCCTGGCCGGAAATTTTCGCCGCCACCGAGGAGGCGATCAGCGAGATAACAATGGTGTAAACCAGGTTCTGCCCCAGGAAGAAATAGACGACGGCCGCCGTCGCCAGAGAGACGATGCCGACGAGCTTATTCTCCTTAACCATGCCGAAGGAGACCTTCGCCAGCATGATGCCGACGCCCGCCATCATGGCGTTTACAATCACATCCCCTGCAAAATCGGTGATAACGCCCAGCAGCCCAAAAACGCCCAGCAGCGCCATCGCCGCGCCCGCATAGAAAACCATCGAGAGCCGCTCGCGCAGATCCTTGCCCATCGTTCCGGCCAAGGTGATCGTCTCGGCCTGGAAGGAGATGGGAACGACTGAACCCAGCGCAAAACACGCTATCGCGCCGATGATAAAGCCCAGCGCCGTGGGGACCGATGCAAAGCCGAACGAAATGGCCAGCAGCCCCTGCGGAATACCGTTGAGCACCACGCCGATAGCCGCCAACAGGTCTTGAATAAACTCCACAAAAACACTCCCTTTTTGGGGGGACTTCCTCCCCCCTAAATGTTACCATTATTTTAACATTGCCGCTCTCTATTTGCAACTTTTTTCCCCAATGCTTCCCCAAAATATCCTGGTATCCGCCGAAAAGCGGCCGGAGCCGCCGTCCCGTTTCCCGTTTTGGCACGGCGGCTCACCGCTTGTTAAAGGACCTCGAAGCTATCGCTGCCCAAGCGGACGCAGTAGGGCTTGCCGTCCAGAAGGAACGAGACCTGGGCTTCCTCCCCAACCAAGCGCACCTGCGGGCGCTCCGCTTCCGGGAAAACGCCGTCCGCAGGGATGGGCAGAAGCAGCGCAGCGCTTAACGACCAACCGCCTTCGGGCAGGGTTTGCCGGTAACGAATCAAGGTGGAATCATGCCAGCGATCGTTGCCCGTTGAAATTTTGGCCGCTATCTGTTCGGGCTCCTCGCTGCCTGAGAAAAGAATGCGCACATTCGAGCGCCCTTCATCAGCAGAAGAAACCGCGCCGTCCTCCGACACGATCCGGGTGCGGTCCAGATGGAATTGCAGCTGTACAAAATCCCCCGCCTGAAGCCCCGTCACCGAATCCAAAACGAGCAAAAACCGTCCGTCCAACAACGCAACGGCACGGCGGCAGACAGCCGGCTCATAGTTGCGGTGTTCCGAAACCGCCCAGGCCGCGCGGGACGACTGCCCGGCAAAGAGGATGCGTCCCTCCTTCTGCGGCCCATATTCCCAGGAGCCGCGGTACTCCCACGGATCCTTGCCATTCACGCTCAGGCAGTTGTGCCAGTGAATGCCCTTGAACCACCTGCGCTCCGGACAATCCTTATAGGTGTAGATGCCGGGGTCGCACACCAGCGGCTCCCCATAGGCCGTCATGTCGAAGCCGCCGGGATCCATGTGCGCATGCTGGTTCTGCACCGGCGTCCGGCAGGCGGTCATGACGCTAATGGCCTGCTTATCCCAAGCCGTGCGGAAGTAGACCTGTTGGAGATCGCGCTGCCAGCTGAAAAGCGGCTGGGCAGGCGCTTTTGGCTCCAGCGCTTTCAGGCTGGCGGCCAGGCCCTCCAGATCGCGCGCCCGCCAAAGGTTAAAGCGCAGATCCTCCATGATGGTCTCCATGGGATAGAAAAAGCGCGCTACCTGTAGATAGGAGATATCCGAAAACGCCAGATAGCAGGCCACCGCCGCCAGCGCCATCGTTTCCTTGAGCGCGGTGTGGCTGTCCCCCCAGGGAGAGTTCCCGCCGCAGGGCCGGGTGGCGTAAACCGAATGGGCAAACATCTTTTTCAGCCGTTCGCGGTAGTGATCCGTCACCGGAAAACCATATTTTGCCGCAAGGTTCAGTTCGAGCGAGAACCAGTAGACGCAGCCGTTGTGATAGGAGGGGCAGCCCTCAATCTGGCCGCCGCATTCGGTAACCTGCACATCGATGCAGCGCTCCAGCTCGCGCAGGGCGTGCTCCTTCCACTCCTCCGCCCCCTTCAGGTCGCTGAACAGGCAGGCGAAGGAGAGCAGCCCCAGGTTTTCCATCAGGTAATGGTTGTGGTCGGCGCGCGGCCAGAGGCGCGGCGAAACCTCATAGAGCACCCGGCAGTGCTCATAAACGCTGCCTAAGAGCTTTTCAAACCGCTCCTCGGTAAAGGCCGGCGAGCAGAGCAGGTGCTCCGCCAAAAAGGGCCAGGTGCGGTAGCCGCGGATGCCCACCTCCAGCGCCCGCCAGCAGGAGAGGCCCTCAAAAGCGCGCAGGTTGTATTCCCCGTCCTCTTGAAACAGCGGCGGGCAGGGAACGGTGTCAATCCAGTTTTCCATCTCGCCGAGCGCCCCGGCGGCATAGCGCTCGTCGCCGGTCATGGAATAGGCTTCGCACAGCGTTTTCCAGTGCTCCATGCGGTTGAGATGGAAGGTGTACTCATTATCGCCGCAGGGGTTGTCCGCCCAGACCGGCGGGCAGCCTATCGAAACCGGCTCCGGCCCCATGCCGGGCAAAACGTGCATCCCGCGCAGCGCCTGCTCCGCCAGCTCAACGGTGCGCGCCGCCTCCTTCGGGAAAATCTCCGCGATGCGCTTCCCCCGTTCCCGGCGGGATTCGCCTCCTAAATAGGCGCGTTCCCGCTCCCGCAGGCGTTCGCGCGCGAGTGAAACGGAAATGCCTTCCTTCAAAATATCCTTCAACCCGGTTCCTCCTCTTCTGATTCCGTTCGGTTCCCCGTTTTTAAAACGGATCTGTATAAGCGGCGCCCCTCCCCTTCCGGCTCTGCCGGGGGAAAGGAGCGCCCTTTTTCTTTCAGACGGTGCGGCCGTTAGTCAAAATAGACCGGCGTGACATAGGCGCAGTGGCCGTTGAGCTGCGTAACCTCCATGTGGTAAAAATCTCTCCCGCTGCCCGGCCGGTCGGTCAGCGTACCGCCGAGCATATATTCCGGCGCAGTAAGAATCGGGTGCACCTTAAAAGCCTGGGAGTGCCAGGGCTTCACCTGCTCACTGTAGCCGTATTCCGCCAGTTCGCGGACAGTTTTAACCGCCTTGTGGCCGTTGACGTCAATCTCAATCTCGGTATCGGGCGATCCCTCCAGCTCAAAGATCATCGAGCAGGTGGCAGGGTGCAGCGTCGTCATGTTCTTAACGGTGAAGCACTGCCATTCGCACTCGCTGTCGTTCAGCGACAGGATGCGGTTATCGATATCGTTGATATCGTCCTGATCGCCGCTCTTATCCTTCGAGGGGGAGAGCACGCTTTTCCCGCGGAAGCAGGGCTCCGCCCCAGCCAGCCTTCCGCCCCGGACCGAAACGCGGCCCTGCCAGCCGAACAGCTCCTGCTCATTGTTGCCCCAGCCCATTTCAATGCGGAATTTATAGCGCCCGGCTTCCAGATTGCGGGTGAGCGACTCGCCGTAAACCGCCCCGATGGGCTGTAGGTTCTTATAGATAACCACCTTGCCGATGTTGTAGCCGCCCTTCACGCTCCACTCAATCCGGCGTTCCCCGCCGTTCCCGTGCGGCAGGATGGAGCCCATCGGCATTCCGTCCACCGTGAAGGCGCATTCGATCCGATCGCCTGTTACCGCATAGGTGCGGCGGCTGCAAAGCGCCTCCCAGATGCTCTCGCGATCCTTGCGCGCAGCGAGGACGGCGAGCTTGCCGTCGCCATAGGAGCCGGGATAACCGGCATGGTGATCCGTCGAGCCGACAAAGCCGAAGCGGAAGCCGCGGCGCAGCCCTTCATAAACGGTGTTCCGGCTGTCGCGCGGGCCCATGTTGTGGTAATAAGGGAAGGCGGCCGTCTCGCTCATGCCGCAGCCGTGCTTGGAGCAGACCTCGACCAGCGGCGTTACCGTGTCGTCGTGCTCATCCCAGCTGATCCCGCGGTAGCCGGGGGTATAACCGATATGGTGCGCCACCGTCAGCGCACGCACGCCGGCATCCCGCACCAGCGCGCCGGGGGAATCGCGGTAGATCAGCGGCAGCGCGTCATCCGGGGAAACGATGTGGTGATCGCCATACCGGCTGGAGTGCATTTCATAAGCCTGGAGGGTGACAAGCCCCTCCGAATTGGCGGCCGCAACCTCGGCGCGCACCTCTTCCCAGTGATCCCGGAGCTTTTTAAAGCCCTCCCGGTGGAAATCAATCGTAAAGGCCGTGTCCTCGTTGCGCTCATAAATATCCGGCCACATCGCGTGTCCGGTAACGGCGCAGAAATCCAGGTGCGCCGCCGCACGTTTTAAAGCGTTCTGTTGTTTGCCGTAGCCGTATGTAATGCCGCAATGATTGTGAATATCTCCCCAATAGCTTTGCATGGGTTATCGCCTTCCTTTCCTTTATGGGAGCAAACGGGTCCGGAAACCGTCGGACCTCTCCCAGAGTCCCGTCTCTTTCTCCCCTTGGAACGTTTTTGAAACGGCCTTCCAAGGGAATGGTCCGCCCTCCTGTCCTCAGGGCATTTTCTATTATAGCGCTTTTCCCCTTCTTTAAGCAAGGGCAAAAGGACAATCCGTTTTACCGGAACCGGACAGGCCGGATTCTTCCCAACATTATACAGAATACAGACAGGTTCCCGGCTCCAGCGAAGCCAGAAACGGTTCCCAAAAAGGCTGCCCACAGAATGCCGGAAGCCGATGTTTCCCAGAACAATAGATTGCTCAGGGCTGTAAAACACGCTCCTCCGGTTTGTAAAAGAAACCATCCGGGCCGCTCCTCCGGCTTGCAGAAACCGGAAAAAGCGGCGGTTTCGCGCGGACGGCGCGAAATTGGGGGCGTCGTCTTCGCCCCCAAAGCCGCTTTTTCAGAACGGAAGCGCCGCAAAATGGAATCATTTTGCGGCGCTTCCGTTCTTACAGCATCGCAGCAGAGCAGAAAGCGCGCACCACCTACGACAACATCCTGCGCCTTGTGGACGATCCGGATGTACGCGACGTTATTAAATTCCTGCGTGCGCGTGAAATCGTACATTTCCAACGCTTCGGCGAAGCGAAACCGTCAAACAGGAATGGATTTTCCCAAAGACCTTATTCAAAGTCATCCCACTGGGGCTCTATGCACTCCCGGCGGTTGACACACGCGCCTTCGGGACACGGTACGCGCCCATCCGGCGCGTCGCGGAGCGGATCCGCCGTCTCTTCCATCCAACGGTTCAGGCGCCGGGAGAGATCGGCGTAAATCTCCGCATAGGCTGGATCGGCAATGCGGTTCTGCCGCTCGCAGGGGTCCAGATACAGATCAAACAGGCTCTCGCGATCCAGAACGGTGCGCTCCAGATACCCGCTCTTTAAAAGAAGCTCCTTGGCCGGGGAAGAATCGATATTTGCAGGGACCGGGAAAAGGTGGCTGTCATAGCGGCGGACGAGCTTATAGCGCTCGGTGCGTACGCAGCGTTTCGGCTCATAGGCCGCATGGTAGGTCACGCCCGCAAAAATCGCGTCGTTCACCGGTTCGCCCCTTTCCAGCAGCGGGAGGATGCTCTTTCCCTGAAGCCAGGCCGGTTTCTCCAGCCCCAACAGCTCGCAGAAGGTCGGGAAGAGATCGATCTGGGAAACCAGGCCGTCCACCGCGCGCCCGGCGCAGGGAATGCCGGGATAGTACAGCACGGCCGCCACCCCAATGCCCGCGTCGGACAAGGTGCATTTCATCTCCGGGAAGGCGGGCCCATGATCGGTGGTGTAGAGGACGACGGTATCCTCCATCCGGCCGGTCTCCTCCAGCGCATCTAAGAGGATGCCGATGCAGTTGTCCGCCTGGCGGCAGGAAAGCTGATAGCGGGCCGCGTCCGCACGGTTCTCCGGCGTATCGGCCACCGGCCAAGGCGGCGTCAGGCGATCGGGATTTACGCTGCCGTCATTCTCCGGAAATTCCCGGTGGGTGGCAAACATGCCATAGGAGAGGAAAAACGGGCCGTCGTGCTTCTCGCGCAGCCAAGCGGCCGCCGCGCGCGCATTTTCCCGATCCCACACATCCCGCGGGGCGAGCTTGTCCATCGAATCGGCTTCCCCGCCTAAGAGATGGTCGTATCCGAGCATGGAGGGATCGGGCGCCTCATGCTGAATGCCGCACAGCGCCGTTTCATAGCCGTGGCTGCGCAGGAAGGAGGAGAGGTGCCAGCTATAATCGGCCAGCTGAAAGCCGCGGTGCGCCAGGCCCAAAAGCCCGGCGCTGTGCGGGGCCATGCCGGTCAGCAGCGCGGTGCGCGAGGGCGAGCAGGTGGGGCAGGCGCAAAAGGCGCCGCGCAGCAGCGCCCCCCGCTCCGCCAGGCGGCCAAGCTGCGGCATCGAACTGCCGTAGCCATAAAGCGGCAGAAAGCGTCCGCTGTCGTGGGTGTGAAGATAAACGATATTCAATCTGAATCATTCCTTTCCGGCGTCCGGCCATAAAAGGGCGGACGGCCCCGATCCCTTTCCGGGTTCCGGCCGCCGCCCGCCCTCTCTCCTCAGCGCAGCATAAACTGCTCGATGTGGCGCTTGCTCAGCATGATGTGCTTCCAACGGTTTTCGGGAACGCTGAAAAGCGGTCCGTGCGGCTCGATGACGACATAGCCTTCATAGCCATGGTGGTAGAGCAGGGCGAAGATGGCGTTCCAGCGCAGGTCGCCCATTCCCACCGCAGGCTCGATTTCAAACCCGTCGCTGCCATAGCGCAGGATGTCTTTCACATGGAAGTGGACGAGACGGTTGCCGAACAGCTTGATGATTTCGATGGGATCGTCCTTCATATTGCGGATGATGCCGACGGGATCCAGCTTGAGGTTGAGCTCCGGGATCTCCTCCAGCGCGCGGCGCAGGATGTCGCGGCTGTTGATAAAGTTTCCGCCGTGCCCCAGATAGTTGGCGATGGTAATGCCGTAAGCCCCGGCATACTCTTTATAATGCTGAAGCTCGCCGCGCAGTTGGCGGATGTTTTCATCGGTATCGCCGGGGCGGTACTCGCCGCAGTTGAAGAAGGCGATTTTGCAGCCGATTTCATGCGCCATATCCAAGAAAGCGTGCATCGTCTCCCGGTTTTTCGCGCGCACAGCCGGATCGGGATCGATGGTGTTGAGCCACCACAGCCCGCAGGCGCAGACCTCCACGCCCGTGCCCGCCAGCGCTTCCCGGATGAGCGCCGCATCGAACCGGACGCCCACCTTGGTGTTGAAGAGCAGCTCCAGCCCGTCAATCCCCTGCTGCCTGGCCAGCTCGGCCCAACTGCGCAGGGAAGCGCTGTCCGGGCAGTCCTTCATTTCCACGATAAATCCAATCTTTTTCACTCTGAACCTTCCTTTCCGGCCGGGCAATGAGCCCGGCGAACATGCTGTTTATTCTTTTCTCCTATACGCCGAGCACCTTTTCGCTCTTGCGGGATACGATCGAGCGGCGCATGGCCTCGATCACCTGCAAGGGAACAAAGCCGTCGCGCGGGCCCTTTGCGCAGACGCCGTCCCCCATCAGCCCGGCCGCCATATCGCGGTGCTGCCGCTCGCCGAAGAAGGTGGGCTCAAACGCCTCCTCGCGCCACTGAAGATCCTTGGGCTGCTTCCCTTCCGGCCCTACGCCGAGATAGACCTTTTCGCTGCGGTGCGGGTTATACAGGTAGACGACCCCTTTGGTGCCATAAATCTCCATTTCAAACCGGACGGTCGCGGCTATCTGCGACCAGAGCACCTCATGGCAGACGCTCGCTCCGTTGGAGAGGGTATAGTGCAGAATAGCGCTGTTCTCAATCCCGTTTAGGTCGGCCGCTTCCCCATACATGCTCTCTGGGTTGGGGGTCGGCGGCGTCACCCGCCCGGCAAACACCTCGGTAATCTGCTCGCCGGAGAGGGTGCGGACCAGGTCGATGCCGTGGCAGCCGATGTCCATCATGCAGCCGCCATAGCTGGGGGCTGTTTCGGGAGGGTTCCGGGTGGAATTGCGCATGCGGATATGGACGATATCGCCGATGGTTCCCCCTTCGATCAGCGCCTTGGCGGCGAGGGAGCCATCCATGTAGCTGTGCATAAAGGAGGGGATGAGCTTCACCCCGTTTTCCTCCACCGCACGGATGATCGTACGCCCCTCCTCAATGCTGTAGGCAAAGGGCTTCTGCATGAAGATGTTTTTCCCGGCCCGCGCCGCCTCAATGGCAATTTTAGCGTGCATTTCAATCTTGGTAAAGATGCAGACGGCCTCTACTTCGGGATCGCCCAGCAAATCGTGATAGTCCAGCGTCGTTTGCTGGAAGCCGAAGCGCTCTTTCGCTTCGGCGGCGCGGGACTCGATGAGATCGCAGGCCCACTTGAGCCGGATGGTTTCCACGCGCTCCATCGCCGGCAGATGATAGGTGTTGGCGATCGAGCCGCAGCCAATCACGCCCATGCAGATTGTTTTCATGGTGAATCGTCCTTTCCTTAGAATATATACAAGAAGGCGGGCCGGAAAGCCGCCGCCCCGGTCCTTTGCGCCAAAGCGGCGGCAGAGGAACGGGAAAGGCGCCGGCAGAACGTCTCCCTGCGCCTTTCCCAAGCCTGGGCCTTAACCCTTCCAGCGGTTGTAGGAATCCTGATAGATTTTGAGGTATGCGTCCACGTTCATCTTGCTCAGCTCCTGGGTAAAGGCGTCCCAGGTGTCCATGCTGCGCTCGCCGGTGATGAATTTAACGGTGTTCTCATTGATATAGCTCAACAGATCCTGCGCATAGTTGCCCAACTGGATGCTCTCCTGCTCGGTGAACTTCAGTTTGGGGATTTGGTTGTAAGGGACCATATCCGGGCGCACAACCTCGTTGGCCTCTTTGGTCTCCGGAAGCTGCGCGGCGCTCTTGTCCACTTCATCCTTAATGTTCTGCGGGAAGTTGCCGCCGCAGAACAGAGCCCACTTGCCCAGCGCCTGGTCGAGCGTCAAACCGGTCGGATCGTTCTGGATGTGGTCAAAGAGCTGGTAAGCGCCGTTGTCATCCACATAGTAGCTCTCTCCCTCGATTCCCAGACGGACCAGGACGGTGCCCTCCTCGCTGTAGAAATAGTCCAGCCAGCGCATGGTCACTTCCGGGTAGGGGTTGGAGGTGGTGATGCAGGCCGTGCCCGTTGTCTGGACATAGGGGGAGATGTTGATCCATTTGCGCTCCCCGTCCGGGCCGGTCAGGGCGGGCATGGCGACGAAGTTGGAGCGCGCCGGCCCGATCCACTGGGTATTGTTGCCGTCGCTGACAAAGCCCACCTGATCGGCCGTCAGCTTGGAGACGATCTGGTTGCGGTCCTGGGAGAAGCTCTCCTTATCAATCAGATCCTCCGACCAGAGCCTATTGAAGAAAGATACCATATCCTTGAACCTGGGGTCAAGGGGGATCAGGCTCACCGTCCCGTTTTCATCAAAATCTATATACGGGAAGTCGGTAGAGCCCAGCGGGGCGTTTTTGCCGAAGCCCCATGCGCCCATGAAGTTGTAGAACAGGTTGCAGGCACCGTCCTTTGCGCTTCCGGAATAGGCAATCTCGTCTGCCTGGCCGTTGCCGTTGGGATCCTTCTCCTTGAAAGCCTTCAGGGTCTCATAGAACTCTTCGGTGGTGGAGGGCATCGGAAGGTTCAGCTTATCCAGCCACGCCTTGTTGATCCAATATTTCATGATCAGGTTCCCGTCCGTCGTGTTCAACTGCGGCAGCGCGTAGATGTGCCCATCCGGCAGCACGATGTTTTTCATGATGTTCGGGTCGTTCGCCGTCAGCTCCGAGAAATTCGGGGCATAGTCCATGAGCTCATCCAGCTTCATCAGTTGGTTGGCCGAAGCATATTTCATTTCCTGCTGCGCGTTGAGCTTCGCGCGGATGACGAAATCCGGCAGGTCGTTGGAGGCAAAGAGCAGGTTACGCTTTTCGGCAAAGCCTGCATCCGGCACACAATCCCAAGTGATCTTGACGTTGGTGATTTCTTCCATCCTCGCCAACGCCGGATGACTGCTCCAATCGGTCGTATTAATGTCCTTATCGCACAGCGCCTTGAGTTCCACCGTCTCCTCTACAATCGGCAAGCCGGTTTTCGAAGGGTTGCCGGCCGCCGCCTTCTCCTCTTGGGCAGGAGCCGCGCTGGAGGCAGGGGCTGCGCTGGAAGCGGGGGCCGCCTGACTTCCTGAAGAGGCGCTCTGGGAGGAGGCCGCTCCCTGGCCGCCTGCGCAGGACGCCAGCAGCATCGAGAACGCCGCCACAGCAGCCGTCAGGCTTCTAAGTTTTGACATGGTACACACTCCTTTATTTTTGTTTCTATGGATGACCGGCTGCGCCGGTTCCAGACTGCCGGACAAGCTGCCGGGACGCCCCGCCGGTAGGCGGCGCTTCCCATTCAGCCCTTGATAGCGCCGATCATAACCCCCTTCACGAAGAAGCGCTGTAAGAAGGGGTAGAGGATCAGCATGGGGATGCTGGAAACGATGATGACCGCATATTTGAGCGATTCCGACACCATGAATTTACTGATGTCCATATCCATCTCCATCGAGTCCACCATCGAATCCGCCATATTGATGAGCAGGATTTCCCGCAGGAAGAGCTGGAGCGGATAGCGGGCGCGGTCGCTCAGATAGATAAGGGCGTTAAAGTAGCTGTTCCAGTAGCCCACGGCATAGAAGAGCACCAGCACGGCGATGATCGGCGCGCACAGCGGAAGCGCAACCTTGAAAAAGGCGGGGATGTCGGAACAGCCGTCGATCTCCGCCGCCTCATACAGCTCGTCGGAAATGGTGTTCTGCATGAAGGTGCGCGCCACAATCATGTTGTAAACCGACACGCTGCCGACTAAAATCATCACCCAGAGGTTGTTGTAAAGCCCCATTCCCTTCACCACCAGATAGGTGGGGATGAGACCCCCGGAGAAAAACATCGTGAAGGTGAAATAAAACATGATGATGTTGCGCCCGTACATTTTTTTACGCGAGAGCGGATAGGCGGCGCTGAGGGTCAGCACGATGCTGACCAGCGTTCCCAAACAGGTATAAACGATGGTGTTGCGGTAGCCGGTAAAGATCTCGTTGTTGCGAAAGACCTGTTTGTAGGCTTCAAATTGGATATCGCGCGGGAAAAGCCATACCCTTCCGGCAAAGACCTCCATAGGGTTGGAGATCGAAGCGCTGAAAACAAAGACCAACGGGTAGAGGATAATCAGGACAAAGAGGATGGTAAGGGCATAGAGCACGCCGGCAAAGGCGCGGTCGCTGCCGCTCGCACGGATTTTATTTCCTCTGTGCAGCTTTTGCATAATAAAAATTCTCCTTTCTTTTCGCCTTGGGCAAGCGCTTGCATGCCGCTCAGAAGAGGCTGGTATCCCCCACGCGCTTGGCAACCTTGTTCACGCTCAAGAGCAGGATGATGTTGATCACGTTGTTGAACAGCCCGATAGCGGTTGAAAAACCATAGTCCATGTTGATGAGGCCCGCCTCATAGACAAAGGTTGAGATGACCTGGGAGGTCTCGATATTCATCGAGTTCTGCATGAGGTAAACCTTTTCAAAGCCCAGCGACATTACCCGCCCGATATCCAGAATGAACATGATGATCGCCGTCGGCATAATACAGGGGATGTTGATATGGAGAATCCTTTTGAACCGGCTCGCCCCGTCAATCTGCGCCGCCTCGTGGAGCTGCGGATCGATGCCGGTCAGCGCCGCAATATAGATAATCGAGTTCCAGCCGGCGTGCTGCCATACCCCCGTCCAAACATACAGCGTCGGGAAGATGCTGGAGCTGGTCAAAAAGGGGATTGCCTCTTCCCCCATCGCCCGCAGGAGCACGTTGACCATGCCGGTGTTCTGGTTAAAAAACAGGTTCAGAATGCCCACCATGACCACCACCGAGACAAAATGCGGGGCATAGGAGATGGTCTGCACCGCCTTTTTTAGCTTTTCATGGTTGACCTCGTTAAATACCAGCGCCAACAGAATAGGAAACGGGAAATTCACCAGCAGGTTATAAAGGCTCAGCCAAACGGTGTTGCGGATGAGACGCCAAAAATAGTAGGAATTAAAAAAGCGCATGAAGTTGTCCCATCCTACCCAGTCGCTCCCCCAAATCCCCTTAGCGGGGTTAAAATACTTGAAGGCAAGCTGAACGCCATAGATCGGCACATAGTTGAAAAGGAAAAAATAGATAACGGCGGGAAGGATGAACAGATAGAGCTCCCGGCTTTGACAGATCTTTTTCCATCTCCGCCGCCATTTGTCCTGTCGGAGAGAACGAGCGGGGCTTTCTTCACCAGTATTAAGCGTTTTATACAAATCAATCCCACCTTACTTCATTTTTTACATTTGAATCATACATGCTTTTCTCATTTTTGCCTATGTGGAATTTTTGTCATCCTTTGCAAAAATTGATATTTTCACCGCGTAACTTTTGCTCTCTTTGTCTTAAATATTATTTTCTGCCATAGAACAGGTTTGATATTTCTCAAAAATTTATGTATAATAGCTACTGCCGGCGCTTTTTCAAACAAACAGACGCCCACATTCCCAGCCTGGGAGGAAACTTCGATGTTTGCTAAAAAATCCCACACCTTTATCCGGTATTTCAAGTTCTACATCTATATTTTCTTATCCATCTCCATCCTCTTTTCGGTTCTCAATATTTATACCATCTTAAACATGCAGAACCAGATCTATGAAAACCACCGGCTTACCCTCCAAAAAATGGCGGACGAGATGGCTGAAATCCAAACCAATTTCGATCGAATTGCAGGGAGCATTTCACGCAGTTCAGCCTTCTGCTCTTATAACCTGAGAAAGAACCTGAACCTGCCGCACAACGTTATCCCCCAGATTGATATCCTGGGTTCCACGGCGGACTGCCTTTCCGGGCTGGGAATCGTCTATACCCAGTCCCTCTATCCGGAAATCAACCATAAGCTCTTTTTTTCCGAGGGCATCTTCTCGCTGGAGAGCTTCTGCTCGACGCAGCTGGGCGGAAGGCTCTCCGGCGATGCGCTTCGCCAGGCGGTGGACAGCACCAGCGCCGGTTGGTACTTTATTAGCTATGAGGAGGATTCCGACCAGCCCATTCTTCTGTACCTGCTGCCGGTCCCCTCCAATTTCAACACCTCCCCGGCCGTGATCCTTTTCGAAATCGACTATGCCCAGCTCGCCCGGCGGATGAACGCCGGGCCCGGCGCCAACAGTTTTTATCTCTATGATCGGGAGGGGAAGCTGCTGCTTTATAACGGATCCGCTCATGGCGGGAAATACGCCCGCGCTCTCAAGGAGCCCGCCGGCAACAACATCCTGTTGGAGAGCACCGTTCAGAACTATGGCCTTCGTCTCTGCCTTGCTTTCGATCGCACCGAGTTCTACCAGCCGCTTGCCGGAGCGGTATTCGGCTTCATCATCATCCTGCTCATGGCGCTGCTGCTGGGCTTCGGAATGGCCTACGGCTTTGCTTCCCGCGCGCTCCAGCCCATTCAGCGTCTGGTTGAAAAGGCGCTTCCCAGCCGCGAAAGCTATGCCGGGGAACGTCTCAACGAGCTGGAGGTGCTCGATCAGAGCTTCGATAGGCTGACCGACGAATACCGCCAGCTGAGTCTCCAGGTCGGCAGCGAAACCGCGCTGGTGCAGCGGCAGCTCTTGCTGGCGCTGTTGGCCGGACAGGATCTGGCCGCCTTTGGCCATGGGGCCGCCAAGGAATTCCTGGAGCGCTTTTCCGCCCCCGATCAAACGTTTATCGTTTTTGTGCTCATGCTGGAGGAGGCCGGCGGACCGTCCCCCGATCTAGCCGCCCACCAAGCGCTGCTTTGCTCGGCCTTTGAGGAGCGCTGTACCGAAGTGGGGCAGGGCTATGCGGCAGAGATGCCCTTTTCTTCAGGTATAACGGGCGTCCTGCTCACATCGGGAGAGGAAACCGTCTGCCATGAGGCGGCGCTGGCCGTTTGCGACAGCCTGCACCTTTTTGCCGCCGGACACAACCAGTTTACCGTTACCGCAGCGCTGAGCAGCCCTTCGGGAACGCTGGAGGAGCTGCCTGCGGCCTACCGGCAGGCAGTTAAAAACGCGGAATACCGCTTTTTCCTGCAAGGGAACGAGACGATCACCCCGCGCTATGTGGCGGAGCTGGAGGAGCGCCGCCGGGCCAGCAGCACCGGCCCGGTTTCTCCCGATACCATTCTTCAGGCGGTTAAAAACGGGAGCCACAGCGCCGTTATGGCGGCGATTGAAAATGTCTTTAGCCTGGCGGCCACGCACATGAGCCTAGCCGCCTATAAATTTGCTTATTTCGACATCCTTTCCACATTGGAAAAGATGCTTCTGGAAGCCTTTCCGGAGCGGCGTCCGGAGCTTCAGCTCGCGCTGGATCAGCTCTACAGCAACAGCTTTGAGAGTCTCAGCCAGGCCAAGCAAAGCCTGGCCCGCTTCTGCTGCGAGCTGGCCGACGCCTTTACCAGTCTGAAAGAAAACGAGCAGGGGAAAAGCACCTATGCGCGTATCCTTGCCTATATCGAAGAAAACTACACCTCCCCCGATCTTTCTCTTTCTTCGATTGCCCAGGCGTTCGGCCTGAGCCCCTCCTATCTTACCCGTTTTTTCAAAGAGAAAAATGGAAGCTCGCTGATGCAATATATCGACCGCATGCGCTTTGAGCAGTGCAAACGGCTCCTGGTCAGCAGCAGCCGGCCCATCCGGGAGATTGTGGAGCTGACCGGCTATGTGGACGAAGCAAACTTTTCCCGGAAATTCAAAAGGCTTGAGGGCGTCTCTCCAACGCGCTTCCGGCAGCTGTACGCCCCTCCCCCTCAGCGGGAGGAATAGCGGACAAGGCCCGTTCCATACACATAGAAGCGGTTTATCCCTGTAGGATCACAGCCCCTTATCTCTTCACGAAGGAGGCGCTTCTATGGCGGCGGCCTACATCACCCAGACGCAGGAAATCCCTTACCGCGGCCGGACTCTCACCCTTGAAAACCGTTCGCCGGTCTTTTTGACCCCGGAAGAGCGCGAAACGGCCCGGCAGGCAGCCAAGGAACGGCTGCGCGGAATTTTCAGCCAATCCCCATCCTTGTCCCATTCCGGCTCAGATCCAAAGCCGGCGGGGAGGAAGACGATCCCATGAGAGAGGGCGCCGCCGAAGCTATCTATGCCCGGCAATCGGTGGACCGTGCGGACAGCATTTCGATAGAAAGCCAGATCGAATTTTGCCGGAGAGAGGCCGCCGCAGGGATCCCCCGGATCTATACGGACAGGGGTTACAGCGGGAAAAACACCGATCGTCCCGCCTTTCGGGAGCTGATGGCTGACGTCTCCGGCGGGAAGATCGGCCGGGTCATCGTTTACCGGCTGGATCGGATCAGCCGTTCCGTGCTGGACTTTGCTGGGATCATCGACGTTTTTCAGCGCCACGGCGTAGATTTTGTCAGCACGATGGAAAAATTTGATACCGGCGCGCCCATCGGCAAGGCAATGCTGATGATTGTGATGATCTTTGCCCAGCTCGAACGGGAAACGATTCAGCAGCGCGTGCTGGACGCGTACCTCTCCCGGAGCCGGCGCGGGTTCTATATGGGTGGAAGAGCCCCCTATGGATTTACGTTGAGGGAGACGGCCCTCGACGGCGTGAAAACCAAAATGTATGCGCCCGTTCCGGAGGAGGCGGAAACCGTCCGCCGGATCTACCGCCTCTATGCCGATCCGCTCGTTTCGTTTGGGGAGGTTGCACAGCGCCTGGAGGCGCAGGGGATCGAGAAGCGCGGCGGCGGCAGCTTCTCCCGCAGCCGTATCCGGGAGCTGGTGATGAACCCCGTCTATGTCCGGGCAGACCGGCAGATCTATGCCTTTTTTAAAGAGCAGGGCGTCCTGCTGGCCAACCCGGAGGAGGATTTTTCCGGATGCAACGGCGCCTACCTCTATTCCGGCAGCGGCAGCCGGAAGGGGGCCTCCTTGCAGGGCTGCACCCTGGTCCTCGCGCCGCACGAAGGGCTGATCGATTCCGAAAGCTGGCTGTGCTGCCGCCGCAAATGTTTAAGCGGCAGTCCTCTCTCCCGGCCGGTGAAGGCCTCCTGGCTCGCAGGAAAAATCAAATGCGGCTATTGCGGGTATGCGCTGGCCCTCAAAACCTACCATTGTAAGACCAAAGCGGATAACCGCTACTACCTGTGCACCCACAAGCAGGGCCCGGAGGGCTGCGCCTTCCGTTCCCTGGACGCCGGTTTTGTGGAACGGGCAATCCTGGAGGAGATAGCCGGCAAGCTGGATAATCTCCGCCTTTCGGAACCTTTCCGAACGGAACCCAGCCCGCAGGAACGCCGGCTGAGAGAGCGCCAGGAGGAAATCCAGCTTGAAATATCCGGCCTGTTGGATAAGGTCCCGCTGGCCTCGCCCGCGCTGATGACCCATATCAACCGCCGCGCCGCTTTTCTGGAGGAAGAAAAACAGCAAATCGAGGCGCGCCTTTCCCGGATGGTCCGTCCATCCGCCCATCCGGCTGGGAACGCCGGTTATTTGGAGGACTTGGAAGCGCTTTCCCTCTGCGATAAGCGCGCTGCCGCAGACAGCTTGCTCGAATCGGTTCACGCCTTTTCGGATCGCATTACCATCACCTGGAAGATTTGACGCCGCATCCATTCCATGCCGTCCGCTTCGGCGAAGCGTTGCGTATCTCCCAGGATCACCTGGATGAGAAAAATTTCTATGCCTTCAACCCGGCCTTTGACGTCCGTTTTCCCCAGCCCAGAAAGTCTATGCCCCATACCGGCGCCTAAGCGGGAAAACCCGAAGGCCCGCCCGCAGAATGGAACGGACCGGCCAAAACGTCTCCCGGCCTGTAAAAAAAACCGTGCAAGCCGCTCCCCCTGGCTTGCAGAAAAAGGGCGCGCCCGCAAAATAGAGAAGAAACCTCCAGCCGAGCGATCCTCCGGCTTGCAGAAACCAGAAAAAGCTGCGGTTTCGCGCCGATGGCGCGAAATTTGGGACGTCGTCTTCGCCCCAAAAGCCGCTTTTGGGGAAGGGCGCGTTGCAAAACTTCCGTTTTGCAACGCGCCCTTTGTGCAGCCGCCTTAAACTGTAAATCCCCCTCCCAGCCGCAGCGGATTTTTTCAAAATAGTGTCATGTTGTCAAGAATTTGTTTCTTTTCACTCCGGTAAAAGCCGCCTATAATAAAAAGCAAACCGTTCATTCGATAGGAAACAGAGGCTTCCTGCCCATAAAGAAGCTTGCCGGATGGAACGGATGAAAGAAAGGAAGGGGTATAGGCTTGAAACTTTGGATACCGGATCGTGAGGACGAGGTGACGGCAGCGCACGTTTTAGGCGCATTGAACTTGCAGGCCCCCGGCTTAGAGGCCGTGCGGGCGGCAATGGAGCAGGGAAACGAACGGCAAGCCGGCCGGGCGCTTGTCCGCCATTTCTATGAACGGAAGGACGTCCGCTTCCTGTTCGACTACCGCGGGCAGCCGCTGCAAAAGATCGATCCCAACGATTCCCCTTATTCCTGGCAGTCCTCGCTGGGGCTCAGCGGGGATCTTCAGGAGTTTATGCTCTACGTGGGCCGCAAAATGATGGAAAATGTCTATGTGCTGCCCGGCAAGGGGCGCGGAGAGCACGCGCTGGGAGCGCGCTTTGAAACGATGCCGCACTTCCGCTTCCCGGAGGATCTGGCCCGATCCCACCGGCACACGCTGGATATGTTCGTCCGCGGACAGTTTTTTGAAAGCCTGGCGGTGCTCTACCATGAGGACGGGGATCCGCGCGTTGCGGAAAAATTCCGCGAGGTGCTCCAAGTCTTCTTTAAAACCTATCCGCTGAATGTCGAACACGGCGGCCCGGATACCGGGCGCTTCATGACCTCGGAGGATCGCGATGTTATGAGCGCCGGATGGCTGACCATCGTGCTGCTCTCGCTCTTTTATACCGAGCTGCCCTATACCCTGCCGGAAGACGAGACGTTCGATCTGCTGCGCCATATCTGGTTCTATGCCATGCAGTTCCGCCGCTTTGACGGGGACCGCTTCCGCTCCCACAACCATCATATGTTTGAGCGCGGGCTGGTGCCGTTCATCCTCTCGCTGCTGCTTCCGGAATTTCCGGAGATCGCGGCCATGCGGGAGCATGGGCGCGAGGTGGTCAGCCGGCATGTGCATGAGGATTTCGGGAGCCATGGGCAGTACAGCGAGCATTCCATCGCCTATTGGTCCGGCGCGGCCATTGGGGAAATGCTTTCCCGCGGCATGTCGCTGGGCAACCTCAACGGCGTGCCCATGCTCGACGAGGAGGGGACCCGCAACGTCGACCGGAGCCTCTTCGCGCTGGCCATGGCCAGCGCGCCGGGAGAGCGCTTCCCTACCTTGGGCGATAACCGCGGCCCGATGATTGACCCCATCCTTTCCCTGGGCGTGCGCATGACGGGGAACGAAACCTGCAAGCAGCTGCTGCGGCTGCGCCAGGGAGAAGAAGGCACGGGACCGGAGGTCCTCGATTTCTGCGACAACGTCACCGGCTTCGTTACAAGCCGCAACCGCTGGGGTGCGGACGGAAACTTTTTCCTCATGTCGCTCAAAGAGAACTGCGGCTATTCCGGACACAATCATATGGATATGCTCTCGCTCTTTATTCACCTGAGGGGCGAGGAGCTTATCGGCGAGCCCTACACCGGCAAGCTCTACCATACGGTGCGGCATGCGAGCGAGCACCGTGGGTTTATGTACAATATGAGCTCTCACAACACCGTGCTGGCCTATGGCGAGCCTATTCAGCCGGATCGCTGCTACGCCAACAAGTGGGGGGTCCTGCGGCCGGATGTCAAGCTGGAGGAGCAGGAGATCGCCCCGGATTATCTCTACCTGCGCGCGCGGCATGACGCCTATACCCATTGCAGCCATCAGCGCGCCGTGCTCTTCGTCCGCGAAAAAGGCTGGTGGATACGGGATGCCCTGCTGCGCGGCAACCGGCAGGAGGCGGATCACCGGCAGCGCTGGTTCTTTACCCCCGGCACGGCGCTGACCCAGCTTTCCTCCCATGCGCTGCTCGTTGAGGGAAGCCGCTCCCGGATGCTCATGGCCTGGCAGGAATCGCCGCGCTTCTCGTTGGAGCTCTGGCGTCCGGATTTTCTCTGCCCGGAGATCTTCCCGTCTGTGGACGCGCTGGGGATGGCGCTCGACGTACACTTTGGCATCCACCCAAAATCGGACAGCTTGATCGTCCCGCTCCAGCTTCTCTTGCTGGATGTTACCGGGCGGGAGCTGCCGGAAGAGGCGGAGCTTTCGGCGCTCTTCAAAGAGGCGCCGGACCTTTCCCATGCCCAGCTGTCTGCACAGATTACGGCGCTGTAAGGAAAAACGGTTCATTTGGGGTAAAGGGTAAAAATCTGAAAAATACCACTTTTTTGATGGACGGTGAATCCTAGCGAAAGGCCGTGACAAAGCCGTTTAACAAGCCGGATGGGAAAAACAATTATCCGGATGGACGGGCCTTTAACGGGGGGTATCAAAAAAACAGCATTTTTCAATAAGTTTCAGATTGTCGTTTTTTTGTCTCCATGTTACCATAAAGCACGCAAAAGGCGCGGCGGCGTTCTCCTTTTTAAGGACCTGTCCTACATACGGCCGCCCGCTTGTAAGCATGAAACCGATTTTTAAGAAAAGAGGGACGACTTATGAAAAAGATCCTAGCGCTGCTTTTAGCGACGGCGGCGGCAGCAGGCTCGTTAGCGGGATGCAGCAGCTCTCAGCCGGCGGCCAGCAGCTCGGCGGCGTCTTCTGCCGCGTCGAGCGAGGCATCCTCCGCCGCTTCAGGCGACGCATCCTCTGCCGCTTCCTCCGAGGCGAAGGAAGATCTGCCGCCCGTACAGATGGAATGGCTGGTTGGACAGACCTCGGCTGAGGTGGATGACAACGCCGAAGTGGTAAAGATGATCGAGGAGCGCTTCAACATCGATCTCAAAGCCTGGGCGGTGGACTCCAAGAACTTCCAGTCTGCTTTGAACGTCCGGTTTGCCGGCGGCGAAATGCCGGACGCCCTGGTCGTTGATCTGGCGAACCTGCCCAGCTACGTAGACGGCGGCGTTCTGCATGAGGTGCCGGTTGAGGATATCCGCGCAAAGGCGCCCAACTATACGAAGGTTGCGGACGAGTACGACGACGGAACGCTCTGGTCGACGATGGTCTATAAAGGAAAGAACTACGGCGTCGTGCAGCCGATGGAGCAGGCCCCGATGGCCACCATCTGGAACAAAACCTGGCTGGATAACCTGGGGCTGGAGCCCCCGGAAACGATTGAGGAATTTGAGCAGGTGCTCTCCGCCTTCGTGAACGACGATCCCGACGGCAACGGCCAGAAGGATACCGCCGGCATGGCCGAGCGTTCGTTCGGCGGCATCTTCGGCGCTTACGGCCTGCGTTGCGTAACCGGCGGCTCTCCCCACTTCAAGGTTGAGGAAATGCAGCTCGGCGAGGACAACGTTCCTTTCTTCCCCTGGATCCATCCGGACGCCAAAGAGGTGCTCGCGCTGCTTAACAAGTGGTACAATATGGGCATCGTCGATAAGGAATTCGTCACCGGCGAGAACCACGGCGGCTATACCTGGCTGTCGCACTCCTTTATGAACGGCCGCATCGGCCTGACCGCCGCGCAGCCCTACCATTACCTCAACTACTCGACCGACACCACCGACGAGGATAACTGGGGCGTCTGCATGAAGGAATTTAAGGGCCTGAACCCGGACAGCGATATCCTCTTTGGCCCGGCCCCTGTTGGTCCCAACGGCAAATCCGGCACCGAGGGCTGGAACAAGACCGGCCGCCTGATGGGCCTTACCACCAAGTGCTACGAGGATGAGCGCAAGGTTGACGCGTTCTTCGCGATGATGGACGCCTACTATTCCGATATGGACTATGCCCGCCTGGTCAACTACGGCATTGAAGGCGTACATTGGAAGCAATCCCCCGGCGGCCCGGTCCGCATTATGGAAGGCGTTGAGCTGCGCGAGCAGGGCGTTCTCCAGGTAGACTTTGGCTCCACCGTTACCTTTGCTCAGAACATCACCCCCGAAAAGACCTCCTTTGGCCACAGCGTAACCGGCAACGGCTACTGGCGCTTTAACGCTCCGCCGACCGAGGAGTTCTCCAACAGCATTGCTACCCTCCAGACTCTGACCGAGCAGGCTTATTTCGATATGATCTCCGGTGCGAAGCCGCTGGATTATTTCGAGCAGTTCGTTGAAGAGTTTAAGGCCGCCGGCGGCGAGGCCGCTGAAAAAGCGGTTCAGGAAGCCTATGCTGCCAAGCAGGTGAAATAACCCGCCTCAGCGAATCGATAGTTAAAAAGGGGGCTGCCGTGAAAACGCTTTGCGTTTTTGCGGCAGCCTTAAAGAAAAAACGTTAAAACGCGCCCCTTTGCGGGCGGTTCCTTTTCCGGCCGTTGGATGAGGCGGCCGAATAACCATAGGGGAGGATACCGATGAAAGCTGTCAAGGCCCCGACCCCCGCCGCCGCATCTGCCGGACGCCGCAAGGGGTTTATCTATAACCTGACCACCTATAAAGAGTACTACCTCATGCTGGTGCCAGGCATCCTGTTCTTCCTGATATTCTGCTATGGGCCGATGTACGGGCTGCTCATAGCCTTTCAGGACTACTATCCGCTCAAAGGAATATCCGGGAGCACCTGGGTAGGGTTCAAGCATTTCCAGGCCCTATTGACCGACCCGTTTTTTAAAACAGTTCTGGGAAACACCTTGATTATCAGCGTTTATAAGCTAATCTTCAATTTCCCAGCTCCCATTCTGTTGTGCCTGATTCTCAACGAGATTAAGGCGGTCCGCTTTAAAAAAATCGCGCAGTCGATCTCCTATCTGCCGCACTTTGTCAGCTGGGTAGTCGTGGCCGGCATTGTGATCGAGTTCCTTTCTCCTTCCCGCGGCCCGGTCAACATCATTCTCCAGCGTATGGGGCTGGAAACCATCTTCTTTGTAGCCGATCCCAAGTGGTTCCGGGGGATACTGGTGGTTTCCGATATCTGGAAAAGCATCGGATGGGGTTCCATCGTTTATCTTGCGGCGGTGACAGGCGTTGATCCGCAGCTCTATGAGGCGGCCGAGATCGACGGGGCCGGCCGCATCCAAAAGATCGTCCATGTCACCTTCCCGGCGCTGGTTCCGATCGTGACTGTGATGTTTATCATGGAATCCGGCAAAATCCTCAACGACAGCTTCCAGCAGGTCTTTAACCTTCTGAATCCGAGCGTTTACAGCGTGGGCGACGTAATCTCCACCTTCGTTTACCGCATGGGTATTCAGAAGATGCAGTATAGCTTTACAACTGCGGTGGATCTGTTCAAAAACGTTATCTCCTTCGCCCTGGTTATGCTGACCAACTTCCTCGCACGCAAGACCAGCGACTATGCACTCTGGTAATAAGGGAGGGTTTGAAGAAATGTCGGTACATAAAAAAAGGACCTCTGAGGATTGGGTGGTCGATATCGTCGCCTATTCGCTGCTGTGCCTGCTGCTTCTGCTGATTGTCCTCCCCTTCATGCAGGTCGTTACCATATCGATGAGCCCGGCTCAGGTGGTCAACTCCAACGGGTTTCACCTCTTCCCAACGAAATTTGATTTCACCGGTTATACGACGCTGGCAGGCAAGGATAACTTTTGGCACAGCTACCTCGTCACCATCGCCCGCACCGTGGTAGGAACCACCTGCTGCGTGTTCATCACGGTCTTGACCGCCTACCCGTTAGCCAAGCTCAATCTTCCCTACCGGCGCGGAATCATGATGTTCGTCGTGTTCACCATGTATTTCTCCGGCGGCATGATCCCCAAATACCTGTTAATCAAAGGCTTGGGGCTGACCAACCGTTTTGCGGTTTATATCCTTCCCTGCCTCATCACCGGGTTTGCTCTCATCATTACGCGTAATTTCTTCATGGAGATTCCGCCTGCGTTGGAAGAATCCGCGAAGATCGACGGCGCCTCCAATATGCGGGTGCTGTTCGGTATCTATCTTCCCCTATCGCTGCCGGTAATGGCGACCATCGCGCTGTGGTACGGCGTGGATCACTGGAACCAGTGGATGGATAACATGCTTTATGTGACCAAGGACAATTTGTATGTGTTGCAGTACGTATTGCAGCAGATCCTGATTTCCGGCCAAACCTCCGACATGGAGATGACGACCGACGTCGTCGTTCACACCGAGACGATGAAGATGGCGGCCCTGGTCGTGTCGCTCATTCCGATTGTCTGCTCCTATCCCTTCTTACAGAAATACTTTGTGAAAGGGATGCTCGTAGGTTCGGTGAAAGGGTAAGATGCTATACCATGCAATGGCGGATGTACCGTTTTTTGGTGCATCCGCCATTGTATGTCTCTGCGGCGCGTTCTAGGATAAATGGAAATTTTGTGTTACAATAGCTATAGGGCAAACTGCAAGACAGGAGGTAGCACGGCAAGATGAATGAAAATAAGAGGGGAAGATATCCTTCGTCGCTGCTGGTGAAGGTGATTATTTTCAATATTATCTGCATATTTGTCCTAACGCTCTTCAACCAGGTTATTTTTTACCAGTTAATCGACTCTACCTACCGGCGCAATTTCACTAAATTCAGCCTAGCCAATCTGGATCTCTCCTTCGGAAATATCGACAGCCAAATTTTTGGAGGCGCCTATTCAGCGCCCCTGCAATATTTTTCCGATATTCCTGTAAACCGCCCTCTGCTTGCGCCGCGCATGCAGGATATCAGCAAAAACCCGGCCGCCATTCTGAACCTGCAAACCCATCTCATGGATATCCCGTCAAACTATCCCTTTTTAAGCGGAATGGATGTTTACTACCCGGCGACGCGCACGATAGCCACCGGCTTCCGCGCCATTCATTTCCCTGTCACCGAGAAGGAGCGCGACCGGTTGCTCCCTTGGTATTCAGACTTTTTGGCGAGCGGCAAGGATAGCCTATTGCTTCCGCTCTCCCGCAATAACTATCCCGACGGTCTGGAGGCTTTGACCTATATCACGCGGATCCCGCAATTTAGGCTGCGCGAGGCGGAGCTCATCGTAGCGCTCCATATCAACCCCGCCAGCTTTGGAGAATATATTGACGATCGCTCAGGCCGCTTCCTGATTTTAGGCGCCGCCGAAGAACTGCTGTATGAAAACACCCCTGCCGGGGAGGAGACAAGCCTCTACCCCACCGCCCTCGCCTTTTTGCAAGGCCATGCGGACGGCCTGCCGGACGGTATCGCTTCTTTCGACCTGGATACACAGGATGGGAGCATGGTCATGGTGACGGCCAAAGCCGAAAAATTTGGCCTGCGTTACCTGTTTATCCTGCCCTATCAATCCTTTTATGAGGACTATCAAACGCTCATCCATCTGCTGCTGCTCCTGTGCATCGCAACGCTGGTGACCAACCTGGCCGCCGTCGCCCTGCTGGCGCGGCGCAACAACCGCACCTACCGCGAACGGGTGGTCGCCCTCTCGAAAAACGCGGGGGTAGCCGTCGCGCAGGATGTCCGCACGCTGGATAAATCGCTTGAACACCTGGTGACGCAGCTCTCTACCCTCAACAGTGAAATGGAAAGCGCGCGTCCGGCGCTTTATCAAAAATTTGTCCGCGCGCTGATCTTCGGCCGCATTAAAAGGGAGGAATATGATCGGCTGCTGCCGATGCTGCCCTACCGCCGCGTATACTGCATTATCATCGATCTCTGCGGCGGGGCGGCGCAGGATGCGGCGGCGCTTTCTTCACTGGAAGGGGTGCAGAACGAAGGGCCGTTTTGCCTGCTGCCCACTACGCTGGAATCCGGAGAACTGGCGGCCATCCTGACGGTGGAAGAGGGACGCGAGGAGGAGAGCGCCGGCTGGCTGTGCACACAGCTGGAGAACCGGCTGAAGGGCTGCCGCCTGACGCTTGGAAATTCCTATGAAACCGGGCCGGAAAATATCCGCCGTTCCTTTTCCGAAGCGGAGCTTACCCACCGCTACCGCTATGTCTTTCCGAAACGGCCGGTCCTCTCCCCCTCCGATATCCACTTTGAAACGCTGAAAAATACCGGCAGCCACCTGAAGATCTTTTCCCAGGTGGAACGCGGGATCGTCAGCGGAAGCTATGAGGAGGCCGCTCAACGGGTCTGCTATCTGGTAGAAGCGTTTAAATCCGGAGGATACGGGGTGGATTACTGCATCTCTACCCTTCGGGATTTCATCGCCCTGCTGCACAAGTTAACCGAGTCCTTCGGCATGGATATGTGGGTGGTGTTCGGTTATGACATCCGCGCTTATTTCGAGCAGATACCGGACATTGACGCCTTTTTGGAGTGGGTGCTTGAGCTGTGCCGGATCATCAGCAAAAACCTGGAGGAACGCAAGCGCGCGCACCCGGCCGATTTCTCCGAAGAACTGATCCGGATGATTGACGAAAATTTGGAAAACGATATATCGCTTGAATCCCTTTCCGATGCGCTCGGCCTGCGCGCCGATGTGCTCAGCCGTACCTTTAAGTCCGCAGTGGGCATGAACTACAGCGAATATATCAAGGAGCGTAAAATGAAGCGCGCCGTTGAGCTTCTTGCAGAGGGAAACACCGTTAAAGCAATCGCCGAGCGCCTGGGTTATGGTTCCACGCAGTATTTCATCAAGGTCTTTAAATCGATCTACGGGGAAACGCCGCGCCAATATCAGAAAAACCATTCCTAGCCGGATGAGGGCGTCTGCAAAATGTTATCCGGCCTGTCAAGCTCTCCCCTATCCTAGATAAAACAAGACCCCTTCAGAGAGCCGCAAATGGGTCAGCTGCATGGCTGATCCATAACGGTCCCTGAAAGGGGTCTTTATACCTTGGTGTTCCTGCCGCCCAAGACAGAACAGAGTTGTACGGCAATATTCGGGAAAAAGTCCGCCAGCAGCCAGTTCCTGGGCAAACGCTGCCCAGGAAGCCGGTGGGGCCGCAAGCAGCCAAAGGACCCGATACATCCCAAAAGGAGCCCATTGCGCATGTTCTGCATTTCCTGAAGAAATACCCCCGCCATATGCAGGACGGCTCTTCCGAATGCAAGAATACAAACACCTGAAGCCTATATCTCTGATTTCCCTTTCCGCATGAACAGATCCTTCCTCCATTGGTCTTGCGGCATCGTTTCCAGCCCCTTCGCATCGGTATAGCAGGCTTCCGGGGTCAGCTCCATTCCCAGAAGCGTGCGGCCGATCACTGCCGCCGCAAGAGACGATCCCAATACAGATCCATGTTC
Source organism: Provencibacterium sp. (assembly GCA_022793895.1). Classification (GTDB taxonomy): domain Bacteria; phylum Bacillota; class Clostridia; order Oscillospirales; family Ruminococcaceae; genus Harryflintia. Next base: position 10,930 of record JAAWDS010000014.1, on the reverse strand, counting down.
GCCGTCGACAAGGTAAAGCTCTTCCTCCGGATGGGCGGCGGCCACCTGCCACCAGATGCGGCCCACCGGACAAACCTCTGCGCCGGTTTCCCGCGCCAGGCTCTCGTAGGCTTCGCTCATTACCGTCTGGCCGCTGGGATTGTTTTTCTCGCTCCATGTCATATAAAGATAGATTTTGGTTTCCTCCGGTACAATTTCCGCCAGGGTCTTTCCCGCTTCCAGCAGAGAATCCCTGCCGGGAAAGGGGTGCGCGTTGTGCTGTAAGACCACGGCGTTATAGCTCCCGCACATCAGATTGAAATAGGTCTGGGACTGCCGCAAATGCCAGTCCAGCCCCGTACCGGGATGGGTGAGCATGACTGCTTCGGCAGCATGACCGTGCCTTTTGAGAAATTCCGATACCCGCAGAGGCACATAGTGGACAAACGTATGGCTGTTACCAATAAACAAAATTTTCATAGACGGTTCCTCCCCGTTCATTCTTCTAACCCGGCCAGGCTCACCAAACGCCAATCGCAGCCGGTCGGCCAAGATCTTTTGCGCTTTCTTTGGGATCCGTTTAAAAGGCGGCACGAACCGGTGCGCCAAATCTTTTTATCGGATTCTAAGCAATTGAGAAAAAGATACGGGCCTGAACATTTTAGCGTTCAGGCCCGTATCCACAAATACTTTCTGGCGCGCTCGGAGGGACTCGAACCCACGACCCCTTGATTCGTAGTCAAGTACTCTATCCAGCTGAGCTACGAGCGCATATCCATCAAGTCAGCTTTTATATAATATCATACCCCACTCCGTTTGTCAACACTTTCCCGGTGAATTTTCCTTTTTTTGAGCAGAACTTTGCGTTTTATTCTCCGCCGTGAATCTGCCCGGCCGCTCTGCGCGCGGACGCTGGCCGCTCCCCGGAAACGGAATCAGACGTGCGCAGGGATGGGACACCCTGCCTTCATAAACCGGTACACGGTAGGCATGGCAGACGAAATATCCAGGCTTCTCCACCCGAACGTGGTAATAGGTGCAGCGTTCCGTTCCCCCGTCTGCATTTTCCCCTTGCGGAAGAAGCGGCGCCTTACAGTCCGGCGTGCACCCATCCGCACCGGTGGACAGCGTCTGTAACAACGTCTCCTTTTCTTTTTCCAACAGGCTGATCGCCACAAAAGCCCCCTCTACCGGCCGCAGCCCGTTCGCCGTAACCGCCCGCACCTGAATCCTTCCATGCGGATCCTGCGGACCGCAAGACGGCGCAGCCCATTCCATCTTTGGTTCTTCCGCTGGTTCTTCACTTACCTCCGGTATAGGAGACTCCTCTATGGGGGGCTCCTCCCCTAAAATTTGCTGCTCCGCCGTGCCCTCCGGCGCTTCCTTCCCCATTTCTGCCTCACCCTCCTCCGGCGCTAAAGGCGGATCCGGCTGGATGGGAGAGGGATCGGGCAAAACCTCCGGCGCAGACGTTCTGCTCCGCGCCGCCGTTTGAAGCAGCTCCTCCCGATAACGTGCAATGGCCGCCTGCAAATCATATCCTTGAACCAAGACAAAGTCTCCCCTTCTCTCATTGACTCCTTTCTATATCTATGAGCCGGTGCGCCCTATTATCACGGTCAGCCAGACTTTAAAAGAGGAAAGAGGATACACAAAAGGCGGTCCGCTTATAAAAAGCAGACCGCCTTTTTGCCTCAGATACCGTTTACTTTCTGGTCAGAGCCGAGTCGGTGATGATGATGGAACCGCCCATGTTCGTGGAGAAGTGAACGTATCCGTTTGCATCGATGAAATACTTGGGGTTCTGGATCTGGAAGTAGCTATTGGTCGCAAGATCATAGCAGTAGAATACGAGGTTCTCGGTATTCAGATTGCTGAGATCTACCTTCACCGCTACTTCAATCTCGGTGCCAAAGGCAGCCTTGTGGGCCAGATCAACCAGAGCCGTCTCGTTCGAGAAGAAGCGGTTAAAGACATTCGAAACCGTCCGGTTGGTGGTCGAAACACCCAGATTGATATCGGAAGACAGGTTCCCCACCTTCGTCAGATCAAAGGTCAGACGGCCAACCACGGCGCCGCCTCTTACCGTGTCAAAGCTGACCTTCGGAGCAACGGCAGCATCCGAAAAACGTTCGGCAACGTTCTTCAGGGTATCCGCCGTTACACGGACGGCATTGCGAACAACCGCATTTGCAGAGGTCAGGTTATCGCTGACCGCCTTCTCGATGGCGTTCTCAACGACCGTAGCAACCGCCGTCTCCCGCACTACATTGCTGGAAGAGGTAGTGGTCGAGGAGGAAGAGGTCTCCTTGTCGCGCTCGGTCCACCAGTCACTGCCGGAAGAACCGCCAGAGGACCCGCCGGTGGAGCTGTCAGAATCGGAAGAACTGTCATCCGGCTTGCTGGGCTCGCTCGGATCGGTCGGCTCGCTCGGATCGGTCGGCTCACTCGGATCAGTCGGCTCGCTCGGATCGGTCGGCTCGCTCGGATCAGTCGGCTCACTCGTCTCACTATCGCCAACAGTGGTTGATCTCCCTGCTACCGTCGCCGACGTGTCGGCTGCAAAGCCGATAACGGCTACTCCTAAGCAAAGAGACAGCGCCAATACAAACGCCAGTACCTTTCTCATGTAAAATCCCTCCATTTTACTTTTGTGCTTTGCCTTCTTCTGTAATCAACTGCCGCCGGATCCTTCTTCTCTAAACGCCCCCGGCTCCCCCAATGAAACCGGCTGGAGACCTGACCTATCTCCCGATGAAAGGGGCAGCCAGAGCAGCGTTTATAAGCCTCTGGATTTATCAACGGATCAAGAGCGGCGTTTTCTCACCCTATAAAGAGAAAAATGCCGTTCCGTTACTGTTTAACCGCCGTTTTAAAATCCTTAGACTTCCATTCCGGCCACAACCGATTGTATCTTATTATACGGTATTGTTCGCGCAAAGTAAATCCAGCATATGTAAAATAATCCACGGCTATTATCTAGTTTAATTGTGCAAGATCCTTAGCTTAGCCGCCCGGTTTTTCCGAAGGGTTGAATGCAAAAGAGCGAGATGCTATAATAAGCAGAGAACATCTCCTTTATAAATGGAAAAACAAGGAAACCTGGCAGGATTTTATCATTTTGCGCTATACCGGCGCTCATTTTCCAGCGCATCTTGACAGCCGGAATCCTCGTTTTTATAGAAAGGGTTGGTTAGGGATGAAAATAGAGGCCGTTGCCCAACTCGCCGGACGGATACAGGAAAATATTGAGCAGGTGATCGTAGGCAAACCGGAGGTTATTCAAAAAACAGTCCTTTGCCTCCTGTGCGAGGGACACATTTTACTGGAGGACATTCCGGGGATGGGCAAAACCACCTTGGCGAAGGCGCTTGCCCGGTCGGTAGACTGTGCTTTCGGCCGGATTCAGTTCACTCCCGACCTGCTGCCGGGCGATTTGACCGGTATTAACTTCTACAACCAGAAAACCGGCGAATTTGTTTTCAAGCGCGGCGCCGTCTTTACCGGAATTTTGCTGGCCGACGAGGTGAACCGAGCCACTCCGCGCACTCAATCCAGCCTGTTGGAATGTATGGAGGAGCGGCAGGTAACGGTGGACGGCGTCTGTTACCCCCTGGAACGTCCTTTCCTAGTAATCGCTACGCAGAATCCCGTTGAAACCCAAGGGACCTTCCCGCTTCCTGAAGCGCAGCTTGACCGGTTTTTCATGCGCCTCTCGGTGGGGTATCCGGAGGAGACGGCCGAGGAGGCCATGCTCGAACGCTTCTTAATCCGCAGCCCGCTGCAATCCCTTTCTCCCGTCGTAAGCCGGGAGGAACTATTGGAGGCGCAGGAGGCGGTCCGGCAGGTGTGCGTTTCGTCCGCGGTCCGGCAATATATCGTGGAGCTGGCGCGCCTCACCCGGAGCCATGAAAAGATCCGGTTGGGCGTCAGCCCGCGCGGCTCGCTGGCGCTGCTGCATGCCGCCCAGGGCTGCGCCGCTATCCATGGCCGGGACTATGTTATCCCCGACGATGTAAAAGAAATTCTCCCGGATGTGTTCTGCCACCGGCTGATCACCCGCAGCCGGGGCTATTCCCAAAATGCCGAAACGCCGCGCGAGCTGCTCCGGCAGCTTATGGTACAGGCGCCGGTTCCCACCGAGGAAGGGATCGAAAGGAGCTAGGGCCCTGTTGGATTCTCCCCCTTCGTCCGGACACGCCTTGTCCGCCTGTTTTTTTGTGTTTTCCGGTTTAGCAATCCGGGAAACACAAATTCTTTTTAAGAAAGGGGCCGTTTTTCCCAATGGAACTGATCGCTCTTCTTGTGATCGCGGCAGCGATCGTTTACGGCCAAAACTTTCTCTTTTCCCATTTTGCCCTCAAGCGGCTGGAATACCGTTGCAGCCTTAGCGCCAGCGAAGCGGTAGAAGGGGACGAAATCGAGCTGATCGAAACGATTGAGAACCGCCGCTGGCTGCCCGCCCCCTGGCTCAAGTCCGAGATCACTACCTCGCGCTGGCTGGATTTCGCTGGATCGCAATCGGCCGTCACCGATGAAACGCGGTTTGTCCCCAGCTTTTTCATGGTCCGCGGCTACCAGCGGGTGGAACGCCGCTGGAAGGTGCGCTGTCTGAAACGCGGCGAATACCGCATTGAAAAAATAACGCTGGTCTCTACCGACCTGTTCGGAAACCTATCGATCTCCAAGCCGGTGGAGGCAGACGCGCATCTCCTGGTGCTTCCCCGTCCGTCCGGCCCCCTGCCGGACCTTCTTTCCCCGCGCTATCTCCAGGGGGATCGCGCAGCGCCCCGCCACCTTCTCCCCGACCCCTTTTTCCGCACCGGCGCGCGGGAGTGGGACGATCGCGATCCCTCCGGCCGCATCCATTGGGGGGCGACGGCCAAAACCGGCCGGCTGATGGTCTATGAAAACGAATATACCTCCCGCCAAAACCTCGGCGTTATTCTGAATATGCAGTCCCGTCCGTTTGAAAACGCCGGGGTGATCGATCGGGAGAAGATCGAGGAGGCCATCCGTTTGTGCGCTGCCGCCTTTGAAAAAGCGCTCCTCTCTCTATTCCCGTTGCGCTTTTTTACCAACGCCAACACCACCGAGGGCTATGAGCCCACCATCACCGCCGAAAATTGGGGAGAGGATTACACGGATAGCCTCATGCGGACGCTGGCCTATCTGCAAAACCGAAGCACCGAGAGCTTCCCCGCCTTTTTGAACCGGCTGTCCGGCCGGATGATGGTGAGCGACGTGTTGATCATCACCGCCTATGCGGATGAAAGCCTGGCCCAGTTTGTGGAGGAACAGGCAAGGCTGGGGATTCATACACAGGTCCTCCTGGTGGATTTTGCCCCGCCCGAAGGGCTGGAGCTTGGCTGTCCGCTCCTCCTGTTTGCGCCGGAAGGGGGCGAGGAAAGGTGAAACGTCCCACCCTAACCGATGGGTTCCGGCTCTTAGCGGCGGCCTATTGGCTTCTGCTGCTCTTTCCGTTCCTTAACCTGGCGGGCGCCTTGGCGGAAGGACGCCTAACCTCCGCCGCTGCGCTCTACGGGCAGGGGAGCTTTCTGCTGCTGGCCGGCTGCGGCTATCTTCTCCCCCATTTTCTCAGCAAGCACCGGCTGCTTTTGGGGCTGCTGCGTCCCTTTGCTGTCCTTCTTGCGGCGGGAGCGGGCTTTCTTATCTCCCCCTTCGCCGGATGGATCCCGCGCACACTGTTTGCGCTGCTTTGCGGCGCTGCTCTTTTAGCCGGAACGCTGTTTTGCGGCCTATCCTACGCCGATTTCCGGGCAGGCCGTCCTCTCGTCTGGCTGCTTGTTTTCCATGCCCTGGCCGCCGCGCTGCTGTGGGTACTGGAAAAATGGGGACTGGCGGAATACCGCCTGGATATGCTGGTCCTCTCGCTTGCCCTTGCGCTGGCCTTCTATGCGCTCTGCCGCAACCAGGCGAACATTGATTTTCACATGGAGCGCCGCCGGCACCGCCTGGAGCTGCTGCCGCAGAAAATCCGGGTCTATAACCTCATGCTCATGTTGGGCATTTTTGTATCGGGCTTCTGTCTGTTCCTGCTGCGCCGTCCGATAGCCGAAGGGCTGCGCGCCCTCGGCTGGCGGTTCCTCGGCTGCCTCGCCTGGATTTTCTTCCTCCTGGTCAAGCTGATTGAACGGCTCTTTCCGAAGGAAGAAACCGCCCCTTCGAGCGGGTTTAACGATCCGGATATCCTCGCGCTCTTTCAAGATGAATCCTATGAGAGTATCCCTGATTTCTGGATCTATCTGGCGACGGCGCTGATCATCGCCGCGCTGCTCTGGTGGAAGCGGAGGGAGATCCTCCGTCTCTTTTGCTTGGTCTTTCAAAAGCTCGCGGAGCTTATCCGGCGGCTGTTTTCCTTCCATCCCTCCTTCCGCGCGCTCTCCGGGGAGGAAGAAAACCCCTATTATACCGACGAGGTCGTTTCCCTCCCGCCTGAGGAGCGCAACCGGCGTCCGGCCGCCCGGCGCTTTCACCTACGCGAATGGAAAAAGTCCTACCGGCAGTATCTGCATATGCCGGAGGATACCGAAGAGCGGCGAAGCGAAAAGTTCCGCTATGGCTACCGGCTGGTTCTGCAATATCTCGCCGGAAACGGCCGCTATCTGAGCGGAGAGACCGTCCACGAGCTAGAACGGCGCGTCGCGGATTTGCCCTTCGCCGAAAGCTATCCCGCCGCGGCAAAGGGCTATGATTCGGTGCGGTACGGGGAGCGCGCCCCCTCCTCTGAAGATTTCGTCCGTCTACAGCGTGTGCTTACCGGCATCGCCGGACGTTCCCGCCAGTAAAAAACAGAGCCTTTCCCGAAGGAGATTTGATTTTCTATGCCTGAATTTTATACCTGTTACCGCCGCCTGCTGGAGCTCTACGACGCCCAGCCGAAGGACCTAGCCTACCAAGCCGCCGGCGCCGCTGAAACAGCGCGCTGGCAGGAGCGCGTGCGCGAAGAGTTGGGCCGCATGGCTGGCCTGCCGCGGATGACGTCCTGCCCGCTTGATCCGCGGCATTTGGAGACCGTCAAGGAGGACGGTTATTTCCGCGAGAAGTGGAGAATCGAAACCGAGCCGGGCGTTTTCATGCCGTTTTATCTTCTCCTGCCTGCCGGGGAGCGGCAAACGCCGCTTCCCGCCGTCATTGCCCCGCATGGGCACGGATCGTTCGGCAAGGAAGGGGTTGCCGGAACTATCGGGGAAAGCGGCGCATATGGACAGGAGCTGGTAAAAGCGGGTTTCGCCGTCCTCTGCCCGGATGCCCGCGGCTTCGGCGAACGGCGGGAGGAGCCTACCCAGGAGGAGGGAAAAGAAAACGCTTCCTCCTGCGATATCCTCAACTTTACCGCTATCAGCTTAGGACTCACGCTAACCGGCATGTGGGTGTGGGATCTCATGCGGCTGATGGACTTTGTCGAAGCGGAACCGCGGCTGCGGTCCGGGGCGGCCTGCTGCGGTTTTTCGGGCGGCGGGCTGCAAGCGCTCTGGTTTGCGGCGCTGGACCGCCGGGTAACAGGGGCGTTTGTCAGCGGCTACATGCACAGCTACCGGGGAACGCTGCTGCGCACCAATCTGTGCGGCTGCAACTTTGTTCCGGGCCTGTGGGAACGCTGCGATCCGGGCGATATCGCCGCGCTTATCGCGCCGCGGCCGCTCTTCATCGAGTCCGGCCGGGAAGATCCGCTCAATGGGGAGGACGGAATCGTCGACGCCATGGGACAGGCTGCGGTTATCCGCCAAGCCTATGCGGCTCTGGGAGCGGAGACGGCGCTGCGCCATATGATCTTTGAAGGCGGGCACCGGTGGGACGGCCGCGAAGCCCCCGCCTTTTTCCGCACGCTGTTTGAAAGAGAAGGCGCTTAGGGCCTTTCTTCTATTTCCGTTTTGCTCTTAACCGGATGTTTATCAAAAGACTGGCCTGCAAGCTACTTTGCAGGCCAGTCTTTTCAAAACTGTTCGATTCTACCGGATTCAAGTTGAAACCGCTATTTTCCGTTTCAATAAACGCTGAGAAATCTTCTGCTGCCGTCTCCTCAACCGTACCGGCTAAATTCAAAAAATAAAATAGATAAAGGGGTTAAAGTTGGAACCGGCGACATAGACCAGCGAGAGGAAGAAGAGAAAAATGCAGGCGAGGTTTGCCATAGGCTCGCAGGCTTTCGGCGCCTTGCTTCCCAGCCAGCTCTTGAACCACTGGGAGACCGGCATGGAAAGCAGGATGGAGAGAAGGAAATAGACCAAAATCTCCCGGTCAAAGAGATAAAACGCGCGCATGAAATGGGAAAAATCCAGGGTAAACATCGTTTTCAGGTACGTGAGCGCATAGGAGAGAGTATCCGCCCGGAAAAATACCCATCCCACCAACACAACGACCAGCGTGTACATATGCCGGACAAAGCGGGGCAGCTTCTCCAATATCCGGGAGAGTCCCAGCCGTTCCGCAATCAGGAAGAAGCCATGAAAAAGCCCCCAGAGAATGAAGGTCCAGGAGGCCCCGTGCCATAGGCCGGTAAGGAAAAATACTGTCAGCAGGTTGAGATAGGTCCGCGCCTTCCCCTTCCGGTTTCCGCCTAACGGGATGTACACATAGTCCCGGAACCAGGAGGAAAGCGAGATATGCCAACGCCGCCAAAATTCCTTGACCGATTGGGAGATATAAGGGTAATTAAAGTTTTCCAAAAAGTCAAAGCCGAACATCTTCCCCATCCCGATCGCCATATCGGAGTAGGCGGAAAAGTCGAAATAAATTTGCAGCGCATAACCGATCGCCCCCATCCAGGCCACCGAGAAGGAAAGACGGTTCACATCGTTAAAAGCAAAGTCCGCCAGCAGGGCCATGCTGTTTGAAAGGATCACCTTTTTCCCCAGCCCAACCACAAAGCGCTGTAGCCCAAGCCGCACCCGATCGACCGTAAACGAGCGCTCGGCTATCTGCTTCTCCACATCGATATAACGGACGATGGGCCCGGCTATCAGCTGTGGGAATAAGGCGACATACAGCGCCAGGTTCAATAGGCTTTTCTGCGGCTTCACCCTCCCAAAATAGACGTCAATCACATAAGAAAGGATTTGAAAGGTGAAGAAGGAAATCCCAATCGGGAGAGGAACCTTAGGAACCTCTAACTGAAACCCAGGAACCCATAGGCCCGCCAATCCGCAGAGGGTATCCGTTAAAAAGTTGAAATATTTAAAAAAGCCCAATAGGCCAATATTGAAAACAACGCCCAGCCAAAGATAAAAGCGGCGCTTCCGCTTCGGCTTCTCCCCCTCGCAGCCAAGCGCCCGGCCGATGAGATAGTTAACGAAAATAGAAAGCAGCAACACCAGTAAATATTGAACGCCGCCCCAAGCATAAAAGAAGAGCGACACTAAGCAGAGCCACGCGTTGCGGTATTTCGGGTTGATAAGGGCATAGCCCAAAAAGCTGAGCGGAAAAAACAGGAATAAAAACATTGCGGAAGCGAATACCATAGCGCTATCCTCCATCTTCTCATTTGAAACGGCCGGTTGATCCCCTCATAGGAGAAAGCATGAAACGCAAACCAAGGCTATGCCGCCAGCCCGGCGGCAAGATATTCCGCCATATCCAAATGCGTCCCGGCCAGTTCCGAATCTAGATTTTCCATGATAACGATATCGGCCAACGCAATATCCTCCAAGATACCGCTTGCTTGGACGTCCTGATTGATAACGGTACGCTCCGACCCTTGAGCGGTAAACCGAGTTTTATGGTCCAGATAGTGATAACGGCATACGCTCTCAAAAGCCCGCTGCCCCATCTCCAAAAACTCCGCCTGGTGGGTGCCAAAGCTCGTCCCATAATAAAGCAGGTTGAGCTTTGACTGTCCCTCCGGGAATTGATAGACCGGTTCTACATGATAATAAACCTCGTCCAGCTTCCCTCCTATGAGGTTAAGAATGTTATAATAGTCCAAATCATGAGCGGCAGGCTGCGGGGATTCTGTTACGGACAATTCAAATGCCGGAAGGGTAAACGGACCGTTTTCATTCAACGCTTGAAATACCCCTTCTACCGTTTTTGCAACCCCTAAATAGTTCCAATGGATGCCTGTATGGGGAAAAAACATAGGGCTGTTTTCATCCTTCTCTTCCAGCAGTTCCGTCAGCGCATCATAATAATGAACGCCCAAGCGGTCAAATTCTTCCATCAGTCCTTCCCTAAGGCTCTTTGGCAGGGCATCCCCTTTATCCCAATACCAGCTATACCGCTTTGGGATGTATTCGGGATAGACATTCTCCTTATAGGGGCTGATCAGATAGCAAAACGCCTTCCCCTGCTTCTCCAAGCCCCGCTGGATGGCGGCAATGTTTTCTGCATAGGCTACCACGGAGTTTTCCCGATAGGACCGTTTTCTATCTATATTCTGCCGGATTTGAATCCGGTTCTGGGCATAAAGCATCTTTTCTTTTCCAAGCATGACCGTTTCGTTACCGGATTTCTCAAACACACTATATTTCCATTGATTAAACAGCAATACAAAATACTCCCGGAAATTGAAATTATCGGAAAACCACTGATCATAGCTGCTTTGATAGCTCCCATCCAAAACGGATTGTAGGGAAACCGCCGGCTTTTCCGATTCCTCATACACGCCCGATAACCCTGAACGAATGCGGATATTCAAAAGAAAGGATAGACTAACGAGGATCAACGTCCCCAAAATGACCGATGGGAAAATATAGCGTGTTTTCATGGCTCCATCTCCCTGTGTAGCTGAAAGCATAGATAAAAAAATCGAGAGATATTCCGCTCGTCGAATACAAACGGGGCTATTTTGCCCGCTTACGCAGGAAAATAGCCCCGTTTTTATCTGTTTATAAATCTATATTATTATATCACGTTCTCTTATAGCACGCAAGCTATCGCTCCTGCCCTTATCGGATGCTGAAACCTCAACCACGTCCCCTTTTCATCCGCA
>JAAWDS010000013.1 GCA_022793895.1 Provencibacterium sp. | reverse complement strand
ATGCTCTCATAACCGCTTCGCTTTTATGAGAGCACAAGCCGCAGAGCGGCTATTATACCTCTATTTATATGGCCGCCCTAAAGGCATGGCCAATGCTCTCATAACCGCTTCGCTTTTATGAGAGCACAAGCCGCAGAGCGCGGATAAGATCGGCGGGCGGTATAAAACGCTAGGGCGGTTACTATACTTTATGAGATGGGAATTATCCTGTGCCGGGGCGGCGCAGCTTTTGTTCGGAAGGTAGGATGGAATGAAAACAAAGGAGGTTGCAGGTTTGGAGCATCTACAGCAGTCGAAGCGGGAACATTCGGAGGAAACGGCGGCGTTCTGCGAACGCGTCGGCCGGTTTTGGAGGTGGTTCCAGGAGCATGAAGAACGGCTGGCCGAATTGGTGAAGAGCCGGGAAAAAATCGGAACCGATACCATCGTCATGACCTTTAGCGAGGGGACGGATCAGATCTGTAAAGGATTGCATTTCCATGTCGGCGGGGATTATGAATTTACCTTCGCCGTTTCCGGGAGAGACTATCTTTTCTATCTGCTGCCCTACATCATTGCCCGTAAGCCACAAGCCTTGCAGTATGACTGGAAATTTTATTCCTGCATGCAGAGCGCGCAGGGAAAGGATTTCACCATTCAGATGAACGATGTTTCCGCCAGCGCCGCCGGGGTGCAGGTGGGGATGACCTACGACCCCGAACGCAACAGCTTTCTTCTCCGCTTTTGGGATAGCCGTCTGGCGGAAGCGGAGGAATCGCTGGCCCTTACCATTTTCTATCTGCTGATGGAACACAGCATTGGGGAGGGGGCCTCCCATATCTATATCGACGAGGTGCAGCGGCTGCATGCGCCGGAGGAAGGGGCCTTCCCGCTGACCGGGCTGGAGGCCCGCATGCGCGAGGCGATCCGCGAAGCCGGAAAGGAATTTTATGAGCTGCCCTCCGAGCGTTTTACCCTCTATGAGCTGAAGCCGGAAAAGGACGGCGAACCCCGCTTTGACGTGATCTTTGGCACCACCTGCTTCAACGGCCTGATAGGGGATTACTATGAAGGCTCCGCTGCGAATGCGGACGGCCTGCGCGCCTGCGGCGCGAAAGCGGTTTCGCTCTCCTTTCCCGTCGGGGAGCGCGGGGAGAAGGAAGCGTTGGAACAGCGCCACCGGCTACAGGACCGTCTGGAGGCGGAGGTCCTCGGGGAACGCGGAAGCGGGCGGGAGATAGGAATGCTGCTCGGCGGCGCTATCGGCTGTGAAAACGCCTACATCGATCTGCTGCTTTATGATGAACAGGCGTTTCGGGAGAAAGCGCGCTGCCTGTCCGGCTGCGGGGAAGCGTTTCAGTTGAGCGAATTGAAGCGGAACAGCCCGCCGCAGCCGCTGAAATTCTAAGAGAACTGCGGCTGCCCCTAAAAATGGAGGGCTTAACGCCGATAGACCCACTGGCAAACCCGTATAAAGAACGGCCTTTATAAGACCGGGCCGGGCAGGAAACTCCTGCCCGGCCCTTATGTTTTTCCGCCCTCAGAGCCCGACGCTCTCTTCGAGCTTTTTGATGTAAGCCAGGTTTTGAATGAGCTTGTCGCGGGTGGACGTCTCGTTGGAAAAGTCCTCCACGCTGACCTTCCCGCTGTAGCCCGTTTCCTTCATGATCTTAAAGAGCTCGTGCAGGTCGGCCTGTCCGTCCCAGAGGGGCGCCCAGCAGCGCTTCCATTTTTTCGAGCCCAGCTCGTCCCGTCCGTTTTCCTGCCAGAGGGAATTTTTAACATGCACATGCGCGAGATGATCCCCCAGCAGCTCAAACCCCTTGCGGTAGTTTTCATTCCCCTCATAGACCATGTTCCCCGGATCGAAGATGACGCCGATGTAGTTCGGATCGAAGCCGGACACCATCCGGTAGGCCGAGCTGGGGCTCGCTAGGATGTTGTCCCCGTGCAGCTCATAGACAATCTTGACGCCATATTTCTTAGCCAGCCCTTCCAGCGTGCGGGTATGGGAGAGCGTTTCGTCGAAGAGCCTGCGGTAGTTTTCCTTTACCGGGAAGTTGGGGGTGAAAACCCGCATCATGCCGCAGCCGATGCTCTGCGCGGCTTTCAGAATGCTTTCAATCTCCTCGGTCTTATCCGGCGTCAGGTAAGAGGTGAGGCTGAAAATTTCGATTCCCGCCTCATCGCAGAGCGCCTTTGCGCGCTTGGCCTCTTCGCCGATGCGGGTGATATCCAGCGTGCTGCGGCAATTAATCCAGTAGCGCCCTTCAAACGGGATGTTCTCCGGGACCTCCTTCGGGATCTGGTTGACCCTCCATTCTACCCCGTCGTAGCCTACTTCTTTGAGCAGCGCCACCGTTTCGGCAATATCATATTCCGGCATACTGACCGAAAACACGCCATATTTCATGAATAGCCCTCCTTTTATATTTTTAATGGCTGCTTTCAGCATAACACGTTTGGGCATTTATGGCAATCGGTATTTGTATGTTTTCCGGCGGATAACCCGCCTATCGAGGGCGGAATATTTGACAACCTCTTCCAAAGAGGCTAAACTAAGACGGATATGAAAAGGAGGGGAGAGATCGAGATGGTTTTGTTAATCGGCGGCGGAAGCCACGCGGGCAAAACGCTGATGGCCCAGCGGCTGCTGGAGCGCTACCACTATCCCTACACCAGCATTGATCACATCAAAATGGGCCTTATCCGGGGGAGCGCAGATTGCGGCTTCACCGCGCTGGACAGCGACCGGTTCATCTCCCAAAAGCTGTGGAGCATTCTGAAGGGGATGGTGGACACCTGCTTGGAAAACAGACAGAACCTGATTTTAGAAGGCTGTTACCTGCCCCCGGAGGAGGTGGCGCGCCTTCAGGCCGCCCACAGCGAGGTGGTGGCCGTCTATCTGCTGCTCTCCAGGGACTATATCACCCGCTGCTTTTCGGAAATGCTTCGCTATGAGAGCGTCATAGAAAAGCGGGGCGAGCCGGAGGAGCGGGGGATGGATGCGTTCATCGAGGCGAATGAGGAGCTGAAAGCCGCCTGCCGGGCGTCCGGCGTCCGCTGGTTTGAGATTCAGGAAAACTACCAGGAGGAGATCCAGGAGGTTTACCGCTATTTCGATGAACAGATATCGGAGAGGGAAAGGATGCAGGAAACGCCCGGTTCCCTCCAAAAAGAGGAGGAAGGAAATGAGTAACCGGTTTAAAATGGCCGTTTTTGATCTGGACGGCGTGATCCTGGATAGCGAACCGCTGCATGCGCGTTCCATCATCGAGCTGTTGGAGAGCTATGGGGTATCGGATTTTCACCCGGAGGAGAATATCGGCATGTCCTCGGAGAGAATGTGGGCCTGGCTCATCGAAAAGCACGGCATCCCTTCCACCCCAGAGGAGATGGTGGAGCAGATGACCGACCGGGATGAGCAGCAGATGCGTGCGTTCGGCATGGGGGGCACGCGCCACCTGAACGAGTTGCTGGATCGCTTGGAAGAAAACGGCGTCCTATTGGGGATCGCCTCCTCCTCAGAGCGCCGGTTTGTGGATGCGGCGCTGCGGCAGGCGCAGGTGAAGGAACGCTTTCCCTATACCCTGGCGGGCAGCGAGGCCCCGCGCAAAAAGCCCGCCCCCGATCTCTATCTGGGGGTTTTGAAGAAGGCGGGCGTCCGGCCGGAGGAAGCGGCGGCCATTGAAGATTCCTCCACCGGCCTGCGCGCAGCCAAGCAGGCGGGGCTCTTCTGCATCGGCTACCGCAACCCCACCTCCGGGGAGCAGGATCTGTCCGAGGCGGATGCGGTGGTGGAGGATCTGTTGGATGCGGCCGCCTATCTGCTGGAGCAAAGATAGGGAAGGGCGCGCCCGCAAAACTTCATCCTGCAACGCGCCCTTCATGCCGCTTCTCCAGCTCCTGGCTGATCCGCTCGGTGTCCGCTTGCGATAGGTTGTAAACCAGGCCGATGCCGGCGACGATCAGCAGCGAGGCAACCAGCGGGATAGCGGTATACAGCATGCGGATGTTGCGGGCAACCTCCGGCGTCTGCTGCGCCGCGCCGGAGACAAACCCGATCCAGCCCAGCCCATAGCTGGCAAGGGCCGAGGCGGCGGTAGCGCCCAGCTTGCGCGCGAAGGCGAAGATGGAGTAGATCGATCCGTCGCTGCGCTCGCCGGTGGTTATCTCCTGGTAGTCGATGCAGTCGCAGACCAGCGCCCAGACCAGCATGGAAAACACGTTGTTCCCCAGCGCGGCCAGCAGATTGAGCATGAAGAAATGCCAGACGTTGGAAAGCGGGACCAGGAAGAGAAAGAGCGAAACCGCCAGGCTCATCCCCCCGGCGCCCAGCAGCAGATTCCGCTTCCCCAGCCGGGCCGAAAGCCGGGGAACGATCAGAAAGAGAAGCGCCGTGATTGGCAGGGTAGCCAGGTTGACCACCGAGAGCATCCGGGGCGCGCCGTAATATTCCTTATAGAAGTAGGCGCCAAACTGCGCTTGCCCGGTCAATAAAATCAGGGAACCGATGGTGGCTGTCATCGCCCCGATGAGAGGGCGGTTGCGCAGCGCCTCGCCGACTACCCGGCCGAGCCGGAACGGCTGTTCACTGCGCGGCCGCCGGATGCGTTCCTCTGTATTGCGCAGGAGGATTTGATAGCTGACGAGCGAGCACGCGCCGAAAATAACGGCCAGCAGCAGGAACATCCGGCCGCGCACCTCGTTCCCTTCATCGAAGACGGCCAGCGGAACCAGCGAGAGCGCGCCGAAATTTACCAGCGAGCCGCCGATGGAGCGGGCGCGGGAGAGCTTGGTGCGATCCTCCGGGCTGCCGGAGATGACCGAGGCCATCGAGCCATAGGGAATGGCTGCGAAGGAGTAGGCCAGCCCATAGAAAACATAGCAGAAGATGACCCACAGATGCTTGAAGGCGGGGTTCCAACCGGCGGAGCCCGAAAAGCAGCAGATCCCGGCGAGCGCCAGGGGGAGCATGGCCGCCTTGATGTAGGGCTTGAATTTGTCCCCGCTGTGTCCAAGCGCCCGCCGGTCGGGAATGGAGCCGACGATCGGCGCATAGCAAGCCTCAAGCAGCCGGATGCAGAGGAAGAGCGTGCCCATGAAAAAGGGATGGATCCCCAGCGCATAGGTGCAGAAGGTCATGAAATAGGCGTCTACATAGATGTACACAAAGGATCCGCCCATGTCCCCAAACATATAACCAACCTGATCGCGGATTCCAAACGGGCGCATAGCCGGTTCCCCCTTTCCTGTTTAAAGATAGAATAACACAAACGGACGGAGATTTCCAGCCGGATAGTAGATAAAATCACCAATAAGAAACGAAAAGGAGCCGTTAGCCATGGAGAAAGAAGCGCGCAGAAATGCGAAGGAAGCGCTGGTGAAAAGCTACCGGGAGGCAAACCGTACCGCCCTGAAAGGGCAGACGGTTTTTACCGGATCCTCCTTAATGGAGATGTTCCCGATTGAGCCATGGATCAAAGAGCTGGGGGAGAGCGCGCCGGTGGTCTATAACCGCGGGGTAGGCGGCTATCAAACGGAGGATCTGCTTTTAATACTGGACGCCTGCGTTTTCGATCTGGAACCGGCCAAGGTATTTATCAACATTGGGACGAACGATCTGGGCGTTCCGGAACGGACCGTTGAAGAGATGATTGGGAACTACGACCGGATTCTTACCCAAATTGAAAACCGGCTGCCGGATGTAAAAATCTATCTGATGGCCTACTATCCGGTGAATTTCCAAGCCGCTGCCGAAGAGGTCAAGCCGCTTCTCCAGATACGCAGCAATGAAAAGGTAGCGCTTGCCAACGAACAGGTCAAGGCGCTTGCCAAGCGGCATGGGCAGCGGTATATCGACGTCAGCGCCCCGCTCAAGGATGCGGATGGAAATTTAAAGGCGGAATATACGGTGGAGGGTCTGCACATCAAACCGGAGGGCTACCGCGCTATCTTTGCGGATGTGATGCGGTATGTGCGGGAATGAAGGCGTTTCTGTGCGCCGGTTTTTCGGCTCGAACAGAGACAGCCGGACGGCTTAAACGAAGATAGCCCCCCTGGCTTTGCCAGGAGGACTCAGCGTGTCGACAAAGTCGACACGCTGCATGGAGGAACCGCCAATCGCTGCGGCTAGCGCCTAGCTCTGTCCGTTCCCCCATGGACCCCTTCGAAGTCGCAAAGCGGCTCCGGAAGCCCACCGGGCTTCCTCACCGCCGCT
>JAAWDS010000012.1 GCA_022793895.1 Provencibacterium sp. | reverse complement strand
CAAGCCCCGGTAGTTGGGTTGCCTCCTTTCCCTGCGCCCATGAAAAAACCGCCCTTCGTTGTGAAAGAGCGGTTTTTCAGTAGGTTGGCAGTCCATTATTTTGTTTTTTTATATGTATCCCTTTGTACACTGTTGCAATGGAAGATTTTTAAACAGCAGGCGGAAGAGATGATAGCGGCCCACCGCAACCATCCCTCTATTATCTCCTGGGGCGTTGGGAACGAGCTGAACGCCCAGGCCGGGGAAACGCTTCGGTATATCGAGGCGGCCCTCGCCTACATGCGGGAGCTGGACGGCAGCCGTGCGGCCAACTATGTCAGCAACAGCTTCTTTGAAGACGCCGGACGCGATGGCACGGTACTTGGCAGCTTTATGATGATCAATGAGTATACTGGCACCTGGATGCCGGACTGCGATGCGGATGAAGAAATCCAAAAGATCCTAGAGGCCGTCCCGGAGAAGCCTTTGGTCCCCTCCGAATTTGGTCTTTGCGAGCCGGCCTTTGCGAGCGGGGATGCGCGCAGAGAAGAAATCTTTCGGGAAAAAATGGCGGTCTACCGCGCCTATCCGGCGATCGCCGGGACAATCAACTTCTGTCTGAACGATTACCGCACCCAGATGGGAGAGGCCGGCGAAGGGAAGCTCCGGCAGAGAGTCCATGGTTCCACCTCGCTCGGCGGCGAACCCAAGCCCTCCTATTGGGCTGTTCAGGAGGAGTGCGCCCCTTTCCGGCTGCTGTGGGAGAAGGCCAGCATGTGCTTCCTGTGTCGGAAGGATCTGCCATGCTACACCATGCGCGGCTACACCGCCGCTTTTTACGACGCCGAGGATCGTCTCATTGCCAGGCGCTCGATCCCCGTCCTGCATCCGGGAGAGCGATGGAGCCCTGCCGTTTCCAGGGCGAAAAAGATAACGGTGTCCCGTCCCACCGGGGACTGTGCGGGCAGCTTTCAGGCGCAGGTATGAAGCTTTCCAATGAGATGAGGATAAAAACAGCCGCCCTAAAGGGTGGCTGTTTTTATCCTCATTTCCCGATTATCGCATCAGCGGGCCATTCAACTTTTTTATAGCTGCGGTATCAAAATTGGAAGTACCCCTTGCCAAACGATACCATTCATGTTAAAATGTGCGTGACACAAAAACAAAAAGTCCGATTATCCCGCGAAAATGTCCTTGTATAGGCTACACTTGAGTGGGAAAGACGGAAATACAAAGCAGAAGGGGCGTAGGATATGCAGCGGGAGATGTATGCGTTGGTCAAGGAGAGGGCCGGGAAGGGGCTCGCCCTTAAGCGGGTGGAGATCCCAGCCGTTCATCATGGGGAGGTCAAGATTAAAATCCACAAAACCTCCATCTGCGGAACCGATTTACATATTTACAATTGGGACGCCTGGTCTGAGCAGCACATCAAGCCGCCGATGACCATCGGCCACGAATTTGTAGGGGAAATCGTGGAATTGGGGGAAGGCGTTACCGGTTTCCGGGTGGGGGACATCGTTTCGGGAGAGGGGCACATCGTCTGCGGCTACTGCCGCAACTGCCGGGCCGGGCGGCGTCACCTCTGCCGCAACGCCGAGGGCATCGGGGTGGATCGCAACGGCGCCTTCGCAGAATACCTGGTGATCCCCTCGGCCAACGTGGTGGTCGTCGAGCCAGGCATTCCGGAGGATCTCTGTTCCTCCTTCGACCCGCTGGGCAATGCGGTGCATACAGCCCTCACCTATGATCTGGTGGGCGAGGACGTCCTCATCACCGGGGCGGGGCCCATCGGCATCATGGCGGCGGCTATCTGCTGCCACTGCGGCGCGCGGCATGTGGTCATTACCGATGTCAACGATTACCGCCTGCAATTGGCGGCGGATATCTGCGCCTGCACGCCGGTCAACGTGGAAAAGGAGGATATCCGCGCGGTCATGCAGTCGCTGCACATGAAGGAAGGGTTCGATGTGGGCCTGGAAATGTCCGGGAACAGCTCGGCTTTTTCCATGATGGTGGATAACATGGACAACGGAGGCAACATTGCGCTTTTGGGCATTCACTCCAAGCCCCCGCAGATCGATTGGAACAAGGTGGTCTTTAACGGCTTGAACATCAAGGGGATCTATGGGCGGCGCATCTTTGAAACCTGGTATAAAATGATGGCGATGCTCGGCAGCGGTCTGAAGATCGATAAAATCATTACCCACCGGTTTGATTTTCGCGATTTTGAAGAAGGCTTCGCCGTCATGAACACCGGTAAGAGCGGCAAAGTGGTCCTCGATTGGACCGCCGCTTCACAGAAATAAGGAGGAATCGAGAATGAAATCGGCCTACCGCTTCTATAACCGAGCGCTGGAGGAGATTCAAAAGGCGGGCACCTATAAAAACGAGCGGGTGATCGTAACCCCGCAGGGCAACCGGATCGATACTACAGCCGCCAAAAACGTTATCAATATGTGCGCCAACAACTACCTGGGCCTGGCGGCGGATTCCGAACTCTGCCAGGCGGCCAGAGAGAGCCTGGATCGCTGGGGATACGGTCTTTCCTCGGTACGTTTTATCTGCGGCACGCTTCAGGTGCACAAGGATCTGGAAGAAAAGATCAGCCGCTTTCTGGGAATGGAGGATACCATCCTCTATAGCTCCTGTTTCGACGCGAACGGCGGCCTGTTTGAAACGCTGCTGACCGACGATTGCGCCGTTATCAGCGATGCGCTCAACCATGCCAGCATCATCGACGGCATCCGGCTTTGCAAAGCCAAGCGTTACCGCTATCAAAACAACGACATGGCCGATCTGGAGCGCTGTCTGAAGGAAGCGAAGGATGCGCGCATCCGCCTGGTGGCCACTGACGGGGTTTTTTCGATGGACGGTATCATTGCTAATCTGCCGGCTATCTGCGACCTGTGCGATCAATATGACGCCCTCTTGATGGTGGACGACAGCCACGCCGTCGGCTTTATGGGGGAGCACGGCCGCGGAACGCCGGAATTTTGCGGGGTGGAAGGAAGGGTCGACATCCTGACTGGGACGCTCGGAAAGGCCCTGGGAGGCGCCAGCGGCGGATATACCAGCGCCAGCAAGCCGGTAATTGATCTGCTGCGCCAGAAGAGCCGTCCCTACCTTTTCTCGAATACGCTGGCCCCCTCCATTGCCAGCGCCTCCATCCGCGTGTTGGATCTGCTCGCCGAAGGGGATGCGGTGCGCAAAAAGCTGCACGAAAATACCCGCTACTTCCGTGAACAGATGAAGGACGTCGGGTTTGATATCATCGAGAGCACCCATCCGATCGTCGCCGTGATGTTTTACGATGCCTTTAAAGCCGCAAAGGCGGCGGAAAAGCTGCTGGAAAAGGGCGTCTATGTCACGTCGTTCACCTATCCGGTCGTACCGGAGGGGAAAGCGCGCATACGCGTACAGGTATCAGGCGCGCACACGCGGGAGGATCTCGATTATGCGGTACGCTGCTTTAAGGAAGTGAAGGAAGAGCTGGAGGATTAACCCCCATCCCCCTTATACGCCGCCAAATGAAAAAGCCGCTGCTGTTTTTTGCGCTTTGCTTTAAGGTGACATCCTATACTTTCCCAAGCATACTGAGAAGCAGGTAGGATGCCGGGTAGCGTTCCGCAAGCTCAATTTCACTATATTGTTCCATCAAGCTCAGCGCATTGTTTTTGAACGCGCTGTACCACATCCGCCCAGTAAACACTCCAT
>JAAWDS010000011.1 GCA_022793895.1 Provencibacterium sp. | reverse complement strand
TGGACCCCTTCGAAGTCGCAAAGCGGCTCCGGAAGCCCACCGGGCTTCCTCACCGCCGCTTCGCTCTAGAGGTGTTCCTCCGGCGGTACACGCCCGCCTCCGGAACCAATTTATTGTTTTATGGGCTTTTTCGACAGCCTGTTTCGGCTCTGTAAGAGCCGAATTTTGACCGCTTATAAGCGGTCAAAACCGTAACTTTTCCGGTTTGTGCCAGGCGGAAGCAGAGCGGGCAGCCGGGTTCGGGGGCGTCTAGGAGGATTGGCGGGCGCAAGCGGGGCTTTTCAGGGCGGGATGAGTGGGTTCGGCTGCGCCGGAACGCCGCTTCTAGCCTGCCGGCGGCCTTCCCCGGCTTTCGGGACGACAGCATCCCCGCCTGCGGAGAGTTTTCCACAGGCGGGGATGCTTTGGTTGAATAAACGGTCCTATTCTACATGGATGCGGA
Source organism: Provencibacterium sp. (assembly GCA_022793895.1). Classification (GTDB taxonomy): domain Bacteria; phylum Bacillota; class Clostridia; order Oscillospirales; family Ruminococcaceae; genus Harryflintia. The sequence goes on along the minus strand of JAAWDS010000011.1, from coordinate 48,848 downwards.
CGGCGGTTTCCTTGCCGGCCTCCAGCTTGAGCAGCAGGTGGACCGCCTGGAAGCCGCCGACGGGGTTAAAGACGCGCGGCAGCGGCGTATCGCGCAGCTCCACCGGGACGCCCGCTTCCACCACGATCGTCTCGTTTCCGCGGCGGATGCGCGCGCAGTTGCCGGAGACGGATACCGGGTCGCTTTCGGCGGCAATGATGGGCAGGCAGTAGACGGCGTCCTTCGCATCGGTGGAGAAGCAGAAGCAGAAGTCCTCCCCTTTCGCCTCATAACGGATGTTATAGGAGCGGCTGCCGTTCTGAGCGCCGTCCCGGAGCACGCCGGCCGCATGGACGGCGACGGCCCCCTCTTCGGTTTCCATGGACGCCTGACAGTCGTTGATGGAGCGGTACCACACGCCGTTCTCCTGGTACTCGATCCGCGGGGTCTGGCAGATATCCTGATAATACTGCGGAAGCTGCATGTTGTTCGCTTCCACCATCGTGTATTCGGTCATGCTCGCGGCGCAGATCGGGCCTGCCTTTTGGTGCCAAAGCATCGTCAGCGCGCCGCCCTTTGCATGGCCGCTCTGCACATATTCAAAATCGTGATCGGCCACCGTTGCGCGCCAGGGTCCCTCTGCCAGCAGAGCGGCGCGCGGGGTCGGGTAGTAGCGCAGCCCCTTCGCCGTTTCGCGCGGGAGCGGCAGGCGCGGGGAGGGCGGGGTGAAGCCGCATTCGCACATGGCGGTTAGCGCCTTGGCATGGCAGAAGGTGTGATGGGCGCAGGGCGGCTCGCCTGCGGCGGCGTACATCGGGCCGCCGTGCAGCCATCCGCCGTGGGTGCAGGCGCGGTAAAGCTCAAAGTTGCGCTGCGCCGCTTCGCCGAAGAGCGGGTTGCGCTTGGCCAGCGGGGCGTAGCCGACCTGGCAGCCGTCCGAGGTGCGGCTGCCCCAGTAGGTCCATTTGTTGCTGCGGTTGCCCCAGCTGTTGTCCCAGGCGCCGTCCGGCAGCATGAATTGCAGGTGTTCCTCCATCGAGGCCATGATTTTTTCGAGGATCTCCTCGTCGCCGCTGTGCTCCGCATAGGTATACAGGCCCGGCAGCGATTCCTCAACGTTGTAGCCCAGATCCACCGGGCGGCAGCCCTTCGCGGTCAGCGCCTGCGCCGGGTGGCCCTCGCCGAAGATCAGCCCTTCAGGGCTGAAGAAGTCCAGCGCCTCATGCGCCATCTTTTTCGCCAGCTCCTTATATTGCTCGTTCTCCAAAATGCGGCCTGCAATCGCCAGCGAGGCGGAGCAGGTGATGGGATAGTTGGCGTTTGCGTTGGCCTTGGGCATGAAGTCGCTTAGGAAGGCGGCGCACCGGTCCAGCCGTTCCGTCCAGCGGCGGCGGGTCAGCGGATCGAGCAGATCGCCGTAATACAGCAGCGTTTCGCCGAGCTGAATGCTGAAAAATACGGTGATGCCTCTCCAGGCGGAGTTGGTATCGTTGACAAAGCTGCCGTCCGGGCGGGTCATGTTGTTGTCCGCCCAATTGAACAGGAGCTTCGCGCTGTTCAGATATTTTTCTTCTCCCGTTTCATGGTAAAGATACATCATGGGATGAATCGCGTCGGCGCACCGGCCATGGATGCGGGCGCAGGAGGGGCAGAGAATGCCGCCGTAAACCGACGGATCCTGGTTTTCCGTCACCTGCATGCGCAAAAGGGAATCGCACCACTCTTTCAGCAAGGAAAAATATTCGCTTCTCATTTTGATGATCCTCTCCGTTTCTCCGCGGGCAAAAAATAACCGGCGCGCATCCGGGAGGATCCGCGCCCGATCGTGGGACCGGCGCGCCGCGGGAAGGCCGGTCCTTCTAAGGGCATAGGGTTAGGAGCTAAAAATTGTGCAATAAACCCATCGCTGAAAGAAAAGATTGATAGAGTGGAAAAAGAATCCATAGATAGGGAGCGATGGCCGGAAAACCGGGAATCCCTTCTGTTTTGCAGAAATTAGAGCCCAATCAGAGAAGGAATTTGTATTTATTATACCGGTATCCCTTGGGAAAAGCAATTGACGGGATGCTCTTAAACTTGTATAATCAGACCATAAACGATTTTTGGAAAAGGAGTCCGTTATGCGTGAGGCCCTCTCCTCCCCTGTGCGGCCGGTTTCTCCAGCGGAGGAACCGCCGTTTCAATCCGAGCTTCCCCCGTCCATCCGCGACCGGCAGCTCATGGTAGGGCTTCCGGAGCCCTACCGGATGATCCATGTGATGGAACGGCCGCCGGCGTTTTTGTTATCCCACCATTCCCACCGCTGGTACCATATCAATTACCTGCTTTCCGGCAGCGTCGATATCTATTTTAAGGGGCAGGTAACGGCGGCGCATGAGGGGCAGGCGTTTGTGCTGCCGCCGCAGATTCCCCATAAGCTGGTCTCGCGGGGCGGCTATGCGCAGCTCGGACTGGATCTGCTGCCGGTGGAGGATGAGAGAGGGATCTGGCGGCTGGTGCGGGAGGCTTTTGGGGAGGAGGAACTGGCGGTGGTGAGCATTCCCGCTCTTCCCAAGCGGTTCGAGGAAATTTATGGCATTGTGCAGGGCATGTCTACCCTGGATACGCTGCGGCTGCTCAATCTCGCCGAATCGATGCTTTTCGAGCTGCTGGAGGTCAGCCGGGTGGGGCGCGATTTGACCTTCAAAAACCGCTTTTTGGAGATGCTCCAGCGCCGCGGCCCCTATTCGTTAAGCCTGGAGGAGATGTGCGCAGAGATGAACCTGAGCAAAACCCACCTGGAACGGCTGGCGAACCGGGAGCTTGGATGCAGCGCGGTGGAATATTGCAGCAAGCTGCGCTGTAGCCGCGCCTGCCTGTGGCTACAGGTCAGCGATAAGAGCATCCGGCAGATTGCCGAGGAGCTGGGGTTTTATGATGAAAGCCACTTCAACGCCTTTTTTAAGCGCGCCATGGGGCTGCCGCCCGGCCGCTACCGCCGCCAGTTCCGCCTGCAAAACGGCCAGGTGCAGGGGCTGCCGGACCAGCTGGGCGGCGACGCGCAGTATTTTTAAGGCGCCGCCTAAATCTTAAAAAGAGGGACGGCCTCCGCTGCTTTCGCTGCGGCGGCCGTCCCTTAAAATTTCGCTTTCAGCAAGGCGGGACAAACTGCGAAGCGGGATTCGCCGCCTGAGATGTCCGCTGCCCGGCCCCTTATCAGGGCTCCAGATGCTGCAAGAACCCGTCGCCGCTCTCGCGCATCCAACGGCGCAGCTGCTCTTCAAACCGGGCGGTCAGGGGGTTTTCCTCCGGCTTCTCAATCGCCAGCGGATGCTGCTGGAGGGGGTCGGCCTGAAGGTCATAGAGCAGGCGGTGCAGCTTGGGCGTTACGTCGTATCCCACTTCGACGACGTAGGTATGCGTCTCGGTTCTGAGCGCGCGCCAGCCATAATCCAGCGGGCTTTTCCCCGCCTCGCGGAATGCCTGCAAAAAGACGTCGCGCCCAGGGCATGCGCACAGATAGGCGGCGCGCGGCTCCTCCCCACCCTCCAGAATCATCCTTGAGAGATCCGAGCCCTGCATGGCGGCCGGGACCGGCGCGCCCATCAGCGCCAACAGCGTGGGCGCAAGGTCGGGTGTGGAGACCACCGTATTGCAGCGGCGCCGGGGAACGCCCGGACCGCGCAGCAGGAGCGGCACGCCGATCGACTCCTCATGCCAGACATGCTTGGCCATCATCCCATGGGAGCCCAGCATATCCCCGTGGTCCGCGGTAACGACGACATAGGTATCCTCTTCGAGCCCAAGCGCGCGCAGCCCGTCCATCAGGCGGCCGAACTGATCGTCCAGCCCGGAGACCTCGGCGTAATACTGGCGGGTAGCTTCGCGCAGGGTTTCCGGCGTGTACCCAAAGGTCTCGTAGGTGTGGGTGTGCAGATCGTGGGGAATCACATTTCCCCGGAAATGGATCTCCTGTTCCCGATAGAGGTCGAGATACTTTTCCGGTACCTGGTCATAGGGGCTATGGGGCGGATTCCAGGAGATGAAGAGGCAGAAGGGGTTCTCCCGGTCCAGCCCGCGCAGAAAGTCGAGCGCCACATCGGTCTCGTGCTCAGGGCTCCACTGATCGAATTGCAGGCGCTCCGGGGTATTTTCCCAATAGTGCGGGTGCAGGTGGCGGTCGCACGCCCCATAGGAATGCCAGAAATCGAAGCCATGCCGCCGCGGTCCGGGCGGCGTGTAGGCATCCCAATCCTTCGCGCCGGAGGCGGGCGCAGGGTTGTAGTTCAGCTCCGACTCATCCAGGTGCCATTTGCCGATATAGCCTGTCTGGTAGCCCAGGGGCTTCAGCACGTCGGCAATGCACACCTCCTCATCGCGCAGGCGAATGCTGGTTCCGGGCTTGCAGTTGGTGAATACCCCCGTTGCCAGCGGATCCTTGCCGGTCAGCATGCTTGCGCGCGCAGGCGAGCAAAGCGGGCAGGCGCTCACGCCGTTCTCAAAAACCGTCCCTTCTTCTGCAAAGGCATCCATGCGCGGCGTGCGCACCGGATCCCCATGATAAGCGCCCAGCGCCGCGCGGCGCCACTGATCGGCGAACACAAACAGCAGGTTTTTCCTCTTTTCCAAACCGGATTCCATCCTTTCCCGGCAAAGCGGCAGCTTCCAGCCGCCCGCCCTTTCTGTAGTCCAATCGCGATAGGCTGTTTCCCCGGCAAAGGGTTATGACGTATGCGCCGCGCGCAGAATCCGCGCGCGGCGCACCGGGGATAAAAGCCGTTTTACTTGTGGCTGTCGTAGAAGGTCTGCCACATGGAGGTATATTGCTCGACGTTGAGCGATTCGCACTTTTTGAGGTGATCCTCCCACTGCGCGTCGGTAACGCCCTTCATGATGCTGTTGGCCACGAAGGTTTTGAGGTAGGAGTCGATCTCGACAAACAGCATGTTTTTATCGTTGGAGGTCTGCTCATCCTCAAAGCCCTTTTGGAGATTCTCAGCCGGGAAATACTTCTCATAGAGGCCGGTGATCGCATCCAGGCGCTCCTGGGTGCGCTTAGCCAGCAGGCGCTTATTCAGACCCTCCTCGGCGGTGAAGAACCAGTTTGCCTGCGAACCCGGCGCAACGGTGTGGCGGTATTCGCCCCAGCTTGCCCCTTCGGGGAGGCTGTCGTTGTTCTGGATCCAGAGGCCGTCCTCGTTGAATTTCCAAGCCTGTCCCTCCGGGCCGAAGCTCCAGAGCATCTTGTTCTCCCAGGAGGAGTTGATATAATCGTGCCAGCGCACCAGCGCCTCCGGATGCTTGCAGTTTTTCGTAATCACAAAGCCGGTCTTGTTGCCGCCCATCTGTCCTTCGCGGTTCCAGAGCACCTCGTCGCCCGTGCCCTTCAGGGGCTCGATGGGAATATAGTTCTCAAAGTTGTCGCCGGTGGCCGTATCGTTGTTGTAGCTGAGGAAAGCGCCGAGCAGTACGTCGCCGCTCTTGCCCTTGGCCTGTAGCTGCTCCAGCGTCTGGCTGAAGCCTTCCACATCCAGAACGCCCGCGTTCACCAAGGAGTTGAAGTATTCCAGCGCCTCCCGGAAGCCGGGCTGGGTACCGGAGAAGAGAACCTTTCCATCTTTGATGTAGATGTGATCCGCATTGTCCAGAATGCCGAAGGATCCAAACATCGAGTAGAGGTTATAGGACAGATCCTGCTGGCAGAAGGAGAAGGGGATCTCATCCGCCTGTCCATTGCCGTTGGGATCTTGGGACTTGAAGGCCTCCAGCACCGTCCGGAACTCGTCGGTGGTCGTCGGGACCTGTAGGTTCAGCTTATCCAGCCAGGTCTTGTTGATATAGAGCAGCGAATTGGTAACGCCCCACGCCGATTCTTCGCCGGTGTCGAAGGAATAGATTTTCCCGTCGGGCGCGGTCAGCGCCGCCTTGATGTCAGGCCGCTCCTCCCACAGCTTCTTAACGGCGGGCGCGTATTCGTCCACATAATCGCCGATGGGCACAAGCGCGGCCATGTTGCGCACCAGCACGCTGTTATCGATCCCGCTGATGAACGCGTCGGGCAGCTCGTTGGAGGCGAAGGAGAGGTTGACCTTCTCGGTCCAGCCGCTGGGCGCGATCTCCTGCCAGTTGATCTTGACGTTGGTCTCCTTCTCCATCTGCTGGATCGGCTCTTTCTCCGGGTAGGTGTTCTTACTCAGCGCGGATTTTCTAATCATCACCGTAAATTCCTCAGCTTCTTTGAGGATGGGAACGCCGGTCTTATTGAGGTTGCCCTCTTCTTGCGCAGCGGAGCTCTGCTCCTCCTTTGAGGAGGCGGGGGCGGAGGAAGCGGCGGACGGCGCGGGGGAAGCAGCGGAGCTTGCAGAAGAACTCCCGCCGCTGCACCCTGCCCCAAGGGAGGCGACAAGGCCGGCCGCAAGCAGCACTGCAAGGGATTTCTTAATAAGCATACAGATTCATCCTTTCATCCATTGGTTTTGGTTTGACTATGGCAGATCAGCCCTTGACGGAGCCAATCATGACACCCTTCACAAAGTATTTCTGTAGGAACGGATAGAGAATTAAAACGGGAAGCGTGGAAACAATAATAACGCCATATTTGAGCGATTCGGCAATGCGCTGCGCGTCGCCGATGGACTCTATGTCGGTCACATCCGCCGCCAGCATCTGGCTGGCAACCAGGATATCGCGCAGTACGAGCTGCAAGGGATAGAGCTTTTCATCGTTGAGATAGATGAGGCCGTTGAAGAAGGAGTTCCAGTAACCGACGGCATAGTAAAGGGTCAAAACGGCAAGGATCGACTTGGAGAGCGGCAGAACGATGAGGGCGAAGAACCGCCCGTTGCCGCATCCGTCGATAAAAGCGGCCTCCTGTAGCTCAATGCCGATGGTGGATTGGAAGAACGACTTTGCAATGATGATGTTGTACACCGACACCGCGCCAAGGATAATCATCACGGCGGAGGTGTTGGTCATATGGTAATTTTTTACCGCCATATAGGTCGGGATAAGGCCGCCGGAAAAATACATGGTGAAAACAAACAGTCCGGTGATAACGCCCCGGCCCACGAGATCCCGGCGCGAGAGCGCATAGCCTGCTAAGGCGGTGGCAAACAGGCCGATGGCCGTCCCGAAAACGGTGTAGTAGATGGTGTTCCCGTAGCCGCGCCAGATGCGCGCATCCTGAAAGACGCGCTGATACCCCTCCAGATTCAGCAGCTTGCCCTGCCCGGCGACGGGGTAGAACAGCATGGCGCCGCTGTTGACCGCGTCCGGGTCGCTCAATGAGGCGATGACGACGAAATAGAGCGGATAAACGACGATCAGCGTAATCACAATGACCAGAAGGTTAACGGCAATGTCGAACACATTGTCCGCCATGGTCTGGTGGATCTTTTGATGCTTGCCTGCCATAGTCTTTTCCCTCCTTACCACAAGCCGGTGCCTGAGATGCGCTTGGCCAGCTTGTTCACCGAGATGAGCAGAATGAAGTTGATAATGTTGTTAAACAGGCCGATAGCCGTTGAATAGCTGTATTGCGCGTTGAGCAGGCCCACCTTATAGGTATAGGTAGAGATGATCTCCGAGGCCGGCAGGTTCAGATCGTTCTGCATGAGCAGCACCTTTTCAAAGCCGACATTCATCACCCGGCCGACATCCATGACCAGCAGAATAATCGCCGTCGGCAGAATACTGGGCACATCGATGTGCCAGATGCGTTCGAGCTTGTTGGCCCCGTCGATAACGGCGGCCTCATGCAGCTCCGGACTGACGCTGGTAAGCGCGGCGATATAGATGATGGAGCTCCAGCCGGTCGTCTGCCAGATGCCCGACCAGACATAGATATGTTTGAAATAGCCGGCCTCCCCCATAAAGAAAACCGGGTCGATCCCAATAAAGCCTAAGAGCTTGTTAATAACCCCGTTGCTCGGAGACAGGAACAGCAGCAGCATGCCCACCATAACCACGACCGAGATGAAATGCGGGGCGTAGGTAGCGGTCTGCGCAAACTTCCCCAGCCGGCGGAAGGTGGTGTAGTTCAGCAGCAGCGCCAACAGGATGGGCATAGGGAAGCCAATGGCGATCCGGTAGAGGCTCAGCGTCAGCGTGTTGCGGATGAGATCCCAAAAGCGGTAGGAGGAGAAGAAGGCGCTGAAATGCTTGAAGCCTACCCAGGGACTGTTCCAGATGCCTTCAATGGCCACAAAATCCTTGAAGGCGATCTGAATGCCATACAGCGGCACATATTGGAAAAGAAGGATATAAAGCAGCGCGGGCAGGAGAAACAGATACAGCATGCCGTTGCGGGTAATCATCCGCAGCTTGTGCCGCCGCCTGCTGGCGGGCGTGTGGATGGTGGGCTGCGCCTGTGTCATAGCTATGGCCTCCTTGGAAAAATTTTACCGGACGCTTTGCATGGGGTCTTGCCTTTTCTGTACAAAACATTTATACCATTTCAAGATCATTTGTGTAAATCATTCGTTTTTGTTTTGGGATATGCAGTTCTTGAACCTGCAATAAAGGATCTGCAAAATCTGCACAGAGGATCAACATTTTTTGAAAATCCCCTTTTAATGGGCGTCAAACGCGTATATTTTGTTTGAATCCCTGCCGGATGGAATGTTATAATAGGAAAGGTCCCTATCCGGGACTTGAAATTGTACAATCTGCTGCCGGGAGGGAAAAGATGAAAAATACCTTTAAAAAGAACGAGCTCTTCTGGCGTTATCTTTGCTCCTATCTTATCCTGCTGCTCATCCCGCTGGTGCTGCTGGGCGTTGTGGTGCAGCGCTTTTTCTTTTCTTCCTTGCGCAGCACGCTGCTGGATCAGAGCGCTTCGCTGTGCGAAAAGGCGCAGAGCGCTTTGTATACCCAGGCCAAGCAGATGGATAGCTTCGCCATGCAGTGCGTTGGCGACAGCCACTTCTCCCGGCGCAATATTGAGGAGAACCCCACCTGCTACATGGATATCTGCCGCAAGCTGCGCTATTTCCAGAGCGTCAACGGATCGGTAGAGAATATTTTTTATCATCAGGATGGGCTGGACTATTTTTTCTCAACTGCCGGAACGGCCAACGCCCGTTATCTCTTTACCTCGGCCAGCGGAACGAAGCTTGCCGATGCGCAGGAAATATTTGAAACGCTCCGCTCGCTGCCCGGCCCCTTCTGGATCAACGCGCCGCTCTACCCGGATGTTGGCAGCAGAGGGATTTTTTATATCTTCCCTCTGGGGGAGCGGCAGTTTATTTTTCAGCTCTCTTCGGCGCAGCTTGAAGAAATTCTCACCTCGGCAGGGGGGGATTACCCGGTCCTGCTGCTGAATGCGCAGGGCGGCGTGCTCTATGCCCGCCACGCGGACGAGCGCTTCCAGGAGGCGGCAGAGCGGGTACGCTCCAATTTCAGCCGCTGGAGCTGCGACGGCGAGACCTATTATCTGGTGCGTTCGGACTCTAAGGGCGCCGAGCCCAGCCTTGTTTTCTTCATCCCCGTCCGGGAGATCACCGCGCGCATGCGGCTGCCGGGGTTCGTTTACTTTGCCAGCCTGCTGGCCATCATCTCGCTGGGCGCCTTCGTTATTTATGAGCAGATGAAGCGCTGCTACAGGCCTCTGCGCGCGCTGGGCCAGGCGGCGCGCCGCGTGAGCCCCGGTCTTTCGGAGAACCTCAACCTGATCGAAACGGCGCAGCGCGCGCTGGAGAGCGTTGGCCAGGCCCGTTCGCCGCACGAGGAGGAGATTCTGCGCGAGGCGCGCATCTTCCGGCTGCTGCGCGGGGAATACCCGGATATCGACGCCTTTAACGCCGACTGCGGGGGCTTAGGCATGCTCTTGTCCGGCAGCGCGTTTCAGGTTGCCGTTTTCCTGACCGAATGGGAGAGCGATCAGGCCGCCGGGGAGGTAAGCATCTTTGAGCAGCTGCGGGAGATGCTCTCGGTGGATTATGAGGTGTTCATGCTGGAATATCTGGAGCAGCAGAGCTTTGTTTTCATCCTCTCGCTGCCTAGCCCGGATATACGCCCGGCGCTTGAACAGCGCTTGCAGCTTTTGCCCATGCACTACCAGGAGGCGGTGGGACGCAGCCTGACCATCGGCGTGAGCGAACCGCGCGGATCGACCGCCCAGCTGCTCGCCGCCTACAACGAAGCCTGCACCGCGGCCAAATACCAGCTCATCCGGGGAAAGAACCAGGTCATTTTCTATGCCGACTGCCGGCAGGAAACCGCGCTTGAACATTATTTCTATCCCAAGGAGGAGCTGGATTCGCTCTACTATGCCATCGTCAACGGCAACACGGTGAAAATCCAGTTCATCATGCAGAACCTGACCGCGCGTATCCGCGGGGAACAGCAGAGCCTGTTTCTGGCTATCTGCCTGTTTTATGACATTATTAACACGGCCCTGCGCGCAACCCACACCATCAGCCAGGCCTACCCCTCCTTTGAAACGAAATACCAAAACCTCAGCGTCAATGAAAATCTCCGCACCGTGGAGGACTTTGTGGGGATCGTCGAGCAGATCAGCGAGGACATCATCGCCTATCTGGATCAAAACCGCCGCGGCGGCAAGAGCCTGGAGGCGGGGGATGTCTCCGCCTATATCCGCGAACACTTCGCCGATGCGGATTTCTGCGTGAAAACGCTCTCCGATCACTTCAACATGTCGATCTCCAACTTCAGCCACCAGTTTAAAAGCTGCATGGGGCAGAATGTCTCCGCCTATATCAATACGCTGCGCATTGATACCGCCAGGGCCCTGCTGTCCTCAACCTCCATGCCGGTCAACGATATAGCGGTCCGGGTCGGCTATGTGCAGCCTTCGAGCTTTATCCGCAAATTTAAGCAATCGGTTGGCCAAACCCCAGGCGACTACCGCGCCTGCTGCGAGGCGCAGGCGGCTGGAGGGCAGGATGCGGCCGTGAACCCGGTTCCGGCAGACTAAAGGGCGTGCTGCAAAACGGAAGTTTTGCAGCACGCCCTTTTCCTGAAAGCCGGAGGATCGCCCGGCCGGGGATCTTTTCTGTTTTGCAGGTACGCCCTTTTCCGTCTGCGGCGGATAGCGGACGTTCCCTATTTGATGATCTCGCCGTAGACCTCGCCCGCGCAGCCGGCGGCGTTGGACTCGTCGGTATCGATGTGCATGGCCCAGGCAAAATCGCCGCGGACACGGACGACGACGTCATCGAAAACCAGGCTGCGGCCGTCGGACTCCACCTTGACCTTGACAACCTGCTTGTCGCTGAGGCCCAGGCGTTCCGCATCCGCTGGGGTGGCATGGATATGGCGCTTGGCGGCGATGACGCCTTCGGCAATCTCCACCTCGCCGCAGGGGCCGACCAGCTTGCAGCCTGCGCTGCCGGCGATATCGCCCGATTCACGCACAGGGACCGCCAGGCCGATGCTGCGCGCGTCGGTCAAGGAGAGCTCCACCTGGGTATCCTTGCGGACCGGCCCCAGGATCGAAACGTTTTTCAGCTCGCGCTTCGGGCCGACGATATCGACCCGCTCGGTGCAGGCGAACTGGCCGGGCTGGGAAAGATCCTTTTTCGGGGTGAGGGCCGCGCCCTTGCCGAACAGAATTTCGAGATCCTTCTCGGTGACGTGTACATGGCGCGCCGAGGTCTCTACCAATACTTTGTTATCCATGCTAACCATTCCTTTCTTGCGCTTTGCGCCTTTCCTGCCGGGAGGCAAAGCTGCGGACGTCTCCATTTTTCGGGTGGTTCCGCCGCCGTTTCAAAACCTTTAGGCGGGATTCCCTTTCTCCCATTTTAAAGCGTTCGGCCGCAGAATGCAAGAGGGAAATCCGCCGGGAGGAGGCTCAGGGCACATCCGGCAGGTCCTCCGCCCGCTGCAAGCCGGAGCCATGGACGGCCAGCCGGTAGCGCCGCAGGAACAGCAGAACGCCCAGCACGGCCAGAAGGACTCCTATAGCGAACATCACCCAGACGGCGGTAAAGTTGACATAACGGACGCAGAGCGGTTGGCCTAGGGCGTCTAGCTCGTCGGCCGTGAAATCCATATCCGCCATGTATTCACGGTAGTAGTTCGTCAGCTTTTCGTTCAGGGGCTCGGCCTTGCCCTCCATGGAAAACACGGTGGTTGGTTCCTCCCCGGTCATGAGGTAGAGGTAGGTTTCTTCCGCCAGCTGATCCAGCGTCTCCACATCTGCCTGACGGCATTTCAGCGCGGCGAGGCCGCCCGTCCAAAACAGCGGATAAAATCTCCCGGTGCTGCGGCTACCGCTGCGGGAGCCGTCGCTGCGTTGGGTGTATGTACTTTCCGAGGCGAAATGTTCCAATACATAGGGAACCCTTCCGGATACGTGGCTGCCCGCCTCCAGCGTGCGGCCGTCCTCCTCCAGCAGCTCCTCGAAGCTGATGGCCGGTTTTAGGAAAATCACAACATCCGGTACCGTCATATACAGCAGGAAGCCGGCGAAAACTAAAAAAAAGAAAACCTCGCGGCTGAAGCCTCTGAGAATATTTTTCATGGTGTTCTTCTCCTCTTCTCTTCTTTTTTAGGAATGTAGGGCGCGGCCCTTTTTGTCCACGCCCAGCGTGTCGTTTACCCGCTCCTGGAAGGCCTGTGCGAACGCTCGGAAGGCTTCCGCCTCCTCCGGCTGCTGGATGTTTACCTGGCACTCCTTGCCCAGCCGGGTGTTGCTGGCGTCCACCGTGAGCTGGATGAAATTCTGTCTCTTGCCGGGGAACTTCAAAAGGAGCTGGTAAGCGTTGCCGCCGATGTACTCGACCGTCTCCGCGCAGGCTTTGACCGGCTCGGTATAGACCATTTTGCCGCCCTCCATACCAATGGGGATCACCCACAGGTGATCCGTCTGGTCGGGACGGAAGCCCACCGCATAATAGTGGTAGACCTCCCGGCGTACCCGCGCGCCGCCATAGACCTCCTTGCTGTGGGCGTAAGCCGCCGTGTATTCTGTCCCGCCGGGCGCCAGGTTGGCCACGATCTTCCGGATATCCTCCTTCTCCTGGCTGTTGACGCCCTTCTTCTCATCGATCTTCATTTTGATGAAGAGAACGAGGAACGCCGCTCCGAAAATGCCGATGGTGGCTAGAAACGCCTGGGGTGTGACCCCCACCATGTCCGCCAGCTTTTCAATCATTGCTTCCCTCCTCCCATCCTGCCGTTCCGGCGTCTCTGCCGGAGCCTGCGGAATTTGCCGCAGGCAAAGATATTTTACTACGGGGGGCAGGAACCGTCAATACCCGGCGCGGCGGATGGAGGGATGGGCCGTGGGGGCTGCCGGGAGGCTATCCGGCTCAGGTCTCCCTTAAAAGTAAATTAAAAATCAAAAGCAAGCTATTGACAGAATATTAAAAGCATGCTATTATAATTTCATGATCGGAGGGATGCCATATGGAAAACCCGCGGGATTGCGGACTGCTGATTAAACAAATTAGCGATGAACTACGAAAAAACGCCAATAACGCGCTGCGGCCCCAGGATATGACCTTGGCGCAGCTAGACGTGCTGGTAGAGCTTGACCGGGCTCCGGATGGGAAGCGCTCGCTGAAAGAGCTGGAGCAGATTCTGCATGTGGCGCAGTCCACGGCGGCGGGGATCATTGCCCGACTGGAGCAAAAGGGATTTGCGGAGGGCTTTGGAGACGCTGGAGACCGGCGGGTTAAGCTGGTGCGGATCACACCGGCAGGTATCGAATGCGTCCGTTCGGCGCTGCACCACCGGGCCGAGGCGGAGGAACGGCTGCTTTCTGATCTGACAGAGACGGAACGGGATATTTTTTATACGCTTCTAAAAAAGGTGCGCGCTTCTCTTTAAAAAATGCCGCCGCTGCTGCGGCGGATTTTTTCGAAATATAAAAAGCAAGCTGTTGATATGATACTTTTAATTTTTTAAGGAGGAATTTATCATGAACAGCATCGATGTTTTCGAGAGAGCTCCCATACCAAAGGCGGTGTTGAAAAATGCAATTCCCGCCATGGCGGCTATGCTGATGGTCCTAATCTATAATCTGGCGGATACATTTTTTATTGCGCAAACGCACAATGACATTCTGGTGGCGGCGGTCTCCCTTGCCACACCGGTTTTTCTGATTTTCATGGCTGTCGGGACCGTTTTCGGCATGGGCGGCGCTTCGGTCATTGCCCGTTCCTTTGGGGAAGGCCGGACGGAATATGCAAAAAAGGTATGCTCCTTCTGCATGTGGGGCTGCGTGACGGTAGGAGGGATCCTATCGGCCGTTTTTTTGATTTTTATGGATCCCATTTTGACGTTGATCGGGGCTAGCGCAGATACCTGGGAGCCGGCAAAAATCTATTTAACCGTTGTTGCCCTGGGCGGTCCTTTTGTTCTGATTTCCAACTGTTATTCCAATATTCTCCGTGCGGAAGGGCAGCCCAACCGGGCTATGTTCGGGCAGATCCTGGGCAACCTTCTCAACATGATTCTGGATCCCATCCTGATTTTGAGCTTCCGCTGGGGAATCGCCGGCGCGGCGGTTGCTACCGTTATCGGCAACGTGGCGGGCGCTGGCTATTATATTCTTTATTTTCTGCGGGGCCACTCTTCCCTCAGCATTCGCATCCAGGATTTCAGCCTGAAAGACGGCGTTTGCAGCGGCGTGCTTGCCATTGGTATTCCGGCCTCTCTGGGATCCCTGCTGATGAGCGTGTCCCAAATCATCGTCAATGCACAGATGGCGGGTTATGGAGATATGGCCTTAGCAGGGATGGGCGTGGCTATGAAGGTGACGATGATGACCGGTATGGTCTGCATCGGCTTTGGGCAAGGCGTTCAGCCGCTGCTGGGCTACTGTGTCGGCGCGAGGCTATGGGAACGTTTTAAAAGGATCATGCGTTTTTCCATCCTCCTTTCCCTGGGACTCAGCGCGGCCATGACAGGGCTGTGTTATCTGCTGCGGGATCCCATCATCCGCGTGTTTTTAAGGGAGCCGGCGTCTTTTGACTATGCGGTCAGCTTTACAAATATCCTGCTGACCACCAGCTTCCTGTTCGGCGCATTTTATGTATTGACCAATGCTTTGCAGGCTATGGGCGCGGCGGTACAATCCCTAATTATTAATCTCAGCCGTCAGGGGATCGTTTATATTCCGGCCCTGTTTATCCTACAGGCCATTCTACGGGCCAACGGCCTGGCCTGGGCGCAGCCGGCGGCCGATCTGCTCTCCACCGCGCTTGTAGCCGCCTTGTATCTGCGGACGTCTCGGAAAATGATGAAGGCAGCTGGGAAGGCCGGCCCATTCCGTCCGGATACGGAAGAAAAAACGGAATAGGTAGGAACGCAGGCTAAAGGGATGCAGCCGGAATATCGTTTGCATGAACAAGTCCCGTGCCAAGAGATAAGCCCTTTTAAAAACCTCAAGCAAAAAACAGGCGGTAGGCTTGCCTTTTACGGGAGCATGCCGCCTGTTTTTCTGGTATGCCGCGCAGAGCGTTTTTTTCATTTTATCCAGGCTTGGGCAGCCCTTTCCAAAGGGCTGCCCGCCCGGCCCTGCGAGTATCAGAACATGCCCGCGCGGAATAGTATGGTTCAGAGGCTTTTTATAGAAAAATAGGGCCAATATGCGTTAAGGAGGAAACAGTATGACCGATGGCGTTAGGCTGCTGCGGTTTTTTCTGGGCGCAAACACGCCGCAGGGCTTTGTTTCAAGGTTTGACCAGCTTGAAAGAGAAAAGGACGGCTGGGCAACCTATATAATTAAAGGCGGGCCGGGGAGCGGAAAATCGACCTTGATGAAACGTATTGCGCAGGCCGCAGGCGGGGAGGAGGAAACGGTGGAGGAGATCTACTGCTCTTCGGACTGCGGATCGTTGGATGGGGTCATTTTACATAACCGGCAGCTTTCGGTAGCGGACGGCACCCCGCCCCACCTGCTGGAGCCCAAATGTCCCGGCGCTTATGACCACATCCTAAACCTTTGCGCCTGCTGGGACGCCGGCAAGCTGCGCGCCCACCGCGAGGAGATCCTCCGGCTGACCCGGCGCATCTCTTCGCTGCACGCCCTCTCCACCCGCTTTCTGGCCGCCTATGCCGCCTTGGCGGAGGACACCCGGCTTCTCGCGCTGGAGAATACCAACCTGGAGAAGATCCGGGAGCATGCCGCCCGCCTGGCCGCCCGTGAAATGCGCCGCCAGGCGGGCCGGAAGCCGCGGGAGGACGTCCGCTTTTTAAGCGGCATTACCGATAAGGGAATTGTGGTGTTTGAGGAGACCGCCTGCGCGCTCGCCGAACGGATCTATGTGATAGAAGACGACTACGGCGTAGCCTCCCGCCTCCTGCTGCAAGAGCTGCGGGCCCATGCGCTCGAACAGGGCTATGACGTTGTTTCCTGCTACTGCCCGCTGGACCCGGCCGGGAAGCTCGAACATCTTTTCATTCCTGCGCTTTCGCTGGGATTCATGACCTCCAACCGCCGCCACCCGCTCACGGTCACGCCCTACCGGGTGCTGCACGCCCGCCGCTTTACCGATATGGAAGCCCTCCGTTCGCGCAAGCAGCGTCTTTCCTTTACCCGCAAGGCCGGGGCGGAGATGCTGCGCCAGGCGGTAGACTATCTGGCCGAGGCCAAAGCGCTGCACGACGAGCTGGAGTCCTATTATATCGGCGCGATGGATTACCAAGCGCTCGACGCCTTTGCCGAAAAAACCATCCGCGATTTGTTTTAAAAAGAGATCCGCTGTAAAATGGAGCAGGCCGTTAAAAAGGCGTCTGCGGCCTGTAAAAGAAATCGTGCGGGCCGTTCCTCCGGCTTGCAGAAAAAAGCGCGCTGCAAAATGATTCCATTTTGCAGCGCGCCTTTTTTAGCCTCCCTTTTCGTATAAGAGATCGCCGATAGGCTTACAATAATTCCGCCGCTTTCTTTTTCGCCCGGCGGCGGGGCCGGGAGCTTTGCCGCTTTAAAGGGACGGCCCGGACAAAAAAACAAGGTCCTTATCCCGGCCGTTTGCGGGGAAATCGCACAAAATAGCGGGATTTTGTGTGCGGCGCTCTTTACAGCGATATCCAAACGTGTTAAAATCTACTAGGATAGCCGAAGTGTGCTTAACGCTTTCAAAAGGTCAATACATCCAAAGGGAGGAAATAAGAAAGTTATGGCAAGAAAGAGAAAAACGATGGACGGCAACCATGCGGCCGCGCATGTGTCGTATGCGTTTACCGACGTTGCCGCAATCTATCCGATCACCCCTTCATCCGTCATGGCGGAAGCCACCGATGAGTGGTCCGCGAACGGAAAGAAGAACCTGTTCGGCCGCTCTGTGCGCGTGGTGGAAATGCAGAGCGAGGCCGGCGCTGCCGGCACGGTGCACGGCTCGCTGCAAGGCGGCGCGCTGACCACCACCTTCACCGCTTCGCAGGGCCTGCTGCTGATGATCCCGAACATGTACAAGATCGCCGGCGAGCTGCTCCCCGGCGTTATCGACGTGTCCGCCCGCTGCGTGGCTTCCCATGCGCTGAATATCTACGGCGATCACTCCGACGTGTATGCCTGCCGCCAGACCGGCTTTGCCATGCTTGCCTCCCAGAACCCGCAGGAGGTCATGGATCTCGGCGCCGTCGCCCATCTCTCGGCGATCAAGGGCCGCGTTCCGTTCCTGCACTTCTTCGACGGCTTCCGCACCTCCCACGAGTTGCAGAAGATTGAGGTTTGGGATGATGAGGATCTGCGCGACATGATCGATATGGACGCCGTCGAGGCGTTCCGCAACCGTTCGCTCAACCCGAACCGTCCGGTTCTGCGCGGCACCGCCCAGAACCCCGACATCTTCTTCCAGGCCCGCGAAGCCTGCAACCCCTACTATGATGCGCTGCCCGCCATCGTTGAGGAGTACATGCACAAGGTCAACGAGAAGATCGGCACCAACTATGAACTCTTTAACTACTATGGCGCGCCCGACGCCAAGCACATCATCATTGCGATGGGCTCGGTCAACGACACCGCCGAAGAGACCATCGATTATATGAACGCGCACGGCGACAAGGTCGGCCTCATTAAAGTCCGGCTCTACCGTCCGTTCTCGAAGGATCACCTGATTGCCGCCATTCCGGATTCGGTGGAGACCATCTCGGTTCTCGATCGCACCAAGGAGCCCGGCTCTCTGGGCGAGCCGCTTTACCTCGACGTTGTGCTTGCGCTCAAGAACACCAAGTTCAACAACGTTCCGATCTTCTCCGGCCGCTACGGCCTCGGCTCGAAGGACACCGTTCCCGCGGACATCATGGCCGTTTACCACAACGCCAAGACCCGCGAGAAGGAGCGTTTTACCGTTTCCATCAACGACGACGTCACCGGCCTCTCCCTCATGCGCGCGCCCGACGCGCCCGATACCCAGCGCGAAGGCACCACCGCCTGCAAGTTCTGGGGCCTCGGCTCGGACGGCACCGTTGGCGCCAACAAGAACTCGATCAAGATCATCGGCGACCATACCGACAAGTACGTTCAGGCGTATTTTGATTATGACTCCAAGAAGTCGGGCGGCCTGACCGTTTCCCATCTGCGCTTTGGCGACACCCCGATTAAGTCCACCTACCTCATCAACAAGGCGGATTTCGTCGCCTGCCACAATCCCGCCTATGTGGATAAATACGACATGGTGCAGGATCTGAAGAAGGGCGGCTCCTTCCTGCTCAACTGCCCCTGGAGCGTGGAAGAGCTGGATAAGCGCCTCCCCGGCAAGATGAAGAAATATATCGCCGACAACGACATCAACTTCTATATCATCGACGGTATCGACATCGGCCGCAAGATCGGCCTAGGCGGGCGCATCAACACCGTTTTGCAGTCCGCGTTCTTCACCATTGCGAACATCATCCCGGCGGCCGACGCCATTCAGTATATGAAGGACGCCGCCACCGCCTCCTATGGCCGCAAGGGCGAAGCGGTCGTTAAGATGAACCACGACGCCATCGAGGCCGGCGCGAAGGAATTTAAGAAGATCGAAGTTCCCGCCTCCTGGAAGAGCGCGTCTGACGATGCGAAGAAGCACGTTGCCACCGGCGACCGCAAGGACGTTGTTGATTTCGTCAACAATATCCTCATTCCGGAGACGGCCCAGCACGGCAACGAGCTGCCTGTTTCCGCCTTTAAGGATGCGCCGGACGGCACCTTCCCGGTCGGCTCCTCCGCCTTTGAGAAGCGCGGCGTCGCGGTAGACGTCCCCTGCTGGAAGCCGGAGAACTGCATCCAGTGCAACTTCTGCTCCTATGTCTGCCCGCATGCGGTTATCCGCCCGATCGTGATGACCGACGACGAGCTGGCGGCCGCTCCCGAAGGGACCAAGGCCGTCAAGATGACCGGCATGCCCGGCTTGAACTTCGCCATGACCGTATCGGCGCTTGACTGCACCGGCTGCGGCGTCTGCGCGACCGTCTGCCCCGGCAAGAAGGGCGAGAAGGCGCTGGTTATGGAGAAGCTCGACAGCCAGCTTGCGCAGCAGGATATATTTAATTATGCCCACAAGCTTCCGAAGAAGCCCGAAGTGCTTGAGAAGTTCAAGGAGACCACCGTTAAGGGCAGCCAGTTCAAGCAGCCGCTGCTTGAGTTCTCCGGCGCCTGCGCGGGCTGCGGCGAAACGCCTTACGCCAAGCTGACGACCCAGCTCTTCGGCGATCGGATGTATATCGCCAACGCGACCGGCTGTTCCTCCATCTGGGGCGGCAGCGCGCCTTCTACGCCTTACACGGTCAACCACGAAGGCCATGGCCCGGCGTGGGCGAACTCGCTGTTCGAGGACAACGCCGAATATGGCTACGGCATGTATCTGGCGCAGGCTACGCTGCGCAAGGATCTGATCGGCAAGGTCTGCGAGCTCGTGAAGGAGACCAAGGATGCCGGTCTGAAGGCTGCCGGCGAAGAGTACCTCGCCACGGCGGACGACAGCGCGGCCAACAAGCCGGCGACCGATAAGCTGGTTGCGGCGCTTGAAAAGAACCGTTCCAACCTGGCTTCCGAGATCCTCAAGTACAAGGATTACCTCAACAAGAAGTCGGTCTGGATCTTCGGCGGCGACGGCTGGGCCTTTGACATTGGCTTCGGCGGTTTGGACCATGTGCTCGCGTCGGGCGAGGATGTCAACATCCTCTGCTTCAACACCGAGGTTTACTCCAACACCGGCGGACAGTCCTCCAAGGCTACCCCGGTCGGTGCGGTTGCGCAGTTCGCGGCCGCAGGCAAGGAGGTCAAGAACAAGGATCTCGCCGCTATCGCCATGAGCTACGGCTATGTGTACGTGGCGCAGGTCTCGATGGGCGCGGACTACAACCAGTGCATTAAAGCGATGGTGGAGGCCGAGAACTATCATGGCCCGTCGCTGGTTATCGCTTACGCCCCCTGCATCAACCACGGCATCAAGGGCGGCATGACCCAGGCTGAGAACGAGATGAAGCGTGCGGTAGAGTCCGGTTACTGGCATACCTTCCGGTTTGACCCGCGCGTGGCCGAGGAGGGCAAGAACCCCTTCCAGCTGGATTCCAAGGCGCCGAAGGGCAGCTATCAGGAGTTCATTGCGAACGAGGTTCGTTACTCCTCGCTGACCCGGACCTTCCCTGAGCGCGCGAATGTGCTCTTTGAGAAGGCCGATAAGGTGGCCATTGATAAATATGAGCACCTCGTCCGTCTCTCGAAGCTCTATGAGGTAGAGAAGTAAATCTTCCAAACGTTGAAAAATCTCCGGCGCAATTTTCTGCGCCGGAGATTTTTTGTTATGGATGAAGGCAGCCAAAAAACGGGCTTCCAAAGGGTATGCGTACCCTTTGGAAGCCCGCTGTTTTCGCTCCGGGGGAGCGCGTTAATAGACCTGCCAATAGGCGGCGCTGAAGGGGGGCAGAACGCTCCCGCCGCCGAAATCGTGGGTTTCCCCGCTCAACAGATCCCGCGCCCGCCCGGCATTGGCGTTGAAATGCGCGGTGAACGGTTCGGCGTCCGCATTGATAGCCACCAACACCCGTTCCCCTTCGCAGGCGCGCTCAAAGATCACCTGCTTGTTTTGTAAGAGCAGCGAGTGGAAGTCCCCATAGCAGAGCGCCCGGCTCTCCCGGTGTGCCTTCGCCATAGAGCGGAGGGCATCGGTCAGCGCGTTCCACTCCGGAGCCGGGAAGGAGGGGCGCAGCGCGGGATCCCCTTCCTCCTTGCGGCCGGGCGCGCCCCATTCGCTTCCATAATAAAGGCAGGGAATGCCCGGCATGGCGAACAGCAGCGCATAGATCAGCGGGAGATGCCGCGGCTCCTGGAGCATGCTGGCGATGCGGGTGACATCGTGGTTATCCACAAAGCAGAGGAGGTGGCGGCCTTTATAGAGCGTCCAATTCTCCGGCCCAAACTGCCGCAGCAGCGAGTGGGTGATTTCAAAAAGGTTCAGGCTGTTAAAGCTCGAATAGAGCCCTTTGTAGCACTCATAGTTGGTAACGCTGTGCAGCATCCCCTCCTGCAAATAGGGGTTGTAGTCCCCGTGCAGCACCTCGCCGACGAGGAAGAAATCCGGCTTCAACGAGTCGCAGAAGCTGCGCAGCCGGTTCAAAAACCCCCGATCCAGGCAGTAGGCAACGTCCAGGCGCAGCCCGTCAATATCAAACTGCTCCACCCAGCCGCGGATGCAGGAAAAGAGGTGCTCCACCACCGCCTCATTCTGTAGGTTCAAGCGCACCAGCTCAAAGTGTCCTTCCCAACCCTCATACCAGAGCCCGTCCTGGTACCCGTTGTTCCCGCCGAAATTGATATGGAACCAATCCTTGTAGGGGGAGTTCTCCCGGTTTTTGAGCACATCCTGAAACGCCCAGAAGCCGCGCCCAACGTGGTTAAACACCCCGTCGAGCACAATGCGCACCCCATCCTGATGCAGCGAACGGCAGACGGCGGCAAATTCCTCGTTGGTCCCCAGCCGCCGGTCCACCAGGCGGTAATCCCGCGTGTCGTAGCCGTGCGCATCCGATTCAAAAAGCGGGGAGAGGTAGAGCGCGTTGGCCCCCAGCTTTTTCAGGTGCGGTCCCCAAACCGCCAGCTTCCCGATCCGGGAGGCGGAAGAACCGTCGTTTTCGCGCGGCGCTCCGCAGAAGCCGAGCGGATAGATCTGATAAAATACGCTTTCATATGCCCACATGGACACTCATCCTTTCCAAAGCGGCTTTGAACCGGCCGCCTTTATGGCCGGACAGTAAAATCAAGGTCATAGCGCGTACCGTGGGAAAAGAGAATCCCATTGTTCAGCCGGATGCGCAGAATGCAGGTGTTGGGGTCGTTCTCGTCGACGTGCCCGTTCTCATACCACTCGGCGAACACATGGCGCAGCTTCGCCCCCAGCTCCCGGTTTGACTCCGTCAGCGGGTTCCCGATGTTCTCCCCGGTGCCGTGAGCGGTAAACCAATCCCCGCAGATGGCGACGGCCGGGTTTTTCCCGATCTGCTTCATCTTGTTCGATAAGCCGTATGTAACGACATAAAACGCGCCGTCCTCATAAAAGCTGTTCACCGTGCGGACGGCGGGGCGATCCCCGTCCACCGTTGCAAGGGCGATGAGCGAGTCGCGGCCGAACCGTTCGGAGAGGATCGCGAGCGCAGCGTCCAGGCTTTTTTCCTCCATGGGTCTCCTCCTTTTTGGCGGCTTTTGGGGATTTCAGCGCAGGAAGGTCTTGTAGTCCTCATAGTTTGCCCGCAGCAGCTCTGGTGTATTCAGCCCGTAAGGACAGTGGTTGATGCAGTGACCGCAGTTCCGGCACTCCTCAATTCGGGCCATCTGCCGCTGAAAATCCGGTTCGAGAAAGCGGGCGGCCGGCGAGCGGCGCAATAGGAGCGAGATGCGCGCACAGGTCGGGATATCGATCCCCGCCGGGCAGGGCTGGCAATAGCCGCAACCGCGGCAGAAGTTCCCGGCCAGCTCCCGGCGGTCCCGCTGGATGGTCGCTTCCAGCTCCTCATTCAGAGCGGGGGGCGTCTCGGCGAAGGCGGCGAACTCCTCCATCTCCCGCATGTGCTGAATGCCCCAGATGGGAAGCACGTTTTCATAGCCGAGCATAAACGCATAGGCCGCCGCCGCGCTCTGGATAAGGCCGCCGGAGAGCGCTTTCATGGCGATAAAGCCGATGTTTTTCTCCTGGCAGCGCTTCACGAGCGCAATGTCCTTCTCATCCGAGAGGTAGGAGAAGGGGAATTGCAGGGTGTCGTAAAGCCCGGAATCCACCGCAGCCTCCGCCACCGGCAAGCGGTGGTTGGTAATGCCGATAAAGCGGATCTTCCCCTGCTTTTTTGCCTCCAGCATCGCTTCATAGAGCCCGCTCCCGTCGTCCGGCTGGGGGAATTGAGCGGGGTTGTGGAACTGGTAGAGATCGATGTAGTCGGTTTGCAGCATCCGCAGCGAGGTCTCAAGATCCTTCCAGAACCCCTCCGCCGTTTTGGAGGGCGTTTTGGTGGCGATGAGGATTTTGTCGCGCATGCCATGGAAGGCGGCGCCGAGCTTCTCTTCGCTGTCGCTGTAGCCGCGCGCGGAATCGTAATAGGTGAAGCCGCGCTCATAGGCTTCCCGCAGAATGCGGACGGCTTCCTCCTTCGCCGTGCGCTGGATAGGCAGCGCGCCGAAGGCGTTTTTGCCGCTGGCGAGACCGGTGCGGCCTAAGGTGACGGTGGGCATGGGGGTTCCTCCTTCAAGATAGAAATGAAATGACGGCGGTTAAAAACGGTTCTGGTTGTTCCGCATCTGGTTCCGCCAATTTTTGCGCACGGCGCTGTAGCGGCGGTTATCGCGGAAGCGCCGGGTAAAGTCCGGCCCGAAGAAGAGGAAGAAATTGAGCAGCGACATGAGGATCGCCATGCAGGTGGCCCAATCCCGCGTCAGCAGGCCGGTGATAAAGCTGAGGGCGAACAGCGCCCAATCCACATAGGCTAAATATTTGACCTTCACGGGGAGGATATAAAACAGCAGCACCTGGTGCTCCGGGAACAGCTGCGCAAAGGCCAGAAACAGCGAGAGGTTCAGGTAGGTGTTGCTCCCCCAGCCGCTGATAAGCGCCGCTAGGACAGCCCCCAGCATGCCGCAGAGGTAATAGGCGTTAAACCGGAAGGAGCCCCACGCGCCCTCCAGGCTGGAGCCGATAAAATAATAGAAATAGAGCGCGAACAGGATGGTAATTACCCCGGACGCAGGCGGGACGAAGATAAAGGTGACAAGCCGCCAGATCTGCCCGCGCAGCAGCGCGGCGCGGCTTAGGGCAATCATCGAGGAGACCGGAATACCGATAATGACGTCCAGCAGAAAAACGGCCAGCATGGTCAAACAGATATAGACCATAAGATTGGGGATGGCAAATCGCCCGAATTTTCTTTCTAAACGGTTCAGCCACTGCATATTCAAAACTCCTATTTTATAGAATTAACATATTTAGTTTACCACAATTCCCCTCTTTTTAAAAGGGAAACCTGAACCGCAGGAAAATTCTTCCTGCGGCCTTTTTGTTGCTTGCAGAGAGCGGACAGGTGTATATTTATAAGAGACATTAAAATCAACAGAAGCGCAAGGGCAGAAAGGAAGGACTTTAACAATGAATACTCCCACCATGGCCGCACACATTTTAACCGCTGAAAAGATTGCCGCGTTTGCATGCTCGCTGAAGGAGGAGGAACGCGCGGAGGCCACCATTGAGAAATACCTGAGGGATATCCGGGCGTTTGCCCTTTGGCTGGAGGGGCGGCCCGTTACCAAGGAGAGCGTTGCAAAATGGCGGGAACACCAGGCTGCTTCCGGCCGCGCCCCTGTTACCGTCAACGCCAAGCTGTCCGCGCTCAACGGCCTGTTTGGCTTCCTCGGCTGGGAGGACTGCCGCGTAAAGTTTTTACAGGTGCAGCGCCGGATGTTCCGGGAAACCTCCAAGGAGCTGACCCAGGGGGAATATACCCGCCTTTTGGAAACGGCCGGCCGGCTGGGGCGCATCCGGCTGGAGCTGCTGCTGAAAACCATCTGTAGCACCGGGATCCGGGTTTCGGAGGTGAAATTTATAACGGTGGAGGCGGCGCGCAGAGGACGCGCAGAGGTCCGCCTAAAGGGAAAAATCCGGACAATCCTGTTGCCTGGCAAGCTGTGCCGGCAGCTGCTGCGCTATGCAGAGACACAAAAAACCGCTTCTGGCGAGATCTTTCTGACCAGAAGCGGGAAAGGGCTTTCGCGGCGGCAGATTTGGCAGGAGATGAAATCTCTGTGCGCCCATGCCAAGGTAGAGCCTGCCAAGGTGTTTCCCCATAACCTGCGGCACCTGTTCGCCACCACCTTTTATCATGCCAGCAAGGATATCGTAAAACTGGCGGACGTCCTGGGCCATGCTTCGATGGAAACCACCCGCATCTATCTCCTGACGACGGGCGCCGAGCATATCCGCCAATTGGAAGGCTTGGGATTGATAAGTTAAACAGAATCATCATTTTGTTGATTGCTAAAAGAATAGGTTTAAAAATAGAGTGAAAAAACATAGGAATTTTGTGTTTTTTCACTAGATTAGCATTTTTGACAGCGGATTTTTAGCGAAAAGATGTAAAATTTTTTTCTTTTTAGGCGTCATTCCGGCGGTTGTTAAACCTATAGTTTTACCTATTATAGCATCAAACCTTTTTCCATGCAAGTAAGATTTCCACTGATTTTGTATGGTTTGAAAGCCGCAGTCCTTTTTTGATCTGCGGCTCTAATTCTTATCGCATAATTTAACAATTGCACATTCCGGCAGTTAAAAATTATCTTCCCGGCGGCCTCTCTTGAGATGAAGCTGTCCGTTCTTTGAAGCCGACAGGCGTTTATCAACAAAATGATGATTCTGTCCTTTTTCACACAGGGCCGCATTCCAGCAGAGAGGAGACAAGACTTGGAGGGGAGGAGAGGATGAGCCAAGGGAAAAGGCTGTCGCCAAGAATGAAAATTTTGCTGGTAAATAAATTCCTTTATTCCCGCGGAGGGGCTGAAACCTATCTGTTAAAAACCGGCGCATACCTACGGGATCAGGGGCATGAAGTACAGTATTTCGGAATGTACGACAGCCGCAACGCGGTGGGGAACGCCCTTGGGCTCGCCACCTACCCCATGGATTTCCGATCGGCGGCGCTGCGGCGCTACCTGTATCCTTTCCGGATTTTGTATTCCGGGGAAGCCAGGAAAAAAATGCGCGCGTTAGTGGACCATTTTAAGCCGGACATCGTACATCTCAACAACATCAATTTTCAACTGACCCCCTCGGTCATCGATGGAGTGGGGCCGGAAACTCCCATTGTACAAACGGTTCATGATTTTCAGCTGATCTGCCCCAACCACCTGCTGCTCAATGGAAAAACAGGCGTTCCATGCGAGCTCTGCATAGAGGGGAGCAAGTGGAACTGCGCGCGCTACCGGTGTATCCATGGTTCGCTTCCCAAAAGCATTTTGGGGAGCTTGGAGGGGATAGGGTATCAAAAAACCTACCATTACGACCGGATCGATCGCTTTATCTGTCCCAGCCGTTTTCTGGAATCCAAGCTGGCGAAGGACCGGCGGTTCGCAGGGAAAACCTTGGTCCTCCATAACTTTATCGATTGGGAGGGCGAAAGGGAGCCGGCGCCGAAGAAGGATTATGTTTTATATTTCGGAAGGCTGGCGGAGGAAAAGGATCTGGCGGGCCTTTTGGCAGCGTGCCGTCTATGCCCGGAGATTCCGTTTATCGTGGCCGGGGGCGGGCCGCTGGAACCCCTGATGCGGGACGCTCCGCCCAACCTCCGGTATGTGGGCTTCCAATCGGGGGAGGCGCTGCGCACGCTGGTGGCGGAGGCCAGGTTTTCGGTCTATTTCCCGGTTTGGTATGAGAACTGCCCCCTGTCTATTCTGGAATCGCAGGCGTTGGGAACGCCGGTTCTGGCCAACCGGATAGGCGGGATCCCGGAGCTCATCGAGCAGGGAGAAACGGGCGTTTTAAACGACCGGTTCACCCCGGAGCAGTATGCGCTTCAGATACAGGCGCTCTACCGGGACCGGCCGGGGCTGGAACGAATGGCGGAAAACTGCCGCAGAAAGAGCGAGGGCAATTCCTTAGCGGTTTATGGACGCCGCCTATTGGAGCTTTATGAAAGCCTTTTGGAGAAAAAGAGGAACCCATGAAACGAATCTACATAAACATTTTAACGGTTTTCGTCATGCTTGAAATCTGCCTGGGGGTTCTGACTGCATGGATTTATCATTCCAACCGGACCTTCACCGAGACCTTTTATTCCCTCTATTCCTCCAAAATAGAGACGCCGGTGCGGGCAGTTTTAATCTCCGATCTGCACCAAGCGGCCTTTGGGGAGGACAATGAGGAGCTCATCTCCCGCATCGGGGAGCTTCGCCCCGACATGATTCTAATGGCGGGCGATATTGTCAACAAGGAGCAGACCGATATCGATTACGCCGTCCGCCTCTGTAGGCGGCTTTCCGCCGTTGCCCCTGTTTATTATGGGTTGGGCAACCATGAGAATGAAGCGGTTTATGGAAACGATCTGAATGTGGAATTTTTAGAGGAGAAGCGCGGGCTGCTGGGGGAAAATCCGGAAAACTTTTCGGCTATCGAGCAGGGGGAATTGCTGAAAAGGCTGGAGGAAGCCGGCGTCACAGTGTTGCAGAACGAGGCGGTGCTGGCGGATATTCAGGGAAACTCCATTCAAATCGGCGGAATCAGCACCAACCTGAGCAGCTTCTGGCCCTATTCCGGCGCTTTTATCTCCCGCTTTGCGGAGAGCGAGCCCCAAAGTTTCAAGATCTTGATCTCCCACCGGCCGGATCCGGTGATGGAGTATATCGCCGGTTATGCTATTGAGCTGGCGGTTTCCGGCCATAACCACGGCGGCGTTATCCGGATTCCCGGCGTGGGCGGCCTGCTGTCGGCCGACGAGGGGCTCTTCCCCGACTATGACAGCGGCCGGTTCGAGTCCGGGCCGATGACGCTGCTCATCAGCCGGGGGCTGGGCGGGCATGGCGTGATTCCCAGGGTTTTCAATCCGCCGGAGCTGGTGATTATCGACATCCTTTCATAAGCCTTAGAAAGAGAAACCAGAAGGAGAGACCCCATGTTCTACTTGATTCGCTACTATCCCTATCTATTTTTTCTCCTTTCTTCGCTCCCGCTGCTTTATGGGATTCTCCGCATTGCGCGCAAGCGTTCCTGGGCGCTGGTGAAGTCGGCCGCCTCCCGTTACCGCATCTGTAGGGATAAGCGGGTTTTGAGCATCCTTATCCTGCTGGCGCTGCTTTTAAACTGCTTTATGGTCCCTTTGAAGCTGCGGCAGACGGCGTCGGCGGAAATTTCGCTAAATTATCCGGAAGCCTCCCAGGGCCTGAACCCGAACGGTACGCGCTATAACCAGGCCGGGATCTTGAGCGCCGCCGTTTTAGAGCGGGCGGTGGAAAAGGGCGCGCTGAAAGGGATCACGGCGCGGGATCTGGGAAGGGTCCTGGGCGTTTCCCCCAAAGTGCAGGGCGGCAGCTATGAGGAGAGCTCCTATTTTATCTCGACCCAGTTCGTGATTGCCTACTATGCCAACGAAAAGACGGCGCATTTAAACGGGGAAACGCTGCTCTCCCTGGTGGCCGAGGCATATAAGGAACAGTTCCTGCATGCCTATTCCGATAACGTCAGCGCCCTGAAGCTGGATTTTACCGGCATCCGTAAGGAGGATTACCTAGATATCTGCGAATATCTCAAGGATAAGACCCGGCTCATCAGCGATTACATGACGGGGCTGGCCGGTAAAGGGCCGGCCTTCCAATCCCCCTCCAACGGGGAAACCTTCCAGTCTATCGCCGCGCGCGCGGAGAACATTTCCAAAGTGATGGTGGAGAAGCTGGAGGCGTATGTGCTGGAAAACAGCGTTTCGAAAGAGACGGCTTCCTATATGGCCCGCCTCAGCTTTCAAAATGTGTTCCGTTATTTCGACGCCCAAAAGGCCAACCACGCCAGCCGGAACAACCTGACGGCGATTTCGATGTATGAGGACGATATGGCCCGTATCGTCCTCGTGCCCACCTATGACACCAACTATCAATTTTACATGTCCCAGACCCGGATCGGGATCGATGATTTTGCCAAGGAAGCGGAAACCCAGGCTAACGACAAGACCAAAATCAACAGCCAGATAGCCCATAACAATCATGTGCTCCAGCAGCTCTCCGCCCGGCCTATGACCGGCGGGCCGGATGAGAAGGCGGAGCTTTTGACCGCGCAGGTGGAGGAGGAGCTGGAAAAGCTGGCAGGGGAAGCGCGGGTATTGGTGGAGGAATACAGCGCCAGCCAGGCCAACCAGTATATCTCGATCACCGTGCATACCTGGGAATCCGCGGCGGCTTCGACGGCGGTCAAGATTCTTCTTTATACGCTGCTGTTCGCCGCCGCTCTGCACTGCGCCGCCTTCGCCGCCTCGCTGGACAGGGAAAACGGCGGGGAAAGAAAACGGTAGTCCGCCCGGCTCACACGATAAAACACGGAGGATGGATGCAGACAGCATGAAAAATTTTCAACTGTTCCGGTACTTGAAAAAATGGATGCCCTTCATCATCGCCTTTTTTATCATCATGACGGCGCTCGCCTACAAAATGCTGGAGTCCCGGCAGAAATACACCGCCTCCGCCGTTATCGAATACAGCAATGCGGAGGCGGCCAGCGGCCTGGCGCCGGATGGGACGGCCATTGACGTAACGGAAATCTATTCCTCGGCCAACATGACCAAGGTGATGTCCAATCTGGGCCTCTCTCCGGATAACTATAGCTTGGATGCGCTCTGCGCCAGCATTCGGGTGGAGCCGGTTATAAAGGAGGAGGCTGCGGAGAGCGGGGAGGAGGAGAGCGAGGAAAACCGGCCCAAACCCACCGCTTATATCGTGAGCTGCACGCTGGACAGCAGCTCTTCCCGCTCGCGGGTCCGGGATATTCTAAACGAGCTTTTGGATGTGTATTTTTCCGACTTCAGCAGTAAGCACATCAACCAGGAGCAGGTAAATAACCAGACGAAGGATCTGGCGAACACCGATTATGACTATTTGGAAATGGTGGAGAGCATCGACCAGCAGCTGACCGAAACCATTTGGGCGCTGGATGCGCGGCACATGCGGATGAAGGACTTCCGTTCGGCGGACACCGGCTATTCCTTCGCCGATCTCTGCAACCAGTTCATACTGCTCCAGGATATCGAGGTCTCGAAGCTCTATGCCCAGGTCCTGGGGAACCGCATTACCAAGGATCGGGACCTGCTTATCAACAAATACCAAAACCGGATTGCAAGCTATGGCCTGACCGGGGAGAAGGCGAGGGAAAGCAGCGCCGATGTGCAGGAGGTCATCGCCTCCTATGTGGAGAAGATGCGTCAATCGGGGAACACCGACATCGATCATAACTATATCCTGAACGATATCTATGATGAGCGGTGGGAATCGGGTTCGTTGGTAAACCGCACCGGGGAATACGACGAGCTGCTCCGAAACTGGACGGAGCACCAAAACAGCTTAGATTATTCCCTGGTGGACATCGCCTATTGCGAATATGTCATCGGCGTCTACCGCGACGGGAACACCCAGCTGGTCGTGCAGGCCGGGACCGGCAGCCCGCCGGCAGAGACGGAAACCGGCGGCGAAGGGACCGGATCCGAGGAATCGGGAGCCGGGGCGCCGGCGGCGAGGAATGCCAGCGGAGATATTTTGCCTATTTCCATCGTCCCCCCATCCCAAAGCGGAGTAACCAGCGACATGGTGGAGGGGGAGCTGCGTTCGCTGCTCGATCGGATGAACGAGCTGTACCGCGCCGTCGATCGGACGAACAGCGAATATAACGAATACCTAGGCGCTGCGACCATCCGGATCCTTTCCAGCGTGGCCGTCCATTCGGCCTATAACATGAGGGCCTATCTATCGATGATCGCCGTGTTCTTCCTGGTAGTGGGCTGCTGCGGCGCTATCCTGTTCGGCCGGCTGGGCGATATTCTCGAATACCTGTTCTTAAAGGACCATCTCACCGGCTGCATGAACCGCCTATCCTTTGATAATTATATCCGCGAGTGGGAGAAAAGGCCGCTTCTGCCTCTGGAAATGTGCTGCATGAACCTTCAGATCATGAATCAGCGGGATATGAACGATACTTATGGCCGCGAGGCGGTCGATCACGCAACCAAGGAATTTGGCCGGATACTGCGCGAGCTTTTCGAAGCGCGAAAAAATAGCTTCGTCGGCTACAACGGCAGCGGACAGTTCTGGGCGTTCTTTGAAAGGGACGCGGGGGAAACGGCCGAGCAGGAGCTGGAGCGCTTCACTGTGGTTGTGGCCCAGGTGCTGCCGGACATCCGGCTCCAATTTCAGGCCGGCGCGGTCGGCGCGAGGGAAACGGCCTCGTTCCGGATCCGCGGCTTGATTTCCCAGGCGGTCAAGGCCCGCAAGCCTTATGTTACCGGGCGTCCGGCCGGAGAGGGGGGACGTCATGAAGAAGGTGCGCCAGAGACCGGCGCCGGATAAGGCGGCGCTGGCGGCCGTTTTCTTCCCGCTGGCGGCGGCTATGTATTACTTTGACGAGCAGTCCCTGCATCTGGGGATTGACGTCTTATATAAGATGATCTTTGCCGCCCTCATTGCGGCCTTGAGCTTTGCGGTGTTTCTGGTAAAAACCGATCTGGAGAGGGCGGGCGCGCTCGGCAAATATTTTTTCCTGCTGGTTCTCCCCCATCTCATGGCGCTGCTCGTCTCGATACCGCTGTGGGGACTCAACGCGTCGCCTCTGGCGACGGTGCGCCGGGGAGTGTTCGCCCAGCTTTATTGCATCGCTATCATCCTGGCCGGGGCCGGGCTGCTCTATGTGTTTGGAGAGGCCGGCCTCTGGCTGAACCTGGCCGCCATGCTGGCGGCGAACCTGATTACTTTGGTGGGGGCTGTCCGGGCTTCCGGCATCCGGCAGTATGCACGGGAGCTGGGGCGGCTGGTGGCCACCTTCGGAGGGGAGATTGGCCCGGCGATAGGGAAGGCGGAGATCAACGAGCTCACCTTTGCGCTGGGGCTGGGCCTGCTGTTTTTGCTCTTGACCTGGAAGGAGGCGGGAAGCTCCCGCCTATTCTGGCCTGCGCTGGTCTTAACCGCCTTCTGCTTTCTTTCCGGCTTTAAGCGAATCGGGGCTTTTGCTATCGCTGTCTGCCTGCTGGCGGGGCTGGCCCTGAGGGCGCTGACCGGAGGGCGGGAGAACCGCCGGGGCTGGCTGCTGCTGTTTGCGGCGGCGGTCATGCTGGCCGCGTTTGCCTATGTGTGCCTGGTCCGGGCCGGTATCTTTGAATTTTTAGAGCGCCGCCTTCAGATCCATACGATGGGCAGGCAGGCGCTCAGCGCATTCATCGAGGATTATTATTCCATCGGCCCGGATTTCCTGGGGCGGGGAGCCGGGTTTGTCTCCCGGCTGTTCAGCGATTTGCCGGGGAAATATGGCCCGCGCGCGCTGCACAACGATATTTTGGTCCTCTATATCGACCTGGGCTTTTGGGGGTTTTGGCTCTGGCTGCTGGCGTTCCTCCCGGTTCGCGCCTGGATGGTGGCCAAGTGGCAGGGGATCCGCGGCGGCTGCCGGTGCTTTTGCTACTGCCTGTTCATCTTTCTGACGGCGCTGACCGACAATACCATCTACTATGTCTATGTCATGGGCGCCGCCGCCCTGTTTACGATGGGCGGGCATTTCCAGGGAAAAACGGCGGAAGGGGGAGCGGCATGAAGAAAATCAGCGTGGTGGTGCCGGTATATAACGTGGAAAAAACGCTGGAGCGCTGTGCCGCTTCGCTGTTCAGCCAGGATTTCCCCGATAAGGAGATTATCCTGGTGGACGACGGCTCTGCCGACGGCAGCGGACGGCTGTGCGACAGCTATGCCGTCCGGCCGGAGGTCCGGGTTTTTCACCAGGAAAACGCCGGGCTGGGCCCGGCGCGCAACCGGGGGCTTGCCGCCGCGGCCGGGGAATATGTGCTGTTCGCCGACTCGGACGATTACTTGGGTCCCGGCCTGCTGCGGCGGCTGTATGCCGCCGCAAAGGAGGCGGATGCGGATATCGCCGTCAGCGGGTTTACCATGGTCTCGAAGGATGGGCGGGAGCGGCCGGTCCCCTATGAAGCGCAGGCGCGGCTGTTCGCCGGGGAGGAGCTGCGGGGATTGCGGCTCAATACGGTGGGCGCGCTGCCGGAGGAGCCGCTGGATTCCAAATATGGGATGTCCGCCTGCGCGCGGCTCTACCGCAGGAGCCTTGTGGAAGCGGCGGGCCTGCGGTTCGTCTCGGAGCGCCGCCTGATTTCGGAGGATTTGATTTTCAACCTGGAGTTTTTAAAGCGCGCGCAGAGGGCTGTTGTCACCCCGGATACCGCCTATTTTTACTGCAACAACGGGGAATCGCTTTCCAAGCGGCGGCGGGCCGACCGGTTTGAGCAGGACTGCGCCCTATACCGGGCGGTGGAAGCGCTGCTGGCGCCGGATTTTGCGAGGGAGGAATATGCGCCCTATCTCCAGCGGATGCTCATCAGCCGGGCGCGGTTCGATATGGCCCAGGAGGCCGCTTATTTCGGCCGGACCGGCGGACGCCGCCTGCGGGAATCCGTCCGGGCGATTGCCCGCCACCCCCTGCTGCGGGACGCTCTGGCTCATTACCCCTGGCAGCGCCTCCCCCGCATGCAGGCGGTCTTTACGGCGGCGATGAAGTGGGGGAGCCCGGCGCTTCTCATCGGGCTGATACGGGCGCGGCAGCGGTGGCTGCCGGAAAATGGGTAGCGGATAGGAACAGTATGGCGAAGGAGGGAGAAGGATGGATGCGGCGGCGCTGCTTTTTAAGCTGTTTGAACTGCCGTGGATAGGCTACCGGCTCCGGCAATGGCTGGTTCAGCGGGAGGGCGGAATGCAGGAATCCCAGCTTCTTCGCTGCTATGCTTGGCGCAAATATAAGGTGCGGGTGGGGATGTATTCCTATGGAGGCTGCTTTTCACCCGGCTTTAACGCGGGCGGGGAGGCGGTGGAGATCGGAAGGTACTGCTCCTTTGCGAACAACGTCCACTATTTCGGCGCGAACCACCCGATGGAGTCGGTCTCGATGTCCCCCTATTTCTACAATGCGTCGTTTGGGCAGCCGGTGCGGGATATTCCGCGGGAACGGCTTACCGTCGGACACGATGTCTGGGTAGGCTATGGCGTTACTATTACCAAAAACTGCCGGAGGATCGGAAACGGAGCGGTGCTCGCAGCGGGTTCGATCGTCACCAAGGACGTCCCGTCCTATGCGGTGGTGGCAGGATCGCCGGCGCGGATCCTGCGCTACCGGTTCGACAGCGAAACGCAGCGGCAGATTGAGGAGAGCCGGTGGTGGGAAAAAACGCCCGCCCAGTGTATGGAATACTACCCGTTTTTGGATAATCCGAAGGAGTTTTGCCGGAGGCTTTTGAAGGGGACAGAGACCGGCGGGCAGGATGGAAGAAGGGGGGAGAGGTAGATGCAGAAGGAGAACGCGCTGGCTACGGTGATTGTGCCAGTCTACCGGGTGGAAGAATTTCTTCCCTCCTGTATCGAATCGATCCAGGCGCAGACCTACCCCCATTTGCAGATCCTTTTGGTGGACGACGGCTCCCCGGATCGCTGCGGAGCTATCTGCGACCGGTATGCGCAGGAGGATCCCCGCATCGAGGTGGTTCACCAGGCCAACGGCGGCGTGGGGGCCGCCCGGAACGCAGGGCTCGCCCGCGCGAAGGGCGACTACATCTATTTTGTGGACGGCGACGATCTTGCCGCGGCGGACATGGTGCGGCGCTCGGCCGAAGAGCTGGAGTCCGGGCCCTATGATCTGTGCCTGTGGGGCAAAACGGTGCGGAAGGACGGCGCTTCCTATTACTGCGGCCGCTGGAGGAAACGGGTGTTTCGCCTGGGGACCGAGCGGGAGAGGGAGCGGTTCTTCTGCCGCTGGTTTCTAACGGCCCGCACCGGATGGGAGGTCTTTTTGGGCGCGTTCCGCAGAAGCCTTGTCAGCCGCTTCGGCCTGCGGTTTGGCGATGGGATATTCGCCGAGGATATGGATTTTACCTTCCGCTACCTGCTTCGCTGCCGGAGCCTTTGCCTGCTTCCGGAACCGCTTTCCGTCTACCGGGTGCGCCCCTCCTCGGCCATGCGGACCATCGGCGGGCTGCGGCGGGCGGAGGAGATCGCGCGGCTTTTGAACCGGCAGAGGAAGGAGCTGTCCGAAACCGTCCCTTTCGGGCGGTTTTACCTGTGTGGGAGCGCGGCGCTGGCCACCTTGCTGGAGGGGGAGGGCTTGCCTGGGGAGAAAGCGGGAGAATGGCTGGAGGCCCTGAAGCGCGGCGAGGGGTTTGCAGAGCTTCTGGCGGACCTCCGCCAGGCCCTAACGGACCGCCGCGCTCTTTACAGGGCCTGCGGACCCGCCTATGGAAGCCGGGTACAGGCCGTTTGCGGGTTCTTGCTGGAGGAGGAGGCCGGGCGACGCCGGAAAAGCGGCGGATTGTACAGCGCGTACGGCGTGCTCAGGGGATGGAAGCAGCGGCTGCTCCATCCCAAAAATGAACGTTCTCTGCGGGCTGTGGAAAACAAGGAGGGAAGCCGGGATGATAGGACTGCTGACGTTCCATTGGGCGGATGACTACGGGGCCATGCTGCAAGCCTATGCGCTGAAGCGTTATCTGGAAAAAGCGGGGCGGAGCGTGGAATTTATCCCCTATGCGCCGGTTAAGCTGACCGGGCGTTATTGGTGGTGCCCGCTGGCGGCCAGCGAGCAGGAGGGAAAGCTCCGGTACTGGCCCAGCCGTTCCGGATGGAAACGGAACCTGGCCTTAGGCGGCGATTTCTGGAAAAGGAAACGGGCGATGTGCCGCTTCCGCCGTCAGAGGCTGGCACCGCCGCCGAAGCGGGGCTTAAAGCGGATTTCACTGGAAAAGTATAGCTGCGTCTTTGTGGGCAGCGATCAGGTGTGGAATCCCGTCATAACGGTGGGGCTGGACAGCGCCTACCTGGGGAACCTTCCGGGAAAGGAAAGCTGCCGCCTGGTCTCCTATGCGGCCAGCTTTGGAGCAAGCGCGCTCCCGGCGGAGGCGGCCGGTACATTTGCGGAGGCGGTAGGAAAGAATTTTGCGGCGGTGTCGGTGCGCGAGCGGCGCGCAGCTCCGTTTCTATCCAGCCTTCTCCGCCGGGAGGTGGAGGATGCGCTGGATCCGGTTCTGCTGCTGGAGCGGGAGGAATGGGAACGGCTTGGGAACCGCCCGGCGGAAGAGGGATATATTCTGGTTTACAGCGCGGAATATAACGAGCCGATGCTGCGCTATGCGCAGCAGCTGGCCCGGCGGCTGCAAATAAAGGCGGTTCAGATCAGCATGCCCTTACGGGGCAAGCTGCCGGAGGGGATCGAGCTTCGGGTGCAGGGCGGACCGGCCGAGTTTGTGGGCTATCTCCAAAACGCCGCCTGCGTATTGACCAACTCCTTTCACGGCACAGCCTTTTCGGTGCTGCTGGAGAAGCCGTTTTTCGCCTTCCGGCACAGCTTTTTGAACGCGCGGCTGGAGGATCTGCTGGAAAAGCTCGGCCTACAGGCGCGCATCAGGACGGAGCCTCCGCCCCTGGATTCGGGAGAGCTTTGGGAGGCCGTCGATTGGGCGGGGGTGCGCGAACGGCTGGATGCGGAGAGGGCCCGGTCCGGGCGGTTCATTCAGGAAAACCTGCGGGAAAGAGGCGAACCGTCTTGATTTCAGTCATCGTCCCGGTGTATAACACGAGGCCTTATATTCGGGCCTGCGTACAGTCGGTGCTGGCGCAGACCTATCCGCAGTTTGAGCTGCTTCTGGCGGACGACGGGTCGCAGGACGGCAGCCGGGAAATCTGCCGGGAGCTGTGCGCGGCGGATGGGCGCATCCGCCTCTTATGCCGGGAGCACCGGGGGGTGTCCGCCGCGCGGAACGCCGCCATGCAGGCCGCCGGGGGGGAATACCTGTTTTTCCTGGACAGCGACGACGCCATTCATCCCTGCCTGCTGGAAGCCCTCTTCCGTCTGGCGGAGGGCTATGGCGCAGGGCTCGCTACAGCGTGCTGCTCTGCCGTCTCGGAGGGCTTCCGTTTATTCCCCTGCGAGGCTGCGGAGGAAGGCGTTCAGCCGCATATTTACCTCCAAAACCGGGAGCTGATGGACTGGCCGGACCAGGGGAGCGCAACGGCCGGGATCCTGCATGGGCCTATTGGGGGAAAGCTGGTGCGCCGCGCCGGAAGCCCGCCGCAGTTTGATGAAAGCCTGTGCAACGGCGAGGACACCAAGTTTCTTTATCAACTGATTTCCGGGGGAGCGGATGCGGTCCTCCTCAAGCGGGACTGGTATTACTACCGCAGGCGGCCGGCCGGCAGCAGCTGGAACCGGTCGGTCGAGGCGTGCCGGAGCATGTACCAAAGCGAGCGCTACCTCTGCTCTCAGGAGCGGGCGGCCGGCCGCCTGGCAAACGCCGGCTTTCAGGAGCGGCTCCTTGTGGACCGGCTTCTGGAATGGTACCGCCTGAGCCGTTCGCTTCGGGATAGGGAGCTGACCCGGTATCTGAAAAAGACGGCGGCCGCAGAGAAGCGTTCGCCCGCCTTCGCGCTGCTTCCCCCGCGCTACCGGGCGAAGTTTTATGGGGCGTTTTACGGCTATGCGCTCTACCGGCCTGTTCACGCCTGTCTGCGGCGGCGGTGGGAGCGAAAAGAAAGGAGGCGCGCGCAGAATGGTTGAAAGAGCGCGTTGTACGGGCTGCGGAGCCTGCGCGGCCGTCTGCGGGGAGGGGGCCGTGACGATGGAGAGAGACCGGGAGGGCTTTTGCTATCCCATTCTCAATGCGGCGCGGTGCACCCATTGCGGCCGGTGTGAAAGGGCCTGCCCTATCGGCAAGGCGGGGACCGGGGCGGGGGAGCGCCTCTATCTGGGCGCACGGGCGAAGGAGGCGGACGCGCGCTTGGCGGGATCCTCCGGGGGGATGTTCCCTCTTCTGGCCGCCCAGGTCCTTGAGGACGGCGGCGTTGTGTTCGGCGCTGCCATGGGAGAGGATGGACAGGTGCGGCACATCGGGATAGAGCGCCCGGAGGATATTGGGAGGATTGCCCGGACGAAATATGTGCAGAGCTCGCTTGCGCGCGTTTGGGAGGAGCTTCCGGGGCATTTGCGGGCCGGACGCCCGGTCCTTTTCTGCGGCACGCCCTGCCAGGCCGCCGCCCTGCGCGGCTGCTTCGGGGGGGATGCCAATCTGCTGTTGGCCGACCTCATTTGTTATGGAGTCCCCTCTCCGGGGATTTGGGAGCGCTATGTGCGCTTTTTGGAAAGGCGCTGCCATGGGAAATTCCAATCGTTCTTCTTCCGGGATAAGCGGGGG
This sequence comes from Provencibacterium sp., assembly GCA_022793895.1. Classification (GTDB taxonomy): domain Bacteria; phylum Bacillota; class Clostridia; order Oscillospirales; family Ruminococcaceae; genus Harryflintia. The sequence continues at coordinate 10,553 of JAAWDS010000011.1, read as the reverse complement.
AAGGATAACGGCCAGACCGTCGCGCTGACGGTGGGCGGACAGGAATATACCCGTCCGCTCCATCAGGATCCGTTCTGCCGGTCGTTTTTTTACAATGTGAACATCCGTCCCTCCTGTTTTCGCTGCCCCTACTGCACGGTGCAGAGAAGCAGCGACCTCACGTTGGGAGACTTTTGGGGGATTGAAGAGGTGAAGCCGGGCTGGGACGACGGGTTGGGGCAATCCGCCGTTATCTGCCACACCCCGGCGGGGAAGCGGCTTTGGAGCCGGGTTCAGGAGAAAACCGAGTGGTTCTCCTGCCGGGAGGAGGAGGTCGCCAACGCCCGGCAGCCCAGGCTGCGGGAGCCGGTGAAGCCTTCCCGCAGGCGTTCGCTCTATCTGTGGTTCTACCGATGGCTGCCGTTTTCGGTGTGGATCCGGTTTTTCAGCCGGTAAAAAAGGGAGGCGGCAACGATTATGAAAAAAATTATCCATCTGATCTCTTTTCTGGCGGAACAGGAGCGCAGGAAGCTGAAGCGTCTTGCGGTTCTGTGCCTGTTCAGCCCGGTGGCGGATCTGTTCAGCGTTTCAATGATCATCCCCATTTTTAACCAGGCGTTTGATGAGGAGGTTTCCCCGGAGCTCATCAGCCGGATCCTTTTTTTAGGGGGCGTCCTGCTGCTTACCGGCGGGTTTGAGCTGCTGAAAAGCCGGGCCTCCCATTCGTTGGTGGCGGATATTACCAACAACTGGTCGGTGAAAATTTATGAGCTCTATTGCAAGGAGGATCTAGAGCGCCATAACCGGAAAACGCCCATTCAGGCCGTCAACAACGCGCGCAGCGATGTGGCCGTCTGCGCGGGGATGATACCGGCCGCGATGGAGCTTGCGGTTGATTTCCTGACCCTGGCGGCCTATTTCCTCATCATTGTGTATGTGGCGCAGGCGGTCGGCGCACTGTGCTGCCTGCTGACCGTTTTGATCATGCTGCTTCTGTACCGGCGCAACCGCATTGGGATGGCGCGCTACGGCGAGAACCGGCGGCGGTTTGAGATCAAAGCGGGCGGGTTGATTTCAACCGCCTATGGATCCTATAAGGAGATACATATCGACGCCCGGAAGCAGAACATGCTGGACAAATACCGCCGGGCCAGCGCGGACTGCGCGCAGGTGCAGAAGGATTTTGCGTTCATGCTGGGGCTGCAAGGCATCGTGCTGCAAAACGTGATGCAGGCGGGGCTGTTTTTCATTCTGGCGCTGGTCCTGGTGGCAGGGGTGGATCTGGCGGGCATCCTGCCGGAAGCGGTCGCCTATATCGCCCTGCTCATCCGGATGATTCCAGGCTCCAAGCGGATCGTCGCCGCCCTCACCAATCTCCAATTTGGGACGAAATATTATGAGGCGTTCCGGTCGGATATGCAGCGGTATGGGGCGCTCAAAAAAGAGGAAGAGACTGCGGCGCGCCTGCGGGAGAAGCTGGTGACGCTGGAGAAGGGGATACGGGTGCAGAACCTCTCCTTTTGTTATCCGGGCGGGAAGAAGATTTTGGAGGACGCTTCCATCGAGATCCCCGCCGGCTGCTCGACGGCGCTGATCGGCGTTTCCGGAGCCGGGAAAACCACCTTCCTGGATCTAATCCTGGGGCTGCTGCGTCCGCAGTCCGGCCACATTTGGTATGATGATTTCGATCTGGTGCAGGGAAGGGATGCAGCGGGCGCCTGCCGGGCGGACATCGGGAGGGTTGTCAGCTACATCCCCCAGATCATCTATCTGGATAACGAGACCATTCGCAACAACGTCATCTTCATGGCGCAGGGGGACGGCAGGCAGGAGGCCCCGGCCGCGGTGGATGCCAAGGTGATTTCCTGCTTACAGTGCGCGCAGATTTGGGAGGATGTTGAAAAAATGCCCGATGGAATCGATACCCTTGTCGGGCAGAACGGCACGACGGTCTCCGGCGGACAGCGGCAGCGCATTGCGCTGGCCCGCGCGCTCTATAAGGATTTTGAAATCCTGATCATGGACGAGGCCACCGCCGCGCTGGATATCGAAACGGAAAAAGCGGTGATCGATTCCATCCGCCAGATGAAGGGCAACAAAACGCTGCTCATGGTGACGCACCACCTGAGTCTGGCCGATGAGTGCGAACATGTATACCGGATTGAAAACCAAAAACTAGTAAAGGTGAGATAGAAGATGGGCCGGGAGTCTACGCTGGTCAAAAACAGAGTATCGGTGGTAACGCCGGTTTATAACGGGGAAAAACACCTATTCCGCCTTCTGGACTCCCTCTTAGAGCAAACCTGGGATTCTGTGGAGGTGATTCTGTCGGACGACGGATCGACCGACCGGACGTTGGAGCTTGCGGAAACCTACCGGGAGAGATTCCAGCGGCGGGGGTTTTGCTACCGCATCCTTACCGGCAGTCACCACAGCGCCTCTGCCGCTATCAACCGCGGCCTTCCCTGGGTGACGGGGGAATATCTCATCTGGCCGGACAGCGACGATGCTTTAGTCCCGGACTCGATCCGCAGGCGGGTTGCGTTTTTGCAGGCAAACCCGCATTACCAGTGCGTTCGATCCCTGAGCCGCTATGTGGACGAGGAGGGCAGGCCGGCGGATCCGGTCGAAAAACGCGGGGATCTGAAAAACGAGCGCCTGTTTTTCCCGATTTTGGAGTGGAAAACCTTTGTCTGCTGCGGCTGCTATATGCTGCGGACCGAGAAGTTTTTTAAGATCTATCCGCAGCGCCGGATACCGGAATATGAGGTGGGCCAGAATTTTCAGATGCTGCTGCCCTTTACCTATTTTTATCTCTGCCCGACAATACCGGAAGAGCTTTATGTGGTCTATATCCGTCCGGAGAGCCACTCCCACCGGCGGCTGACCGAGCAGGGGGAGGAGAGGCGGGATGCCGCCTATGAGCAGATGCTGGATGAAATCGCCGCCCTGTGCCGGATTCGGGACAAGGGGGAGCTGCGCCGGATAACCTTTTGGAAGCAATGGCGGCGGTATGTGTTATATCGAAAATACGGACGGAAGCGCCGGGCGGTCTTTGCGCTCATCCGCCTGTATCTCTGCCGCGGCTTAACGCTGGGGGCACTGCTTTGGAAGATCGCCGGGCTGGTTTGCGGCCCGCGTATGCGCCGGCTATACCGGCGCATACGCGGAAGCCGGAAGGGGGAGGAAAAGGGGAATGAATAGGTGGATATCCGGCTTGGCGGCGGCGGTTTTTCTGGCTGCCGGCTTTCAGGGCGCGCAGGCCAAGGGTCCCTTGCCGGAGGCGCTCCCCTCCTATGTAAATGTCCGGGACTTCGGCGCGGCGGGGGACGCCGCCTACCACCATCCGCTGGGCGTGCGCGGAGGGGAGGAGGGCAAATCCCACTATACCGGCTGGTATTGGGCGGGGCACTTTTCCCAGCTGGCGACGGCCGAGTTCCAGGAGCCGTTCCAAGGCTCCCGCGAGGAGGGCCTAAAGAGAGGTTATCTCGTGGTTCCCAATACCGAGGAGCGGACGGACCGCCAAATCCCGCTTTCACAGGTGAATCCCGCGCCGTTTTATGAGCCGGCCGTGGGAGATGTGGTCCTCTCCTACGAAGCGGCGGATGCGGAGCGCTCGGTCTATGCGGCGGATGACAGCGCGGCCTTTGAGGCGGCGATTGGGGCTGGGGACGGCGCTTTGTACCTCCCTGAAGGGGATTATCTGGTCAGCCAGCTGACGGCGGCTAAAATCACCGGCCTTGCCGGGCCGGGCCGGATCTGGCTCAAGGAGTGGGAGGGAGGCGTTCTCTGGTATCTGCTGTTGGGCCTGTCGGATCTGGTGGAGTACCAGGGCTACGGCTGGATAGACGCTGCGCATTTCCACGACGAGGCTTGGCGCTCCATGCACTGGGTGGGCAGTCTGCCGCAGGTGAACGGCTGGACGTCCTCCGCCGCCTTTACCGGACATCTCTATTCCTCGCGCATCGAATACCCCTTTGACGAGAGCCGGGAAAATGTGAATGTGTGGCTGACGGTGACGCCGGCCGTGCCGGAGGAGGCGTTCCCGGAGTCTGTCACCCTCTGCATTTCGAAGGATATGGCGGCCTTCTATTCCCTGGAGGGCCAGACCGGCTGGATACCGGCCACGGAAGGCGGGATAGAGGGGGCGATGTACCACAGTTCTTGGAACGGCCGCAGCCGCGATCTTCCGGAGGGGAGCTGGAAGGACTGCGGGGAATGGATAGAGGTCTTGATTCCGAAGGAGAGTTTTTTCTCTCCTTTGGAGGGGGAACCCTCACGGACCTGGCTGTTTCACTGCTGGAGCGCCCGCGACAAAAATCTCCGCGGCCTGCCGGTGGAGTTTACGATGGGTTTTGCGAAGGTCTGGGTCAAGGAGGCGGAGCTGGAGAATGTTTTGACCTGCGCCATCGGCGGCGATATGCGTTCCAGCTATTGGGACCGGCCCTCGCAGGAATATTATATCCATGAGGCTTACTACAGCGTCACCCGTTATCTGACCTCCCAGCCGCAGGCGTTTTATGCCTATAACGTGGACGACGGACGCTTCGACGCCTATTTTACCGGAAACCTCCCGGCCGTGCCGGAGAAGGGGCCGGAGGGTTGGGGGGATAGCGATGTATGAAAAAAACCGGCCGGATTGGCTTAAGCATTTTGATTTTATGGCGGTGGATCTCCTAAGCCAGCAGCTGGCGTTTTTCCTCTCCTATGGGATCCACTTCGGGCTTGTTTTCCCCTACCGGGATACCGAATACCTGAACCTAGCGGTGATCTTTATCCTGACGGGCGTTTGCGTAGCATATGTTGCCGAATCCTTCAGCCGGGTGCTGAAAAGGGGATACTACAAGGAGTTTGTAGCGGCCGTCCGGCATGTTCTGCTGGTGGGGGGAGTGGTCCTGGTGTATCTTTTCGCCGTGCAGAAGGGGCATGTTTATTCGCGATCGTTTGTTTATGTAATGATTCCGCTCTATATTCTTTTCACCTATACCGGGCGGCTTGTTTGGAAGCAGCGGTTAAGGAAAAGAGGGGTCCGGGGATCGGGCAGGTCGTTGATCCTGGTGGCCGCGGAGGCGCGGATGGACGAGTGCATCCGGAATGTCTGCCGGACCGGCTACAATACCTATTCCTTTGTGGGCGCGGTAGTGACGGATCGGGACTGCGCGGGGACCGTTTTCGATGAAGTCCCTGTGGTGGCGAATTATTCCGAGGCGCTGGACTATATCCGGCGGGAGTGGGTGGATGAGGTATTTATTGCCGCCAGCCTGGGGGACGGGTACCCAGGGGATTTTATCGGCCAACTGGAAAGGATGGGGATGGTCATCCACATCGCCATCACCAAAGCGGGCAGCATTATGGAGAATGCGCAGCAGATCGAGCGGATGGGTAATTATACCGTGCTGACCACCGGCATCAACTGCGCGACTCCATTGCAGCTTTGGCTGAAAAGAGGGATGGACATTGCCGGAGGGCTGGTGGGCTGCCTCTTCACAGCGGTTCTGTTTCTCTTGGTCGCGATCCCCATTTATAGCAGCTCCCCAGGGCCCATCTTTTTCAGGCAGGAACGGGTGGGCCGCAACGGAAAGAAGTTCCGGCTCTATAAATTCCGCACCATGGTTCCGGGCGCGGACCGGCAGAAGCGGGAGCTGCTGGAAAGGAACGCCCTTCAGAGCGATCGGATGTTCAAGCTGGCGGAGGATCCCCGGATCATCGGCGGCAAGAGGCGGCCGGATGGCACGCTGAAAAAGGGGATCGGCCATTTCCTGCGGGAAACGAGCCTCGACGAATTTCCCCAGATGTTCAACATCCTGCGGGGGGAGATGAGCCTGGTGGGCACCCGGCCGCCTACGCTGGATGAATGGGAAAAATATGAATCTCACCACCGCGCCCGCCTCTCCTTCCGGCCGGGGCTGACCGGGCTTTGGCAGGTCAGCGGCAGAAGCGGCGTCGCCGATTTTGAAGAGGTCGTGAGGCTGGATACCAAGTATATCGACGAGTGGTCGCTGGGGCTGGATATCAAGATCCTTTTCAAGACCATTGCTATCGTTCTGCGCAGGCAGGGCGCTCTGTAGGTCTTGAAAGCAGCCGGAAGCCGGGGGAAGGGCGGCATCCCAAAAATCCGTGAACCGCATAGGATGATAGTAAATCCTTGTATGGCGGTGGTGTTTTATGGGCTTAACCCTTCCGGCAATCGCGCTGGTCTTTGCGCTCTGCCTGGATTCCTTCGTTGCCAGCTTTGCCTTCGGCGCACAGCAGATCCGCATCCCTCCCCTTCCGGCAATGATGATCAGCGCCGTCTGCGCGGCGACGCTGGGTGTTTCTCTCCTCATAGGCTCGCTTCTGCGCCCCTTCCTGCCTCCCGGCCTTTGCCCGGCGGCAGGCTTCTCCATTCTCCTTCTTCTGGGGGTTACGCGGCTGTTGGACAGCGGGATTAAAAATCTCATCCGGCGCAGCCAGAGCGGCAGCGCGCGCTTGCAATTCCACTTTATGAGCTTCCAATGTATCCTGCGCATCTATGCCGACAATACCGCCGCCGACAGCGATCATTCCCAATCGTTGAGCTGTCTGGAGGCGGCGCCGCTGGCGCTGGCGCTTTCGGCGGACTCCTTAGCGGCAGGCTTTGGGGCGGGGATTGCCGAGACCGGCAGCGCTGCGGTGATGACGGCCCTCTCCTTCCTGGCGGGGCTTCTTCTGGTAGGGCTGGGAGCAGTGGCCGGCCGGGCAGTGGCCAAACGAACCGATCTCAATCTCTCCTGGCTGAGCGGCGCTGTGCTCATTCTGCTGGCGGTGGGGAAGCTGCTATAGCCGTGCGTTCGCGGCGAGGGACCGTTTAACGGATGTTTTGTACATACAAAGAGGAACGCCCGCAAAATACATCGTATTTTGCGGGCGTTCCTCTAAAAAGGCCCTTTGGCTCGGAAGGAGCCAAAGGGCCTTTTTCTGGTTTCTGCAAACCGGAGCTGCCGTTTTCTATAAAGCCCGAACCGGCGGTAAGAGCTTAGTGCTCGTGCTTCACCTCGCCGGCATAGCTGCTTTGAGTAGCAAGCGGCTGCTCGGAATCGTGAGCAAACTTTGTCACAGCCGCCGCCGCCTTTTTCAGCGGTTCGAGGGTGCCGGCGCCGCCGATGCAGCCGCCGGGGCAGGCCATGCCCTCCAGGATATAGCCCTTGCGCTTCCCGGCCTTGGCGAGCGTCAGCATTTTGCGGCAGTCGCTGAGGCCCTCGGCACGGTCAATTTTGACCTCGTGTCCCGGATAAAGCTGGTGGATGCACGCTTCGATAGCGCTGGCTACGCCGCCCGCTACGCCGTAGCCGCGGCCGCCGGCCGTCGCCTCGTCGAGCGTCTTTTCGTCGTCGTAAGCGCCAAATTCGATCTCTTTGGCGGCGAACATGCCCATCAGCTCTTCGTAGGTGATGACGAAATCCACGTCGCTGCGCACGGTGCGGCGCAGCGCTTCGAGCTTCTTGGAGGCGCAGGGGCCGATAAAGACCACCCGTGCGTCGGGGTGCTCCTTTTTGATGATGCGCGCCGTGGCGACCATCGGCGTCAGCTCGGTGGAGACGCAGTGCGCAATGGTGGGAAAGAGCGTTTTCGCCATTACCGACCAGGAGGGGCAGCAGCTTGTCGCTAAGAAGGGCTGCTCGTCGTTCAGGCCGTTGACATAGTGATGCGCCTCGGCGATAGCGCCCAGATCCGCGCCGATAGCCACCTCATAGACGTCGGTAAAGCCGATATCGAGCAGCGCCCGGCGTACCCGCTCCGGCGTTGCAAGCGGACCGAACTGCCCGACAAAGGAGGGGGCGATCTCGGCGATGATGTTTTCCTTTTCGCGCAGCGCATGGCAGAGCTGGAAGATCTGGGACTTGTCCGCAATGGCGGCAAAGGGGCAATGGACCAGGCATTGGCCGCAGGCAACGCACTTATCGTGGTTGATTTTGGCGCGGCCGAGATAGTCGCTTTCAATGGCGTCCACCCCGCAGCTCGCCGCGCAGGGGCGCTCATATTTTACAATGGCGCTGTAGGGGCAGACCTCGGAGCAGCGGCCGCATTTGAGACACTTATCCTTGTCAATGCGGCTGTGCCCGTCCACCAGCGAAACCGCCTTGACCGGGCAGACGCTTACGCAGGGGTGGGCCAGGCATCCGCGGCAGTTGTCGGTTACAAAATACTGCTTGGTGGGGCATGCCTCGCAGGCAAAGGGGATGACGTTGATGAGCGGCGGCTCATAGACCAGGGAATCGATGGCGGCCGCCTCGATCCCTTGGGAGATGGGGGCGTGCTTGTCCGCTGGGCGGACATCCAGCCCGCAGGCCAGGCGCAGCCGTTCGCCGACAATGGCGCGCTCCTTAAAAACGCTGTCGCGGTAGTTGGCGACCTCGCCGGGGATAATCTTGTAGGGCAGTTCTTCGATCTGGGAATAATCGCCGCCCTCAAACGCCAGCCGGGCAATCTCCTGGAAAACCTGGCGGCGAATTTTGGTAACAGGGGTATAAATACCTTTCAATGCTCGTTCCTCCATTCGTCTCTTGGAAAGGCGCGCGACGGGAAGCGCGCACGGCGGAAGCAGTCCTATCCCGTTAGCCGGATGCGCGCTGGCCCTGGGAGATAATGCGGGCCATGACCGTTTCACTATCCGCCTTTTCAAGCATTTCGCCGTTGATCCGAACGACCGGTGAAATCTCAGAATGCTTGCCCTCCACCAGCGACGGCGTGGTGACAATGTTCACCTGCGCGTTCATGCGCAGCTGCACCTTGAGCTTTTTCAGACTTTCGATCGATTCGATAATGTGCATGGCGCCGTTAAGCACGCATTGGGTGCAGGCGCACACCTCCACGGTTATTTTCTTCATCTTTTCTGTGAGCCCCCTCATTCTTGTGCGTCCCCTCCGGGCGGACGGGACAGCTAGACGGCATCGGCCGGAACGCCCCGGCCCGCAGGAAAAACCGGGCGGCGGCATCCCTCGCGCAAGAATACCGTCCTCCCCCGGCAGGATGGAAAGGCAGCCCTTTCCCGCAATTTTTCACCTCATATTATACTAAATAGAGCTGTGCGCTGTCAAATAAATATTGCTCTTTTATCATGTTTTTACGCGCTTTTCCCGCCTGTTTCCGGCTATGCGGGATTTAGGGGGAAAGATTGACAAGTTTCGGTTTCTGCTTTATAATAAAACCGTTGTCCGTTTAAGGATGCGGCCGGGCTAGAAACCGGCTTGGAAAGTAAGAATGAAATAGCTGCGCCTGTACCTCAGCAGGATAGAGGGTCCGCCTCCTAAGCGGAACGCCGCGCGTTCGAATCGCGCCAGGCGCGCCACAGATGCCGTAATGCTATATATTACGGCGTCTTTTTTTGTTCTTTTGAGAAAAGAAGCGCACGCTTTTTTAACGGAAATGAAATCCCTTCGCGGAGTTCCAGATCTGTGAAGGGATTGATTGCGTTCGCTATAGATAGCGTCCCGCTGCGCGCTTTTCAAGCGCTATGAGGGCTAACGCCCCTTCCGCCTATATCCATAAAGTTCGGTTTTCAAGGCGGTGTTGCCGGAAACGGGGAATACCCGGCGGGAGAGGCCGCCCTGCTGACCGGTTTTTGCGATATCTACTATTTCAGCGAGGTGGAATAAGTATAGCAAGGTAGTTTTGGAAGGTCAAGAGAGCGCATGCGAAACCGGCCGCCATTCCTTCGTCGCAAGCTCAGGAACGGCGGCCGGTTGATGTTTACAGACAGCCTGTTTTCCCTCCCGCCGGGCGGAGCCTCTCTATCCGCCGGAGGATGGGCAGGCTTTATAAAATTAATGGTTAAACAGCTTTTGATCCAGGCCGGTGCGTTCCAGCGCCCAGCAGAGGATCATGCCGAGCCCCAGGCAGGAGATGAGCTCCCCCAGCCCGACCCAGGCCGCTTGTATCAGGAAGATTTTCCACTGGAAGCCGCCGGACATCACATAACAAAGCTCGAGTCCGACCACCGCCGCGTTGAGGATCACAGGAGGAATCGCTGAGGCCAACGGGAGCGAGCGGTCCGCACCCTCCTGGGCGTGCCAGCGGATGCGCACATTCCGCAGCGCCCGGCTGCAAAGCGCCGCGGCCAGCGTGGCGGCTGTGCCAAAAAGCACGTCGAACACGCCGAGGATATTCGTCCCCATTAGGACGCCTATCAGGTTGGAAAGGAGGCAGCCGAGGGTGACGCCCCACACGGCGGCCGGCGAGTAGATAGGCAGCAGCGTCAGCGCTTCGGAGATGCGCACCTGAACCGCCAGATAGCTCAGAGGGCCGAGCGCGACGGTCAGGGCGGTGTAGAGCGCGGCAATCAGGCCGGCGCTCGCCAGCGAGTAGGTCTTGGTTTTCATTGAGAATCCTTCTTTCGTAGTATGGTTTTAAGTCAGGAACTTGCGACTGACTGCGGGGAATCCCGCGTCTCCTATCATACACCGGGCGTCTCCTGATTGCAAGCGGCTTCGCGTTTATGGTATAATAGCCGCAGGCGGCTATTATACATTAATTTATTTGGCCGCCCTACGGGCATGGCCAATTGTACCGTAACCGCTTCGCGTTTATGGTACAATAGCCGCAGGCGGCTATGATAC
>JAAWDS010000010.1 GCA_022793895.1 Provencibacterium sp. | reverse complement strand
TGAAAATGGAAACCTAATATCTTGCAAAAATAAAAAATGCTATGCAATTAGTGAACCTTTTGCATAGCATTTTCTATTTTTCCGTTTACCTGGCGTAAGTCATAAGTTTTGTAATGTTTCCTTATGGGCTACTGCCATTTTTACAACCCCTTTTTTCCTGAGCTCCACGATGGATCAAGCCCCTTGGAAGGGCTTTTCAGAGAGGACGCGCCCTTATTCTAAGAGGCTTTCAAACAGCGCGCGCGCTTTGGCGCGCCTGCGCGCCGTTTCCGGCCGGTCGATGATCCAATCCGTCCCGTCATAGCGGAGGACGTCCCCCTCTTTCGCGCCGCGGGGCAGCTCGACGCGGGCGAAATTGCGCATTCTCCCGTCCGGCCCTTCGCAGACGGCGTATTCCCCTTCAAAGCGGTCAATCGCATACAAGCCGTTTTCCGGCATGGCCAAAACCTCCTTTTTCCCTCTAGCTGCGCTGCACCTGGGCGTTCAGCGCCTGCCCGTCGGTATAGAAAATCACCGTCCCGTTCAGATCGGTGCGCAGGATGGTCGCCCCTATCTTCTGCATGCGTTCGACCGCCTCGGCGTGCGGGTGCCCATAGGAGTTCCCTTCCCCGCAGGAGATGCCGATATAGGCGGGCTGGAGCGCACGCAGGAAGGCGAGCGAGGAGGAGGTGGAGCTTCCGTGGTGCCCGGCGATAAGCACATCCACCGGCTGCGCCCGGCGTTTTTCCAGCATGTCCTCCTCGGCGATTTCTTCGGCGTCGCCCTCTACCTGGAAGGCGCGCTCCCCATAGTCAATCCGGGTGACGACCGAGGTATCGTTTAAGTCCTCATACTCCTTGCCGGGGCTCAGGATGGTGAGCTGCGCCCCGCCGAGCGCATACCGCGCGCCGGGCTTGGCCAGCGTGATGCGGTAGCCCTTTTCAGAGATAGCGTCCAGCAGGTCGGCGTAGCTTTTGGAGGTGGGCGTAAGGCTTTCGGGCGTATCGGGCAGGATGAGCTTGCCGATGGCAAACTCTTTAACTACTTCATCCATCCCGCCGATATGGTCGGCGTGCATATGGGTGGCTATCAGATAGTCCAGCTTCTGAACGCCCAAGTCCCGCAGATAGGAGCAGACGGCTTCCCCGTCGTCCCGATCCCCGGCGTCGATCAGGGCGAAAGCTCCCTCCGGCGATCGCAGCAGCACGCTGAGCGCCTGCCCAACGTCCACCATATGTAACTCAAACTGCCCCTCCGGCAGCTCGACCTCCGATTCGGCGGGCAGCAGCGGCCGGGGGGAAATCTCCCCGTCGCCATACAGCTCGGCGATCGCGGCGGTGATCTGTTCGCCGCCCGGAAGCCGTGCGGTCAGCTCCGGGTTCAGCTTCAGCAGGTAGAGCGCCAGACAGAGAAGGATCACCAGCCCGCCGCTCAGCCATTCCGGGCGGAACCCGGCGGGTTTTCTGCGTTTTCGTTTGGCGGCCATCCTTTAACGCCTCCTTTTTCGCTTTTCCGGGCGGCTTTCTCCCGGCTTTTGCCGCCCGCGCCCTCTGGGCGCGGCCTTTTCCGGGCGGGCCGCCTTATTTCCGTGTTCCCGCAGGTACTGTGCATCCGGCGGGACCAGGCAGCCCGGCCCGTGCCCGATGAGATCCGTCCGCCCGCAGGAAACCAGCGCTTCAATGACCGTCCGCCGGTTTTCGGGGAGGTAATATTGCAGCAGCGCGCGCTGCGCCGCCTTCTCCTTTTTGGTCCGGGCGACATAGACCGGCTTCCCGGTCATGGGATCCAAGCCGGTGTAATACATGCAGGTGGAGGTGGTGCCCGGCGTCGGGTAGAAATCCTGCACCTGCTCCGGATGCAGGCGGCGGCTCTTTAAAAAGAGGGCGAGCGAGAGCGCATCCTCCATTTTGCTGCCGGGATGGGAGGACATCAGATAAGGGACTAGGTATTGATCCAGCCCGGCCTCCCTGGTGAGGCGCTGGAACAGCCTTTCAAACCGCTCGTATACCTCCATCCGCGGCTTGCCCATGCAGCCGAGCACCGCCGGGGAGCAGTGTTCGGGCGCAACGCGCAGCTGCCCGGAAACATGGTGCTGAATGAGCTCGCGCAAAAAACCCGGATCCGATTCGGCCAGCGCGTAATCAAACCGGACGCCGGAGCGGACAAACACCTTTTTTACCCCCGGCAGCTCCCGGAGCTCCTTCAAAAGCTGCCGGTAGTCGCTGTGGCTGCTGTCCAGATGGGGACAGGGCGCGGGAGCAAGGCAGCGCTTGCCGCGGCACATTCCGCGGGCGCGCTGCTCCGGACAGGAGGGGTGGCGGAAGTTGGCCGTCGGCCCGCCGACATCCGAGATATAGCCCTTAAAGCGGGGGTTTTGCAGGAAGCCCTCCGCCTCCTGCAAGACCGAGGCATGGCTGCGCGCCGTCACGGTGCGCCCCTGGTGGAAGGCGATGGAGCAGAAGCTACAGCCGCCGAAGCAGCCGCGGTTGTGGGTGATGGAAAATTCCACCTCCTGCAAGCCCTTGACCCCGCCCTCCGGCTCATAGTCCGGGTGATAGGCGCGCATATAGGGGAGGCTGTAAACGGCGTCCAGCTCTTCGGTGTCCAGCGGCAGGGCGGGCGGGGTCTGCACCAGAAAGCGCGCGCCGTGCTTCTGCACGAGCGGCCGCCCGGTCACGGCGTCCTGCTCAAGCGTTTCCAGCCGGTGCGCCCGCGCATAGGCCGCCTTATCCGCCGCCGCCTTCTCATAGGAGGGAACGGAAACATGGTTCTCCGGCAGGCTGACAGCGGCATCCGCCCAATAGCAGACGCCGCGGATCCCCGTCATATCCCGGACAGAGCCGCCCCGGTCGAGCACCGCGGCCACGGCGGCCAGCGCGCGCTCCCCCATTCCATAGCTGAGAAGGTCGGCGCCGGAGCTGAGCAGGATGGAGGGGCGGACACGATCCTCCCAATAATCATAGTGTGCGAAGCGGCGCAGCGACGCCTCGATGCCGCCTATGAGAATAAAGCTCTCCGGGCAGGCGCGGCGGATGAGCGCGCAATAGGTCTCCACCGCACGATCCGGGCGCTTGCCCGCCCTGCCGCCGGGGGTATAGGCGTCGTCCGAGCGCCGCCGCCCGGCAACGGTGTAGTGGGCGACCATCGAATCGATGTTCCCCGCGTTGACCAAAAAGCCCAGGCGGGGCTTTCCCAGCCGCAGCACCGCGCGCGGATCGCGCCAATCCGGCTGGGCGATGACGCCTACGCGGTAGCCCTCCTTTTCCAGCACGCGGGTGATAATCGCCGTGCCGAAGGCGGGATGATCGACATAGGCGTCCCCGGTCACGCATACAAAATCACACTGTTCCCAGCCGCGGGCCTGCATATCCGCGGGCTTCACCGGCAAAAAGGGCATAAAAGCCTCCTTCAGCGCGCCTGCGCATCCTGATTCATCTTCATTTCATACCACTGATCGCGGGTGATGAGCACCTGGCGGGGCTTGGATCCCTCGAAGGGGCCGACAACCCCCTTCTCCTCCAGCTGATCCACAATGCGCGCCGCGCGCGCATAGCCGAGCTTGAGCTTGCGTTGCAGCATCGAGGTGGAGGCCATCCCCATCTCGATCACGCACTCAATCGCTGCGGGGAGCATGTCGTCTTCCTCATCGAACCCGCCGCCGTCGTCCGTCTCCTTGCCCTTGCCTTTGCCCTTCTCGGCGGCGGCCTGGCGCTCGATCTCCTCCATCACGGCCTCATCATATTCCTGTTCGCCGCCGGCCTTGATGAACTCCACCACCTGCTCCACCTCCTGATCGGAGACAAAGCAGCCCTGAACGCGCTGCGGCTTGGCCGCGCCGACGGGATAGAACAGCATATCGCCCCGGCCGAGCAGCTTTTCCGCGCCGCCCATGTCCAGAATCGTCCGGGAATCCACGCTGGAGGAGACGGCGAAGGCGATGCGGGAAGGGATGTTCGCCTTGATAACGCCGGTAATGACGTCGACCGAGGGGCGCTGGGTGGCAATGATCAGGTGCATGCCCGCCGCGCGGGCCATCTGCGCCAGGCGGCAGATATAGTCCTCCACCTCGTTGGGGGCGGCCATCATCAGGTCGGCGAGCTCGTCGATGATGATGACATGGTGGGGCATCGGCGTGAGGTCCTCCCGGTTCTTGCAGAGCCGGTTGAAGCCGGTGATATCGCGCACCGAATTATCCGCGAACTGCTTATAGCGTCCGAGCATCTCGTTGACCGCCCAGGCCAGCGCGCCCGCCGCCTTTTTCGGGTCGGTAACGACCGGCACCAGCAGGTGCGGGATGCCGTTGTAAATACCCAGCTCCACCACCTTCGGATCCACCATCAGCAGCTTCACCTGGTCGGGCGGGGATTTATAGAGCAGGCTGATGATGATCGAGTTGATGCAGACCGATTTTCCCGAACCGGTCGCGCCGGCTATCAGCATATGGGGCATTTTGGCAATATCGGCCACCGTCACCCGGCCGCTGATGTCGCGTCCAAGCGCCATGGTCAGCGGGCTCTTCGACTCGCGGAACTCGGCGGTATCGATCATCTCGCGGATGGAAACGGTGGAGACCTTCTTGTTGGGCACCTCGATCCCGACCGCCGGTTTGTTGGGGATGGGCGCTTCGATACGCACCCCCGCCGCGGCGAGGTTGAGGGCGATGTCGTCCGCCAGCGAGGTGATTTTGCTGATTTTAACGCCCGCCGAGGGCTGTAGCTCATAGCGCGTAACGGCGGGGCCCTTGGCGATATCGATGATCCGCGTCTGCACGCCGAAGGACTGCAAGGTATCCACCAGCAGCTGCGCGTTCGCCTTGAGCTCCTCCGCCCCCTCCTCGTCCGCCCGGAGGGCGGGCGGATTCAGCAGATCCACCGGCGGATAAGGGTATCCGGCCGGCCGGGGCGGGCTGACAGGCGCACCCGCAGAGCCAAAGGGCGTTTCCACCGGGGCAAGGGGAGTCGGGAGCTGCGCTTCCCGCTCCGCATCGGCAATGCCCTCGCAGAGCTTTTGCTCCACCGGGTCGGCCGTCTCCAAGGCCGGGGGATCCTCCGCCCGTTCGGGGAAGGGATCGGCCGCTTCCCACTCGGACGGGGAGGCTGGAAGCTGCGCCCGGCGCAGGATTTCGCCGATCACCTCGTCGGTCGTCTGCGGCCGGGAGACCGGGACGCCAGGATAGGCGGGCGCAGGGGCGGGCGCGCCGGGAAACGGCTCCAGATTCGAAGGCGCGGATCGGAAGCGCATGACGGTATCGGACGTGGGGGCTATCTCCTCCAGCTGCGGTTCCGCCGTTTCTTCCGGAGCCGGGAGGTCTCCAACCGGGAACTCCGCGGGAAACTCCTCCGGCTGGTTTTCAAAATCAAACAGGGCCGGGGTAAACGGCGGCCCGGCCTGCGCCTCTTCCTCTTCGGCGGCCAGGCTCTTGAGCGCGAAGCTGCCCGCGGGCAGATCGCTGTGTAGGGCTTCGCCCGGCGTCCCCTTTTCCTCGAAGGCGGGGATCCCGGAGGAGGCCGGGGCTCCATAGAAGATAGGCTCAGGGATTTCCTCCGCAGGCGGCTCCGGTTCCTTCCCTTTGCGCGTTTTTTTCGGGGGCGGCGGGGGAAAATCGTTATCAAGCGGGATATCGACGTTGAACCGCCCGCCCGGCTTCGGCGCGGACGGCTGCTCCGCCTGGGTTTCCTCCAGCTCCTGGAGGCGCTGGGCGTAGGTCTGTTCAATTTTTTTAACCGGCTTGGCCGCCGAACGGAAAAGCCCTATCAGCGTGCCGCCGGTAAAGATCATCACCATCACAAACAGCAGCAGCGACACAATGATCTTGGCGCCGGTTTCCCCGCAGAGCGCCATGAGCGGCACCCCGCAGAGGGCGGAGGCCAGCCCCCCGCCTTCCAGCAGAATTCCCTTTTGGAACAGCTCGACGGTGCAGTTCCAAAGTCCGGTTTCGGTCAGCTTCCCATAAGAAAAAACCTGAATGGCGGAGGAGATCATCAAAATCAGCAGCGCGCACTGCCAAACCTTGCTGCCAATCGAACCAATGGGCTTATCGAGCGTCGCTAGAATCGCTATGTAAATAAAAAGGGGGCCGATAAGCGCCGCCGCAAAACCAAACAGCCCATAAAAGGTATCGTGCAGGCTTTGCCAGAAATTTTCCCCTTCAATAAAAGAAAGCGCGCTGAGGAACAGCCCCGCTGCGAAGAGGATGATAGCCAGCATCTGCGTGCGGGCATGGTTCTGCGCCTGCGTAGCTTTTTGACTGGGTTTTCTGGTTCCGGCGGGCTTCTTGGAGGAAGCGCTTCTGGTTGCCATCCTGTTGACCATCCCTTTCCGAGAGCGCGGGCTGCCGCCGCCCCTGGCGGCGGCGCGGCTACGTTCTCCCTGTCTTTATGAATCTTTCCCTTAAAACCCGGCCGTTCCGGCTGAAAACCGCCAACCGCAAAAGGCCGGGAAACTCCTATTCTTTTTGCCGTTTTCTGTTCCGCAGGCTCTATTCCGCCAGGTACCGTTCAAGGCTTCTTCTCCGCCGCGTGAAGCGGAAGGAGGCTCCCCGGCGCATAGCGCGCATCGAGGTAGGCGGCCGGATCGGTGGAAAGCAGGCGATCGACACGGAAGCCCTCCGGCGTGCGCCGCCCTTCCAGCAGAAGCCCATCCGCCGGGAGGGTTTCCTGCTGCGGGTTTCCTTCGGAGGGGAGCAGCCAGGAGAGGGGGGCGATAGAGTGGAGAATCATTCTGGCTTCTCCCCTTCCTCTTCCGTTTCCTTCGCGGCCGGCTGCTCTTCGATCATCTCATAGAGAGCGGCGACCGCGTCGCTCAAGCCCCCTAAGGAGTCGATAAGCCCTTCCTCCACCGCCTTTTCCCCATCGAGCACGCTTCCCATGTCCATCGTCAGCTCGCCGGAGTTCATCATCAGCTCGCGGAAGCGTTCGGGGGAAATCGCCGAATTAGCGCAGACGAACCGGACGATTCGCTCCTGCATCCGGTCGAAATAGGAGAGCGTCTGCGGAACGCCCAGCACCAGACCGTTCATCCGTACCGGATGGATGGTCATCGTTGCGCTGGGGGCAATGAAGGAGCGCTTCGCGCTCACCGCCAGCGGCACGCCGATCGAATGGCCGCCGCCGAGCACCAGCGAAACGGTCGGGGTTCTCATCCCCGCAATCAGCTCGGCAATGGCCAGCCCGGCTTCCACATCGCCCCCCACCGTGTTCAGCAGAATCATCAGCCCTTCAATGGCGGGATCCTGCTCGATGGCGACGAGCTGCGGAATCACATGCTCGTATTTAGTCGTTTTATTCTGGGAGGGAAGGATATAATGCCCTTCGATCTGACCGACAACGGTCAAGCAGTGGATCACATGCTTGCCGCCGGTGTGGGTCAGCGAACCGGTCTCGATAATCTGCTCGGTCTGCTCCCGCGTGAGGGCAGTTCCCTCTTCCTCCTCTTCCTTTTCCTCATCCTCCTGGTTCAAGGGCGGTTGGGAAAGGGGGGCGGGCTTCCTTTCAAAATGGGGTTGGCGTTCCTTCAAGCCTGCGGCACCTCCATTGATTTCTAAACTGGGGTTTACCGATAGCTTTCCAAAAACCAACGGGGTTTATCCTTCGCCCGGCTGTTAAAATTATAGCGCAGAATGAAAGTCCCGTCAAACGCCATTTCCGCCTTTTTCCGGCAAAAAAACAGGGGGCCTGTCAAAGAACGCGCCCCCGGCTTGCTGAAAAAATCGAGAAAGCCGCCTCCGGCCTGCCAAAACCAGAAAAAGAGCGGTTTCGCGCTGCCGCGCGAAATCCGGGGCGCAATCTTCGCCCCGGAAGCTCTTTTTCCGAAGGGCTATTAAAAGGAACGCTTTACGTTCTATTAATAGCCCTTATGCGCCTCCAAGGAATCGTCGTGCACGACCCACTCCTCCGTTACGTCATAGGCGCGGTAGTTCTGCCCGTCGTCCCGCACCATCACCTGGTCGATACCCGCGTTGATGATGAGCCTCCGGCACATCGAGCAGGGCAGCGCATTTTTCACGATTTCACCGCTCTCATAGTCGATGCCCACCAGATACAGGGTGCTTCCGGCCATCCGTTCGCGCGCGGCGTTGATGATGGCGTTGGCCTCCGCATGCACCGAGCGGCAGAGCTCATAGCGCTCCCCCTGCGGGATGCCCAGCCGCTTGCGGATGCAGTACCCAAGATCGCTGCAATTCTGCCGCCCGCGCGGGGCGCCGACATAGCCGGTGGAGATGATGACGTCGTTCGCTACGATAATCGCCCCGAAGTTCCGTCTGATGCAGGTCCCCCGGCTGGCGACGGTCTGCGCAATATCCAGATAATAGTTGACCTTGTCCCTGCGTGGCAAGGCGATCCCCCGCTTCCCTTTTTTTCCTTTATTGTATAATAAACGTTCTTCATTTGCAAACCCTTCCCCAGCATTTTATCCCGGCCCTGTTTGTTATACAATTGACAACCGGGTAAAACTATACTAGAATAAAGTTTGTTGACATTATTAACCGGCCGGATGGATAGGAGGCTTTTCAATGGAAAATAAAATTCAGGCGGCGCAGCAGAAGTTTGAAGCGTTGCTCCAGTCCCAGCTAGAGCGGGTGGAACGGATGAAGGCCCAGAAGGATTTCCTCGATTACCGTTCGCTGGACAAGCTGATTATCGGCGTTTGCGGCGGCGATGGGATCGGCCCGGTGATCACCGGCGAAGCGCAGCGCGTTTTGGAGTACCTGCTTAAAGACCGGGTCCAGGCGGGCAAGGTGGAGTTCCGCACCATCGACGGGCTGACCATTGAAAACCGCGCCGCGCAGAACAAGGCTATTCCGGAGGATGTGCTCGCCGAACTGAAGGCCTGCCACGTCATCCTCAAGGGCCCGACGACGACGCCCCGCGCAGGCGATCCCTGGCCGAACATTGAATCGGCCAACGTGGCGATGCGCAAGGAGCTGGATCTCTTCTGCAACATGCGGCCGGTCAAGGTGCCCAGCGAGGGGATCGACTGGACTTTCTTCCGTGAGAATACCGAAGGGTCCTATGCCGTCGGCTCGCAGGGCGTCCACGTCGATGAGGAATTGGCGATTGATTTTGTCGTCACCACCACCGAGGGGACCGAGCGCATCGCCCGCCTGGCCTATGACTACGCCCGGCGCAACCACAAGGACCGCGTTTCGATTGTCACCAAGGCCAACGTTGTGAAAACGACCGATGGAAAATTCTTAAAGCTCTGCCAGGAGATCGGCAAGCAGTATCCGGAAATTACAACCGACGACTGGTACATCGACATTCTCACCGCAAAGCTCATCGATCCGAAGCGCCGGCGCGATTTCCGCGTTTTCGTGCTCCCGAACCTGTACGGCGACATCATCACCGATGAAGCGGCCGAGTTCCAGGGAGGCGTCGGCACGGCCGGCAGCGCCAACATCGGCAAGCGCTACGCGATGTTTGAAGCCATTCACGGCAGCGCCCCGCGCATGGTGGACGAGGGCCGCGCCCAATATGCCGATCCCTGCTCGATGCTGCGCGCGGCAGTGCTGCTGCTCTCGCACATCGGCGAGCAGGAAGCGGCCGACAAGCTGGAGCGCGCGCTGGATATCTGCATGTATGAAGAAAAGAAGCTCTCCGTGACCGGGCGCGCCACCGGCTGCACCTGCAAGGAGTTCGGCGATTATGTCATGCAGACCATCGAGCGCCTTTAAAGCTCTCCGCACGCTTTGCAGAGCGGGGAGGGCTGCCACCGTTTTCCGGCCCCCGCGCGAAGGGCTCCCCTGCCGGGCCGGTACCGCTGCAAAAGAAAGGAATGATCACAGAAATGCCGCGCTATGAAGGCGTTTCGCCCTCGGTCATCCGCCGCCTGCCGCGCTACTACCGCTTTCTGGAGGATCTACAGAGGCGGGATGTCCACCGGATATCCTCGCGCGAGCTCTCGTCTCTGATGAATTTAACCGCTTCCCAAATCCGGCAGGATCTGAACTGCTTCGGAGGGTTCGGTCAACAGGGATACGGCTACAATGTAGACGCGCTTTTAAGCGAGATCGGCAACATCTTGGGCCTGAGCCGGGAGTACCGGAGCATTCTGATCGGCGCCGGGAACCTGGGGCTGGCGATCGCCAAGCACATGTCCTTTGAAAGCAAGGGCTTCAACCTCATCGGCATATTTGATAAAAACAAGGAGCTGGTTGGCACGCCGGTGCGCCACCTGGTCATCTCGGACATCAACCGGCTGGAAAACTTTTGCAAGACCTTCTCGCCGCAGGCGGCCATTCTCTGCATCCCCAAGCCGGCGGCCCAGGAAATAGCCGATAAGCTCATCCACCTGGGAATCAAGGGCTTCTGGAATTTTTCACACTACGATCTGACGATGGATTATCCGGATATCGCGGTGGAAAACGTCCACCTGGGCGACAGCCTGATGACCCTCTGCTACCAGGTCAGCGAAATCCTGGAGTAACCCTCTGGCATACCGGGAAACGTCCGGGGCCGCTGCAAAATGTGAAACATTTTGCAGCGGCCCCCTTTTCAATTATTTTCGGGAAAGGACAAGGCTTTTCAGCTTCGGGCCGAGCCCCTTCTCAAAGCAAAGCTGCTGCGGCTTGAGTGACAGCGTGTAGCTGCCGGGATGCTCGAAGCACAGCGCGCCGCAATGGGTTGCGACATTCTGCCAAAGGAAGAGATCGCGCGGGTGGCTGCGTCCATCGTCGGTAACGGTGAAGTCCAGTTCCTTCCCCGCGCAGGAGAGGCGGAAGCGGTGTCCCCCCTCCCAATCCATCCCGTTCTTTTGCTCTTCGGGATATTTTTCGGTGAAGGTGTTCATTGTGACGTTATAGCAGCCGGGCTCCTGAATCCGCAGCTTCCAGGAAATGAAATCCTCCGTGCGGCTCCAGCCCTCCAGGATACCCGCCTTAGAAACGGCAAAGGCCGGTTTCCCCGCCTCTGCCGAGAGCGTGCCGGAGGCGGCGCTGAGCGTTACCCGCCCCGCGCAGTCGGACGGGGTTTCATCGAAGGTCGCCTTTCCTTCGATCTCCAGCCGGATCACCGAAACATAGGGGTCCGGCGCGCCGGCAGGCAGCGAAAGGGTGAGGCGCTCCACCGTTCCATCCCCGGCGGGCGCGCTCTCCTGCCGGAAGGGGACGGCTTCCCCGGTAGCGAGCAGGCGGGCCGAACGCACGCGGTTTTGCAGGCCGTTTAAGATAAAGCGGCCGTCCTGCGGCCAGTCGAAGAGGTGCAGGTAAAGACAGCCTGCGCCATCCTCGGTAACGGCCCCCCATTCGGCCTCGTTTTGAAGGACGCAGCCGCGCGCGTTATAAATCGCTTCGCCGTTGCGATCCAGCCATTCGCCGGCGGCATGCAGCCTTTCCACGCTTTCAGGCGGGATCTGCCCTTCGGCCGTCGGGCCGACGTTGAGCAGGTAGTTGCCGCCCTTTCCGACGATGCTGCACAGCAGGCGGATGAGCTGGGCGGGGGATTTCCAATTGTGATCCTGCGCCTTGAAGCCCCATGTATCGTTCATCGTTGCGCAGGTTTCCCAGGGGAGCGGGTTGCCGGAGGCGGGAACCTGGTTGTCGCCATAGCCGATGTAGTCGCCGAGCTCGTCGTTGCTTATGCGCGGGCCTACAATGCACTCCGGCTGGATGGCATGCACCAGGTCGTTAAAGCGCCGGGCGTTGTAATGGCTGAGTTCGCCGGGCGTATCAAACCAGAGGATGCCCACCGGCCCATATTGGGTCAGCAGCTCGGTGAGCTGCGGAAGGGCCTTATCGTTCATGTATTTCTCAAAGACCTTCCCCTCCTCCGGCCAGGCCCCTTCCCAGGAGGGGGCCTTCACGACTCCATCCGGGTCGTCCCAGTCCTGGTAGTGCGAATAATAGAAGCACAGCCGGACGCCCTGCTCCTTACAGGCGGCGGCCAGATCCTTCATCGGGTCGCGCCCATAGGGGGTGGCGTCCACGATGTTGTAAGGCGAACAGTGGGAATGGTACATGGCGAAGCCGTCATGGTGCTTGGCAGTGATGACGATGTAGCGCATGCCCGCCTGCTTGGCGATGCGCACCCACTCCCCGGCATCAAATTTCACCGGGTTGAAGTCCTTGGCTATCTGCCGGTACTCCTCCACAGGGATTTTGCCGAAGCGCATGATCTGTTCGCCGATGCCGGGGATCTCCCGGCCCTTCCAGCTTCCGGCGAGCTGCGCATAGATCCCCCAATGGATGAACATGCCAAACTTGGCCTCCCGAAACCACTTTAGCCGCTCCTCATCGCTGGGATAACGGCGGTCTGCAAATTGTTCCATCCTTCTCTCCGGGCGGATCTCCGCCCGCCCGGATTGCCTCCTTTCCGAAATAAAGCGTTTATTGCCGTGAGCGTGCCCACAAGATAGAAGAAGCTGTCAAAAAATGCACCCTCTGGCTTGTAGAAACCGGAAAAAGCTGCGGTTTCGCGCCGGTGGCGCGAAATTTGGGGCGTCGTCTTCGCCCCAAAAGCCGCTTTTTTCAGAGGACGCGCCGCAAAATGTGATTTTACGGCGCCTCCTCTGCGAAAGGAATGCCGTAAAGCCGCCAGGGCTTGTTCCCGCCCCAGAAGTTGCAGAGGCCGCGCTGCGCCTCCACCGGGGCGACGGCTATTTCCGCCGTCCCGGCCGTACCGGCTGGGAACAGCGCCGCTTCCTCCCCCTTCGCCAGCGGAACGGTAAAGCAGCCGTCCGGATCGGGGAGCAGCTCCCGGCGTCCTCCGCCGTCCTGCAAGAGAACCGGCCCGCCGCCGAACAGCCGGCAGCGGACGCGCAGCGGCTCGCCCGCCAGGCTGCGGATATGGATGAACTGCACCTTCCCGGCCCGCCGCTGCGCCGAAACGAGGAACGCCCCTTCGGCCCGCAGGCTTTGGAACGAAACATCCGCCCAGCCGGAGGGTAGCGCGGGGAACACCTCGACAACCCCGCTGTGGCTTTGCAGCAGCAGATCATGCACCGCCTCCGCCATGCCCAGCGGCGACTCGATCACCGGCCCCGCCTCCCGGTAGAAGGTGTTCGGCTTGCACAGTAAGAGCCCTGAGAGCAGGTAACTGAGCGCTTCGTCCCCTTCTCCGAGGGCAGCCGCAATCGAGGCCGCGCCCGAAAAGGTGAAGCCGCGCAGATCGCCCTCCCGGCCAAACCAATGCCGCAGGGAAACGCGCACCCGCTCGCGCAGGACGGGGTTCTCCACATCCACAATGTGCAGCGGGCTGACGCCCAGCAGGTGGCTGTAGTGCCGGTGCCCGTGATCCATGCGCACCCCCTTGCCGATGAGATAGCCGGTTTCATCCGCCGGGTTTTCCGCCAGCTTTTCCAGCGTTTCTCGCCAGCGCGGCTCCTCCGCTTCCGAAAGGCCCAGCCGCCGCGCGCTGTTCAGCAGGGTGCAAAGGCCCCAGCGCAGCAGGAACAGATCATAGCCGCAATCTTCTACCGCCAGCTGCTTAAAGGAGCCGTATTCCGGAGAGATGGTGGCGGGCAGATGCAGCCGCCCATCCTCCCCCTCCCGCAGCAGGTGCAGGTGGAACCCGACCGCCCGGCGTAAGAGCGGATAAAGCCGGGTGCGCAGCAGCTCCTCATCCATCGAATAGCGGTATTGCCGGTAGTAGTTATGGCAGGCCCAAAGCAGGTTGCCGGTCTCCGCCCCCACCGGAGCGGAAAAATCGTGGCTCATCGACCGGCCCAGCCCCGCGCTGTCGGCCCGCAGCTCTTCCGGGACGTTTGCAATCAGGTTGGGGAGGTTCCGATCCAGCGCCCGGCAGAGCGACTCCCCTTCCTCCAGGTGGTTGGAGGCATAGACCGGCGAATAGGCCACCTGGACATTCATGTTGAACCAGGTGCCCGGCCAGGGGGTCGGCCCCATCCAGGGGCCTTGGTTGTCCAGCGTGGGGCTGTCCGGCCGGGTGGCGGAGCCGAGCTTATACAGCTGCGCCCAATAGAACCCCTCCAGCCGGGTATCCGGCAGCGAGAGGAAGGAGCGGCGGTAGTAATCGTGCCACCAGCTGCGGTGGGACTGCCGGAAGTTTTCGGCCGGTTCGGCCGCCGCGTCGCGCAGCAGCCGTTCCGCCCGGCCGGCGGCGGCCGCATCGTGCCCCTGCTGAATGGTGGCATAGTACCGGACCTTCCCCTCCCCGGCCGGGACGCAGAGGAGCGCCGCGGTACATCCGTCCGCCGAGCCGTTGTAGCGCTGCCGGGTGAAGGATACGCCGTCCCGCTCCTCCTGCTGAACGGCCGTTTCCGGGAAATATTGATCGATGTTCGGCCGCCCGTCATCCACCTTCAGCGCTTCGGACACTTCGGGATAGGGGACAAAGCGGAAGGAGGCCGTCTCATCCCCCGTTTGCAGTTCGAGCAGCAGAACATCCTTCCGGCTGTGGAGGAAGGCGCTCAGCCGGGCGCTTCCCTTCACCGTAACGACAGAGGCGTTTAGCTGCGCATTCCAAAGATCGAGCTTCATCGTCGTCCCGCCATAGATCCAGCTTCCGAATTGGAGCTCAAACTCCCCCACCGGCACGCGGGCGGCGAAGGCGGAGGGACGGCGGGCCACCACATCCTCCCTCCCCATCACGAAGCGGAGGGTTTGGCGGTGGCTCTTGTGCTCGGCCCCATAGACGGCCGCGCCCAGCATGCCGTTGCCCAAAAAGGCGCTCTCATCCCAGGTCTTGGGCGGCTGCGGCCAGTAGAGATCGTGCCGCCCCAAGAAGGATTTATAGTCAATCGGAGATAACAAAGGGATCGCACTCCTTCCAGCTGTTCCGGAAAGGCCCCGGCGGCGCCTCACGCAAAAAGGCTCCGCCGGTTCCCTGCCTATCCGGCTGCAAATTTTATTTTCATCTTGAGGAAAAGATGCTATAATAAGCTCATCCTATCTGAGAAGATTATACAATTTTTCTGCCTTTTCCGGCAGCCCGGAGGGGCAGGCAATACCCCAAACGGGGAATAGGGGGATCCTTCTGCTATGAAATGGCTACAGACCCCGGCTTTCCGCCGGATTCTCATGCAGTTCACCACCTCATATATCCTGTTCATCCTCATCCCTGTGCTGGTGCTCAATGTGGCGGCCAGCCGGGCGATCCGCGTTACCGAGCAGAGCGCCATGCGAAGCAACATGACGGTGCTGCGCCATTCCCGGTCGACGATTGACCTCAAGCTGCGCGCCATCGACTCGCTGTCCACCCAGGTGCTGACCAACCAGGAGCTCAATAACCTACAATACCAGCAGGAGCTCTCCGAAACGAGCGGCTATTACCCGCTCTGGCAGGCCGCCCAGAGCTTTAAAAGCATGATCTATTTGGAGGATGAGTTTAACATTGCCATTTACTACCGCCGCAGCGATGTTTTCCTAACACCGACCAGCATTTCAAGCCGTCTTGCCAAGGATTATGGGGAGCTCTACCGCTTCGGAGACTACACCTATGAGCAATTCTGCGGTGAGCTGCATCCCCCGCCCTTCCGCCGGAGCTTCTTCCCCAGCATGGACATCACCGTTAACGGCGCGCACAGCCGCGGCATGCTCTACGCAATGCCGCTCTGGAACCAGGGAAGCGGTCCTCAGGATGGGGCGACGGTTTATTTCATCCTCAAGGAATCGATGATGGACGAGCTGTTTACCCCGGTGTTGGAATCCGGCGGCAGCTACCTCATCCTGGATGCCCAGAACCGGCTTTTAATGGCCGGAGGGAAGCTGGGGAACGGGGCGGCCATGGAGGCGGAGCTTCCCCTGCTGGAAGAGGAGGGGCTGTTGGATGAACGGTTTTATGGAAAAGAGAACATTGCCAACTACCTTTTATCGGACTATGGCCTAAAGCTGATCACCATCATGCCGCGCAGCGAGGTGCTGCGCGATGTGAGCGGCCTGCGCGTCATGTCGGTTTACCTCAACCTGGCCGCCGTGCTGCTGGCGGTCGGCTATGCGCTCTATCTCGCCGTCCGCAACAGCCGGAGGCTGAGCGGGGTGCTGGAAAACGCGGCGGACAGCGGGCTGGAGGGCTACAACGGCGAGAATGTTTTCGATTACCTGAATAACGCCATGCTCTCGCTGGTCAACAGCAACCATAGCCTGCGGCTGAGCGCCGAACGGCAGCGCCCCATCTTGCAGGCTGCCTTTCTGGACCGGCTGATCAATGGCTCCTTCACCGAAGAAGCGGAGCTCCAGGAGATGGCCGATCGGCTGAACTTCCCGGTCTCTGGCTGCCGCTACTGTATCTTAGCCATTTCCCTGGAGGAAGAGGATGGGGACAGCAGCACGGTGGAAGGGCTGGGCCAGTTCACCGGGAAAAAGCAGCGCGCTCTGACGCGGCTGGAACGGATCTTTGAGGGACGGGGCTACATCTATAGCCGGAGCATCGATCAGGTGGTGATCCTCTGCACCTTCCGCGAAACGGAGTCCCCGCGCTACCGCGCCATTGTGGAGGAGCTCGCCGCCGCCGGGATTGAAGAGCTTTACCGGGAGGAGGGGCTGCTGCTGCGCTGCGTGGGCGGAGATCTCTACCAGCCGGTCAGCGGCACCTGCGAAAGCTATACCCTCTGCCGCGACCTGTTTTTAAGCTACTCCTTTTTGGATATGCAGGGCGCGGTGCTATGGAGCGGGACGCAGCCGCGCCAAAACCGCAGCCTCTTCCACTATCCGCCGGAGTTTGAGAGCAAGCTGCTGCGGCAGATTAAGCTGGGGGATTCCAGCGGGGCGCTGGCCAGCGTGGAGGACATCATCCGCAAAAACTTTGACGAGCAGCCGTTAAGCCCCGGCATGGGCCAGCTTTTTATCGAACAGCTGCGCATCACCCTGCTCAAAGCGGCCGGGGATAACGGCGGCACCGAGGCGGCCGGAAAGAAGGTGCTCGGCCTGCGCAGCCGCACGCCCGGACCCGCGCTGCGCGCAGCGGTGGCCGATATCGTGCGGGAGCTTTGCGGGGCCTCGGCCCGGCGCAGCGGGGAAAAGGCGGAGAACATCCGGCGCGAAATCATCGCCTTTGTGGAGGAAAGGTTCCGCGACCCCAACCTTTCGCTCAAATATGCGGCGGATCATTTCGGGTTTTCCGAAGCCTACTTTTCCCAACTGTTTAAGGAGCTTGCAGGGGAGAATTTCTCCGCCTATCTCGACCGGCTGCGCATGGAGCATGCCCGGCAGCTGCTGCGCGCCACCGCTATGAAGGTGGACGAGGTGGCGCTCGATTCGGGCTATGCGCTCGCGAGCACCTTCCGCCGCGCCTACAAGCGGTATTATGGGGTAAACCCCACCGCAGAGCGCGCCGGCAAATAGCCAGGCTGGAAAAAAGCCTTTAAAAAGCTCCGCCAAGCGGGTTTGCCGTTTGGCGGAGCTTTTTTAAAGGACAGGCTTCCCGGTTTTCGCCTTATTTGTACTGGCGGTCGTAAGCGGTCTGGTTGAGCTCCAGGTACTTAGGCAGCTCCAGCTTTTCAAACTCGGCGACATAGGCGTCCCAATCGGTCTCCACATTCTTGTTGCCGGTGAAAAAGGCGACAAGGCTCTCCTTGGCGTAGGTTTCAATCTGTGCCTTGAGCCGGGCGTAGTCGCTGGATTCCTCAGGCAGCAGGTAGAGAGAAGCGGGCAGCTTCTTGCTCGTATCCGAATAGGGGAAATATTTGTCGTTGGTCTCGTTGTAGAGGCGGGGCTCCTGCGCCCACTGGGTCGCGGGATCGCTGTAGTCGGCGACCTCGCCTAAGCGCCAGTCGGAGGAACGGTTGCCCATGAAAACGTTGCCTGCGTCGGTGGTGCGCTCTTCAGCCATGGTGTCTTGAACAATCTTGACATAGAGCCCCGGCTTCTTGTTGATGCCCAGCGAGCCTTCGGGAGCCTTCTCATAGTTGGTCCCTTCAATGCCGAGCTGGGAACGGTAGGTGACTTCCTCATTGTAGAGCGCATCGGCCCAGCGGAAGGCGACCTCCGGATTTTTGCACTTGTCGGTGATGACCAGCATGCCGTTGGTCGCGGCCGTTGCGGTGGTCGGGGAATACTGAACGCCTGCCGGCCCCTTCAGCGGCGCAAGAGCGGTGTAGCTGTTGGCGCGCTGGTCGGCGGTATCCCGATCATAGCCTAGGAACTTCCACCAGAAGGCGCTCGTGCCAACGCCGACGAGCTGCGCGTCCGGATTGGTGCCTACCTGCTTGAACTGTTCTTCCGTCTGGGTCAGCGAGGTGGGGTCAATGAGCCCTTCCTCAAAGAGCTTGTGGATATAGCGGATACCCTCGCGGTAAGCGTCGGTGGTGGCGATAAACTCCACATTGCCGTTGTCCAGGTCTAAGAAGATGTGGCCGCCGTCGTAATAAACGAAGGAGTTCATGAGGAACGGCCACACTTGCAGCATGTTGCCATCCTTATTGCAGCCCATCATCGGGATCTCGTCGGCCTTTCCGTTGCCGTTGGGATCCTTTTCCTTGAACGCCTTGAGAACCTCATAAAACTCATCGGTCGTAGTCGGGGTTGCAAGGCCCAGGTTGTCCAGCCAATCCTGATTGATCCAGGCGCGGACGGTGTTGTTGCAGTGGAAGCAATCGTTGATGTTCGGCAGCGCATAGATATTTCCGTCCGGCGTGGTGATAGCGCCGGGGAGTTCGGCATAGGCATCGAAAACCTTCTTGGTCTCCAGGCCGTATTCTTCAATCAGGTCGTTGAGCCGCAGGAAAATGCCCTGCGAGCCATAGAGTACCTCATCCGCCGCGTTGATGCCCGACCACATCATGATATCGGGATATTCGCCGCTGGCCAGAAGCAGGTTGACCTTTTCGCGCTTGCTGTCATAAGCAACTTCGGTGTATTCCACGTGTACGCCGGTATACTCCTCATACCACTTGGTAAACTCGTTGTTCTCGTTGAGCTCGGAGATATAGGGCGCGTCCGGCACGAGCACCGTTAAGGTATAGGGCTCGGTGACGATGGGGAACTCGCCGTTCGGGGTGACAAGGCCGGCGGGCTCTGCCGCCGCGGAGCTGGAGCCTGCTGCGGAAGCCGCCGCGCTGCTGGAGGGCGCGGCGCTGGAAGCGGGCGCGCTCGAAGAGCTGGAACCGCCGCCGCCGAACCCGGCGCAGCCCGCCAGCGATATGGCGGAAGCCGCGCTTAGAAGTATCGCTAGGATTCTTTTCTTCATTCTGATTTTCCTCCCTTTCTGGATAGCCAATGGGTTTTATATGGGATCCCTTCCGGCCGGCTGCGGCCGGAAGGGATACATACCGGAAAGCGGGCGCCGCTTATCCCTTGAGCGCGCCGATCATAACGCCCTTCACAAAGTGTTTCTGAATGAAGGGATAAATAATCAGCATCGGCACGCTGGCAACAACGATCAGCGCATATTTGAGCAGCTCGGCAAGCCCCTCCTGGCGCGCCATCGCCTCCACATCCTTCATCATCTCGCTGTCGGTCTGGTTGGCGATAAGGATGTTGCGCAGCACGAGCTGCAAAGTAAAGAGCTTCTTGTCGGTCAGATAGATCATCGGGGAGAAATAGCTGTTCCAGTGGCCGACGGCATAGAACATCGTGAGCACGGCGAGAATGGGGGCAGACAGCGGCAGCACGATGCGCACGATAAAGCCGATATCGCCGCAGCCGTCCAGGTCGGCCGCTTCATAGAGCTCATCGGGGATGTTGGTCTGGAAATAGGTGCGCGCAACCACCACATTGTAAACGCTGACCGCGCCGGGCAGGATAATCGCCCAATAGGTGTTGTAGAGCCCCAGGTTGCGCACCAACAGGAAGGTGGGGATGAGCCCGCCGTTGAAGAGCATGGTAAAGGACAGGAGCGCCGTGAAGAAGCCGCGCCCATAGAAGTCCTTGCGGGCAAGGGGATAAGCGGCCATAACGGTCAAAATGACGTTGATGAAGGTGCCGACCACCATGACCTGAATGCTGTTAAAAAAGCTGCGCACAATATCCGGGTTTTTAAAGACCGTCTGGTAGCCCAGCAGCGTCGGTTCCACGGGCAGCAGCCAGACCCGGCCGGAGGTAACGGCGTTGGCCGAGCTAAAAGAGGCGCTCAAAACAAAGACCAGCGGGTAGGCGACAACGAGCATCAGAAGCCCCAGAACGGTATAGTTTACAACGGTGAAAATCTGGTCGCCTCTGGAGAGGGAAATATGGGATTTGGATGGTTTCGCCATAAGATTCCTTCCTTTCTTCTTCAAAAGCCGGTTAGAACAGGCTGGTTTCACTGCACTTGCGGGCTACCTGGTTGACGGCCACCAGCAAAACCGTGTTGATCACCGAGTTAAAAAGCCCGACGGCCGTTGAAAAGCTATACTGCGCCTGCTCCAGTCCCATGCGGTAGACAAAGGTGGAGATAATGTCCGAGGAGGACATGTTCAGGCTGTTCTGCATGAGCAGCACCTTCTCATAGCCCACGTTCATCAGCTTCCCGCAGTCAAGAATCAGCATAATAATCACGGTCGGAAGAATGCCGGGAATATCGATGTGCCAGATCCGGCGCAGCTTGCTGGCTCCATCCACAACGGCGGCCTCGTGCAGCGCCGGATCGATCCCCGCCAGGGCGGCGATATAGATGATGGAGGAGTAGCCCATATTCTGCCAGATACCCGACCAGACATAGAGCGATTTAAAATATTCCGGTTTGGCGATGAAGTCGATGCGCTCGCCGCCAAAGAGGGCTACCACATTGTTGATAAACCCGGAGCGGGGGGACAGGAACATTAAGAGGATGGAGACCATGATGACGGTGGAGATGAAGTGCGGCGCATAGCTGACCATCTGTACCGATTTTTTGAATTTCGCGTTCCCGCATTCGTTGATCATCAGCGCCAGCAGCACCGGAATGGGGAAGCCTGCCAGCAGGGAATAGATGCTGATCCCCAGCGTATTCCCCAGAAGGCGGGGGAACTGGTAGGAGGTGATGAAGCTCCGGAAGTGCTTGAGCCCCACCCACGGGCTGCCCACAATCCCCTTGCTGGCCATAAAATCCTTAAAAGCAATCTGTAGGCCGTACATCGGTCCATAAGAAAAGATGAGGACCACCGCCAACGGGACTAAAAAGATGAGGTAAAGCTGCCAATGGCGCTTGATCTTTTTAAAGGCTGTAGCCAATGGGCTGTTTTTCCCCGTAGACGCCGGGGCGGGCCGCGCCGTACCGGCCGCTATCGTCTTGCTGCTCAAGTAAATTCCCCCTGTTCATTCGGTTTCTATCCAGCAAAATGGATGAGAGGACGGGTAATTGGTATAAATGACCGAACTAACCCCGAACTTCTCGGTTGATTGTGGCACAATCATACCAAAGCAACCCCCAGACGGCAAGAGGATATTCTTTTTGGGCCTTCCATTTCCTACGGTTTTTGAGCGTTCACTTTTTGAGAAAGGGGACTTTTGTTTGGGTTTTATGGCAGATAGCCCAAATAACGCCCTATAAACTTGGCGAATAACACAGTCCCCCATCCGGCATTTTTCCGCAGCACACGGGCCCCTTCCCTCTCAAAACAGCAAAAAAGAGGGGCCTTCTCTGGGGAGGGCCGGAAGGCTCATGCACACGCCGGCGGGAAAATCCGGCGGCGGATCTCCGCTTGTCACAGAAAATGCGCGCCGGGAAAAGAAATGCCCCTTTCCTATTTCGGTGAATGCGGTATGATAAAAGAAAGCGGCCTGCGGCCGCAAACCCATCTTGAAAGAGAAAGGCGGTCGTTGTACCATGAAACGATTGGATTTAAAAGAAAGGTTCCTTCCCGCGCCGCGCGCCGGAGGGTTTCAAATGGAGGGCTATTGGGTCTGGTGCGGATCGGCTATCCGGGGAGAGGACGGGCGCTACCATCTGTTTGCCTCCCGCTGGCCGAAAACGCTGCCGATGCACCCCGGCTGGCTGCTGGCCTCCGAGGTGGTGCGCGCGAGCGCAGACCAGCCCTGCGGCCCCTACCGGTTTGAGGAGGTGGTGCTCCCCGCCCGCGGCCCCTCCTATTGGGATGGGCGGATGACCCACAACCCCCACATCATGAAGCAGGGAGATACCTATATCCTCTTCTATATCGGTTCTACCCATCCGTTCGCCGATGTCCAGCCTGGGGAAGCGGTGGGGCTCGACGATCCGCGCGTAGTCGTTGCGCGCACCAACAAGCGAATCGGGATAGCAACCTCCAAAAGCATTACCGGGCCCTGGAAACGCCTGGACGAGCCGGTTTTCACCACCCGCCCCGGCCGCTTTGACAGCCTGCTCGTCTCCAACCCCGCCCCCTGCCTGTGCGCCGACGGCTCGGCGCTGCTCATCTACAAGGCGCGGGCCTACATTGCGCCCCCCTATGTGGGCCTGCTGCACGGGGAGATGACCATCGGCGCGGCACGGGCCGATCGCCTGGACAGCCCCTACCGCCGGTTGGCGGACGATCCCATCTTCGGCCAGGGGGAGGATTGCATCGAGGATCCGTTTATCTGGCAGGAGGAGGGCCGGTTCCAAATGATCGCCAAGGATATGCGGGGAAATATCTGCGGCGAACGCTACGGCGGCATCCACGCCGTCTCGGAGGACGGCGTGCATTGGGAGATGCAGCGCGGGGAGCTGGCCTATTCCCGGAGCGTTCTCTGGGATGACGGGAAAACCGAGCTGATGGGCAACCTGGAGCGCCCCTTCCTCCTGTTTGAAGAGGGCGTGCCCACCCACGCCTTTTTCGCCACCTCGGATGGGACCAACGGCTTCATGGATGCTACCAAGACCTGGAACATGGTCATCCCGCTACGTGCCTGAGGCGGCCGGAAGAGACCAGGTTACCGCAATAACGAAGAAACAGGCAGCGTCTGAAAGCATCCGCCCCCCGCGGCTACCGGGGCGGATGCTTTTTATTCCCCCGAAAAAAAGCGCTGGCAGGACTTGATAAAATAAGTTAGCCGTGGTAAACCCAAAGACGAAATTGAGTTAGTTATTTCTAATTTACTGGTAAGCCAACTGAGAGACCGCTGCCGGGGGATGCGAGGAAGCAATCGATCATGCCGCTGACAATGGCAAAAACGGGCGATACGCTCACGATACGAAGGATCACAGGCAAGGACGCAGTGCGCCGGCGCCTGGCTGGGCTTTGTGGTGGATGAACACGTAACGGTGATCAGCGAAATCGCCGGGAATCTTATCGTTCAGGTGAAGGACAGCCGGATTGCGCTGGATAAGGGGATGGCCAGCCGCATCCTCGTTTGAAGGAACAGCCGATCGGAAGCGCTGAGGGCCTTAGTTTGCGCCCTTTCCGCCCATCAGGCGGTCTGGGCCTCGAAGAAAGAAAGGAGTATCCCGATGAAAACATTGAAAGATGTCGGGGTCGGAGAGACCGTCACCGTCTCCCGGCTTCATGGCGAAGGACCGGTAAAGCGCCGGATTATGGACATGGGCATTACCAAAGGGGGAGAAATCCATATCCGGAAGGTTGCGCCCCTGGGGGATCCGATGGAGCTCAACCTGCGCGGCTATGAGCTGAGCCTGCGGAAATCGGATGCAGAAATGATTGAAATCCAATAAACCGCAGCGGCGAAAGGCCGCTTTTCTTCGGCCTTTTAGTTAGCTTATGCTAACGCAATAATGCAAAAGCTGCCGTCTGCATTTTTACATACTAGGCGGCCTTCAGCAGCTGGACGCTCAGCGCCCTAGCGGCCCTGGCAGCGCTCCTATACCTGCTCTTTCGCAAAGGCTATGATTCGAAGGGGGAACGGCGCCGCCGGACGGCCTCTGCCGTAACGGCCGGACAAAACACCTGACGGATTCGAAAGGAGGATGCAAAGATGCCCAGCCTATTGGGATATGGGATCGTTCTCGCCGTATTGACGGCCGCCGCCGTCCTGGCCGTCCGCTCGTTGTGGAAGGGCCGCAAACGGGACGGCGGATGCTGCGGCGGCTGCCGCAGTAAATAACGCCCTTCATTGGATAGAATAAGGTCAGCCCGCAAAGAAGAGGAGAACCAGCGGTTCTTTTCCCCTCCTTGCGGGCTGACCTTTTTCGGAAAAAAACACGTGAAGAAATCTTTCGAAGGCTATCCCCCGGCTATCCCTTCATTTTGATCACAACCATCTCATGGCTCTCGATACGCTCAATCGTACAAACAACGGCCGATCCCTCCTCGGTAAAGGAAGCGTCCTTCTCCGCCACCGTCAGCCGCACCTGCCCGGCAGCCCGGCCGCCGGTATCTACCCGGACGGTAACAGGCCCCACGGGATAAAACATTTCCGGCTGCGCCGGCCACTCGTTGAGGCCGGAGAGATTGACGAGGTGCAGGATATAGGCATCCTGCCGGCGGTAGAGCGCGCAGGCCAACCGGCCCGGCCCCTCGACGGTGAAGGGCAGCTTCCCATCCAGCGCCCACCGCATGGCGTTGACCAACAGATCGCCCAGGTCGCTGGCGCGGGAATCGCCATAGGCCCTATCGATATCGCCCGCCAGCCAGACGGCCTTCCCGCCAAAGCCCGTCTCGCCTGCGAGAATCACCGGCCTGCCCGAATCCCGCGCGTTATCCGGCATATAGCTAAATTCCGGCGGGTAAATGGGGAAGGGCGGGATATAGGTAGCGGCCGGCTCCAGCCGGACGGAAGAGAGATCCGCGCAGCTCCCGCCGAAGGGGAGAATGCCAG
This sequence comes from Provencibacterium sp., assembly GCA_022793895.1. Classification (GTDB taxonomy): domain Bacteria; phylum Bacillota; class Clostridia; order Oscillospirales; family Ruminococcaceae; genus Harryflintia. Next base: position 125,374 of record JAAWDS010000010.1, on the reverse strand, counting down.
TCCCCTCAAAGCCGCGGAGGATCGCATGGCGCGGCCGCCCCTCCGGCGGCAGGCGCAGATAGCTGTGCTTGGAAAAATCGCCCAAGACGCCGCTCCCGGTAGACAGCGGGGCGGAATCCTCCGTGAGAGCCCTGCGCCGTATGCCGAACAGCTCCTCCAACAGGTTGCGGGCGCGCGGTTCCCCTTTTTCATCGAGCATGCCCGTATTGCCCGACACAATTACGCTTTTCCCCCTTTGAATCAGCCGGACGGCCGCCTCGATCTGTTCGTCGCTCATAACGGCCAGATCGGGAAGAATCAGCAGATCCATTTTATCCGACGCCTTCTCCAAATCCTTGGCATGGACGGGGAAGAACCCCAGCCGTCCCCGCAGGCAGGCCTGCACGAACCCCTGATAGGGCTGCTGGCAATTTACGTCCGGCTGCTCGCGGCCGTAAAAGACGGCGTTCTCCTTACTCCAGGCGATCCCGATGTTGGCGCAGAGCGCGCGGTGATACAGATAATCCTCATTCCGGCGGTGCCAGTCCATGACATCGCTGCCATTTTCAAGCGTCCGGGTATCCTCCTGCGTCCCGCCGATAAAGTGCGCCGAGGGGGAGATGCCTCCGGCTATCCCTGTAAGCATCCAAGCCTCCATCTCGGTTTTGGCGGAGGCCGCCTTGCGCCAGGTGCGGTTCGACCGGCGGTAGGAGGCGACGCTCTCGATAATGAGCGCCTCCTCCCCATAGAGCTGGTGCATCGTCAGCCCTTGCAGCAGGTTCTGCTCAAACCCCGTTGCCGGGGACCGGCCCTGCGAATCGACCATGTGCGCCCGGCCGGTGAACCGGCTCAGCCGCGCATCGTCATAGAGCTGGCGGATAGCGCCGGAGGGGTAGAACTCCGGCTGCACCATCCCCAACCACAAGCAATCCGGGCCGCCCGCGCGGGTCGTTACCTGGTTATAGAGATCCCAAATCTCGGTACGCAGGCCGATACTCCATTGCAGCCATTTCCGGTATACCGGATCGTTGTCATCCTTCTTCTCCGGCAGCTCCAGCCCGGTATCCCTCCGGAATCTTTCTTTGCAGTTTTCACAGTAACAGATGGCCGCCTGGTTGCCCGTCCAGGAGTTGTCCCCGAAGACGTCGGGGGCATACTTCCGGACAATCTCCTCCATCACCTTCGGGATGTGCTCCCGGTAATAGCCCCCGTTCACACAGGTTAAATAACGCGGACCGGCGGGGATGGGCTTTCCCTCGCGGTCGCACATGAACCACTCCGGATGGCGGTCCAGCAGGAAAGCGGGCGCCTGGTTGGTGTCCATCCGGGCCATGACGGCGACGCCCTCCTCCTTAGCGGCATCGATAAACTCCCGAAGCAGGTCCCGGCTTCCCAGGTAGGCGGCGCGGTACTGGTCCGGATTCTCGCTGGGGTAGTAGGCCACCGTTCCCCCTGCGTTTACGATCGTACCTTCGATATGGTTTTTGCGCCAGAATTCCCTCCAAAGCGCGACATCACAATCCCGGCCGTCGATCTCGGTCAAATTCGCCTGGCACCACCGCCTCGCTCTTTGGTACCATGGTTGATTCTCCATTGCTGACCCCTCCTGTTTCCGTATTCCGCTCTTTCATATTATAAGGGTTAGCAGCGGATTCTCAAGCGATTCATAAATATTGTAGGGAGATCCATAATTGTATGGGGTATTTTCTTATCAAATGGCTGGGTTTAAGAGAACGGCATCTTCCCTTTTCCAAGGCAAGCCGTTTCCCTTATCGGAAAAGGACGGACGCTGAAAACGGCTCCCATCTATTTTCTCTCCTCTTTGTACCAGAATCTCCCCTGCGCTTGATCGTTTCCTCTTAACTATTTCCCGCTGCGGCCTTTTCGACAACCGAGGGGCTTCCTTTTGCGCGCAGCCGGTCTCTTATCCCTTCGGCGGTCAAGAAAAGGCGGCTTTTTTCCTTTTCTGAAGCGGCTGAATATTGACATAAATTCATGCGGTTGTTAGAATAAACTAAATAGACCTATTCAAAATGCAAGCTGCTTTTTTGAGAAGCTGGCTGAACTGCGTCCCCTATTAAAACGCCGCAGACTGAGGGAGATATTCATATGTATCACTGTCACATCCGGTTTTATTTCATAGGCCGCCAGCACGAGCTGTTTAAGACGGTTCGGGAAACGCCCCCGCTCGAAGCGTTTACCCATGAATTTTTGGAAAGCGATGAACCTATGGAGCCGCTGGCGTCCAAAGCCGACGTCATTTTTGCCGACCTGCGGGATACCGATGCGGAAAAAACGGCGCGCAGCTTGGCCGCATGGAAAAAACCGGCGGCGGATCTCATTCTTCTGATGGAAGGGACAGGCGTGCCGGACCTGTTGGACCGCCTGGCGGACGCCGCCTCTCAAATTGCAGATATATGGGCGCTGCCTATGTCCGGCGCCGAGTGGAGCTTCCGCCTGGAAAAATGGCGGCAGGCTCAGAAAACCAGCAAGGACTTTTGGCAGGTCCGCCAGTATCTGGACGCCAGCATCAACGGCTCTCCCAATCTCATCTGGTATAAGGACAAAAACGGTATCCATGAAAAGGTAAACGATAGCTTTTGCAAAACCGTCGGCAAAACCAAAGAGCAGGTAGAGGGCCGCGGCCATGCCTATATTTGGGATGTCGAGCAGGACGACCCCGCCTGTATCGAGTCGGAGCGCATCGTCATGGAGAGCCGGGAGACGCGCGTTTCGGATGAAACGATTCAGACCGGTAAAGAGACGAAAACGCTCAAGACTTATAAATCCCCGCTGTACGATTTGGACGGAAGCGTTATGGGAACGGTCGGCGTGGCTATTGACGTGACGGTAGAGCGCGCTTACGCCCAGGAAATCATTCGGAAGAACCAGATGCTGGAGGCGATCTTTACCAGCATGGATTGCGGGATCATCTGCCACACGCTGGACGGCTCCCGTGTCATCAGCGTGAACAAGGCGGCGCTTCAAATCCTGGGCTATACGTCACAGGAGGAGCTGGTTCAGAATGGATTTTCACTGGTCGCGCACTCTGTCGTGGAGGAGGATAAGCCCCGGCTGCGGGAAGGTATCCAGTCGCTGAAAAATGTGGGCGATACCGTCAGTACCGAGTACCGCATCCGGCACGCGGACGGAAAAATCCTGCACATCATGGGCAGTTTTAAATTGGTGGAGGAGGATGGGGAACGCTATTACCAGCGCTTCCTCTTAGACTGCACCGATCAAAAGCTACAGGAGGAAAAAAAGCGGCTGGAGGACAAACGGCGGCAGATGGAGCTCATCCATGCGCTGAGCTTAGACTACAATTTGGTCTGCTACTTCGACCTGGAGACCGGGATAGGGCGGCCGCTTCGGATCGACGGCTGCAAAAACCATATATTGGACGCGATCTTCGCCGGCGAATTATCCTTAGAAGCCTGTGTGGGGCGCTATATAGAGAGGGGCGTCCATCCCGAAGACCGGGCTTCGCTGTTACAGGCGATTACGCGGGAAAATTTAGAGAAGGAGCTTTCAGAGAAGCCCTTCTGTCATTTCAATTACCGCACCACCTGCTGCGGTGAAACCCGGTATTTTCAGATGAAGGCCGTCCGCGCCGGAGAATGGAACGGAAGCCGCGGTATCGTTCTGGGCCTGCGCAGCGTCGATGAAGAGACGCGCGGCGAAAGAGAGAAAAAAGCCATATTAGAGGATGCGCTCTCCCAGGCCAACCGGGCCAGTAAGGCGAAAAGCGCGTTCTTATCCAATATGTCTCACGACATCCGCACGCCGATGAACGCCATCATTGGGTTCACAGCGCTGGCGCTCACACACATTCAGCAAAAGGAGCAGGTGGAAGATTATCTCAAAAAGATCATGACGTCGGGGAACCACCTGTTAAGCCTTATCAACGATGTTTTGGACATGAGCCGCATCGAAAGCGGAAAGATGCGGCTGGATGAGCAGCCGTGCAGCCTGCCCGATATTCTGCATGAGCTGCGCAACATTATCCAGGCCGATATTCACGCCAAACAGCTGGATCTCTATCTGGATGCCGTCGATATCCGGAACGAGCAGATCTGCTGCGACCGGCTGCGCCTCAATCAAGTGCTTCTCAATCTGTTAAGCAATGCGATTAAGTACACCGGCGCGGGCGGCATGGTCAGCATCAAGGTGATTGAAAAGGCAGGGGCTCCGGCCGGCCATGCCCACTATGAGTTCCATGTCAAAGACACAGGGATCGGCATGGACGAGGAGTTTGTCTCGCATATCTTCGAGCCGTTTGAGCGGGAACGCAACTCCACCATCAGCGGCATTCAGGGGACCGGCCTGGGTATGGCCATTACCAAAAATATCGTTGATATGATGAACGGCTCCATCGAAGTAAAGAGTAAGCAGGGCGTCGGTACGGAATGTATTGTCTCGTTCACCTTCCGCCTGCACACCGGAAAGAAGGAGTCGCCGGCCATTCCGGAGCTGAAAAACCTCCGGGCGCTGGTGGTGGACGACGACTTTAACACCTGCGACAATGTATCCTATATGCTCCAGCAGATCGGGCTGCGGGCGGAGTGGACGCTGTCCGGCAAGGAGGCTGTTCTGCGCACCCGGCAGGCCGTGATGCGGGACGATCATTATTCGGTCTATATCATCGATTGGCTGCTGCCCGATATGAACGGCGTCGAGGTCGCCCGCCGGATCCGGCAGGAGGTGGGGAAGGAGGTGCCGATCATCGTCCTGACCGCCTACGACTGGTCGGACATCGAGGACGAGGCACGGCAGGCGGGCGTGACCGCCTTTTGCAGCAAGCCCCTGTTTTTATCGGAGCTGCAAGGATGCCTGCGCGCCATTGTACATGCCGATAAAAAGAGCGAATTGAGCGGCGGCATGCGAAAAGCCCTCCGCACGGGGCGCATTCTTCTGGTGGAGGACAACGAGTTGAACCAGGAAATCGCCGAAGCTATCCTGGAGGAAGCGGGATTTTCCACCGAGATCGCAGAGAACGGACAGATAGCCGTGGATATGCTCAAAGCCTCCCAGCCCGGCTATTATCAATTGATCCTGATGGATGTTCAGATGCCGGTGATGAACGGGTATGAAGCGACCAAGGCGATCCGAAAGCTGGAGGATAAGGAGCTTGCATCGATTCCCATCTTGGCCATGACCGCCAACGCCTTTGGGGAGGACAAGAGGGAGGCGATTCGCAGCGGCATGAACGGGCACATTTCCAAGCCCATCGATATCGACAACCTGATCGATACCTTGGATAAAACGCTGGAATGAGCGTCTCCGCTTGCGGCCCCCGCATAAACCTCCCCTTGTGATACATAAGCGCAGGCGCTCAAAAAACGCCGGGGCGTTGGACCCGCCGCATAACAAACAAAGGCCGGAATTTGTTCTGTCCCCTTTCGGGGACTTCAAATTCCGTCCTTTGTTTAATTTTTATATGCGTCCCGGTATTGCCGCGCCGTCATCTGGTTCAGCTGCAAAAATTCCTTACAGAAATAGGAAATATTTTCAAAGCCTACATCCAATGCAATCTCTGTAATGGGCTTTGAGGTTTGAATCAGTTGATCCTGCGCCACCATAATCCGATATTGGTTGATGTAATCGGTGCAGGAGCATTGCGCTGCCTGTTTAAAAATCTTAGAAAAATAGGATTCGCTATAATTCGTAAGATCCGCTAGCTCCTTGATATATATCTTTTTCATATAATTCATTTGGATATATTCTAAGGCCAGCTTGATTTTTTCAATGGCAATATTGGCGGCGGGAACCGTTTTTTCCTTGGGAGAAGCGAGTATAATTTCATAAAGCAAATCGAATAAAGAGGCTTTCATTTTTAAGACGAACGCTTCCGCTTGCTTTTCAATAGCGTTGGAAATGCTTCTTATGCTTTCCGAAATTCTATACGCCGCTTCCGTATCCGCCGAAATGTGGTTGGAAATCGGGAGCTGGCACTCTTGAAGCGGCAGGATGTATTGACTGTTGCAGATATCCTTGGAGGAAGAGACCAAAATAGAGGGATTAAAAAGAACCGTTATATTTTGGCTGTCCTTTCCGGCAACAAAATGACCGGAATGCAGCGAACGGGGAGGAATGATTAAAATATCCCCTTGCTTCACCGGATATTCAACCGCATCGATGGAATAGACCGCCTCCCCCTTTTGGACCAAGCTAACCTCCATCTCCTCGTGCCAATGGGCGGCCAGCCGTGTGCAGAACCTGTCCAGAGAGGGGGTATATACGACCACCGGCAGCGAAGGGCTGCCGTGCTGAACGCCTTCCTTCAATCCGCTGCTTCGTAAATACAACCTATCGCCCCTCCCCCGTCAAAGGACAGAATATTGTTAATTTTCATCAAAATAGTATAAGATAAAATCCCGCCATGACATTATTATATTACTATAACAAGGATATCTTTGTAAAGCTCGAACACTCACTTCGATGAACGGAAACGGAGGAAAAAATGAAACGATCCATGCGTGTTCTGTTATCTATGCTGCTTGCATCTTCAATGGCTGTCATGGCTACGGCTTGCCGGTCCGATACAAAAGACGGCGCGCCGGCTGCGGACCCCCAAAAGGCCGTTACCATTGAACTCCTCAATCAGAAAAGGGAGAGCATCGACGTACTGACAAAAATTGTGAGTCAATACAATGAATCGCAAGATAAAGTAACCGTTCAATTGAACAGCCCGGCGGAGGCCACAACGGTCATCGCCACCAGAGCCGCTTCGGGGGATTTGCCGGAAGTTTTTACCGACTGGCCGATGCAGGCAAATTATGGGCAGTATGTGGATAGCGGGCTGCTGGAGGATTTAACGAACGAGCCCTACATGGAAACGGTCAACCAAACGGCCCTGGAAATCAGCACCCGGCCCGACGGAAAGATCTATACGGCGCCGTTGGCGTTAAACACCTACGGGATCTTTTACTCCGTCAAAGATTTTGAAGAATTAAACCTGAAGGTTCCGGCCACCTATGACGAATTGATTTCGGTTTGCGAAAAGCTGCTTTCCGCGGGGAAAACTCCCTTCATGTTCCCTGATAAGGATTCCTGGACGGTGGAACAGGAATTTATGTTTAATACCGGCGTTTGGGATACCGGCTTTTTAGACGCCTATCAAGGCTGTAAGGAAGGCTCGGTCAACCTGACGGAAGACGCCGGCATCCAACAGACCGCCTCCAGGATGCTGGATCTGCGCAACCGTTTTGGGCAGAAGGACTCCCTAGGCACCAGCTACGACGATGCCATCAGCAGCTTTGCCACCGGAAAAAGCAGCCTATTCATGCAGGGCATTTGGGCGTTGGACCCGATTAAGCAGGCAAATCCGGAATTTGAGTTCGGCGTGTTTGCAGTACCGGGAAACACGGCTGAGGAAACCAGGGTTGAAATTGGAGTCGATCTGGCCTTTGACGTCACGAAGGATTCTGAAAACAAACAAGCGGCCTTAGAATTTGTCCGGTATATGATGACGCCCGAAACGGCAAAGCTCTATTCGGAAGCCATCCAGGTTCCAACCGCCATTGAGGGCGGGAATGCGGCGCTGGAAGCCATTGCCCCGCTGGTTCAATATGTGGAGGCAGGAAAGACCTTCCCGCAGCTCATGGGCCTGCACACGACGGATATTGCCGCGAATGAACCGGCTTTATGCCAACAGTTGATTGTATCCCAGGATGTGGATGCGTTTAAAACAGCCATGAACGATTTATGGGCCAATACGGCAAAGTAATAGGGAGCCCTTAGGGGCTCTTTATTACTTTCCTAAGGAGGTATTTCATCATGCGCAAACCAAAATCCCCCAACAAAAAAATGCCTTTTTACATCATGAGCTTACCGTCGTTGGTTCTCTACAGCTTCTTTTTCGGTATCCCTGTCGTCTCCGGGGTTTACTATAGCCTGACCGATTGGGATGGAATGTCCAAAAGCTACCGCTTTATCGGGCTGGATAACTATCTGAACAGCTTCCAAGACGGCCGGTTTTGGAACTCCTTCCGGTTTACCTTCCAATACACCTTCATTCTTGTCGCCGCGGTGATCGTTATTTCACTGGCGATAGCCCTTTTGCTCAACGCTGAGATAAAAGCCAAGGGGTTTTTCCGTTCCGTTTATTTCTTTCCGGCCGTATTAAGTTTAATTACGGTAGGGCTAATCTTCAATCAAATTTTCTATCGGGCGGTCCCTCAATTGGGGGAGCGGTTCGGCATCGAATGTTTGCAAAGCAATCTGTTGGGAAATCCCCAATTAGCGATTTGGGGAATTTTGATTACAAATATCTGGCAAGGGGCCGCTATGCCCGCCATTGTCTTTTTGGCGGGATTGCAGAGCGTTCCAAAGGATCTTTATGAGGCGGCCACCATCGACGGGGCAAATGGGATTCAGAAATTCCGGTTTATTACCATTCCGTTTTTAATTCCCATGCTAAGCATCAATCTTGTTTTAGTCGTAAAATCCGGGTTGACCGTCTTTGACTATATCGTTGCGATGACCGACGGCGGGCCGGGGAGAGCGACCGAATCCATCGCTTACATCATCTATCAGCAAGGCTTCCGGCAATATCAATTTGCTTATGGCGTAGCCCAGTCCATTATCTTGCTGATCATCATCGTCTTCCTCTCGGTGATTCAAACGAAACTTCTCAGCAGAAAAGAGGTCGGGCAGCAATGAACAAGAAGAGATTGTCTTTAAAGATTCTGATTTATGCTTTCCTGGTTTTAGGGCTATTGCTTATTCTTTTTCCGATGTATTTAACGGTCATCGTAGCCTTTAAAACGCCTGCCGAATCCGCAGAAAACTTTTTTTCTTTCCCCAGACAGCTCTATTTAGATAATTTAAAAACGGTTGTGCGCGCAGAAAACTTCCTCTATTTTCTGGTGAATTCCGTCGTGATTACCGCCGTCTCTCTGGCGGTCATTCTATGTTTCGTTTCCTTAAGCTCCTACGCGATCTCGCGGAACAAGGACAGCCGTTATTTTCGATTTTTACATATCTATTTCTTGGCGGGGATTTTTGTGCCGTTCCAAGTTATCATGCTTCCGTTGGTAAAATTCATGAGCCGTATGAATCTGACGAACCAGACGGGGATTATTCTTCTATACATCACCTTAGCGAACGCGCAGGGGGTTTTCCTGTGTGTAAATTATTTAAAATCAATTCCAATGGAGATGGAAGAGGCCGCGCATATCGACGGCTGTTCTGCTTTCCGGACGTTCTTCTCTGTGGTTTTCCCCTTAATGAAGCCGATTTTGGTAACGCTCTTCATTATGGACGCCCTATGGATTTGGAACGACTTCCAATTACCGCTGATCATGCTCAACCGTTCCTCGGAACAGTGGACGCTGCCGTTATTCCAATACAATTTCAAAGGGCAATACAGCTTTGATTATAATCTAGCCTTCGCCTCGTTCTTAATATCGATGCTGCCCATTATGATTGTTTATGCGTTCTTGCAGCGGCACATCATCGGCGGCCTAACGGACGGAGCCGTAAAATCTTAAAACATTTCAGAAAAGGGGATAGACCGAATGCCGACATGTACAGTGGCAATGATGCAGATTCGCGTTGTTCCAAACGCCTTGGAAACCAACCTGGAACACATGCAGCAGACCTTAAAACGCGTGCAGGACGCCGACATAGCGCTATTTCCAGAGTGCTGCGATCTCGGATGGGCCAGCGCCTCTGCAAATAAATTTGCGCAGCCCGTTCCGGGAGGGTCCACCGTTCAATTTATGCAGGGGTTAGCCAAGCAGTTCCATATCTATCTTGTAGCGGGGATTACCGAAAGAGAAGGGGATAAAATTTTCAATACCGCCGTCTTTATCTCAAAAACCGGAGAGCTTCTGGGAAAATACCGTAAAATCAACCTTGTACAAAACGTAGAACCGATGTATGAAACCGGCGATCGAATCAGGGTTTACGATACCCCCATGGGAAAGATCGGGATCGATATCTGCGCGGACAACCTGATGCCCGCCATTATGATTGGGGAAAGCATGGCAAAGATGGGGGCCCGGCTGATACTCGCCCCCTCCTCCTGGGCAGTTTCTCCTGAAAGACTCAACCATGCCTATGGCGAGGAATGGACGGAACCGTTTACCTATCTGTCCCGAAAATATGGTATCGATATCCTATCGGTCAGCAACGTCGGCCCGATAGCGGATGGGAATTGGAAGGGATGGAGCTGTATTGGAAATTCAATAGCTATCGGGAACCGCGGAAAAAAGACGGCGTCCTTGGCTTACGGAGAGGATGCAGAGGAGATCCGCCTGTTTACCTGCGAGCTTTAAAGGGCAAGAAAGTCCAGGGGATTTTCACCGGATCTTTGCTGAAACAGACGGAAGGCCCCATCCCCGCGTCCATGGATAAGAGATTGCCGTCCCCAAAAAAGCGGAGCCTCCGGCCTGGTTTCTCAGGCGGAAGCTCCGCTTACCGATAGGCGGCCTTATTTTCATTTAGCGTTAAAATCCATACCAACCAAAGAAAAATCCGAAGCCCGCATAACACACAGGCTTCGGATTTTTGGTCTGAGTGGCGGGATTTGAACCCACGGCCTCTACCACCCCAAGGTAGCGCGCTACCATCTGCGCCACACCCAGACATCAACTGGAGAAACATCTCCCTCCAGGCTAGCTTTTATATTATAGCACGGACACGAACAGAAATCAAGAGATATCCGCGATTTTTTAAAAGGACGCTGCAAAAAGCGCTGGGATGGTCCCATCCCCCGGCGGCAGCAATCAAGACGGCCGGAAAGTGCAAAGCATCCGGGCCCCTGCCGCATCCATCCGGAAGCTCCCGCAAAATCGAGGCTTTACTTATCTCCCGGTTTCGTATATAATAATCCGGTGGGGATACCCTCCCTATGAACCTGTAAACCGAGAACGGCTCCGTTCCGGTTTGACAAACAAGAAAGAGGGATTAGAACATGGCGAGAATGGTAGGAACGGTTTCCCGCGGTATCCGCGCCCCCATCATCCGCGAAGGGGACGATATGGCCGCCATTACGGTCCGCTCGGTGCTGGAGGCAGCCAAAAGCGAAGGGTTCGCCCTGCGCGACCGTGATGTAGTAGGGGTAACGGAGGCGGTGGTAGCCCGCGCCCAAGGGAATTACGCCAGCGTCCAGCAGATTGCGGCGGATGTGCGTGAAAAGCTGGGCGGCGGCACGGTAGGCGTGTTGTTCCCCATTCTGAGCCGTAACCGGTTTGCTATCTGCCTGCGGGGCATCGCGGCGGGCGCTAAGAAGATCGTTTTAATGCTCAGTTACCCGGCCGACGAGGTGGGCAACCATCTCATTGAGGAGGATGCGCTCGACAGCAGCGGCATCGATCCCTATACCGACGTGCTGAGCCTGGAGCGTTACCGCGCGGTGTTCGGCTATGAGAAGCACCGCTTCACCGGCGTGGACTATGTGGAATACTACAGCCAGCTCATCCGCGAGGAAGGGGCGGAGCTGGAGGTTATCTTTGCCAACCGCCCCGAAGCGATCCTCCCCTATGCCGATCGGGTGCTCTGCTGCGACATCCACACCCGCGCGCGCACCAAGCGGCTGCTGAAGGCCGCCGGGGCAAAGACCGCCATTGGGCTCGACGAGCTGATGACCGCCCCGGTCGACGGCAGCGGCTTCAACGCGGATTATGGCCTGCTCGGATCCAACAAATCCACCGAACAGAGCGTGAAGCTCTTCCCGCGCGGATGCGACGCGTTTGTAAACGAGGTGCAGCAGCGTTTCCTGGCCGAGACCGGCAAGCACATTGAGGTGCTCGTTTATGGCGACGGCGCTTTCAAGGACCCGGTCGGAAAGATCTGGGAGCTGGCCGATCCGGTGGTCTCCCCCGGCCATACGGCGGGCTTAGTAGGAACGCCGAACGAGCTCAAAATCAAATATCTGGCGGATAATGATTTTGCCGGGCTGAACGGCGAGGCGCTGAAAGAGGCGATTGCCGATCGCATCGCCCACAAAAAGAAGGATCTCGTCGGGGATATGGCCTCGGAAGGCACTACCCCCCGCCGCTTGACCGACCTGATCGGTTCGCTCTGTGACCTGACCTCAGGCAGCGGCGACAAGGGGACGCCCATCATCCTGATCCAAGGGTATTTTGATAACTACACCGACTAAGAAATCAGAAACGGCAACGCCCCCTTTTCGCAGGGAAAGCGAAAAGGGGGCGTTTTAGATTTCTTTCCCGCTCTGTAAAAAAGAGCGCGCCCATAGAATAGAACCGGCCGTAAAAAAGGGGCCGCTCCTCCGGCTTGCAGACCTTGCTTTTTTACCTGCGTGCGGCCAATTCTTCATACATCTGGATGTATGCGGCCGCTGATTTGCTCCAACTGAAGTCCATCTCCATCGCGTGCTTGACGGCGCTCTCCCAGGCGGGCTTGTTGTAATAGAGCCCTTGGGCGCGCTTGATAGCGCCAAACATGTCGTGCGCATTGTAGGATTGGAAGGTGTAGCCGCAGCCGCCCGGATCGCCCAGATCGATGATGGAATCCGCCAAACCGCCCGTTTTGCGGACCACCGGAATCGTCCCATACCGGCAGGCTACCATCTGGGCCAGACCGCAGGGCTCGCTCTTCGAGGGCATGAGCAGAACGTCCGCTCCCGCATAGATTTTGCGCGCCAGGTCCGGGATGAAGCCCAGCCGGACAGCCACCTTATCCGGATAGATGGAGGCCATTTCCTGGAAAAAGTTCTCATAGATATAATCGCCGGAGCCGAGGATCACCACCGCCATTCCTTCCTCGATGATCTTCGGGAAGATATATTTGATGAGATCCAGCCCCTTGTGCGACACCAATCGCGAGACGACTCCGATCACCATGATATCCCCGGATTGACACAGGCCCATATCCCGCTGAAGGTTTTGCTTGTTAATCGCCTTGTCCTGCGGGTTGGCCGCGGAATAGTTTTTATAAAGGCTCTTGTCAACCGCCGGATCATAGCCTACCGTGTCGATTCCGTTCAGGATGCCGCGCAGCTTCCAATTGTTTTCCCGCAGCAGCCGGTCCATCCCGTGCGCATACCACTCGTCTAAAATCTCGTGCGCATAGGTCGGGCTTACGGTGGAAACGATGTCGGACTGCACGATAGCCCCTTTCATGAGATTGCAGCAGTCCTCATATTCCACATATCCCTGCGGGAGCCCCAGCACATCGCCGATGATATCCGGGCTGTACTGGCCTTGATATTGGATGTTATGGATGGTGAATACCGTCCGGATATCGCGGTAAAGCTCATAGCCGCGGTAATAGCAGTTGAGATATACCGGGACCAGCGCCGTCTGCCAATCGTTGCAATGCAGGATGTCTGGTTTAAAATCGATATACCGCAGCATATCCACAATCGCCTTGGAGAAGAAGGCAAAGCGCTCCCCATCGTCAAAGAAGCCATAGAGACCGCCCCGCCGGAAATAATACTCATTATCAATGAAATAATAGGTAACGCCGTCTGCGGCCGCTTCAAAAACCCCGCAGTATTGACGCCGCCAGGCCAGCTCTACCGTGAAATCGCAGATAAAGCGCATCTTCGCGCGCATCTCCGGTTTGATGTCGCCATACAGCGGCAGCACAACGCGGCAGTCCTGCTTTTCCCCGCAGAGCGCCTTGGGCAGCGAGCCCGCTACGTCGCCTAAACCGCCTGAAGCGATAAAGGGAAGCCCTTCGCTGGCGGCAAACAGGATTTTCAACCCTTTTCCTCCCTTCCCGGCTTTCCGTTCCCCGGCTCCGGCGGCGGTTTCGCGCATAGCCTGCGTTTCCGGCTTCTGCAAGGCGGCCGGCTGCGCCGCAGCCGGTTCTGCCGCGGCCGCTTTGACGGCCGGCGCTTTAGCCGCCGCTTTTTTTACCGTCTCCGCCTTCGCCTTGCCGGACTTCTTCCCCTTTTCCGGCGCGGCCGGAGCGGGGGTCTGCTTTTCCAACTGATTTTCTTTTTTCATAATCTCCCTAACTCAGCTATACAATGCTGTTTTTCGAGATGACCAGCGGATAGGTTTCATAGCCCACCAGCGTGCGGCCCTCACGGATGACAACGTTTTTATCGGTAATGACATGATCGAGCGTCACGTTCTCGGAAACCACAGTATCCTGCATGATGATGCAGTTTTTCACCACCGCATTTTTCCCGATATGCGCGCCGCGGAAAACAATGGAGTTTTCCAGCGTCCCCTCAATGATGGCGCCGTCGGCCACCATGCTGCCGGCCGCCTGGGCATTGAGGCCATATTTGGCCGGCACTTCATCGCGCACCTTGGTATAAATGGGGCGTTCGCGCGGGAAGAGCTCGGCGCGCACCTCCGGATCCAGCATCGCCATATTGGCACGGTAGTATTTGCGGATGCTGTTGACCTTTTTGCTGTAGCCCTTAAATTCCCAGCCGGCGATATGCAGGCGGTTGCATTTGGCCTGCAATACGCCCTTCATAAAGCTATAGATATTGCGGCTGGTCCCTTCATGGATCTCCTTTTCCAACAATTCCTTCGAGATGAGGCAGAAATTGAGGTAAACATTATCCTCCCCCTGAATGTTGTTGGGATGAATGAGCACCTCGTTGACCATGCCATGCTCGTCAAACCGGAGAACGGTGCTGTCCGCCGTCTGATCATCGCCGATGGTATCGCGCTTATAGGCGATGGTAATATCCGCCTTTTTCTCGATATGTGTTTTATAAATCTCGGTAAAATCGATATTGGCCACGATATCGCAGTCCGCCATCAATACGTACTTCGCATCGGAATGATGGATAAAGGAGATGACCCCGCTGAGCGCCTCCAGCCGCCCACGGTAGATGCCCGCGGAGGCATGGCCGAAGGGAGGGAGGATCGAAAGCCCGCCGCGCTTGCGGGTCAAGTCCCACTCGCGCCCGGTGCCCAGGTGGTCAATCAGCGATTGATAGTTGCTCTTGGTAATCACGCCGACATCCGATATTCCGGAATTGACCATGTTGGAGAGCACGAAGTCGATGAGCCGGTAACGGCCCCCCAGCGGCACGCTGCCCATCGTGCGCGGCTCGGTGATTTCGGAGAGCATGTGGTCGTGCATATTGGAAAAGATAATTCCCAGCGTCTTTTCACTAATCAAATGAAATCCTTCCTTTCTAAAAGCTCGAAAACCGTTTTCAACCTCCAGGCTGAAAGGTCCTCAAGCCTTCCCCTCCTTCGGGCCGGACTCCAGCATCGCCTTGGGCGGCACAACCTGCCCCGCCGCCACCTCGACCGATTCGCCGAGTACCGTCACGCCCCAGGTGTCCTTATCGGCAATATCCTCAGGGCGCGCGCCGATGCGGGCGTTTTCGCCGATCACACAGTTCTCCGCAATGATGGAGTATTCCACCTTGGCCCCCTTCTTGATCACCGTTCCGGGCATTACGATGCTGTCGCGCACCACAGCGCCCTCCTCAACGGTGACGCCGGCAAAGAGGATAGAGAAATCGATGAGCCCTTCCACAAAGCAGCCCTCGGTGATCATCGAGTTCTGCACGCTGGAGGAGGGGGAAACATAGTGCGGCGGCATCACCGGGTTGCGCGCATAGATCTTCCACTGGGGATCGTAGAGCTCCAGCGGCACCTTCGGGTCCAGCAAATCCATGTTCGCTTCCCAGAGGCTGTCGATCGTTCCGACATCCTTCCAATAGCCCTCGAAGGGATAGGCAAACATCTTCTCCCCTGCATCGAGCATGGCGGGGATGATGTTCTTTCCAAAGTCCTTCTGGGAGATGGGATCCAGCTCGTCATCTTCCAGATATTTTTTCAGCTTCTTCCAGGTAAATATGTAAATACCCATAGAAGCCAGGTCGCTCTTCGGTTCCGGCGGCTTTTCCTGGAACTCATAGATCTTTCCGTCTGGGTAGGCGTTCATGATGCCGAAGCGGCTGGCCTCCTCCATCGGGACCTTGATGACGGCGATGGTGGCGTCCGCATCCTTCTCCTTGTGGTAAGCGAGCATCTTGGAATAATCCATCTTATAGATGTGGTCGCCTGAGAGGATAACCACATATTCCGGATCATAGCGCTCGATGAACGCGATATTCTGGTAGATGGCGTTCGCCGTACCGGTATACCAGTCCGACCCCGAGCTCTTCTGGTAAGGCGGCAACACGAAAACGCCGCCGTTAATCCGGTCGAGATCCCAGGGCTGGCCGTTGCCGATATACTCATTCAGGATCAGCGGTTGGTATTGGGTCAGCACGCCCACCGTATCGATGCCCGAATTTACGCAGTTGGAGAGCGGGAAATCGATAATGCGGTACTTTCCCCCGAATGGCACCGCCGGCTTGGCCAGACGGCGGGTCAGCGAATAGAGCCGGCTCCCCTGGCCGCCTGCAAGCAGCATGGCGATCCATTCCTTTTTGATATTCATATGCAATCCCCCTTCGAGGTATTTGATACAGGTTTTTCCTTTGGCAGCCGCTTTAGGCCGCGCAGATAGAGGGTGGACAGCGGCGGCAGCGTGAGCTCAATCGAGTAGTCCGAGCCGTGCATCGGCTCGCTCTCTACCAGGATGACGCCCGCGTTGCCCGCCCCGCTCCCGCCAAAGCGGGTCTCATCGGAATTAAGCAGCTCCTGATAGGCCCTGGCCTTCGGCACGCCGATGCGGTAATGCTCGCGCAGGACCGGTGTGAAATTGCAAACCACGAGAACCTCGTTCTCCTTTTCATCGATGCGCCGGTAGCTGATAACCGAATTGCTCGAATCATCCGCCACCGTCCACCGGAAGCCCTCCCAGGAATCCTCCACCTGCCAAAACGCCTTGTTCTTGAGGTAGAAGCGGTTCGCTTCGCGCACATAATCCCGCAGGCCGCGGTGGTTTTCATAATTCAAGAGCAGCCAATCCAACCCCTTCTCATAGTTCCACTCGGTGAACTGGCCGAACTCCTGCCCCATAAAGGTCAGCTTTTTGCCTGGGAAGGAGATCATATAGCCGAAGAAGGCGCGCAGGGCGGCAAACTTTTGCAGGTATTCGCCGGGCATCTTGCCCATCATCGAGCACTTGCCGTGCACCACCTCATCGTGGGAGATGGGCAGGATAAAGTTCTCGCTGAACGCATAAAACATCGGGAAGGTCAGCTTGTCGTGGTGGTAGCTGCGCGCCAGCGGGTCCAGCGAAAAATATTGCAGGATGTCGTTCATCCACCCCATGTTCCACTTGAAGTTGAAGCCGAGCCCTCCCGCCTGCGGCGGACGGGTGACAAGCGGCCAGGCCGTCGATTCCTCGGCGATCATCAGCACGCCCGGATTATCGGAGAGCACCGTCTCGTTGAGCTTTCGTAAGAAAGCGACCGCCTCCAGATTCTCATGTCCGCCGTTTTTGTTGGGACGCCATTGACCCGCCCCGCGGTCATAGTCCAGATAGAGCATCGAGGCCACGGCGTCCACCCGGATCCCGTCGATATGGTAATGCTTCACCCAGAACTGCACGTTGGAGATGAGAAAGCTCATGACCTCGGTGCGGCCATAATCAAATACCATCGTTCCCCAGGCCTTGTGCTCCTGCTTGAGCTCGTCCGCGTATTCATAGCAGCAATCTCCGTCAAAGCGGTAAAGGCCGCAGGCATCCTTGGGGAAATGAGCGGGGACCCAATCCATGATCACGCCCAAGCCCTTGCGGTGGCACTCATCCACAAAATACATGAAGTCCTGCGGGGATCCATAGCGGGAGGTGGGCGCGTAATACCCGGTGACCTGGTAGCCCCAGCTTCCGTCGTAAGGGTATTCGGTAATGGGCATGAGCTCGATGTGGGTATAGCCCATCTCCACCGCGTAGCGCGTCAGCTGTCCGGCCAGCTCCCGGTAGGAATAGGGGCTGCCGTCCTCCTTGCGGGTGAAGGAACCCAGGTGCACCTCATAGATGTTCATCGGCTTCTGCGTGGGGTTTCCATCCCCGCGCGCGGACATCCACTTGCTGTCGCGCCAGCGGTAGCCCTCCAGATCCCAGAGCCGGGAGGAACGCTCCAAAGCGTTTTCGAAACAGAAGCCATAGGGATCGGCCTTATAGCGCTGCTCCCCGCCGGCGGTTGTGATGCAGTATTTATAATTTTGGCCCGATTCCCCTCCCGGAATAAAGGCTTCATAAACCCCTTCGCCGCTCAACTTTTTCATGGGGTTTTTGAGAGGATCCCAGCCATTGAAATCGCCTGTCACCGAAACCGCCTTTGCGTTCGGGGCCCATACGCGGAAAATCCATCCCTCTATCCCGCGCTTTTTTGCGCGGTGCGCGCCCATAAATTCGAACGCGTTGTAGAAGGTGCCCTGGTGAAATAGGTAAAGCTGTTCCGCATTCTTTTTAGCGCACATCCCAATCCCGTCCTCTTTTTTACTTTATCCATATCATAACATTTTTTGCCGGTAGATTCAACTGTTTTTCGTCAATATCGTAAATATAGTGGTAAAATTAAAAGGCTCATTTGTCTCTACTGCACAGAATTATTTCCACTATATTGGTAGAAAATAAGGAGATAAGGAATTATTGTAAAAAATGACAAAAGCAATCCCGGTTGCTTCCAAAAAGATAACCAATTAATGATGTGTAATTTTATTAAAATAGCTAATCACGGTCCTTTGAACACCGCTTATCTCCCGAATAAATAGAGGCTATGGATTCGGGAACTCTTATTATAAGCCTTTTCTCTTGTCGAAAGCCTTCGTTTTTTTGCACAAATTTTTAAAAAGGTTATGTGCGCTTCCAAAAGGGCTGGGGTTAGTATTCCCGGACATCCGCGCCGGTTATCCGCCTGCCGTTTAAAAAGTTGATCGGATCCTCCGGAAAGGAGAAAACGGAAATCCGGTTAAACAAAAAGGGGCCGCTGCAAAATACATTGTATTTTGCAGCGGCCCCTCTAAAAAAGATCCTTTATCTCTACCTGAGCGGGATTTTGCCCTCTATCTGCGGACAAAACCGCCCTTTTAAACGGTATAGCGCTTTCTCGCCTTATAAGAGGTGTGCAGGACCTCGTGGGCTACATGGCTGCCCGGCTTTTCGAGGAAGTCCCGATAGAGCTCCTGAATGGCGGGGTTCTCATGGCTCTTGCGCAGATCCATACCGGCATCCTCTTCGTAGAGGGCCTTGGCGCGCAACGCCTTGAGATCGGTGAAGTTGCGCACCGAAGCGGGCTGAATGGGCTGGCCGCCGCCGTTGACGCAACCGCCTGGGCAGGCCATGATCTCGATGAAGGTATAGTCCTTCTCGCCGCTCTTGACCGCATCGAGCACCTTGCGGGCGTTGGAGAGGCCGCTGGCAACCGCTACGTTCACGGTGAGCGCACCCACCTTGTAGCTGGCTTCCTTGACGCCCTCGGTCCCGCGGACCTCTTTCCATTCGAGCGAACCGGCCTTCTCACCGGTGATCGTTTCGTAAGCGGTGCGCAGCGCCGCCTCCATCACGCCGCCGGTCGCGCCGAAGATGTGCCCGGCGCCCGAAGCGATGCCGAGCGGGGTATCGAACTCCTCATCCGGCAGGTTGGCGAAGTCAATGCCCGCCGCGCGGATGAGCCGCGCCAGCTCGCGGGTGGTGATGGTGATGTCGAGATCCGGCACGCCCGCCGCGCTCTGATCCTCACGGCCGATTTCATACTTCTTCGCCGTGCAGGGCATGACTGACACGCTGACGATATTCTTCGGATCGAGGTTCTCCTTCTTTGCATACCAGGTCTTGATCACTGCGCCGAACATCTGCTGCGGGCTCTTGCAGCTCGAAAGGTTATCGAGCATATCGGGGTAATACATTTCACAGAAGTTGATCCAGCCGGGCGAGCAGGAGGTAATCATCGGCAGCTTGCCGCCGTTCTGGACCCGTTCTACCAGCTCGTTGGCCTCCTCCATGATGGTGAGATCGGCGCCGAAGTCGGTATCGAACACCTTATCGAAGCCGAGGCGGCGCAGAGCGGCCGCCATCTTGCCCTCCACATTGGAGCCGACCGGCAGGCCGAACTCCTCGCCGAGCGTGGCGCGGATGGAAGGCGCAGCCTGCACCACCACATATTTCTCCGGATCGCGCAGGGCGGCGGTGACCTTCGGCCCGTCGTCCTTTTCGCCGATAGCGCCGACCGGGCAGACGGTGATGCACTGTCCGCAGCTAACGCAGGGCGTCTGCGCCAGGTCGAGCTCGAACGCACAGCCGATGTGGGTCTTAAAGCCGCGATCGTTCGCGCCGATAACGCCGACCGCCTGGTTCTTCTCGCAGACGGCCGCGCACCGCCGGCAGAGGATGCACTTGTTGTTGTTGCGCCACATGTGGGTAGCCGAGTCGTCAATCTCATACCGGTTGGTCTCGCCCGCCCAGGCCGTCGGGTCGCTGAGCCCATATTCCTGCGCGAGCTTTTGCAGCTCGCAGTTCCCGCTGCGCACGCAGAACAGGCAGTTTTTCTCGTGGTCCGAGAGAATCAGCTCCAGCGTGGTTTTACGGGACTCCTGAACGCGGGCGGAGTTGGTAAAGACCTCCATGCCCTCGTTGACCGGGTAGACGCAGGAGGCGACCAGCGAGCGGGCGCCCTTTACCTCGACCACGCAGATGCGGCAAGCGCCGATCTCATTGATATCACGCAGGAAACACAATGTAGGGATCTCGATACCGGCCTGACGGGCCGCTTCGAGGATGGTGCTTCCCTTCGGTACGCTCAGGGGAAGCCCGTTTATCTTGATATTGACCATTTCCATTAAACGACCATTCCTTTCTGGGGATTTGTGCAAGGCGCGCGTTGGGCGCCCTGTCCGGCGCAGCCATGCCCTTGCCGCCTTCGGCGAGGACAGGCGCGAAACGGGTTGCCTGCCGGAGCTTGTTTGGGAAAAACCGCGCAGCCCGGCGGGCGGCGGGGAAGGGGCTTAATGCTTCTCGATTGCGCCGAACTTGCACTTCTCCATGCAGGCGCCGCACTTGATGCACTTGCTGCGGTCGATGATATGCGGCTCCTTGATGTTGCCGCTGATTGCGCCGACCGGGCAGTTGCGGGCGCAGAGGGTACAGCCCTTACATTTCTGCTCGTCGATGTAGTAGTTCATCAGCTCTTTGCAAACGCCGGCCGGGCAGCGCTTATCCACGATGTGAGCCAAATACTCGTCGCGGAAGTAGCGGATGGTCGAAAGCACCGGGTTCGGGGCCGTCTGGCCGAGGCCGCACAGCGCGTTATCCTTAATATACTGGGCGAGCTTATCGAGCCGGTCGAGATCCTCCACGTGGGCCTTGCCCTTGGAGATCTTGTCGAGGATTTCATACATCCGCTTGGTGCCGATGCGGCAGGGGGTGCACTTGCCGCAGCTCTCGTCCACCGTGAACTCTAAGAAGAACTTGGCGATATCCACCATGCAGGTGTCCTCGTCCATAACGATCAGGCCGCCGGAGCCCATCATCGAGCCAATGGCCAGGAGGTTATCATAATCGATCGGAACGTCGAGATGCTCGGCCGGGATGCAGCCGCCGGAGGGGCCGCCGGTCTGCGCGGCTTTAAACTTCTTGCCGCCGGGGATGCCGCCGCCGATCTCCTCGACGATGGTGCGCAGGGTGGTGCCCATCGGGACTTCCACCAGGCCGGTGTTGTTGATCTTGCCGCCGAGAGCAAAGACCTTGGTTCCCTTGCTCTTCTCGGTGCCGATCTGGTTGAACCAGTCCGCGCCCTTGAGGATGATCTGGGGGATATTCGCATAGGTCTCGACATTGTTGAGGACCGAGGGCTTCTGGAAGAGGCCCTTCTCGGCCGGGAACGGCGGGCGGGGACGCGGCTCGCCGCGGTGGCCTTCGATCGAGGTCATCAGCGCGGTTTCCTCGCCGCAGACGAACGCGCCTGCGCCCAGGCGGATATCCAAGTCGAAGTCAAAGCCGGTGCCGAAAATATCCTTGCCCAAGAAGCCCATCTCGCGCGCCTCGTTGATGGCGATGGTCAGGCGCTTAACGGCAATGGGGTATTCGGCGCGGATGTAGACGTAGCCTTGGCTGGCGCCAATGGCGTAGCCTGCAATGGCCATTGCTTCAATGACCACGTTCGGATCGCCTTCCAGAATGGAGCGGTCCATGAACGCGCCGGGGTCGCCCTCGTCGGCGTTGCAGCAAACATATTTTTGATCGTCCTCATATTTAGCGGCAAAGCTCCACTTGAGGCCGGTCGGGAAGCCCGCGCC
This sequence comes from Provencibacterium sp., assembly GCA_022793895.1. Lineage (GTDB taxonomy): Bacteria > Bacillota > Clostridia > Oscillospirales > Ruminococcaceae > Harryflintia. The sequence goes on along the minus strand of JAAWDS010000010.1, from coordinate 103,307 downwards.
GCCGCGGCCGCGCAGCCCGCTCTTCTTAATCTCTTCAATGACCTCGGCGGGGGCCATCTCGGTGAGGACCTTGCCGAGCGCCTGATAACCGTCGTAGGCTATGTACTCGTTGATATTCTCCGGATCGATAACGCCGCAGTTCTTGAGCGCAACGCGCATCTGCTTGCGGTAGAAATCGGTGTGGTTCAGGCTCTTGATGGTATCGGCTTCCACCGTCTCCTGATAGAGCAGCCGGGTGACGATGCGGCCTTTGAGCAGGTGCTCCGAAACGATTTCGGGGATATCCTCCGGGCGGACCATCGAATAGAAGGCGCCCTCCGGATAGACCACCATGATGGGGCCCAGCGCGCACAGGCCGAAGCAGCCGGTTTTAATGACCTTGATTTCATTTTCCAGGCCGTTGCGCTTGAGCTCCTTTTCCAGTGTATCAATGATCTGCGCGCTGCCCGAAGAGGTACAGCCGGTGCCGCCGCAGACCAGCACATGTGAACGATACATTGCGTTTCCTCCTTACTTCGCGTTCGCGCCGATGGTGTATTCGGTCACGACGTTGCCGTTGACCAGGTGGTCGCTGACCACGCGCGCCGCCTTCTCGGCGGTCATTTTTACATAAGTGACCTTCTCCTGGCCGGGCATAAAGACCTCCACCACCGGCTCGTATTGGCAGATGCCGATGCAGCCCGTCTGTCCGACGGCGACGTTGTTGAGCTGCCTCTTGGCAACCTCCTCGGTGAACGCGGCGAGCACCGGGCGCGCGCCTGCGGCAATGCCGCAGGTGGCCATGCCTACCACCACGCGGATAGAAGCCTGATCGTCGTCCCGGATACCGATGCTGCTCTTCATTTTATCGCGCAGGGCCTGTAACTCCGCTAAACTTTTCATGAGTAACCGATTCCTTTCTATGCGGGGAAGGGCTCCCTAGGGCTTATACCCTTCCGCCTTCAATTTCGTTCAAATGCTCGCCGATATATGCGCGGATAAACGCCACGACCTCAGGGGAAGAAAGGGGGATCCCCTCCAGCACGGCGCGAAATTCGCGCGTATCGGCGGAAAACTCGCCTTTTTCCGTCCGGTGGGTGTAGACAAAATCGATGTCCGGATTGCACTGGATCAGCGAAACGACGGTGGAGCCAATGTCCCCCAGCGGCGATCGGTCAATGTGCCGGAGTCCCAGCGCGGCGAGAACGGTTGTCCCCTTTCCCGGCTCGGATTCAATGGAAAAACGGCCGTCCGTCATCTCGCAGCCCATCTTGAGCAGCGGCACGCCTAAGCCCACCTTGCGGGTGGTGCGGGTGGTATAAAAGGGGTCCGTCACCCGGGAAAGCACCTGCGGCGTCATCCCGCAGCCGTTGTCCGCAATCGTAATGCGCAGCAAGTCCGCCGCCGCATCCTCCTCCACCGAAATCGCAATCAGCGTTGCGCGCGCTTTTACCGAATTTTGCGCCACATCCAGGATATTCAGCGAAAGCTCCTGCATCATGGCCTTTACCGGTTTTTATATTTGGCGAGAACGTCGTCGATATCCTCCGGCTTCAGCCGCCCGTAAACCTCATCGTTGATCATCATGACCGGCGCCAGGCCGCATGCGCCGACGCAGCGGCAGGCCTCCAGCGAGAACTTCCCGTCCGGCGTGCATTCGCCGCCCTTGATGCCGAGCGTTTCCATCAGGCGCTCATAGACCTCGCCCGATCCCTTTACGTAGCAGGCGGTTCCCAGGCAAACCGAAATTTTGTAGCGTCCCTTCGGGTTGAGCGCAAACTGCGCATAGAAGGTGGCTACGCCGTATACCTCTTCAAGCGGGATGCCGAGCCCGTCGGCAATCATCTGCTGCACCTCAATGGGCAGATAGCCGTAGATCTCCTGCGCCTTCTGCATGATCGGCATGAGCGCGCCCTTCTGGGAACGCAGCTCGTCAATCACGGCCATGAGCTGCGCTTCTTGCTCTTTTGTTCCGGAGAACTTCAGAGAGCTGATGGTATTTGCCATGTTTGTGACTACCTCCTTGCGAGAATAACAGGCTGCTCATGTCAAAAAATTAACGAGCAACCTGCCTCATTGTTATTCATTATATCAGAAACTGGCCTTCTACGTCTATGGTCAGAAAGAGAAATCGCCTGTTTTTTTTCGTAAATTCTCCCCAAAAGGGGGAGATATTGTTAAATTTTCTACAATGTGGGGCGATTAGGGGGAATTCTTTCCCGGATTCCTTGGAAGTATATTCTATATTATTAAAAAGATTGGGAAGAGATTCTTCCCTTGGGAATGACCTTGAGAAATATTCGCAGGGTGCTTTGCGTTTTAGCTGTATGTATTTCCAGAATGTTTTCTTCATTTTGATTTTCCCTCTTGACAAAATGGATTTTGCGTTGTACTATTGTATTACGTTATTAATACAATAGTACAAGGGAGGCAAGGAGATGACATGGGAGTTCAAAGGCGATCGCCCGATCTATATACAACTGATTGAGCAGATCCAAATGCGGATCGTGTCCGGGCAGTATCCGGCAGGCAGTAAGCTGCCCGCCGTGCGCGACCTGGCGGCGGAGGCGTCGGTAAATCCGAACACCATGCAGAAGGCTCTGGCCGAGTTGGAGCGGGATGGATTGGTGCATACCCAGCGGACGGCCGGAAGATTTATCACGGAGGATCATGAGATGATTAGAAGCATTCGGGAAAAGCTAGCGCGCGAGCAGGTGGCGCTCTTCTTTGAGAAGATGGGACAGCTCGGCATCAGCCGCGAGGAAACGCTCCGGCTGCTCCAAACCGCGGACGCAGAACCGAAAAAGCCGGAAAAAGAGAGCGCATAGAGGCATTTTCGTCCGCCCGGTTTTTTTTGAGGGGCGGCAAGGGTTGGTTAAGAAAGGAAGGGGACAGATGGAACCTATATTGGAATGCAAGGTGCTTACCAAGCGGTATGGATCGAAAGAAGCGCTTTCATCGGTGGATCTTACGGTGCAGCGCGGGCGGATCATCGGGCTGCTCGGTCCGAACGGGAGCGGGAAGACCACCCTCATTAAGATTGCCAGCGGCCTGCTCTCCCCCACGCTCGGAGAGATCCGGATCGCCGGGAAGCCCATCGGCGTGGAAACCAAGGAGATGGTCAGCTATCTGCCGGATCGCCCTTATCTTGGGGATTGGATGCGGGTGAACGACATCATCGACCTGTTTTCAGATTTTTACCGCGGGTTCGACCGCATGAAGGCGTTGGAAATGCTCAACCGGTTGAATATCAATCCGTCCGACCGGTTAAAAACGATGTCGAAGGGCACCAAGGAGAAGGTGCAGCTCATTTTGGTCATGAGCCGGAACGCGGAGCTCTATCTGCTCGACGAGCCGATTGGCGGCGTGGATCCTGCGACGAGGGATTATATTCTCTCGACCATTATCGGCAACTATTCGGAGAACGCGGCGGTGATCATCTCTACCCACCTGATCGCCGATGTGGAACGGGTGCTCGACGATGTGATTTTTATCGAACATGGACGGATTGCGCTCTCCTCCTCGGTCGATGGTATCCGGGAGGAACGGGGGATGAGCGTCGATGCGCTTTTCAGGGAGGTTTTCAAATGCTGAGAAAATTAATGAAGTATGAATTGCGCGCGACCGGGCGCATCTTTCTCCCCTTTTTCGGCGCGCTGATCGTGCTTTCGCTGCTCAACAAGCTCTTTTACAGCAACAGGGCCGAGAACATGATGCGCACGCTGCGCCAAAACGGCAAGGGCCTGCCCATCGAGATTACCCGCGTCATCAGCATGGCGCTCTTCATCTTCTTAATCTGCGCCATCTTTATGCTGGCCGCGATTGTGATGATCCAGCGCTTTTATAAGAACCTTTTGGGGGACGAGGGGTATTTGATGTTTACTCTCCCCGTGCGGCCCTGGCAGCTGATTACCAGCAAGGCCGCCGTCTCCTGCATGTGGCTGGTGGTGAGCGGGCTCGTCACCCTGCTCGCCTGCCTGCTGATGATGGCAAGCCTTGGGGATATCATTGATATTTTCGCGGGCCTTCCCATGTCCTTCCGGAACCTGACTCCCCAATCGGCGCTGCATGGCGTGCTGCTTTCCTTTGAGGTGTGCCTGTTAATGCTCGTCTACCTCTTCTACTTCATTCTGCTGGTTTATGCGGCTATTGCCGTCGGCCAGCTCTGGAGCGCGCATAAGCTGTTGGGCGCCTTTGGGGCCTTTATCGTGCTCAATACGGCTTTCCAGATCATTACCTTTTCCGCTGTATGGGTATTCGATAAGCTGACCGATATGATTTCCCTCCCCGCCAGGTGGGGGGATCAGCATATCCTCACCGTTATGCACGCCGGGATCTGGATGGTCCTTCTCTGGGGCGCGCTGATGGGAGCCGCCTGCTTCGCTCTCGCCAACTGGCTGCTGGGGAAAAAGCTCAATCTGGAATAGAGAACGGCCGGCAGGGCTTTTAAGCAGGGCTTTTAAGCAGAGCCGAAGTCCATTTTTTAGAAGGGCTGCTATAAAGTAACGGTCCGGTTTGCAGCGGCAGGGGCCGTCTGCGAAGATGCGAAAGGAATCGGAGGCTTTGGGGAGCTTTCGGTTCCTTTCCGCATCTTGGCGGACGTTCCTATCTTCCTTTTTTCAGCTGAAATAGGACTCCGCGCGCAAAGCCTCGAAAGAGCCCCCCCTTCTTTCCGAACTGTGAATGATAAAAAAGAGGTGTAGGCTCTTGCAAACCGCAGCGGAACCTGCTATAATACTAAAGAATCTTGCCTGGACTTACCGGGCGGAGAGGATTTATAGGGAGCGGTATCGAAGTGGTCATAACGGGACTGACTCGAAATCAGTTGGGCCTTTACGGGTCCCGTGGGTTCGAATCCCACCCGCTCCGCCAAAAACCGGCGATCGATGGAAACCATCGATCGCCATTTTTCTATCCCGAAATCTGCCGCCTGTGCGGCTTGGGGGAGGAAACCGCGATTTTCCTTAGGGGGGTGTCAGAATGGAGCTTATCCCAGCTAAAACCATTGTCACCCGCAACCAAACCAGCGAATGGTTCGGTTCGGATTATACGATGAATATCTACCGCGGCTGCTGCCATGGGTGCATTTACTGCGACAGCCGCAGCGACTGCTACCGCATCGAGGATTTCGGCCGGGTACGCGCTAAGGCGGACGCGCTGCGGATTATCCGGGACGATCTGCGCCGGAAGGTGAAAACCGGCGTGGTGGCAACGGGATCGATGAGCGACCCTTATAACCCGTTCGAAGCGAAGGAACAGCTTACCCGGCATGCGCTCGAACTGCTGGACGCCTACGGCTTCGGCGCGGCCATTGCCACCAAAGGGACGCTGGTGACGCGGGATACCGATATTTTGCAGTCGATCCGCGAACGTGCGCCGGTGCTGGTAAAGCTCACGATTACCTGCACCAGCGATGCGCTGGCCGCCAAAATCGAGCCGGGCGCCCCGCCGCCCTCCGAACGCTTTATGGCGCTGGAAAAGCTGGCGAAGGCGGGCGTCTTCTGCGGCGTTTTGCTTATGCCGGTGCTCCCCTTTTTGGAGGACAACGAGGCGGATGTTCTCGAACTGCTGCGGCGGGCCGCCGCCTGCGGGGCCCGCTTCGTCTATCCGGCCCTCGGCATGACGATGCGCGCCGGACAGCGGGAATGGTTCTACCAAAAGCTGGAGGAATATTTCCCAGGCAAGGGGCTGGCGGCTCGTTACGAGAGCCGGTATGGAGGGCGGTACTACTGCGCCGTGCCGCAGGCGGACAGGCTCTGGAGGTCCTTTACCGCCGCGTGCAGCCGACTGGGGCTGCTCTACCAAATGCCGGAGATCATCCGCGCCTATCAGCAGGGATATGCGGCCCAGCTCAGCTTATTTTCATAGAAAGAAGAGGAGTGGAATCTCTAAAAACAGACGGCCGGCTTTTGGCGCCCCTTAACAAATTCTTCCGAAACGCCCTTCCCCTCTTGAGCGTACCCACTAAAAATGTTATAATACACCCAGATAATCAAGTTTGATTTTAACAAAACAGGTTGGGGAGGCTTCGAAGCATGAACGTCCGGGATATCCACAACATATTAAAAGCGAAAATCTACTGTGGGGAGGAATTCCTTGACCGCGAGGTACATACCGCCTGCGGGAGCGACATGATGAGCGACGTTCTGGCCTATGTCAAGGATCAATCGGTCCTTCTGACCGGGCTGGTCAATTCCCAGGTCATCCGCACCGCCGAGATGATGGACATGGTGTGCATCGTCTTTGTGCGCGGCAAGCAGCCGGACGCACAGATGATTGCGCTGGCCGAAGAGCGCTCGATCGTCATGATGAGCACCGAATTCCGCATGTTTACCGCCTGCGGGCTGCTCTATGAAAACGGGCTGAAAGGCGGGTGCAATGTCTAGTGGCTGAGCCGGTGAAGCTGCGCTATACCGTGCCTCCCGACGATTTTACGCGGGCGGGCGAGGCGTCGAGCGCCGTTAAAAAAACGCTGAAAAAGCTGGGGATCCATCCGGACGTTGTCCGGCGGGTCGCCATTGCGATGTATGAGGGCGAAATCAACATGGTGATCCATGCCCAGGGCGGAGAAATCACCGTTGAGATCCATCCCGACCGGGTAGAAATGGTGCTGGCCGACCGCGGACCGGGAATTAAGGATATCAATCTGGCCATGCAGGCCGGCTATTCCACCGCGCCCGAAGAGGTGCGCAACCTGGGCTTCGGCGCAGGGATGGGCCTGCCCAACATGAAGAAATATACCGATGAGATGCGCTTGGAAAGCACGCCGGGCGTCGGCACGACCGTGAGCATGACGGTACGCAACCCCGCGTAAAGCCAAAGGCGCTCCCTGCCGCGCAGAGCGGATTTTTACGCCCCTCTCCCTTTAGACAGGAATCCGGCCCTGCCGGGCCGGCGGGGCGGCTGGGAAAGGAAGGATCAGGACCATGGCGGAATATTTCCACTCGGTAACGTTGGATCGGGATGCCTGCAAGGGCTGCACCCACTGTGTCAAGCGCTGCCCGACCGAGGCGATCCGGGTGCGGGATGGGAAGGCAAAGATTATTAAAGAGCGCTGCATCGACTGTGGGGAATGTATCCGCATTTGCCCGCATCACGCGAAACAGGCGATTTTCGATCCGCTGGAGAGCATGGAGAGCTTTCCTTATAGAATCGCGCTGCCCGCCCCCGCGCTTTACGGGCAGTTCAACAATCTGGATGACGTCGATATTCTGTTGGAAGCGCTGCATATGCTCGGCTTCAACGAGGTGTTCGAGGTGGCGCGCGCCGCCGAGATCGTTTCCGATTCCACCCGCCGCCTGATGAGCAGCGGGATGTTGCAGCGGCCGGTGATCTCCTCGGCCTGTCCGGCAGTGCTGCGGCTCATCCGGGTGCGCTTTCCCGAACTTATCCCGAACATTCTGCCGCTGCGCGCGCCCATCGAGGTCGCGGCGCGCATGGCCAAAAAAGAGGCGGTGGAGCGGACGGGACGCACACCCGAAGAGATTGGGGTGTTCTTTATCTCTCCCTGCCCGGCCAAGGTGACGGCGGTCAAACGCCCGCTCGGCTCCAAGCAGTCGGCGGTGGATGGCGTTCTGGCCATTCGGGACGTATACCCGAAGCTCATCCGCCTGATGAAAGAGGTCTCGGTCACGGCGGAGCAGTCTTCCGCCGGCCGGATGGGGATGGGCTGGGGATCCTCAGGCGGCGAAGCGGCCGCGCTGCTCAACGACCGGTATCTTGCGGCGGACGGGATTGAAAACGTCATCAAGGTGCTGGAGGATCTGGAGGACGATAAGTTTACCGATCTGGACTTTGTCGAGCTCAACGCATGCAGCGCCGGGTGCGTCGGCGGCGTTCTCAACGTCGAAAACCCCTATGTAGCCAAAGCGAAGCTCAAGCGCATCCGCAAATACCGTCCGGTTAGCTGCAACCACATTGAGGACGAGGTTCCGCGGGCGGTCAAATACGACAGCGTTATCGATTATGAGCCGGTCATGGAGCTGGATTCCAACCTTTCCGCCGCCATGGAGAAGATGCGGCGCATGCAGGAGCTGGAGGACAGCCTGCCGGGCTTAGACTGCGGTTCCTGCGGCGCGCCCACCTGCCGGGCGTTGGCGGAGGATATCGTGCGCGGCTTCGCGGCAGCGGACGACTGCATCTTCCGCATCAAAGAAAACCTGGCGACGTTGGCGGAGGACGCCGCCCGGCGGGACGCGGCGAACGAGAAGGAGGGCGTGAAGTAATGAAAACGGTGGAGGAGATGGCGCGGGAGCTTGGTTTAACGGTAATAGAAGGCGGCGACGGCCTTTCCAGGGAAATCAGCGGCGGGGTCTACTGCTGCGACCTGCTTTCGATTGTGATGGGCCGCGCGCCGGCGGGCGGCGTGTGGGTAACGGTCATGGCGAACCTCAATGCGATAGCGGTGGCGGTGCTCTGCGATTTGAGCTGCGTTGTAATTGCCGAGGGGATGGCCATTGACGAAGCGACCCGCCAGAAGGCGCGCGAGCAAGAGGTTGTGCTGCTCTTCAGCGAACGCCCGGTTTATGATACGGCGGTCGCGATCGGGAAGGTAACCGGCGATGAAACTTAGCTATGACCTGCACATGCACTCCTGCCTCTCCCCTTGCGGCGACGCGGACATGACGCCGAACAACATGATCAACATGGCGATCCTCAACGGGTTGCAGGTTGTTGCTTTAACCGATCACAACAGTTGTAAAAACTGTCCGGCTTTTTTAGAGGTTGCCCGCCGCAGCGGTATTTTGGCGATCGCTGGGATGGAGCTGTGCACGGCGGAAGAAATCCACGTGGTCTGTCTGTTCCCCGAATTGGAGGCGGCCATGGCGTTTGATGAAGAGGTATACAGCCGCGTTCCTGCCATTGAGAACCGGCCGGAAATCTTCGGGGAACAGTGGGTGATGGATGAGAACGACGCCGTACTCCGATCGGAGCCCCGGCTGCTCATCAATGCTTCGACCATTCCGATCGCCGAGGCTCCCCTTCTTGCGCGCAAATACGGCGGCTTTGCTTTTCCCGCCCATGTGGACAAGAGCGCTTACAGCGCGCTCTCCAACCTGGGCTTTCTGCCGCCGGAGTGCGGCTTTACCGTCGTGGAGGTCAAAGAGCCGGAGCGTTTTTTAGCGGAGGAAGAAAACCGGGGAAAAATTGCCGGCTGCCAGGTGATCACCAATTCTGATGCGCACTATCTTTGGGACATTGCCGAACCGGTACGCACATTAGAATTGGCCGCCTGTAGCGCGAGCCGCCTGCTCGAACATTTTGCGGCGGAAAAGGATAAAATTTGAAAATAGGGATTGATTTTTTCTCACGAATCGGGTATACTAGTTAGGCGTGATAAGCGCTGGTATATTTTTATCCCATCGTTTGGAGAAGTCGCCTAGCTTGGTCGAGGGCGCACGACTGGAAATCGTGTAGGGGCCAAAAACTCCTCGAGGGTTCGAATCCCTCCTTCTCCGCCAAAAGAAAACCTCGTAAACATGCGTGTTTGCGGGGTTTTTTGCTGTCCATTTTTGGGGTTTGACCCTTTCATTTATCCTTTACAGCGAGGGTATTATAATAATTTTGCATCCGGGCGACCGCTACCGGCGGCAGTTCTATCGTCCGGAGTCTTCCACTCCTTGGCGCTGGAGGCCATATCGTTTTTCGCCTTCTGTAGCTGTTGGTTAATGATAGCCCACGCCGGAAATCTGCCTGCGGCCAGGAGGCGCCAGGGCGCTCCCCCCGCGCGCAGGGCGGCTTTCTGTTGCATTATGCTGGCCTCCCCGATCAGACTCCGCTGGAAACAGACGCTCCAAACGCTGTGGGGTTCCGTTTGATATTCCCTTCCCCACTTCGCCAAAGCCCCGTCTGGACGTATCGTTTATAAACCAACGTCCAGACGCGCCCTTCACTGTCTACAACAGGAGATCGGACTCTGTTTTTGCCGGGCATGCCGATCGCGTCCCATCCTTAGGGAACCTTACAATCTCAGCAATCGGGCAGGCGCGGGATTACCTCGTCATAAATCGCGCGTAGGATATCGTTGGCAACCCCTTCATTGTGAGCCGTTATGGTGACAACGGCGCGCTGCTGCGGAAAGACCACCGAATACTGTCCGAACTTTCCATCTGCGCGGTAGGCGTTCCCGCAGGTGCAGCCCCAGAGCTGATAGCCGTAACCTGCTTGGTTTTCCGGATCGCCGAAGCCTTCGACCGTAACGGTATCCTCGGCCGCCTGCCGGATGTAATCCGCAGGCACAAGCTCTTTCCCTTCCCATTCCCCCTGGAAAAGCAGCAGCCGTCCCAGCCGGGAAAACTCCTCCGTCGAAAGGAACAGGCCCGTCGCTCCCAAGGTGTGCCCGTCCGGGCAGGTATGCCATTGCGGGTTCGGGATGCCCAGCGGATCGAACAGCCGGGGGACCAGATACTCCTTGAGCGTCTCCCCCGTCGCTTTCTCTAAAACGCGCGAAAGCATATAGCTGCATCCGTTATCATACAGGAACCGGGTACCGGCCGGATGGACTGCCGGCATCGACAAAAACCGCTTTGCCCAGTCCCCTCCCGTATATTGGCTCTGCTCATGGGTGGTATACAGCATACCGCCATGCCCGGCCCGCATTTGCAGCAGGTCGCGCACGGTTATCTTCTCCGCCCCCTGCGCTGCCTCCCCCGCAAATTCAGGGAAGAAGGAGAGAACGGCGTCCGCCATAGAAATCCGCCCCTCCCCGATAGCGATCCCCACCGCCACCGAGGTAAACGCCTTGGAGCCGGAGAAAAGGTGTGTCCGGTCATCGCTCCGGAACCGGAATTGGAGCGGCGCATAGCCCTCCTTATAAAGATGAATCCCATAGACCCCCAGCTGCTTCTCAGCCACCCGCAGGCGGAACCCGTCCAGCAGCCCGCTCTCAAAACATCTCAATTGACTGCACCTCCTGAGAAAATTTCCCCGTCTTAATTCCCGCCAGCCGCACAATGCCGGCGCCGCGCAGGCCGTTTAGCATCCATCCCCATATATCTACAGACGAAGCCCCGCGGCTGCTGTAGGCTCAAATTTTTACCGTCTTCCGATTTCCTACAGCCTTTTCCCGCATTTCCGTTGATCCCCTTCTATTTTATCACTTTTTTCCTTTCCCCGCTGCAAAAACTTGTAAGAAAACTTCTGCTTTTTCAGCGGCTTGTCTCTATCTCCCCCAAAAAATCCCGTTCCAAATGCTCAAAGGAACGGATCTGTTCATGGGCAGCCTCTCGCCTGCCGTTTGGCCGGGATATGGACAGGCTGCTCCCCCAAGGGAAGCAGCCTGTCCGGAGGACTATCCAATTTTTAGAGGGTTCAGCCCTTCATTTCCTGGTAGGCGACGCGCTTTTCGTCAATGACCTCCTGCGCGCCCAGCGTCAGGTATTCCTGGATGAGCCCGTCAAAGGTGGCGTCAAACTGATCGGCAGGAGCCGTCACCGACTTGACCAGGATCTCGGTTTCAAAATTCTTCAAAACGCTGTTGTATTTAAGCTGCGACTGGATCGGGCGGTCAAAGCGCGGCAGCAGGTAGCCATCCTTGGTGGAAAGCACATATTCCTGCTCATAAAGCGCTTGCTGCGCCGGATCGGTGTAGGAAAGGCTGAACAGCTTCCGGTTCAGCTCCGGATCTCCCAGATCCTGCCCGTTGGTGGTCAGGGTAACATCTATGGTAGCGGGGGACATCTTGCGGGGGTTATCATCCGGCACGACGAGCGGAACCGGAATGCCGTCCTTCATTTCATAGTGCTCGCCCTCAACGCCGTTGTGGAGGAAGAACAGGTTATCGCTGCGCGTAATCCAATCGAGATAAACGACCGCGGCATCCACGCTCTTAGAAAAGCTGGGGACAAAGATGTAGATGCCCGTCGGGTCATAAACCTGCTTCCAGGTCTTTCCGCCGCGCGCTTCGTTGATAAATGGATCCATCGGGATCAGCTCCGCGCCGGGGACGTTCTTTTGTAGGTTGGTGATCGCCGCGTCGGTACCGTTGCCCAGAGGGAAAGCGGTATTGTTAATGAAGGCGCCCACCTTCCCCTGCGCGATCAACTCTTTATAGACCGCCTTATCGTTGTCCAACGGGAAGTCCACGTTGATAAGCCCCTCATTGAACAGCTGGTTCACAAAGCGGACGCCCTCTTTCACGCCGGGCCACATATACCGGGGCAGGCAATAGAAATCTTCGTCGCTCATCTCTTCGGTGAAGGAATCCAGGATGGGCGAGATCGGCCAGGTCGATTCGGAGAAATCGGCGTTCATGGCGAAGGGGATGGTTTCGCTGCCCAATCCGCCGGGATCCTTCTCTTTAAAAGCGAGCAGCGCTTCATGGAACTCCTCCATGTTGGCGGGAACCGAGAGCCCCAGCTTATCCAGCCAATCCTTCCGGATGTAGGAGCCATGCTTCGCCTGGTTCACGCGCTTGGCGGAAAGGGCATATTGCTTACCGTTAAAGATGCCGTATTCCATCGAATCGCCCAGATAGGCCTGAAGGTTCGGGCCATATTTTTCAATCGCCTCGCCCAGCTCGGCAACGCCGCCCTGATCAACATAGCTGTAAAGCGTTTCGGTGTTGTAGAGCACGCAGATATCCGGCGCTTCCTTGGAGGCCATAAGGATATTCAGCTTTTCCAGCTCCTGCGCACGGGGAACAGGCATGTAATTGAGCTTGATATTGGGATGCTCTTTGGCAAAGTTCTCCCGGATCCAATCGGTGTGGAAGCTCTTGTCGGCCGGGAGCTGTCCGGCGACGCCGCGCTCAAAGATCTCAACCGTCAGCTCGTGCTCCCCTTCCAGTGTGGGAGCACCGGATTCGTCCGGTTGGGAGCTGGACTCCGCCGCGCTGGAAGAGGCGGGTGCGCTGGAAGCCGGCGCGCTGCTGGAGGGGGCTGCGTTGGAGGATGCGGACGGGCCCCCGCTCTGGCAGGCGCTGAACAGCAGGGCTGCCGCAAGCAGAACGGCCGGCATTCTGGTCTTTTTCATGAATCTCTCTCCTTTTGCTTCAAGTATCATCATGGATCTCTTCCACGAATCACAAAATGGGGTTATTCCTTCACGGCTCCGATCATGACGCCATGAATGAAATACTTTTGCAGCCAGGGATAAACCAGGATGATGGGAAGGGTGGCGAACATAATGCAGGCCGCCTTGAGGCTCTCTGCGGTTATGTTGCTGAAAACGTCCGTCATCCCCTCCTGCGCGGTAATCTCAACGCTCATGCTGTTAAAAACAATGTTATAGAGCTTGAGCTGCAACGGATAGAGGGCCTGGTCCGAGATGTAAAACAGGGCGTCCTGGAAGGCGTTCCATTTTCCGACCGCATAGAACAGGCTGATGGTTGCAATCGAGGCGGTCGAAAGCGGGAGGACGATGGTGAACAGCAGCCGGATCTCCGAACAGCCGTCCAGCCGCGCCGATTCCTTGATGCTGTCCGGGATGCTGCCGAAAAAGGTCTTCATGATAATCATGTTGTAGGTGCTGATAGCCCCCGGCAGAATCAGCGCCCAAACGCTGTTGATCAGCCCAAGGTTGCGCACAAGCAGATAGTCCGGTATCATGCCGCCTGAGAAATACATGGTGAAAATAAAGAACGCCAGCAGCACGTTCCGGCCCTTCAGCTCCTTCTTGCTCAGCGGATAGGCGGTAAAAATCGTCAGCAGAACCGAAATCGCCGTGTACGTCACCGTCATCAGGATGGTATAAAGCAGCGAATGGATCATGGTGTTATCCCGGAATACCACCTGATAGGCGTTCAGGCTGAATTCCACCGGCCAGATTCCAACCAGGTTGGACATAATCGCATGATTGGAGCTGAAAGACATGGCGAAGATGTGCAGGAACGGAAACAAGCAAACCAGCACAATTACCGTTACCAGCGCATAGATGAAAACCGTTCCCGCGGAAACCTTTTTTAAAGCGTGCAAATCCTTCTCATCTCCTTTAAGGGATAGCTGTTTTACCAGATTCCGGTTTCACCGCACTTCTTGGCGATCGCGTTGGTGCTCGTTAAGAAGATAATGCCGATCACCGACTGGAACAGCCCCACGGCGGTCGCCAGCGAATACCGGGCGGCTTTCAAGCCATAGTGGTAGGTAAAGGTACTGATAACCTCCGAAAAATCTGTAACCAGCGGGTTCCCGAGAACATAGGGCCGGTCAAAGCCGATGGTAATGATCTGCCCCATGCGCAGGATCAACATGATCACAATGGTGGACATAATGCCGGGGATGGTGATGTGCCAGATTTTTTGCAGGCGGCTCGCGCCATCCACCTCCGCCGCCTCATAAAGCTCGCTGTTGATGCCTGTGATCGCCGCCAGATAGATGATCGTTCCCCAGCCCATGCTCTGCCAGATGCCAATCCCTACATAGGTAAAGAGCCAGTGCCATTTCTCGGTCAAAAAGGGGATGGATTCAAAGCCCATCTGCCGCAGGGTGGTGTTGATCATGCCCGACTGCGTGGCAAAAATCTGGTAGGCAATGCCGCCGATGATGACCCAGGAAAGGAAATGGGGAAGGTAGAGCACCGTTTGGGAAATTTTTTTGAAATGAACGCTGCGGATTTCATTGAGGAGAATCGCCAGCAGAACCGGCGCAGGGAAGCCGAGCAGCAGGTCGAAGCCGTTGATTAAGAAGGTATTGCGGACAACCGTGTAGAAATTTTTCATTTGGAAAATTTCTTTAAAGACATCCAGCCCCACCCAGTCGCTGGCTAAGATCCCCTTGAACATGTTGTAATCCTTGAAGGCAATGGTTACGCCGTACATGGGTACATACTTAAACACCACATAATAAACAACGGGCAGAAGCAGAAGCAGATAGAGTTCAAAATCCCTTTTGAGATAGTAAAAAACCCCCTTCTTTTTGAGCTTGTTGCCCGCACGGGCTTCCGCAATCATATCAACGCATTCCTCCTATTTATAGGTTTCGATAATAATCTATGGCTTGTATATATGTACAAAAAAAGCAGCTTGCACTTTGCAAGCTGCACAATATTTTAACCCGTTAAATCCCCTAATTGCAGATAGTCCGGTGTTGTTAAACCTATAGTTTTAACAACACCGGACGATTTATGCTTCAAACGGATGAAACGGACGGCCACCCGCTCTCTTGCAAGTGCATTATAGTACAAAGGACAAAAAAACACAAGAGATATTTAAATTTTATCGGTATATATGTATGAACACACGAATTTTGCTTTATATTTTTAGGAGATATGTCTTTTTTAAGAGGAATGGATAGAATGCCGGGCCGAAAAATTCTGCTGCCGGAAGCCTTGTATTTTACCGGCGTTTTTGTTAATATAAGGGATGCAATGAAGGGGATTTATGTTATTTTTGAAAAGCGGCAGGCTTCCGAACATTTTCTGCTGCACACAACACCGGATATTCCAAAATCATCACCTATTTAGGAAGGAAGATTTCAAATGACCAACTTGGAATATCTGCGTCAATCTGTCCGTTTGCCCGTGAAGGATCGCCGGCTGAAGGGGAGCCCTTTTCAAGAGCTCGTCAAGCTGGAGCTCATGGCCCGCGGCGAGAGCGCGCCTGCGCTGAACACCGAATGCCTGGACGCTACGCTCCAATGGGTAGATGCGCGCAACGACTGCGCCGACTTCTACATTCCCGCGCTCCAGCTCATGCTGCGCCGGCACCGTTCCTTGCTGCCGGAGGGCTATGCTCAAAAGATCGAAGAAAGCCTCGCCGGCTTCAAATACTGGCTGGATGAGCCCGGCGAGGTACACGCCTGTTTCTTTACCGAAAACCATCAGATCCTTTTCCACAGCGCGGAATATCTGGTTGGCCAGCTCCTCCCCGATCGGGTGTTCTCCTCCAACGGGGAAACCGGCGCCTGGCATAAGGAGCACGCCCTCGCCTATATCCGGCGCTGGATCGATTGGCGGACCCGCTTCGGCTTCTCGGAATGGCTGACCGACGGCTATTACTGCGAGGACATCGAGGCGCTTTTGGGGCTGGCCTATTGCGCGGATGAGGAGGATATCCGCCTGCGCTGCCTCATGCTCGTTGACATGCTGATGTTTGACGTCGCCGTCAACGCACAGGACGGCTTCTTGTGCGGCACCCACGGCCGGATCTATGCGCCGTCGCTCGTTTCTCCGAAGGGGCAGGGCGTCTCCCCCGTCTGCGCGCTCTACTGGGGCGAGGGCTGCGGCGATCAGTTCTCCGACGCGGCGGCGCTGCTCGCTCTCTATGACTACCGGCTCCCGGAGGCGATCCGCAAGGCGGCGCTGGATAAACCGGCCGTCATGATCAACCGGGAGCGGATGAGCATCGATGTGGCGGACGCGAAATACTACGGCGTTGATCCCGCTGATTTTGATAACATTATGCTGTTCTGGGGCATTCAAGCCTACTCCGATCGCCTTGTGATAGAGAACTCGCTCAAGGTCTACCCCTATTGGAACTGGATGGTAAACCGGGTGCGCGCCTACAAGGAACGCTATGACCGCAGCGACGAGGCGGGCCTCCCCTGCCCGGAGGGCACGCCGGATTACACGGCGATGACCGAGGTCAACATCTATACCTACAAAACGCCGGATTACCTGCTCAGCTGCGCCCAGGATTTCCGCAAGGGGCGCATGGGCTATCAGCAGCATCCCTGGGCGGCCCATCTGGGCGGCGGGGTTCAGGTCTTTACCACCAGCCCGGCATCGGACGATTACACCGCCCGGCCCAACCAGCTCGCCGGCAACCTCAACCTGCCCCGCGCGGCGGCGCATGAAAACGTTCTGCTGTGCATCTACCGGATCGAACCGGATTTTGTGGACTATCTTTATAGCCACGCCTACTTCCCGCGCGACCAGTTTGATGAAACGATGGAGCGGGACGGCTGGGTATTCGGCCGCAAGGGCGACGCCTATATTGCCCTGCGTTCGCTGCTGCCCGCGCGCTGGAAGCCGGCCGGCGAGGCTTTTTCCAGCGTGTTCCCCGATATCGAGGTCCGGCAGCCGTTTGATTACATGGCACCGGGGCATGCGAACGTCTGGGTAACGGAGCTGGGTTCCAAGGCGCAGAACGGCAGCTTTCAGGATTTCTGTTCCCGTTTTAGCGCCGAAGCGCTGACGGGCGACACCCTCTCTTTCCAATACCAGTCCCCTTCCCAGGGAGAGATGCGCTTCGGATGGGTGAAGCCGCTGACCGTCGCTGGGGAGCCGGTCCCGCTGCACGGCTACCCGCGCTATGACAACCCTTACTGCACGGCGGAGTTCAACACCGAAAGGCTGGAGATCCGCTGCGGCGGCAGCACCGCTATTTTGGATCACCAAGGTTTAGAGCGGATTGACCGGTAGCCGCCGGAGAACGGAAAAGGGTTCTTCCCGCACCGGTTTTGCACAGCCGGAGGGATTAAAAAAATAAGACAGAAAAAGGCCCGCGCCGCCCCGAAAATCTCTGGTATTCGGGGCGGCGCGGGTTATGGCGCCGCTTCAAAAACGGGCTATGAACGAAAGGCGTCCTTCCCTGAAAGAACAGCCTTCCAACAGAATCAGCCGGCTCCTCAGCCGCCCGCTTCTGCATTCTGCACCCGGATTTGCTCCTCCAGAATGAGCGGATAGCGCGCCAGCGTTCTGCCTTCCAGGTTTTCCCGGTGAAGCTCAACGGCGGTGATCTGGCGGTTACTGTAGCTGGTGTAATAGTAGACGCCCCTATCCGCGTTGCAGCAGGAGGTGTAAAGGGTGGTCTCATATCCGCCGTTTTCCAGCTCGGAACAGCCCCGCGGCTGGTCCACCGCGCCCATAATGTGGAAAAACTGGCTGACGCTTTCCGTTTCACCCTGGCCGGAAACGGCGTTCAGCTTGGTAAAGACCGCCCGCACAAAACGGGATTGAGAGGAGAGATCCCCCGGCAGCCCCAACCCGCCCAGCCCAAGGCTATAGGCGCGCAGCGGAAGGCCCGGCGCAAAGGTGTCGGGGGTGAGCTTCGCGGAGAGCGCCCGGTAATTGTTCAGCGCAAACATCTGCATATCAAAGGGCGGGTTGTTGGTCAGAACCCCAACCGGGTTTTCATAAATTTTCAGCCCCTCCGCCACCGGCTCCACCGTGATAGCAGACTCCCGGTCTGCAATCAGCCAATGCAGCTGCGCCGGCGGCAGGCCGGGGCTGAACGGCGTATCCAGCAGGTTGAGCTTTTCCAAAAGCAGCCGCGCCTCCCCCACGGTGGCGCACTGGCTCAACAGCCAAGGGATAAGCTCAAACTGCGCGATGTTGTCCCGGCCTTTCCTGCTGCTGTGGTAAACGGCGTTGCCCACAAAGTTGAGCCCCGCCATGCTCAGGCCCTTTTCATTGACCGCGTCGTAATACAGCGGGTAGTTTTCCAGCACGCAGGCCATGCCGATCAGCGCATAATGAGCGGGAAGGTCCATCGCTTCGATAAAATGCAGCGGGAAATTCCGCGGCGTCACCGTCACCTCTTCCCCGAAGGACCGCTCATTGTCCAGCGTCCGTCCGAAGTAGAAGTCCTTGGTCCTATAGGTTGCTGCCGTACACATTCGTTCTGCTCCTTTCGCGTTCCTTTTAAGGGCGGTCGCTATCAAAGGATACGGCCCGGCCTACCGGAGCCGGCTGCGCACCAGCTCCGGTAGGCTGCTTTCCCCGGTCAGGGAGAAAAAGCGATCGCCGTCCTCTGAAATATAATCCGCCCCGGTCAGCGCCCGGATCCGTTCCGCCATAACCCGCTGGGCGGCCATGGGACCATAGAACCCAATGGGATCCCTGCACTCTAGGATATAATGAACCTGACTGTCCGGTAATATTCTGGCCAGCCCGATTCCTTTGGACTGCGCATACCGCAAAGCGCTCTTTTGGAAGGCTCCCTCATGAGCAATTAAAATCCCCTTGGTGTTGTCCGCCCCGATCTGTTGCAGCTTGGCGTGAAATTCCTCCACGTCGTCCACCGGAACCGGCCCCCGGTAGTCCTTACATTCTATGACGACGATTAAGGCCGGATGCAGCCAGCTCTCCGCATCGGGATCCCTCAGATATTTCTCAACGGCAATGTCGCACTCGATGGGCGCTTCCCTGTCCCTGGAATAATACTTCGCCCGCCTGCGGATTTTTACATAGGGCTCTGAAAGTAAAAACTGACGGGAGCTCACCAGCCGTTCCACAACGGCATAGACCTCATCCTCAAACCTTCTTCCGGTGTTGAGCGCCATCTGCCCGCCCCCCTTCATGAAATAAGGCTGCGTGTCTTTTATTTTACCACAGCGCGCGCAGCCCGTCCATCCGGTAAGGTTTGCTGGGAACCGCCCAAACCGGAAAATTTCCCCGGAAAACGACGCCGTGTGAACTTTCCATTAAATTGCTCAAAAATTAACGAAACGCTTGAAAAGGCGGCCTAATCGGACTATAATGGTAGATGTGGGAATTTTCGATCTCCCACGCTGGTTGAAACCACGCCCAGTAAGGGTGGAAGAATACAGCCGGATGCGTCCGGCGGAATGGGAGGCACAAGATGACCAAAAACCAGAATGTATTGTCCTGGGTGGACGAAATGATCAAGCTGTGCAAGCCGGATAAAGTAGTCTGGCTGGATGGAAGCGAGGAGCAGCTCCAGGCTCTGCGCGACGAGGCCTGCTCGACCGGCGAAATGATCAAGCTCAACGAGGAGAAGCTCCCCGGCTGCTACCTCCACCGCACGGCGGTCAACGATGTGGCGCGCGTAGAGCACCGCACCTTCATCTGCACCCGCAAGAAAGAGGATGCGGGCCCCATCAACAACTGGGAAGATCCGGTTGTGATGTATGATCGCCTCACCAAGATGTACGACGGCGTTATGAAGGGCCGCACCATGTACGTCATCCCCTACTGCATGGGCCCCATCGGCTCCAAGCTCTCGAAGGTTGGCGTTGAGCTGACCGACTCGATCTATGTTGTGCTCAACATGGACATCATGACCCGCATGGGCAAGTGCGCGCTCGAACAGCTCGGCGACGAGTCCAACGATTTTGTGCGCGGCCTGCACTCCAAGGCGGATGTGGACGAGGAGAAGCGCTATATCGTTCACTTCCCCGAAGACAACGCTATCTGGAGCATCAACTCCGGTTACGGCGGGAACGTTCTGCTGGGCAAAAAGTGCTTTGCGCTGCGCATCGCCTCCTACCAGGGCAAGAACGAGGGCTGGATGGCCGAGCACATGCTCATTCTCGGCGTAGAGACCCCTTCGGGCGAAACTAAATACATTGCGGCCGCCTTCCCCTCCGCCTGCGGCAAGACCAACCTGGCCATGCTCATCCCGCCGGAGGTCTACAAGAAGCAGGGCTACAAGGTTTGGACGGTCGGCGACGACATTGCCTGGATGCGCATCGGCACGGACGGCAGGCTCTGGGCTATCAACCCCGAAGCCGGCTTCTTCGGCGTTGCCCCCGGCACCAACGACAAGTCCAACCCCAACGCGCTGGCGACCACCAAGCGCGGCACCATCTTCACCAACGTTGCGCATAACCTGGACGACAACACCGTTTGGTGGGAAGGTCTCGACAAGAATCCGCCTGAGAACGCTATCGACTGGAAGGGCAACCCCTGGAACGGCAAAACCTCCTCCGAGAAGGGCGCCAACCCCAACAGCCGTTTCACCGCTCCGGCCAAGAACTGCCCCTGCATCAGCGATAAGTTCAACGATCCGCTCGGCGTTCCGATCTCCGCCATCGTCTTTGGCGGCCGCCGCGCCAAGACCGCTCCGCTGGTCTACCAGTCCCGCAGCTGGCAGCACGGCGTATTCGTAGGCTCGATTATGGCCTCCGAGACCACCGCCGCCGCGACCGGCGCCGTCGGCGTTGTCCGCCGCGACCCCATGGCCATGCGTCCCTTCTGCGGCTACCACATGGGCGACTACTTCGGCCACTGGCTCGAAATGGGCAAGAAGCTCGGCGACAAGGCTCCGAAGATCTTCAACGTCAACTGGTTCCGTACCGACGACGAAGGCCACTTCATCTGGCCGGGCTTCGGCGACAACATGCGCGTCCTGATGTGGATCCTCGACCGCTGCGAGGGCAAGGTGGATGCGGTTGAAACCGCTATCGGCTATGAGCCGAAGGCGGAGGACATCAACATCGAGGGCCTCAGCGACATCACGGTTGATACCGTCAAGGGCCTGTTGGATGTGGACAAGGCGCTATGGCAGGAAGAGGCCGCGGGCATCGAGGACTTCTATAAGCAGTTCGGCGACCGTCTGCCGGCAGAGCTGAAGGCCGAGCTCGAAACCCTTAAGGCGAACCTGAAGTAAGTTTTTCCGCTCCCTCCTTTTAAAAATAGATCCCTGGCCTGTGCCCCTTCATGGGTGCAGGCCAGGGATTTTTCCGTATGGCAGAAACCCGAAAAAGGGCGCGCCCGCAAATGGAAAAAAGCCCCTGGTCGAGCGATCCTCCGCCTTGCAGAAAAAGGATGTGTTGCAAAACGAAAGTCTTGCAACACATCCTTTCATTCCTGCATGTCGTGCAGCACCTGCCGGATGAGCTCGATAGGATCCTCCTTCCCCTTCAGCCGGACGGTGATATAGGGCCGCTTGCCGCCCGAAACCATCACCCGCCCCTTCATGCGGCTGGCGAGCAGGCTGACCGCTTGCATATTGGGCGGATCCTGGTAAAGCAGCACCGCCTCATCCCTCTGCTGGATTTCGCCAATCCCCAGGTTCGCCGCCATGCCGCGCAGCAGCGAAACATCAATCAGGCCGAGCACCGCCCGCGGCGGCTCGCCGAAGCGGTCGATGAGCTCGTCCGTAACGTCGCGCGCATCCTCGTCCCCGCCGATAGCGGCAATCTTTTTATAGATGTCAATGCGCTGGGAGAGGTTCCCGATGTAGTCCTCCGGGATATGGGCGGAGATGCGCAGATCCACCATACACTCCTCGCTGCGGCCGTCCGGCTTCTCGCCGCGCTGCTCGGCGACGGCATCCGACAGCAGCTTGAGATACATCTCATAGCCGACCGCTTCCATATGCCCATGCTGGGCGGATCCAAGGATGTTGCCTGCGCCGCGGATCTCCAGGTCGCGCATTGCGATCCGGAAGCCGGAGCCGAAGGCGGTGAATTCCCGAATGGCGGAGAGCCGCTTCTGGGCCACGTCGGTCAGCTCCCGGCCGGGGCGGAAGGTGAAATAGGCGTAAGCCCGGCGGCTGCTGCGGCCCACCCGGCCGCGGAGCTGATAGAGCTGGCTCAGGCCCATGTAATCGGCGTCCTCGATGATCAGCGTGTTGCAGTTGGCCACATCCACCCCGGTTTCAATGATGGTGGTACAGACCAGGATATCGATCTCATGGTCGATGAGCTGCCCCCAAATGCGGGAGAGCTCCTCCTCGTTCATCCGCCCGTGCGCAATGGTGATGCGCGCCTCCGGCAGCAGATCGCGCAGCTTTGCGGCGGTCGAGTGGATGGAATCGATCCGGTTGTGCAGGTAAAAGACCTGCCCATCCCGGCGCAGCTCCCGCTTTACCGCTTCGGCAATTACCCCCCAATCGTGCTCCAGCACATAGGTCTGCACCGGCCGCCGGTCCACCGGCGCCTCCTCAATGGTGGACATGTCGCGTATCCCGCTCATGGCCATGTTGAGCGTGCGGGGGATGGGGGTGGCCGACAGGGTCAGCACATCGACGTTGGCGCGCAGCTGCTTGAAGCGCTCCTTGTGGGCCACGCCGAAGCGCTGCTCCTCATCGATAATCACCAACCCCAGGTCTTTAAACTGCACATCCTTCTGCACCACCCGGTGGGTGCCGACCACGATATCCACCAGCCCCCGGCGCAGCTCGCCAACGATCTCCTGCTGCTGCTTCGCGTTTCGGAAGCGGGAGAGGAGCTCGGTTTTCACCGGGAACCCCTCGAAGCGGCGGCGGATAGTTTGGTAGTGCTGCCAAGCGAGGATGGTGGTCGGCACCAGCACGGCCACCTGCTTGCCCTCCTCAACGCATTTGAAGGCGGCGCGCAGCGCCACCTCGGTTTTCCCAAAGCCAACGTCGCCGCAGAGCAGGCGGTCCATCGGCGCGGGACGCATCATATCCTCCTTGATCTCCTGAATGCAGCGCAACTGGTCGTCGGTCTCCTCATATTCGAAGCGCTCTTCAAAGTCGCGCATGAGGTCGTCGTCCTCCGAGAAGGCGTAGCCCTTGGTGTGCATGCGCTCGGAATAGAGCTTGATGAGCTCGCCCGCCATCTCGTCCACCGCTTTTTTCACGCGCTGTCGGGTTTTCTGCCACTCGACCGAGTTGAGCTTGTTGAGCCGCACCGCCTTATCCTCCGAACCGGCGACGTAGCGCGAAACCATGTCCAATTGGTTGACCGGCACAAAAAGGGTGTCGGTCCCCGCATAGCGGATTTTAATGTAATCCTTGGTCACGCCATGGATCTCCCGCTTGATGATCCCCTCAAACACACCGATGCCATGGGAGACGTGCACCACATAATCCCCCGGCGTCAGGTCGGAAATGGACTTGAGCGATTCCCCTTTTTTGTGGCGCGCTTTCTTCTTGGGCTGCGCCTGCCGGTGCTTCTGGTGGGTCAGAATGCACAGCTTGATTTCCGGATAATCCAGCCCCGCCGACAGGCTTCCGGGCATGACGGTGACGCTCCCGCTCTGGTATTCGCGAGGCGAGAGCGCAAAGGCCGCCCGGATCCCCTCCTTCTCTAAGTCGGCGCTGAGCGTCCGGGCGGCGCGTTCGGTCCCAGCATAGATCTGCACATAGTAGCCCGCCTGTAGGTAGGAGCGCAGATCGTCGAGCAGCACCTCATTCTCCCCGCCCCAGCTGGAGAGCTGGATGGCGTTTATATTTTGCAGCTCGCGCAGCGGGATATCCGCGGCCGAACGGGCGAAGGTATCCATGAGCACCGATGGGGAGGCGGTCAGGCGCGCAATGAGCGCGGGGAAATCGTCATAGAAGCCGCACAGCGCCGGATAGAGGAGCCCCTCCTCCAGCAAGGCGTTCACATCCTCGTTATGCTGCCAGAGGGCGTTTTTCAGCACCTGGGCGCAGCCCACCGGCTCGCACAGAAAGATCGCCGGATGGTTGAAATATTCGAACAGCGTTGCGTTCTCCGGATAGATCAGCGAAAGATAGCGATCCAGGAAGGGGGGGACCGCGCCCGCGCCGATCTTCTCGGCGACGGCGGCAAGCTGCTCCTTCTGGCGGGGGGCATATTTGCCGCGCAGGCCCTTGGCGGCCCCTAGCAGCTTGGCGGTCAGCCCGGTGGGATCGATCAGTAGCGCTTCGCGCGCCGGGGTGACGGAGATGCTCTCCAGCGGCGTTTCACGGCGCTGGGTCTCCACCTTGAAGGTCCAGATGCTGTCCACCTCGTCATCCCAAAACTCGATGCGCACCGGGTCGGGGTAGAGCGGCGCATAGAGATCCAGGATACCGCCGCGCACCGAGAACTGACAGACGCCCTCCACCTGCTCGGCGCGCACATAGCCGGAGGCTATCAGCCGGTCGGTCAGCCCGGCAATATCATAGCGTTCGCCGCAGCGCAGCTCGATGGTCCGCCGGCGCAGCTCGCCGGGCGGCAGGGTGTGCAGCAGCGCCGCCTCCACCGAGGAAACCACAATGCGCACCTGCCCGGCCTGGATGGCGGAGAGCACCGAAAGCCGCGCATGCTCATATTCCAGCGACGCGCCCTCCACCTCCCGCAGCGTCAGCTCCCGCGCTGGGAAAACGGCGGCGGCCTGGCCGCCGCAGAAGGCGTTGATATCCTCGCACAGCCGGGTTGCGCCCGCTTCATCGGCAGTCAGCACAACGGCGGGGGAAGCGCCCTCCCCGCCGGAAAGCGCGCTGATAAAATGCGCCTTGTGGATACCGGACAGCCCGACGGCGCAGGCTGGATAGTTCCCATATTCAATCGCCTCGCGCAGAGTGCGGAAGGCTTCCAGCCTCTCAAGAAGGCTGCCCTCGAGGAAGGTGGACACAAAATCGCTCCTTTGCAATTCGTCGTGCGGATGAAGGACGGAAACGCTCCCGGAGGGAAAAGGCTGTCCCGGACGCCGGCGCCGGACTCCCCTAAAGGGCGGCTGGGGGCGAGGCGGGACCGGATTTTCCCATAGCGGCTAAGATATAAAGCTATTATAGCTGGCTCCCAGGGAAATTTTAAGGGAAATTAGCTGTTGAAGCGGTTCATCGCCTCATCGATCTGCCCTCCGGCTATGAGAGCGGCCGCCCCGGCGGCATGCTCCAGCGCCTCGGAGAGCGGGGCGCGTTCCGCATCGGTAAACCGGCTGAGTACCCAGGCGGCCAAGTCATAGTCCGGATGGGGCTTGCCCCCTATCCCGATCTTTACCCGCGGAAACCGGTCGGATCCGCACAGATACAGAATGCTTTTCATCCCGTTCTGCCCGCCGTCGCTCCCCTTGCGCCGGATGCGAATGCGCCCCACATCCAAGCTGATGTCGTCCAAAAGGATCAGCACCCGTTCCGGCGGCAGCTTGTAAAACTGCATGGCGTCGCGCACCGCCTCGCCGGAGCTGTTCATAAAGGTAGAGGGCTTTAAGAGCAGCGTCCGTTTCCCGGAGAGCATGCAGTCCCCGACCGACGAACGGAACTTTAACCGGTCCACCCGCGCGCCGGCCTGCTGTGCAATCCGGTCCAGCGCCATAAACCCGGCGTTGTGGCGGGTGCCCTCATATTTAGGGCCGGGATTTCCCAGGCCGACTATCATGTATTCCACCGGCCCGGAGGGCTGGTATTCCGCGAAAAAACCCTTGATTTTATGAAGCATAGCATTCCAGCCGGAAACTCCCGGCGCTCCTTTTCACTATTATTTGAGGCCGACTGTTATCGAAGCCGCGCCCGGCGCGGCCTCGAAAGCGGCGGGACCCTCTGCCCGCCGCGCAGGCGGCTTTGTTTCCCCGATCTCTGAGCGCGCCGACGCGGCAACGCCCCTAACGCCCCCGGATAGGGCGTTAGGGGTGGCTGGGAAAGCGGAGATTTATTCGCCCGGCTTCTGTTTGCTTCCCCGGAAGCGGGCCGACCACTCCGGCTTGTTCACCTGCCTGGCCCTGGCGATAGCGAGCGCATCGCCCGGCACATCCTCGGTGATGGTGGAGCCGGCGGCGGTGTAAGCGCCGTCCCCAAGCGTCACCGGCGCGACCAGGTTGGTGTTGCAGCCAATGAACACATCGTCCCCGATGGTGTTGCGGCTTTTCTTCAGCCCGTCGTAGTTCACCGTCACCACGCCGCAGCCGAAGTTGCAGCGCGCGCCGACGTCCGAATCCCCCACATAAGTCAGGTGGGCGACGCTCGTTTTTTCGCCGATGGAGGAGTTTTTCACCTCGACAAAATCGCCGAGCTTGACCCCGGCCGCCAGGTGGGAATCCGGCCGCAGATGGGAAAACGGCCCGATGCGCGCCCCATCTCCCACGGTGGAGCGGTAGATCTGCGAGGCGTTCACCGTCACCCCTTCGCCCAAAACGCTGTCCTCGACGACCGAGCCGCTGGTAATGACGCAGCCCGCGCCGATCCGGGTATTTCCCTTGATAATGACCCCCGGATAGAGGGTGGCGTCCGGCTCGATGCAGGCATCGGGCGAGACGATGAGCCCATCGGTACAGAGCAGGTTGACCCCCTTCTCCAAAAGCTGGTCAAAGACCCGGCGGCGGGCAATCTCGTTCAGCTTTAAAAGCCCCCGGCGGTCGTTCGCGCCCAAAACGATGTCCCGGTTCTCCGAGCAGTAGGCCCGCACCCGCTCCCCCCTGCCCGTCGCCACCTTCACCGTATCGGTCAGGTAATATTCCCCCTGCGCATTGTCGCAGCCGATGCTGGCGAGCGCATCAATTAAAAAGTCCGTCCGGAACCAGAAGGCGCCGGAGTTGATTTCGCGGATATCGCGTACCGCATCGTCCGCATCGGCGTGCTCCACAATGGCCGAAACGTTCTTGCGGCTGCGGACGATCCGCCCATACCCCGTAGGGTCCTCCACCTCGGCGGTGACGATGGTAACTGCCGCCTGCTCCTGCCGGTGCAGCCGGAGCGCCTGCCGGATGGTTTCGTCATCGATAAAAGGCGCGTCGCCGTTCAGCACCAGGATATCCCCTCCGGCATGCGCGCGCAGGAAATCCATCGCCTGCATCACGGTGTGCCCGGTGCCGCGCCGCTCCTGCTGGACAGCGAAGGCCGTTCCCTCCGGGAAATAGCTCCGGATTTCCTCCCCCTCCGGCGAGATAACCACGCATTGCTCCATAATGCCCGCGCGGGAGCACCAGTCCCGGATCCAAGCAATCATCGGCTTAAAGAGCACCTCGCAAAGAACCTTGGGCTTTTGGGAGTGCATCCGTTTCCCGTTTCCCGCCGCCAGAATCAGCGCGGCCAGGCCCGCGCCCTGTGTTTCGTTCATCAAGAGCACCTCTCTATTCCTGCGCCGGCGGCATATTTTCAGTGAAAGCCGCCCATCCTTCTGTTAAGAAAAGGGGCGGCGCGCAGCGCGGCGCATAAAATTTCACCGGCGTTTTTAAGAACCCGGCCCCTCCGCGCGTCCCAAAAACGCGGCCAGCACTTCATTATTATGGCTTTTTTTATGATAGTTTGCAAGTCCCCTCTCCCTAAATTTTACGTTTCTTTCAAATCGTAACATTTCCCGGTTTTTTTGGGCTAAAATATGGTAAAAAAACGGCAGGTTTGTTATAATTGAAGAAAGCTCCCCTTTGCCATAGGCAGAGCGCACATTTTCGGGGGCTTTTTGAAGCGGGAAATCCTGCCGCGCCCCGGCCCTTCCGAACTGTCGGGACCGTTCGCGCCGCTCGGCGGTGCGATAAGGCAGATTTTCAGAAGATAAAGTGTATTTTAAAAAACAGGAGGTAATTCCAATGGCAAAGTTTGTCTACCTGTTCTCCGAGGGGAACGGTAAGATGCGCGAGCTGCTCGGAGGAAAGGGCGCCAACCTGGCCGAAATGACCGGTTTGGGCATGCCCGTCCCGCAAGGCTTCACCGTCACCACCGAGGCCTGCACCAAGTATTATGAGGACGATAAGAAGATCGCCCCCGAAATCGAAGAAGAGATCTTTAAAAACCTCAAAACGCTCGAAGAGATCGCCGGCAAGACCTTCGGCAGCGTTGAAAACCCGCTGCTCGTTTCGGTGCGCTCCGGCGCGCGCGCTTCGATGCCCGGCATGATGGACACCATCCTCAACCTCGGCCTCAACGATCAGGTCGTGGTGGGCCTGGCCAAGCTCACGAACAACGAGCGCTTCGCTTACGACAGCTACCGCCGCTTTATCCAGATGTTCTCGGACGTGGTTATGGAGCTGCCGAAGCACAACTTTGAAATCATCATCGACGAGATGAAGGAGAAAAAAGGCGTTAAGCAGGATACCGAGCTGGACGCCGGGGACCTCAAGGAGATGGTCGAGCGCTTCAAAGCCTTCTACCGCGAGCAGAAGGGGGAGGACTTCCCGCAGGATCCGCGCATCCAGCTGATGGAGGCGGTCAAGGCCGTTTTCCGCTCCTGGGATAACCCGCGCGCTATCTACTACCGCCGCATGAACGACATTCCTTCGAGCTGGGGCACCGCCGTCAACGTTCAAATGATGGTGTTCGGCAACTCCGGCGAGCAGTCGGGCACCGGCGTCGCCTTCTCGCGCAACCCCGCCACCGGCGAAAAGAAGCTCTATGGCGAATATCTGCTCAACGCGCAGGGCGAGGACGTGGTCGCTGGTATCCGCACCCCGCTGACCATCGACACCCTCAAGGAGCAGATGCCGGAGATCTATGACCAGTTTGTTCAGATCGTGGCCAAGCTCGAAGATCATTACCGCGACATGCAGGACATGGAGTTCACCATTGAAAACCGCAAGCTCTTCATGCTCCAGACCCGCAACGGCAAGCGCACCGCCGCCGCCGCTATCAAAATCGCGGTGGATCTCGTCAACGAGGGCATGATCGACAAGAAGCAGGCCGTTCTGATGATCGAGCCCAAAACGCTGGATGCCCTGCTGCATCCGCAGTTCGACGCCGCCGCGCTCAAGAAGGCGAAGCCCATCGGTTCCGCCCTGCCCGCCTCGCCCGGCGCTGCCTGCGGCAAGGTGGTCTTTACCGCTGAGGATGCCGTCGCCTTCGCACAGAAGGGCGACAAGGTGGTTCTCGTCCGCCTCGAAACCTCCCCGGAGGACATCGAAGGGATGCACGTTTCGGAGGGTATCCTCACCGTGCGCGGCGGCATGACCTCCCACGCGGCCGTTGTGGCCCGCGGCATGGGCACCTGCTGTGTCTCCGGCTGCGGCGACATTGTGATCGACGAGGCGAAGAAGGTCTTCTCGCTGGGCGGTAAAGAGTTCCACGAGGGTGATTTCCTCTCGCTGGACGGCTCGACCGGCAACATCTACGGCGAGGCCATTCCGACGGTAGCCGCCGATCTTTCGGGCGATTTCGGCACCATCATGGGCTGGACCGATGAGTTCCGCAAAATGGGCGTGCGCACCAACGCCGATACCCCGCGCGACGCCCGCCAGGCGAAAGCCTTCGGCGCGGAAGGCATTGGCCTGTGCCGCACCGAGCACATGTTCTTTGACGGCGACCGCATCAAGGCGGTGCGCGAGATGATCTGCTCTAAGACAGTCGAGCAGCGCAAGGTAGCGCTCGCGAAGCTGCTGCCGATGCAACGCGGCGACTTCGAAGAGCTCTATGAGGCGCTCGAAGGGTCGCCCGTCACCATCCGCTTCCTAGACCCGCCGCTGCATGAGTTCGTGCCGCACACCGAGCCGGAGATGCGCGACCTCGCTAAAGAGATGAACCTCTCCTATGAGGAGGTCAAGGCCACCATCGACGGGCTGCATGAGTTCAACCCGATGATGGGCCACCGTGGCTGCCGCCTGGCGGTTTCCTACCCGGAGATTGCCGAGATGCAGACCCAGGCCGTTATCGAAGCGGCTATTAACGTCCAGCGCAAGCATTCCGACTGGCAGGTTGTACCGGAGATCATGATCCCGCTCGTGGGCGAAATCAAGGAGCTCCAGTTTGTGAAGAAGACGGTCGTCGCCACGGCGGATAAGCTGATTGCGGAATCCGGCATGGATATGCACTACAAGGTAGGCACGATGATCGAGATCCCGCGCGCGGCACTGACCGCCGATGAGATTGCTAAGGACGCTGAGTTCTTCTCCTTCGGCACCAACGACCTGACCCAGATGACCTTCGGCTTCTCGCGCGACGACGCGGGCAAGTTCCTCAACTACTACTATGACAGCAAGATCTATGAGTCCGATCCCTTCGCCCGTCTGGACCAGGTAGGCGTTGGCAAGCTGGTGGACATGGCCTGCAAGCTGGGCCGCCAGACCCGGCCGGATATCAAGCTGGGCATCTGCGGCGAGCACGGCGGCGATCCGAGCACCATCGAGTTCTGCTATAAGACCGGGCTGACCTATGTCTCCTGCTCGCCCTTCCGCGTTCCGATCGCGCGGCTGGCCGCGGCGCAGGCTTCGATTAAGTACCCCCGCTAAAAAGCGGAAAAAACAGAATGGGTTCATAAATGGAGCGGCAGACGAAAACGTCTGCCGCTCCATTTGGTCCTCTCTCAAAATTGGGGATTATGATTGTGAAAGCGCTCCTATATTAATGATATAATAATCTTAGAACCTCGCGTGTTTTAAACCGTTAAATTCTGATTTGAACGTATATTTCCAGCAGAGGGGGACAGGACACGTGTGTACGAAATCTGAGCTGATCACCGTTCTGAATCAAGTTAGAACGGCATCCGAAAAGCTCTATGGAAATAGACTGGAGAAAATTATCCTCTATGGCTCTTATGCCCGTGGAGACAATACACAGGAATCCGATATTGATATCATGCTCCTTCTAAACGGCAACGTCTTCGAAATCAAAAAATTCAGAAGCCAAACCGCAGAAATGGCGAGTGATATTTCTCTGGAGCGAGAGGTTTTTTAGCTGTCCTTCTGAGAAATCGGGAACATTTTGAAAAAACGTGAATTTTCTCCCCGTTTATCAGAATATAAAGAGAGAGGGCGTAGCCGTCTATGGAGGATAAAAATAAAAGACTCTGTCTTTACTGCTTAAAGAAGGCAAAACTCTGTTTGGAATCTGCAAGGATATTGAAGGAATCCGAAGATTATTGCAGCGCAGCCAATCGATCCTATTATGACGTTTTTCATTGTATTCGAAGCATCTTAGCGCTGGAAGGCATCGGTTTTTCAAAGCATGCAGGCGTTATGGCCTATTTTTAAAAAAAATATATAAACAGGTATCTTCCATAGAGAATATTCGAAAATTCTAATGGAAGCCTTTGAAGTGCGGACAGGATCCGATTACGATGATTACTATATCCTTTCCAAAGAAGAGCTCGAATCACAAATTTAAAATGCCCAGTTCTTTCTGAACGGTACTCTAAAATATCTAAAAATGATACTTCCCCAAGAAATATCCGATTAAACAGTTTTTATAACCGTCCTATTCTTCCTTTTCACTGGGCTCTCAATAAAACGCGCAAAAAGCCCCCAGCCCTGGAGAGAAGGCTGGGGGCTTTTTAGATGTGTGTCAGCGAAACGTTACAGGAATAAACTTACTTAGAAGCCTTCTTGAACGCAACAGCGCCGGCAGCTACGAGAGAAACAACAGCCAGAGCAGCGGCAACGCCGACCATGTCGTTAGCGCCGGTGCCAGGGTTGGTCTTGTCAGGAGCGGAGACGGGCTCTTTGTCCTCAACTTCTTCCTTCTTCACGTTGCCACCCTCGTACTCTTCCTCAGCGAGGATGTAGGTGCCGAGGTTCTTGGTGGTGAAGGACCAGCCGTCAGAGGTGTACTCAGCGTCAACCGCAGTGATGTCGCCGGTGTTCTTGTTGTACTCGTAGAGGTAAGCATTCGAGTCGCCGTCGATGATAACTCTTACCTTGGTGGCGAACTTCGGGGTGCCAACAAAGTCGTAGCAATCGATATCGGAATCATCGAAGTACTTCTCAACGTCGGAGATATTGTCGGTGACAACTCTCAGGTTCTCTTTGTCAGTGCCGTAGTTGCCCTTGAAGTAAACGTCCACATAGTCGTGGCAGCGGATGCGGGTCTCTTCGTCAATGACTTCGCTGAAGTCAAAGATGGAGCCGCTGGTGCCATCGGTGGTGTCGCCGCTCTTGCGAACCGCGAAACGATCGCCGGAAGTAACAACCTGGGTGTCGGAATAGCCGCCCTTACCCTTGATGTAAACAACCTTATCGCCGTCGCCGCCGATATCGAGTTCAACTTTCCACTTGTTGTCGTTCTTGAAATCACGCACGCCCCACTTCGGCTTAACAGTGATCTCATAGGTGGTGTACTGGGCATCGCCCTCGCCATAGGTGCCGATCTTCTTGGTCGAAACAGAGATCTTTCCGTCAGCTACGTCAGCGCGAAGCTTGGTCTTCTTCGCAACGTCAAACACGAAAGTCATGTCTTCCGCAGCGCCAGTGCCGAAGGTGTAGATTCTATGATCCTCAACGTCGATCTCGTCCTTGTGGTTGAGGTCAGTCAGCAGAACATTGTCGCCGAGCACGAAATCATCACCAGTAGCGCCGGTACCAACCGGATTGACAGGAGCAACCGTCACAGCAAAAGCGACAGACGCCATGCTCAGGGACATAGCCGCGGCCAAAACCGCTGCAAGTACCTTTTTCATTGGTATTTCCTCCTCTTGAAGATTAAACTTTTGAAATCTCACTGGGAGAGGGCTCTCCATTTCCTCCCCTCAGCATGGTTATAGTATAGCGTATCCTTTCGGAAATTGCAAGGGGTTTTTGAAATTTTTTTGTAATTATTTTGTTACCATATTCAGGAACGCTTTCACCGTTTGTTAACCGGGTCTTTTCAAAGGGAAATGAGCGCTGAGAAAACCGCGGCTTTCTGTCTCGAAAGGGATGCCTGCTTCCTGTATCCGTCCCAGCGGTATCTATGTACGGCGTTCTGGCCAAGCGGGTACGATTTTTCAAAAAAGAAAGTAAGGTAGAGGTTGCCGTCATGCGCAAAGCGATGGGAGATATAAGAAACGGATCTTTAAGGGAAGGCACCATGGGTAAAAAGGAAGCAGCGCTCCGATATAGAGATAGGGCCAGCCCTGGAGAGAAGGCTGGCCCTATCAATTGTTATTGAGATTCTAATTACTCTGCTTTCGCATTCCCAGCCTCATAATCTTCTTCGGCCAGGACATAGGTACCCAGGTTCTTGGTGGTGAAGGCCCAGCCGTCAGACTCATAGTTCGCATCTACACGGGTCAGATCGCCCGTCTTTTTATCGTACTCATAAAGAACGGCATTTTTATCGCCATCGATTACTACTTTTACCTTGGTGGCAAACTTGGGCGTACCAATGAAATCGTAGAAATCCAGGTCGCTGTCCCCAAAGAACTTGGAAACCTCAGCGATCTCGCCGTCATCCACACGCATGTTTTCTTTATCGGTGCCATAGTTGCCCTTAAATAACACATCTACGTAATCGTGGCAGCGGATGCGGGTTTCTTCATCCAGCACCTCGTCAAACTCGAAGATGGATCCGGTGCTGCCGTCATCCGCTCCCATCTTGGAGTCGCGGACAGTCAGACGATCGCCGGAGGATACGTTCTGGGTATCGGAATAAGCGCCCTTGCCTTTGATGAAATAGATGCTGTTCCCAACATCAAGCTCTACTTTCCACTTTTTGAGCTCAAAATCGCGAACGCCGTATTTCGGCTTAATCGTGATTTTATAAACATTGTTGCTTTCCCGCTTAGCGGAAACGGAAACCTTCCCATCCACAACATCGGCGCGGAGCTTCTCGCCAGACTTTACTTTGAATTTAAACACCATATCATCCGATTTTTTGGTGTAAATCTGATAATCCTCCACGTCGAACTCCGTTTTACTCGGATAGCTCGTCAGCAATTTTCCCTCTTCCGCCGTAAAGTAGTCCTTCGACGGATCGATCACGCCGCTATCCGATTCCTTAATAACAGCCGTATTCGTTGCAAACGCTACCGACGCCATGCTCAACGACATGGCTACTGCCAAAACCGCTGCTAAAATCTTTTTCATTCTAAAATGCCCCCTCTGCAATTGCTTGTATTGTGCAGCGAAGAGCTCTCCCTTCCCCGCTTGCTTTACAATCTTAGTATAACTGAAACCGGAAAAAATTGCAAGCAGGTTTTTAAATTTTTTGTAATTATTTTGTCATCCTTTTTAGAAGGTTTGTAACAGCAGCTTTCCGGCAAAACGGAACCGGTTGTCCATTCCCATAAACGATAAACCCGGAGGCTGCTTTCAGCGCAGCCTCCGGGTTTCACCCTTTTCAAAATGAGGAGCTTATTTCTTTTTCGCGTCCCGGTTGCCATAGAAGGCCTTGGTATAGACCTCCTCGATCTCGGTCACGAGCGGATAACGCGGGTTGGCGGTGGTGCACTGATCCTCAAAGGCACGGTAGCTGAGCTTCTCCAGCCCGCTGAAGAATACCCCTTCTTCGACCCCGCACTCCTGAATGCTCATCGGGCACTCGATATCCTTCATCAAAGCGCGGATAGCGTCGGCCAGAGCGCGGACGCCCTCCTCCGGGGTCGCGGCCTTGAGCCCCAGGTGCTTGGCAATCTTCTGGTACTTGCGGTCAGCGATAAACTTGCCGTATTTCGGCCAGGTGGCGAACTTCGAGGGCTTGCCGCCGTTGTACTCCACAACCCAGGGCAGCAGAACCGCGTTGGCCAGGCCGTGCGGGATGTGGTACTCGCCGCCGAGCTTGTGCGCCATCGAGTGGTTCAGGCCGAGGAAGGCGTTGGTGAAGGCCATGCCCGCAATGCAGGAGGCGTTGTGCATCTTCTCACGGGCCTCCTCGTCGGTCGCCCCGTTGTGATAGGCGCGCGGCAGGTACTCAAAGACCATCTCGATCGCCTGCATTGCCAGGCCGTCGGTATAATCGGAGGAGAGGATCGAAACATAGGCTTCAATCGCGTGGGTCAGCACGTCCAGGCCGGTGAAGCAGGTCGCGCTCTTGGGCAGCGACATGACAAACTGCGGATCGATGATCGCCACGTCGGGGGTGAGCTCATAGTCGGCGAGCGGGTATTTGATGTTTCCGTTTTCCTTATCGGTAATGACCGAGAAGGAGGTCACCTCGCTGCCGGTGCCGGAGGTGGTGGGAATGCAGACCATCTGGCACTTTTCGCCTAGGTGCGGGAAGTGGTAGGTGCGCTTGCGGATATCTAAGAACTTGAGGCGCAGCCCGTCAAAATCGGTATCGGGGTGCTCATAGAACAGCCACATGCCCTTCGCCGCATCCATCGCCGAGCCGCCGCCGAGCGCGATGATAACGTCCGGCTGGAACTGGTTCATCGCCGCAACGCCCCGCATGATGGTGGTCTTGGAGGGATCCGGCTCTACCTCCGAGAAGATCTCGGCGTGGCAGTACTCGGTGCGCTTGCGCAGGTAGTAAAGGATCTTGTCGACATTGCCGAGCTTCACCATCGTCGGATCGGTGACGATGAAAGCGCGGGAGATGTCCGGCATCTTCTCCAGGTACTGAATGGAATCTTTTTCAAAGTAGATCTTCGGCGGGATTTTGAACCACTGCATGTTGACCCTCCTCTTGGCGATGCGCTTCTTGTTGACCAGGTTCACCGAAGACACGTTGGAGGTGGTCGAGTTGTGGCCGAAGGATCCGCAGCCCAAGGTGAGCGAGGGGGTGTTGGTGTTGTAAATATCGCCGATCGCGCCCTGGCTGGACGGGGAATTGACAATGATGCGCCCAACCTTCATCTCTTCGCCATACCGGTTGCAGAGCTCCGCATCGTTCGAGTGGATAACCGCCGAATGGCCGAGGCCGCCGAACTCCAGCATTTCGCGGGCTATGCGGAAGCCTTCCGCCTCATTCTTCACCACAAAATAGGCGAGCACGGGGGAGAGCTTTTCGCGGGAAAGCGGGAACGCAGGACCGACGCCCTCCAGCCGCGCCAACAAAATCTTGGTGCCCGCCGGGACCTTCACGCCCGCCTGCTCGGCAATCCACCAAGCCGGCTGGCCGACCACGACCGGGTTGACCGACTGCTTTTCCGCGCTGATGACATAATCCGAAACCTTTTTGATCTCGTCGCCGCGCAGGAAGTAGCAGCCATAGCCGCTCATAATCTTCTCAAACTCAGCGCTGATGGCCTCATCGACAATGGCGGCCTGCTCGCTGGCGCAGATCATGCCGTTATCAAAGGTCTTGGAGAGGATGAGGTCGTTGCAGGCACGGGCGACATCCACATTTTTATTGATATAGCAGGGCACGTTGCCGGGGCCGACGCCGAGCGCAGGCTTGCCGCAGGAATAGGCGCTGCGCACCATGCCGGAGCCGCCGGTGGCCAAAATCATCGAAACGCCGGGATGATTCATCAGCGCGTTGGTCGCCTCAATCGAGGGAAACTCAATCCACTGAATGCAGTATTCCGGAGCGCCATGGGCAATGGCTGCGTCCCGCAGCACCTTGGCCGCTTCGACCGAGCACTTCTGCGCCGAGGGATGGAAGCCGAAGATGACCGGGTTGCGGGTCTTGGTGCAAATGAGCGATTTGAACATCGTGGTGGAGGTCGGGTTGGTAACCGGGGTGACGCCCGCGACGACGCCCACCGGCTCGGCTACCTCGACATAGCCCTCCATATCGTTCTCGTCCACAATGCCGACCGTCTTTTGATACTTAATCGAGTGCCAGATATATTCGGTTGCAAAAATGTTCTTAATCACCTTGTCTTCAAAAACGCCGCGCTTCGTCTCGTCTACGGCGAGCTTCGCCAGCCGCTGGTGATTATCCAGGCCGGCGAGCGCCATTGCATGAACAATCTCATCCATCTGCTCTTGGGTCATGTGCATGTAGGCTTCGAGCGCTTTGTTCGCGTTGCGCACCAGGGTATCGATCATCTCCTGCGTTTCAACCTTGGCGGCTTCCGGGGCCTTCTTCTCTGCCATGGCGGTTCCTTCCTTTCTTTCTGCTGCATATTTCGGTTTCCGTCCGGCGGGCCGGCGGCCCTCCGGGTAAAAAAGCGGGCTTGCGCTTCTCCAAGCGCACGGACGGTATCGATCCGGCGGATGGGCCTTTCTCTTAGCTTTCCCCAGGAGAAAACGTTTCATCCGCAAAGATTGTTAATTCTTTGTCAATACTATAGCACGCCCCGAATCGGGTGTCAATAGGGCGGAATACGTTTTAGCAGTTTGTGCAATCCGGCCCATTCCGGCGGTGCAAAATTGGCAAGCTCGCCTGTCCGGGCGCATTCTTTCAGTCAAGCGCGGCCAAGATGCTGTCCGCTACCGCGTTGGCCGTGCGGAAAATGCCGCGGCGGCTGCACATGTCATCATATTCCGCAGGGTTCTGCAAAAATCCCATTTCGAGCAAAACCGAGGGCGCATAGGAATTGAGCGTTACCTTAAAATTGGAGTAACGGGCCCAGCGCGCGCTGCGCCCCGTTTCGGAGACCATCCGCTCCAGCAGGGTTCCGGCAAAGGAGGCGGAGATGTCCTCATAATAATAGACCTCCACGCCGTTCGGCTTCAGGCCGTTGGAACCGGCGGCCGGGGCGTTGGCGTGCAGCGCAATGAAGAAATCCGCCTTCGCCTGCTCGGCAATGCGCTGGCGCTCGCTGAGGGAGACGGCGCTATCATCCCGGCGGGTCATGACGACCGAAGCGCCCAGCGATTGCAGCCGCTTTTCCACCGCCAGCGCGGTCGCCAGGGTGATCTGCTTCTCGGTCGCCCCGCGGGTAGCCGTAATGCCCAGCGCGCCGCTGTCCTCCCCGCCATGGCCCGGATCAATGGCGACGGTTACGCCCGCCAGCGGCTGAGAGCCCTTCGCCCGCCGCGGAGGGAACTTGCAAGTAAGGATGGTGGATCCCTCGCCGTCGTACTCCACGACATAGCCCCAGAGCGTCTGCCCTTCGGACAGCATGAAATCCAGGCTGACGCCGTCCTCCTGCCGGGAAACGCGCACCGAATCGAACAGCCGGCTGCTGCCGGTAGGCACCGCGTCGATCCCGGAGGTGTGTGGGAAAAAGATGTGCAGCCGTTCCGCATCCTGATAGGCGGTGAAAACCGGCTGGCCGGTCCCGTTAAAAATGAAGCGCTCCGCTTTCTCATCCGATTCGAACCAAACGTCCGAAACCCGGTTCTGATAACCGGCCGCTTCGGTCAGCGGCTGCGCATTCTGTTGCAGCACCCAGCCGCCCATGCCGAGCTGATACATATTGCCTTCAATGGCCTGCACATAATCGACGGCGCCCGCCTTGGCCGTCGCCATGAAGTTACTGGAGGTGGAGCTTTCTCTAAAAACGGTAGAGGAGGTATCCTTCATCTGAACGAGCAGCGTTTCCCCGGATCCCACCGCATAGAGCGCGCCCTCCGAAGGATAGACGCTCGTCTCCCCCCGGTAGCGCAGCGTATATTCCACAGGACCCAGGCTGCGGACGCCGCCGCCGTCCGGAACGGTCCACTCCCCGGTAAAGACCGCGGGCACGCCCTCCACCGCCGCCGCAACCTTCTGACGCAGCGGGACGGTTTCTCCATCCACCTGAACGGACACCTGCGCGCCGGCGGGGGCCACGCAGCGGAAAACCGCCTTCTCCCCCGCCAGGGCCGCCACATCATAGAGCGGCGTCTGCGAGGTGAGGACGGTGGTGGTTTCCACCTCTCCGGCTCCTGCGCTCTTTAGAATCGAAACGGTTTCCTCCGCCGCGCCGTTGCGCAGCGTAAAGGTGTTCTCCCCCGGAGAGAGAGCGACCCATGCGCCCCAACTGCCCAGCGCGCCGCGGCCGGATACCGGTTCGCCGTTCAGCGTCAGCTCCTCTTCCGGATTGGAGGAACCGGTCAAGTAATAGTTGGCCGCGCTGGTGGAAGCCTTCCCCTCCGGCCGGGTGACGGCCAGCTCCTGCAAAAGAGGCAGATCCACCTGTGCGGTGACGGTTTCAAAATCATCATAGGCCGCAGCCGGTACCGGCACGCAGGCAAAAAGCCCTGCCGCCGCAAGAAGGGCCGCCGTCTTTCTTCTCCATCCTTTGGACGTTTGCTTGTGCATGTATACCCTCCCAATCGGTAGATAAACGGATAAGGCAGCCGCCTGAAAGCGGGCCCTTCCCCGCCCGGCATGCGCTCGCCCTGTGAGGGGACGGGAACCGGACGCGGCTATAAAAGCCGTCTTTATCGTACCATATCCGGCCGGAAAGAACCAGAAAGAATTTGTGAATTTCGGCGCTTCTTGATGCAGCCTGTCGTTTTATGCGAAAAATGACAACAAGCGGACGGATCCCACGCAGGAAGCGGCCTCTCCGGGAAGGCTTCCCGCAGCGTTTTCAGGGACCCCGCCGTTTCCGGGACATAATAAAGCGCGGAAGTCCGGCTAAACCGCTATGCAGGTAAACAACACGTAGCTCCCGTAAACCGCCAGAAGAAGGATGCCCTGCCAGCGGCTGAACCGCGAACGGATGAGAGCGGGAACCATGGCAAGCAGCCCAATGAGCAGACAGACAGGCAGATCCACAAAGGCAAAGGCGGGTGAAATAGGCAGCGCTTGTCCTGAAAGCAGCGACGACAGGGGCATGATGAGGGCCAAATCCATGATGTTGGCCCCCAGGATATTTCCCACCGACAGGGCGGACTGTTTTTTAACGATGGCCGTCACCGTCGTAATCAATTCCGGCAGAGAAGTTCCGACCGCTACCAGCGTTATCCCAATGACCCGCTCCGGGATCCCTGCCAAGCGCGCCAATTCGCTGCCGTTATCCACCAAAAGCTGCGCGCCAACGATAATTCCCGCCGCGCCCGCGGCAAATTTCAGCCCATAGAGAAGTGCGGTTTTCCGCGAAAGAGGGCTTCTGCTGCCCGGCTCCTGCTGCCGGAGGACCGCCGACTTTCGCGCCCCGCGGATATTTTCCCACAGAAACACGGCGAAGACGGCGATCAGCATCAGCGAAACCGGCAGGGGGACCGCCCCTGCCACCCCGCAGGCCGCTATGAGCGCAGCGGCGGCGAGCATCAGGACGGTTTTCAGCAGGTAATCGCTCCGGCGGATCGTTCCCGGCATGCAGATAAGCGCCAGCGCCATGATAAGCCCCAGGTTCGCCGTAACGCTGCCTACGGCGTTCCCGATCGACATATCCACCTTTCCTTGTACGGCCGCCATGACGGACACCAGCATTTCCGGCATGGTCGTCGCCAGGCTGACGATGGTGGCCCCGACAATCAGCTTGGGGATCCCGCTCCTTTCGGCAATCCATGAGGCGGCATCCACGAAGAGATCCCCTCCTTTGATGACGAGCGCCGCGCCCGCAGCGAACAGCAGAACAGTCACAGCCAGTTCCATTTCCGTTTCCTCCCGTTTTTAGAATAACAAAAGACCCAAGTATAGCCGGATAAGCCATACATGGGTCCTCCAAACGGGGGAGAGCCTGCCCCATGTACTGCCAAAGCCATACATGAGTCTCGCAAATGAAAGCAAGCCAGACCGAAACGGCCAGGATGTTGACTTGCTGCGCCAAAGACGCCTGCTACTCCCTCACGGGTTTATTTTGTTTCCCTTA
The DNA here is from genome assembly GCA_022793895.1 of Provencibacterium sp. Taxonomy (GTDB): domain Bacteria; phylum Bacillota; class Clostridia; order Oscillospirales; family Ruminococcaceae; genus Harryflintia. Next base: position 62,880 of record JAAWDS010000010.1, on the reverse strand, counting down.
TTAGACCATATTCCCATCTGGAAGTCAAGATGCTGTGGCAAAATTTTCCCAGTGCGCGAAAGGACGCGCTGCAAAATGAAATTTTTTCAGCGCGTCCTTTTTCTACAAACCGGAGGAGCGGCCCGCACCGTTTCTTTTCTTTTTTGCGGCCGTCTGAAAACGGCGCAGCCGGCCGCAAGATACCGGCCGCCGGTTGCATTTTTCGCTTCAAGGTGATAAAATGCAAAAAAGCGAATGTGCAATGGGCAGCTTTCGTTCCTGCAAAAAGCTGCCGGCCGGTTGGCGGGCGGTTTTATATACTAGAGTAAAGGGTGAGCGTGATGTATGAAATCAAAGTGGAGCGCACCGCCGCTCCAAAGGCAAAGCCGGCGGATGAATCGAAGCTGGGCTTCGGAACCATCTTTACCGATCACATGCTGATCATGAATTATGATAAGGGCCAGGGCTGGCACTCCGCCCGCATCGTACCCTACGGCCCCATCCCGATGGAGCCCTCGGCCATGTGCCTGCACTACGGCCAGGAGATCTTTGAGGGCCTCAAAGCCTATCGCGGGGATGACGGCGGGGTTTATCTCTTCCGGCCGCAGGAAAACTTTAAGCGGCTCAACGCCTCCTGCGAGCGGATGTGCATTCCGCCGCTCGATGAGGAGCTGCTGCTGGAGAGCCTCAAGCAGCTCGTCGAGCTCGATCGCGATTGGATCCCCCACGCCAAGGATTCCTCGCTCTACATCCGCCCTTTCATCATCGCCACCGAGCCGAAGCTCGGCGTAAAGCCGTCGGACAGCTATCTTTACATGGTGCTGCTCTCCCCCTCCGGCCCCTACTACCCGACGGGGTTGGATCCGGTGAAGATCTATGTCGAGCAGAGCTATGTGCGCGCGGTGCGCGGCGGCATCGGCATGGCCAAGACGGGCGGGAACTATGCCGCCTCCCTCAAGGCGCAGGATGAGGCGCACGGCCAGAACTATTCGCAGGTGCTTTGGCTGGACGGCGTGGAACGCAAATACATCGAAGAGGTCGGCGCAATGAACATGTTCTTCGTCATCGGGGATGAGGTGGTCACCCCGGCGTTGAGCGGGAGCATCCTGCCGGGCATTACCCGCAAGTCGGTGCTGGAGCTGCTGCGCAGCTGGGGGCTGAACGCCGTGGAGCGCCGCCTTTCGATCGATGAGGTGGTCGAAGCCTACCGCAGCGGGAAGCTCGCCGAAGCCTTCGGCACCGGCACGGCGGCGGTCATCTCCCCGGTGGGCGAGCTGAAATATGACAGCCTCGTCATGACCATCGGCGGCGGCCGGATAGGCCCCGTCTCCCAACGGCTTTACGACACGCTGACGGCCATCCAGTGGGGCCGCGCGGAGGATCCGTTCGGCTGGCGGGTACGCGTTTGCTGAACCCTCTCTGCAAGGCCGGAAGATAAAAATGATGCGGCGCAAAAGACTTCAGAAGCCCGCCGGGCTTTCTCCGCGCCGCTTCGCTCCAAAGGGCTTTCCCGGCAATCTAAAAAGCATCCCGGAGGAGAACCTCCGGGATGCTTTTTTGCGGGGAGAGGGAACCTCCCCCTTGATTTCGGTCAGCCCTCCAGGGCGCTCAGGCTCTCCAGAATCTTCTCCAGCCGGTCCTGTGCGCGCTGGAGCTTCTCCCGCTCCGCCTGCACCACCTTTTCCGGCGCGCGCTGGACAAACTGCGGGTTTTCCAGCTTCTTGCCAAAGAAGGCGATGTCGCTTTCACAGGCTTCCTTCTCGGAGAGCAGCCGCGCGCGCTCCTTCTCTACATCGATGAGATCCCCCAGCGGGATGAAGGCCCGCGCGTCGGCCGTAACCACCTGGACGGCGTTGGGGACCTCGAAGCTCTCCCCCGCCTCCACCGCCGAGGCCGAGGCCAGGCGGAGGATGAACGCCTCGCCGCTCTGGAACACCCCCGGCTGGGAGGACGCAATATAGACCTTCGCCTTGCGGGAGGGCGGCACGCCCATCTCGCTGCGGCGGGCGCGGATGGCGCTGATGAGATCGACCACCCTTTCAAAGCGCGCCTCCTCCTCCGGGAAGGCGAGCTTGCCGCTGTAAACCGGCCAGGGGGCCGCCATGATGCTCGCGCAGTCGTTCGGCAGCGCCTGCCAGATTTCCTCGGTAATAAACGGCATGAAGGGGTGAAGCAGCCGCAGAATGCCGGACATCACATAGGTCAGCACCCGCTGCGCGCTCCCGGCGCTCTCGCCGCCGGCGGCAATGCGCGCCTTAGTCAATTCAATATACCAATCGCAGAAGATGTCCCAGATAAAGTCATAGAGCTTTTGGACCGCCACGCCCAATTCAAAGCGCTCCAGGTTGTCGGTGCACTCCTTCACCAGCGTGTTGTAGCGGCTGAGCACCCACTTATCCTCGGTCTCCAGCTTGTCCGGCAGGGAGGGGGCCGGGAAATCCTCCGGCAGATTCATCAGGATATAGCGCGAGGCGTTCCAGAGCTTGTTCGCAAAGTTGCGGCTGGCTTTGATTTTATCGCCCGAAAAGCGCATATCGTTGCCGGGGCTGTTGCCGGTGCAGAGGGTCAGGCGCAGCGCGTCCGCGCCATACTGCTCGATCACCTCGAACGGGTCTACGCCGTTGCCCAAGGATTTCGACATCTTGCGCCCCTGCTCATCGCGGATGAGGCCGTGGATGAGCACCGTATCAAACGGGGCTTTTCCGGTGTGCTCCACACCGGAAAAGATCATTCTGGCCACCCAGAAGAAGATAATATCATAGCCCGTCACCAGCGTGGAGGTGGGGTAGAAGAAGTCCAGCTCCGGGGTCTTGTCCGGCCAGCCGAGGGTAGAGAACGGCCAGAGGGCGGAGGAGAACCAGGTGTCGAGCGTGTCCTCATCCTGATGGATGCGCGCGCTACCGCAGTGGGCGCAGGCGGAGGGCGCTTCCACTCCGACCGTTATCTTCCCGCAGTCCTCGCAGTACCAGGCGGGGATGCGGTGGCCCCACCAGAGCTGGCGCGAGATACACCAGTCGCGGATATTCTCCATCCAGTTATAGTAGGTTTTGGCAAACCGCTCCGGCACGAAGCGGGTCTCCCCCCCTCGCACCGCCTCAATGGCCGGTTCGGCCAGCGGCTGCATCCGCACAAACCACTGCTGGCTGACACGCGGCTCCACCTCATGGTGGCAGCGGTAGCAGCTTCCGACGTTGTGCTTGATATCCTCGGTTTTCACCAAGAAGCCCTGCGCCTCCAGATCCGCCACAATGGCGGCGCGCGCCTCATAGCGGCTCATCCCGGCATACTTCCCATCGTACTGCGCGCCGATGGTGGCGTCCTCGTTCATCACGTTGATGACCGGGAGGTTATGCCGCAGCCCGACTTCAAAATCGTTCGGATCGTGCGCCGGGGTGATCTTCACCACGCCGGTGCCGAAGTCCATCTCCACATAGCTATCCGCAACGACGGGGATCTCCCGTCCCACCAGCGGCAGCGTCACCGTCTTGCCGACGAGATGGCAGTAGCGCTCGTCGTCCGGATGGACGGCGACCGCCGTATCGCCGAGCAGCGTTTCCGGGCGGGTGGTGGCCAGCTCCAGGTAGCCGCTGCCATCGCTCAGGGGATAACGCAGGTGCCAGAAATGGCCGCCCTTCTCCTCATACTCCACCTCGGCATCCGAAATCGAGGTGCCGCAAACGGGGCACCAGTTGATGATGCGCTCCCCACGGTAGATAAGCCCCTGGTCGTAGAGATTTTTGAACACCACCCGGACGGCGCGCGAGCAGCCCTCATCCAAGGTAAAGCGTTCGCGCTCCCAGTCGCAGGAGGAGCCCATCTTCTTGAGCTGCTCGACAATGCGGCCGCCATATTTCTTTTTCCAGGCCCAAGCGCGCTCCAAAAAGGCTTCGCGCCCGATATCCTTCTTGTCGATCCCCTCTTCGCGCATAGCGGCGACAATCTTCGCCTCGGTAGCAATTGAGGCGTGGTCGGTACCCGGCAGCCAGAGCGCTTCATAGCCCTGCATCCGCCGGAAGCGGATGAGCGTATCCTGGAGCGTGCAGTCCATCGCGTGCCCCAGGTGCAGCTGCCCGGTGATGTTGGGGGGCGGCATCACGATGGTGTAGGGCTTTTTGCCGGCATCCGGCTTCGCATGAAAATAGCCGCCGTCCAGCCACATTTGATAGATGCGATCCTCAAACTGTTTCGGATCATAGGTCTTATCTAATTGCTTTCTCATCTGCTTTCGATCATTCCTTTCCGGATCTCTGCCGTCCCGCCGGCCTTCGATGGGCCGCGTTCTCTAAGCGGCCCGCTGTTCTCCTATTATACCCAATGTATCCGCCGCACGCAAGCAGGGGCTGTCCCATTCCGGAAAAAATAACGCGCCGGGCGGCTAGAAATGCAGCACCCCGGCGGTATATTCGCATCCGCAGCCCGATCGCGGGCGGGAGAAGAGGGCATATTGATCGCCCGCCGCCGCCTCCAGGGCGGCAAACTCTTCGCAGGGCCCGCCCAGCCGCTCCAGCCGCCGCAGGCTTCCGCCCAGCGGCAGCCGCGCCCGGCCGCCCTCGATGAGCTCCCGCCCGGCGGCGGTGTAGCCTAAGATGCGCAGATAGGGCGGAGGCATCCGCGTGTGCCGGTCCTCCACGCCCAAAAAGGCGGCCAGCGCCAGGCGGCGCAGCCGGGCGTGGGTGTAGCGCTTCGACTTCATCCGCCGGTACAGCTCTTCCAGCGTCCGGGCCTCCCGTATCGCGGCATACAGCCGGTGTTCCAGCCCCTCGCTCAGTTCGGGGAGCCGGGCCAGCTCCTCCTTTCCCAGCCTGCGCAAATGGCTGAGCAGAGCGGTTTCAAAGGCCGTCCGATCCAGCCGGGGGGCTTCCTCATAGACGGGCAAGGCGGCCGCCGGGAGGTAAGGGGCGGCATCCTCCCCCGCCAGAATCCGGGTTCGCAGCGCCGTAGCGCTCGCAAACCGCCCCTCCGGCAGCGGGGAATCGTGCCCCGCTCCCACCCGGCGGACGGCAAACGGCTCGATGGCTCCGCCCTCTGTCCGCAGCGCCGCCAGATATTCCAGCGCCAGCGCGTTGTTCGGTTCCGCGGCCGTCTGCGCCGCCGCTTCGCCGCCCAACCGGCAGAGGGCGGCGGTCCGGGCGGCCGCGAAGGTAATGCCGGGCCGGGCGCGCTGCTCCTCCGCCAGCAGCGCAGGCAGCCGGGGGGAATCCAGAAGGGCGCGCGTCCGCTGCAAATCCGCGAGCCTCGGCGCCTCGCAGCCGAAGGCGAGCGTATCCACGCAGCCTAACGCTCCGCAGAGGGCGGCCGCTCCCCTGGCAAACCGCTGCGCGCCGGAAATGGCGTAAGGGAGGGGGAGCTCCAGCACCAGATCCACCCCGGAGAGCAGGGCGGCCCTGGCCCGCACCCATTTGGAATAGAGCGCAGGCTCCCCGCGCTGCACATAGCAGCCGCTCATCACCGCTACGATCCACTGCGCTCCGGCCCGCCGCACCTCGTTCATCAGGTGGGCGTGCCCGTTATGGAAGGGGTTGAACTCCGCGATCACCGCCGCCACGCGCACGACGGCTTCACCTCCTTTTTCTCGGAACCGGGGGATAAATATCCCCCGGCTTGCAGCAATCCCCTTCCCAGGGGATGTAAAAAAACATCTCCCGATTGCGGAAGGAATCCTGAAATCCGCCCCTCCGGCTTGCAAAAGCCGGAAAAAGGGCGGGCTCGCACGAACGGCGCGAATTGCGGGCCGCCGTCTTGGCCCGAAAGCGCCTTTTCAAAGGAACCGTAAAAACGCGGCGCGTTTTTACGGTTCCTTCCTTTACAGAGTAAAATGATTTATTGTTCGTTCCTCGCCCACTCCTCGCGCAGCAGCGGCATGAACAGTCCGCCCTGGACGGTGCGGTTCTGGAAGCCTATCTGCTTGGCGGTCTTGGTATCGAACCAGTCGGAGAAGGGGACGCGGTCGGGCGCTTCCTTCAAGAAGCGGGCAATAGGCCGGATAAGGCTCTCCATCTCCTCGCGGCTGTCCGTCATGGCGCAGCACCAGAGGATCCAGTCGGATTTCGTGTAGTCCTTGCGGCTGTCGAGCGGCACGCCGTAGGCGTTGCACTGCTTCCGGTACCAGGCGGTCTCCTGCCGGTAGGTCTCCGGCGCGAAGAGGCCGGAGCCGAACAGCCGATCCCAAACCAGGTTGTATTTTAAGCTCCAGCCCTGCCGGTCGCCGAAGGTCAGCGCGGTGTGATCCCCGCTCTGCGCCCGGTCCTCCCAATCGCGCGCCATGCAGGCCGCCTTGCGGCGGTAGGCGCGCGCCTCCTGGGCGCGGCCCAGCTTGTCAAGCAGGAGGGCGTAGGCTTCAATCCCCATAATCGCCTTGGCGGAGAGGTTGATGTTATGCGCCAGGTGCCCGGCAAAGTCATCGGTGCAGAGCTGCTCGCCCGGATCGGCGCCGAATTCCAGCAGATAGACCGCCCACTTTTCCAGCAGGTCCATCTGCGGGCGGGCAAATTCGGCATCCCCCTCGCAGACAGCCACCGCCGCGCACAGGATCAGCATGTTGCCGCACTCCTCCACCGGCATCTGCCGGTCGAGGGTATAGACCTGCGAACCGGCGGGGTATTGGTAGAAGGGCGGAAAAACGCCGCCCTGCCCATATTCGCGCGAGCGCCCGGTCAGCAGCCCATAGACCTGGCCGGTAGCATAAGGATAGCGCCCCACATCGTGCGGGGCAAAATCATAGGGCCAGACCGGCATGCGCGCAAAGCGGAAGATCGGGCGCAGCATCCCCTTGACCAGCTCGGGGTTATACAGCAGGAAGAGCGGGACGGAGGGGTAGCTGACATCCACTGTGCCGATGCAGCCGTTGGAGAAGCACTCCTTCGAGAGAAACACCGCCTCGCCGTCCGGCCCGGCAATCAGCTTGTGCGCGGCGATGGACTGCCGGTAGGCGAGCGCGCAAACGAGCGCATAGTCCTCTCCGGCCGTTTCCCGCGCGCGGGCGAGAAGCTCCTCATCGAACGCCGCGCAGCGCGCCCGCAGCGTCCGGTGATCCCCGACCGCCTCCTCTATCGCTGTCAGGATGGTTTTCCCATCCCGCGCCCAATAGCCCCGGCAGGCCGATTCAAAGTACATGATGGAAGCGATATCGTCATAGGCCGCGACCAGGAAAGCCGATTGCTCCCCGCTGCCTGCGCGCAGGGAAAGCGAAGCGCTGAGCCCGCAGCGCTCCCCCTCCTCATAGGCCGCCGTCCCCATGCCGGAGGGGACCGCCAGATAGAGCGTACCCCAATCGATGGAAACGCCGTCCCCGCTGTGGGAGAGCGGCCCCTGCTGCTTTTGAGAGAGCCAGCCCGCCTCCCCAAAGCCGCAGGCGTGCACGCCGCCAATCATAGCGGGCTGCTTCTCCCCATCGTAGCAATGCCCTTCGTCAAAGGTTATCCGGATATCCACGGTGTGCTCCGCCCCGTCCAGAGAGCGGACGGTGAAATCCAGGTAGGAGCAGGGGCGGGAGACGAGATCCAAATCCTCCAGCAGCAGCGGGGTAGTGAAATCCACCGTTAAGGAGATGCCCGCGCCCTCAAAGGCGTAACGGGAGGCGGTAGGGGTCAAATCGAGAGAGCGCTGTACGAGCGCCGGCTCCTCCCCCAGCCCCAGGAAACGGTAGGCCGTCCCGTCCACCGTTGCAACGCCCTGCGTGCGCTTCACCGCCCCCGCCCAGTGGCAGGTATCCGCGCCGGTCAGTGTATCAGCGGGCGACCAGAGGGAAAAATAAGGGTCGCAGGTAATCAGAGGAACGCTGGGAACGCGATCGATTTTCATAGGAAAAAGCCTCCTTTAGCTTTTGGATGCGCCATAGCCGGATTCTACGGCGCAGGATGTATCCGCGCGCCAGCATCCGGCGCGCCGGGGGTCTCCTGCGGCATGGCTACCGCGGAGCCTTATCGTTTTTGGCCATTCGTAAGGGATATCTCTTTCGGGCGAACGGCCGCGGCCCGCCCTCTCTTAGAGCAGGGCAATCACCCGTTCGGCGACAAACACAGCGGCGGCCGCCCCAAGCGCAACGGTGAGCAGCCCGCGCCCCATCCTCGCCAGAAGGACGGCGGCCGCCAGGCCCGCCAGCGCGGAGAGGAGCGAGGCGGTGGAGTAGAGGATATCCGGCAGCGTCATCGCAGCGAGCACCGCATAAGGGATGTAAAAGAGGAACGAGAGGACAAATGGGTTTTCGAGCTTTTTCTTAAAAAGCACCACCGGCAGCATCCGCAGCAGGTAGGTGACCACCGCCATGACGGCAACCCCCATGAGGATGCGGGGAATCTCCAGGCCGTTCAAGCCTCTCCCTCCTTCCCGGCATCCCTCTCATCAGGCTGCCCAGTGGGGAAGCGCAGCGCGCCGAAGGCGGAGGCCGCCAGCGCGCAGAGAATGACCACCCACCCGGAAGAGATTTGCCGGAGCCCCGGCAGATAGCGGAACAGGCAGCTGAGCGCCGCCGACAGCAGAACGACCTGCGCCACCGGGCGCAGCTTGCAGGCGGGCGGGATGATAATCGCGATAAACATTCCATAAATTGCAATCCCCAACGCGCTGCGGACGGCCGGAGGCAGCAGGCCGGTGGCCGTCGCGCCCAGCAGCGTGCCCGCAAACCAGCCGAGATAGGGAACGGTAATCAGCCCCGCCAGATAGGATGCGCCGACCGCGCCCGGCTGCTGCATCGCCACGGCAAAAATTTCATCGGTGTTTCCGAAGGCGAGCAGGCAGCGCTGTAGGATCGGCATTGCCGGATCGAGCTTTTGGGAGAGGGAGAAGGACATCAGCGTATAGCGCAGGTTGATGACCAGCGTAGTCACAGCGATCTCCAGAAACAGGGCGTTCGACAGGATCAGCGCCGTTCCGGCGAACTGGCCGGCGGAGGTCAGGTTGGTCATTGAAATCAAAACGGCTATCCAGGCCGGAAGCCCGTTCTCCACCGCCATCATGCCGAAGGTGAAGGAAACGGAAAGATAGCCCAGACCGATGGGAATGCCGCCGGTTAAGCCTTTCTGAAAGGGGGAAGGGTTTTCCATGGCCGCTAGAGGACACCTCCCGGATTGAAATCGTAAGGCCGCCGGGACAGGTCCCGGCTTTTCCTCCTATTATACCGTCCGAGGCGGCCGCTTTCAACCTTTTTCTACCAGCGGCGCATCCGGGCCGTGTAGCGCGTCACGGCCGCATCATAATCCGGGTAGGGGCAGCCGAGCGCTCCGGCCACCCTTCGGGATGCCTCCCGGAAGAGGGAGCAGGCCGCCTCCAGCGCGCTCCACCCGTTTGCGGCGGAATCCAACCGGTAGGTTGCGCAGAGCCCGGCCCACTGCGCCTCGCTCAAATAGCGCCGGATGAACTTATAGCGCTTGCCTAAGCTGAAGGAAAAGCCCTTCCGGAACCCGATTTCCCAGGAAAGCATCGTATAGAGCTGCTCGCGGACGATATTTTCCATGTGCCAGGCGGCAAAGGGCAGCTCATCGCGCAAAAGCCCTTTGGCCACATAGGTGCTTGTCATCCAGAACTCGTTGCAGCAGTCGTCAAAGCAGCGGGCATTGGGCCGCCGGATCCAGTGGTTCCGATCGTCCGGCGGGGGGAGCGCGGGCGCGCGTCCGTCCTTATCCAGCAGGATGCGCAGCAGCCGGTCCTCCGCCAGATAGAGCGGCAGCTCCTCCAGCGGGATGAGCGTCAGGTCCAGCTTCACCCCATCTTCAAACAGGATGAGATAGGAAAACCAATTCCCCAGTTCAGGCGGGAACAGCTCCATTGCCTCCGGCTTCTGCATCATCACGCGGGGCCCGAACCGGTCGAGCCAGCCGTCGCTTTCCTTAAAGCTCTCCAGGCTGGTAACTAAAAAGGAGAGATCGTAGTCCCGGTAAATATCCGCCGGAACGCTGGGGTTCGTCCGGGACCCCTCCATCCCCACCAGGCGGATGCGCGCATCCGTCTCCGCAAAGCCCAGCAGCTCCCCCAGCACCTGGGTCTCGTTTCGCATAACCGGCGCCTCCTTTACTTTTCATCTTTACCGTCTCGTCCCCATCCCCCGAACGGGCCAGTTCTGGGCGCTCTGAGGGAAAAAGGCGGCGTCCGCCGCAGCCTTTTTATCCACAGCGCCGGTTCCTTCCGCCGCTGCTTGCATGGCGCGGACAAGGGGCGTATAATACGCAAGGCGGCTATTCTCCTTTCATTGATTAGCCGCCCTCTAGATACAGGTTCAGAATACCTCTGCGCGCCTTACGCCAGGGGATCCTTGCAAAGCGGTTCATTCGAATTTTCCGGCAAAAGGGAGGAAACGCCATGCGGCTTCTAAAAAAATACCTCTATTCCGATATGGATCACACGGTGATCGCCAGCGATAAAACCGTCTCGGAGCGCAACCAGCAGGCGCTGCGCCTGTTCACCAGCCTGGGCGGGCGGTTCGGCGTTGCGACCGGGCGCAACGTTGCGATTGCCAGGCCCTATTTAAAATACCTGCCGGTCAACAGCCCTTCCATCGTTTACAACGGCGCGGCGGTCTATGACTTCAACGCTGGGAAATTCCTGCACCGGCTCCTTTTCCCCGCTGCGCTGGGGGAGGAGATCATGAATCTGGCTATCGCTACCTACCCGCAGGGCAGCGCCCAGGCGTTCAGCGAGGGGCCCATCCTGCTGCTCAACCCGAACAGCGTGACGGATCACTATATTTTAGAAGAAAACCAGCCGCACGCTTCCGCCTCGGTGAAGGAGGGCTGCGCCCATGCCTTTAAGGTTCAGATGTATGGGGAGCACGAGCGGCTTCTGGAGGTACAGGCGGCGGTGGAGGAGCGGCTGCATGGCGAGGGCTATCTCTGCACCTTCTCCGCGCCCTATTATCTGGAATACCTGCCGCTGGGCGCTTCCAAGGGCGGCGCGCTGCGCTGGATCGAAGAGAACCTCGGCCAGAGCCGGGAGGAGACGGCGGCCGTCGGCGATTTTTTCAACGATCTGGAAATGCTGGAAATGGCCTCGGTCGGCGCGGCGGTGGCGAACGCGCCTGAAGAGGTGCGCCGGCGGGCGGACATGGTGGTAGCCGGCTGCGACCACCATGCTTTAGAGGATTTTATTTTGCACCATCTCATAGAAGAATAACCGTGAGAAATATCCCTTCTCCGCTTGCCGGGTCCCTTGGAGGACGGCGCGCATAAACCCCGCCCGGACGGCGAACACTAAGCGCAGGCGGGCCGTAACCGCAGAGCCGTCTCTTAAAAGGGAGCGGTTCTTTTCGGACGCCGCCAGGCCCTATAGGAAAGGATGGGATATCTTTGGCAAACCTGACCACCAAAGAGCTGTCCGCCATTGAGGATCAGCTCGCGGTTGAGCAAACGCTGATAAAAAAATACCAGCTTTACTCCCAGAGCTCGACCGATCCGCAGATCAAGTCCAAATGCGAGCAGATTGCCGCCAAGCACCAAAACCACTTCGACCGGCTGATGAACCAGCTAAATTAGGAGGGAGAACCTTTGGCTATGCCGATGAACCCCGGCTTCGGGGATCGCGAAATGATGGACGACGCGCTCCAATCCCAGAAATTTATTACCGACGGTTACAACAACTATGCCAACGAATGCTCCACCCCTGCGCTCAAAAGCGAGTTCATGAACCTGTTGAGCGAAGAGCACCAAATTCAGCACGAGGTTTTCAGCGAGATGCAGAAACGCGGCTGGTACCAGGTCAGCCAGGCCGATCAGACCAAAATCAACCAGTGTAAGCAGAAATACCAGGCGCAGAATGCCTAACGGCCAAGCCGTCTGGTAATCCCCCTGCCTTGCAGGCGCTGCAAACGCGCCGGCTTCCTTCAGAGCGCATTGCAGAATATCATTCCCGGCCTGTAGAAGGGCGCGTTACAAAACTTTTGTTTTGCAACGCGCCCTTTAGAAAAACGCTTTTCAGGGCGAAGGCGACGCCCTGAATTTCGCGCCATATGGCGCGAAACCACCGTTTTTCTGGTTCCTGCAAGCCGGAGGAGCGCCCGACCGGGGATTTCTTTCTCGTTTTGCAGGCGCGCCCTTTTCTCCGCCGGGATCAGCTTCTGGGACCTATTCCTTCTCTTTCCCGCCGTTCCAGCGGCCCTCGTTGATAGCGCGGATGACGCTAAGATCCGTCTTGGGCTTGCGATCGTAGGTCAGCAGACCGTTGATCTCCTGCTCCACGTCGGTCAGCTGGGTGTAGCAGAAGCCGCAAACCGCAGGGGAATCGAGCAGCGCGCCGACAACGGCATGGTACCGCCGGGCAAAGTCCTCCTCGCTCCGGGCGCTGGAATAGCCCCAACCCTGCTGCGCATCGCACTGGAAGGAGATGCCGCCGAACTCGCTGACCAAGATCGGCTGTCCCTGGTAGGAGAAGCCCTCCACCAGCAGACGGCGGCCCGCCGGCTGGCTGTCCAGAATGGTCTCTACATCACGATAGCGTGCGCGCAGCACATCGTAATCCGCCGCATAGTCATGGATGGTTAGCAGGTCGGTGCAGGTGTGCTCCCAGCCGTCGTTTGAAATGACCGGGCGGGTGGGATCCAGCGACTTGGTGAGGTGGACCATCGCCGCGCTGTGGTGCTTCTGCTGCGCATCCTGGGCGATTTGCAGCACGCCCCAGGATTCGTTGAGCGGCGTCCAGGCCACAATAGAGGGATGGCTGTAATCCCGCTTGATTTCCTCCATCCATTCATCGGTAAAGCGCTGAACGTAGTCCTCCGAATAGACATAGGCGGCGGCAATCTCTCCCCAGACCAAAAAGCCCATCCGGTCGGCATGGTACAAAAAGCGCGGATCTTCAATCTTTTGGTGCTTGCGCACCCCGTTAAAGCCCATCTCCTTCGCCAGCCGGATATCGGTGATAAACGCCTCGTCATCCGGGGCGGTCAGCAGGGACTGCGGCCAGTAGCCCTGATCCAGCAGCAGTTTCTGGTAATAGGGCCGGTTGTTTAACAGGAACCGCCCGTTTTCGCAGGAGACCTTGCGGACGCCGAAATAGCTGTCCACCCGGTCGGTCTCGGCTCCGTCCAGCAAAAGGGTGAAGCGGACGTCGAAAAGGTTCGGGTGCTCCGGGCTCCAGGAGAGATCCTCCTGGAAATTCCATTTGCCTAGCGCCTCGTTGTCCAGCAGCACGGTGAAGCGCCCGCTCCGGCGCGCCGGGGAAAGGGTATGGCTGGCCACCGGCTTCCCCTGGAAGGAGATGTCCGCCTTCAGGCAGGCATCCGCCCGCCCGGCAATCTGGTAGCGGAAGGCAACGGACCGGCTGTCCAGATCCGGGGTGATAGCCACATCCTCCAGGTAGGTCTCCGGCACCGTCTCCAGCCAGACCGTCTGCCAAATGCCGGTCGTGCGGGTGTAGAAGATGCTGCGGGACTTCTCCTCCCAAAACTGCTTGCCGCGCGGGATGGTCATGTCCGCCGCCTCGTCGCGCACATCGACGGCCAGCTCATTCTCCCCTTCCCTGGCCGCCTCGGTGACGTCCAGCGTGAAGCTGATGTGGCCGCCGGTATGGCCGCCGGCATAGCGCCCGTTGAGGAACACCTCGCACCGGTAGTCCACCGCGCCGAAGTGCAGTAACAGCCGTTCGCCTTCGGCCCGCGGCCCCAGGGTGAAGCGGCGGCGGTAGTAAACGCGGTCGTGGAACCCCGTTTCCCCAATGCCGGATAAGGCGGATTCGCAGACGTAGGGAACGGTGATCGTCCGATCATAGCGTCCTTTTTCAAACGAAAAATCCCAGGGTCCGTTCAGATTGATCCAATTTCCCCGCACAAATTGGGGGCGCGGATATTCTTCTCTGGGCATAGTCCAGCCTCCTTTAAAACAATAAAATTGTCTTTCTTTGCTTCCACTATAGCAATGTCCAGAGTTATTGTCAATATAAAAACGGATATTCCGCATTTAAAACAGTAAATATGTTTTAAATGCGGAATATCCGGGGTAAGAGCACCCGTCCTAGGACTCCCTTTTCAGATGCTTTTCTCTGCCGATGATAAAGAGCGCGATCAATAAAATCATGGGAAAAACGAGCCCGACGCCCATCCCTATGCGGATGTTGTCTCCCGCATGCTGCGTCACGCGGCCAACGATGCCGGGGCCGATGCTCCCGCCCAAATCTCCCGCCATTGCAAGCAGCGCAAACATAGCCGTTCCGCCCGCGGGAAATTTTTTGGAGGAGATGCTGATGGTTCCCGGCCACATGATTCCCACCGAAAAGCCGCAGAGGATACAGCCCGTCAGCCCCAACCACGGATTTACCGATAGGGAAGCCAGCAGATAACAGATCACGCACAGGATGCCGGAGCCGGTCATGAATTTTCTCAGGTCCATTTTGTCGCCATACTTTCCAAAGATCACCCGGCTTATCCCCATGGAAACTGCAAACAGACAGGGCCCCGCCAAATCCCCCAGCGTTTTTGAGAGCCCCAGGGCCGCTTCCGCATAGGCGGAGGCCCACTGCGCCATGGCAAGCTCCGAGGCTCCGGAGCAGATCATCAGGCAAACGGCCAGCCAAAACAGCGGTCTTTTAAGCAGCTCTTGGATCCCCATCCCTTCCCCGCCGCCTGCCAAGCGCTCAATGGGGCAGGTTGCAAAGTTATAGACGTTTACCGCAGGAACAAGCGCCCATAACAGAGCCAGCCATTTCCAACGCTCTATGCCGAAAACGGCGAAAAACAGGGTCGACAGCAAAATCGTCCCGACGGATCCCCAGCAATAAAAGGAATGCAGCAGGCTCATCGTCGCTTCTTTGTTTTCAAAAGGGCAGGCTTCTATGATGGGACTGCAAAGCACCTCAATCAGCCCGCTCCCTATCGCATACACAATCACGCTTAACAGAATCCCCACAAACGGATCCGGCAGCAGATCCGGCAGCAGGGCCAGCCCGATCAGCCCGGCCGCGGAGGACACCTCGGACGCTACGATACACGCCCGATAGCCTATCTTATCCACAAACCTAGCGCAAAACAAGTCCACCAAAAGCTGCGTAAAGAAAAAGCAGGTGGATATCCACGCGATATTTCCGAGAGAAATGCGGTAGTTATTATGAAACGTTAAAAACAGCAGCGGGGCAAAATTCGCTGCAATGGCCTGGGTGATAAGCCCCATGTAACAGGCTGTCTTTGTTTTGCGGTAATTTGGCACAATCATCCCTGTCTCCTTATCCCTCTGCATTTCCCAGCGGGGGAGTCCCCCTTCCGCGGCCCCTTTTTGGTTTTCGAAAAGCCGCGCCTGTCCGAATGGCCGGCAACCGCCGGGAGTCAAAACCGCCTTCCCTCAAGCCTGCCCAACCGCTGGGCGCGCAGCCGCCTTCTGCGCCTGCGCCGCCGCGCCACCGAAATCTGCCGGAAAATGAGCAGCAGAAGCACCAGCGCCCCCAAGAACCACAGAAGCCAGCGGAAGGAGGGTTTTTCGGCCGGGGACTCCGGATCCAGCGCCGCCGCCTTTTCCGCCGCATCCTCCGGGAATTGCAGCGCATAGCCGATGGGAGCGGTATAAAGCAGCTCGTCCTCCAGATAAAGGCTGTAGGAAGGGGCAACGGCATCCTCCTTTTGGTAGGCTGCCGGAAGCCCGGCGCGCAGCTGGACCCGGCTAGGATCCGCCCCGGCCGCCAGATCCACCGGGAAGGATGCCGGAAGCTCCAGCTTTACCTCCCCGGCCGGGGCCTCCCCCTCCAGCAGCGGCACCGTCTCCGGCAGACCGGCAGCCGGCACCTCCGTCCGCCGGAAATTGCCGAAGCAATAATCATAGAGCGCAACGGCATCCTTAAACTTTTCCCACTTGGTTTTCGAGTTGAGCGCAACGAGGATGAGCTCCATCTCCCCGCGGCGGGCGACCGCTACAAAGGTGTGGTTCGCCTCCGGCGTCCATCCGAGCTTCCCGCCGGTGGCGCCCTCGTAGGTGTAGGCGGATTCCACCGTCAGGCAGTTGTAGGTCCCAAAATTGCGGCTTTCCGGCTGCAAGTTGGTAGGGGCCATGGTGTATTCGTCCGCGCCAAAAACCTCCCGGAAGCCCGGAACGCTCAGCGCCCAGCGGGTGATCCGGGCAAAATCGCGCGCCGTGGTGTAATGGTTCCCGTCATGCAGCCCGCTGGCATTGACGAAATGGGTGGAGACGGCGCCAAGAGCCCCCGCTTTGGCGTTCATCCTCTCGGCGAAGGCTTCGAGCGTGCCTCCCGCGTGCTCGGCCAGCCCATTGGCCGCGTCGTTTGCGGAGGCGAGCATGGCGGCATAGGCCAGTTGTTCCACCGTGACCTGCTCGCCCGGCGTCAGGGCGATGTGGGTCGAACCCCTGTCGATGGAAAAGACCGCCTCCTCGCTCATCGTGACGGTCTCCCCCGGCGCGCAGCTATCCAGCGCCAGGGCGACGGTCAGCACCTTGGTGATCGAGGCGGGGTAGAGCCGTTCATCCGCGTTTTTTTCGATCAGCACCTGCCCGGTCTCTGCGTCCATCACCACATAGGCCCACGAGGTGGCGGCGGGCGGCCCGGCCGCTTCCGCTCTCAGCGGAAGCAGCCCGGAAAGGCAGAACAGCGCGGCAAGTGCGCCTAGGAAACGTTTACGCATTCGTTGGCCTCATTTCTAACCGAATCAGCGCCCGCCTGCAAAACATAGACAGAACCGGCTTTCCCCAGTTCCGGCAAGGCAAAAAGCCCTTTTTTGCAGCCCGGAGCTTTTAAACGGCGTACTTTTCCCGTGCATACGACAGGGATTTGTGCTAAAATGGTAGGGCTATCAAGGCGGGCCGTTTCAGAGGGCCCGCAGCAGGAGGTTGACGCGATTTGTTCAGGAAAATTCTCTCTATCTGTCTGTGTGCGCTTGCCTTGGGCGGCTGTGCGCTGGAAGAGCAGCCGCCCGCGAAGGAACCGGATCCGGCCCCCTCTTCCCAACCGGCCGAGGCCCCGGCCCCGACCCGCTATCCCTGTAAAATCCAAAAGGAGCAGGCGGTTTTTTCCTCGGAAGCGCTGTCCGCGGAAATCCGCGAACAGATCACCGGCGTCTCCTGGGTGGAGAATGAGCACATCTCGCTGGAGGATCTCTCGCTTCTGACGCTCGCCTATTACGGTTTTGACGGGGAAATCTACTTGGGACAGATGATCGCGGCCGCCGAGGTGGCGGACGACCTGACCGCTATTTTCCAGGAGCTCTTTGAACAGCAGTTCCCGATTGAAAAGATGCAGCTCATCGAAGCCTATCAGGCCGACGACAACGCTTCGATGGCCGACAACAATACCTCCGCCTTCTGCTACCGGGTGATCGACGGCACCGATTACCTCTCCAACCACAGCTTCGGCCGGGCGGTGGATATCAACCCCCTCCAAAACCCCTATGTGCGCGGGGAGCTGGTGCAGCCGGAGGCCGCGGGCGATTACCTGGATCGGGAAAACGTCCGGCCCGGCATGATAGCCCCCGGCGGCGTTTGCTACAACGCGTTTATCTCCCGCGGCTGGGAGTGGGGCGGCGATTGGACGGGGCCTATCGACTACCAGCATTTTGAAAAGCCATAAGGCGCGAAACCACCGTTTTTCCGGTTCCTGCAAACCGGAGGAGCGGCTCGGCCGGGGGCTTCTTTTCCATTTTGTAACAGTCCCCCGAAAAAGCGGCTTTTGGGGCGAAAAGGCCGCCCCAAATTTCGCGCTGTCCGCACGAAAACGCCGCTTTTCCAGTTTCTGCAAACCGGGGACGCGTTTTTTTACATCCCCGCTTGTCCGTTCCCCCTCCCTTTTTAACGGATGGAGAAGGCGAAGCAGGTTTTATGGCGCCAATCCTCTCCCGCGCGCAGCACTGGGGTGGGGAAGTTCTCGTGGTGAATCGCATCGGGAATCTGCTGGGTCTCCAGGCAGATGGCGCTGTGCGGCCCATAGTGCTGGCCGCCCTTCCCCGCCCGGCGGGTCAGCGAGTTGGCCGTATAGACCTGAACGCCCGGCAGGTCGGTGGAAACCTCCATGGCAATGCCGCTCTCCGGGCAATAAAGCCGGGCGATCGGGCGCAGGCCCTCGCCGTCCAGCATAAAGTTGTGATCGTAGCCGTTCACGGCCCGGACCTGCTCGTCAGCTGCGCCGATATCCGCGCCGATCTCCTTCTCCTGCCGGAAATCAAAGGCCGTCCCCTCCACCGGGCGCAGCTCGCCGGTGGGGATCTGCCCCTCGTCCACCGGGGTATAATGAGAGGCGTTCAGCCATAGGCGGTGGCCGAGGATCGTCCCGGAGCCGCCCGCAAGGTTGAAATAGCTGTGGTTGGTCAGGTTGAGGATGGTGTCCGCATCGCTCTTCGCCTGATAGTCCAGCTCCAACGCGCCGTCATCCCGGAAGGTGAAGGAAACGGAGACCTCCAGGTTCCCCGGATAGCCCTCTTCCCCATCGGGCGAAAGGCGGGAGAAGCGCAGGGTCTCCCCGGAAATCTCGCTCGCCCATACATACTGATCAAAGCCGCGCTTGCCGCCGTGCAGGTGGTTTTTCCCGTTGTTGCAGTAAAGTGCATACTCCTTGCCGTTCAGGCTGAATTTGCCGCCGGCCAGGCGGTTGGCCAACCGGCCGACCGTTGCGCCGAAATAGCCGCCGTTCTGCTCATATTCGGCCAGCGTCCGGTAGCCGAGCGCCACATCGCAGAGCTCGCCCGCGCGGTCGGGCGCCTCAATCGAAACGATGGTGCAGCCGTAGTCGAGCACCACCGCCCGCATTCCCTGTGCGTTTTCCAAGGTGAAAGCCGTTACCTGCTCTCCCCTGGCCGTGACGCCAAACGGCGCGGAAACAATCCCTTTCATACCGCAATCCTTCCTTCTCTCTCTTTCTGCCGGGCCCTCCCCCTTCGTGGGACAGGCTTTCCAACGCATGCGGCCCGGATAAAATCAGTATACCATCCGCGGGAAAGGCGGGCAAGCCTTTCCCGGAAAATCCCTTCGTTTCCCTGCCGGGAAATTCCCGGCCTTCCGTCCCCTGCTCTGACCAGCGGGGGATGCAGCCATTGGAAAGGTGTGGTCGCTGTGAAAACCGAAGTCGTTGCCGCTCTCATCCGGGAGGATGGGCGGTTTCTCATCTGCCAGCGCCCGGCCCATAAGGCGCGGGGGCTCCTGTGGGAGTTCGCGGGCGGGAAGGTGGAGCCGGGCGAAACCAAGGAGGCGGCGCTCATCCGGGAATGCCGGGAGGAGCTGGGCGTCACCGTGCGCGTGGGGGAGGTATTCTTGGAAACGAGCCATGTATACCCCGACCTTACCGTTCATCTCACCCTGTTTCATGCGTCCATCGCAGAGGGCGTCCCCCAGCTCCTAGAGCACAACTCCCTGCGCTGGATAACGGCGGATGAAACCGCACAATACCCCTTCTGCCCGGCGGACGAGGTGATCTTGCAGGCGCTGCGCGAGGAGGCCGACGGCCGGCAAAGCGGAACCCATGGGCGCGCCCGCAAATAGAAGAAGCGGTCCAAAAACGCATCCTGGCCTGTAAAGGACAGCTTGCAGGCGACTTCTCCGGATTGTAGAAGGGCGCGTTGCAGAATGGGATTCTGCAACGCGCCCTTCCTTCTCTAAAAAGTTTGCTGTTTTTTCGGAACCAGAGGCCCTTTCCGAACGCCGCAAGCTGTAGTATAATGGAAAAAAACGGCGGGCCGCGCGCTCATCTTCCGCGGCGGGCGCGCCTCTTTTGGAGAGAGGGCGCTAGAGGGAGGCAGCATGCAAAAGCTGAACCTGGGGGGCCGGTGGGAGCTTTCGCTTTCAAACGGCGCCCGTTGCTCCGGGACGGTTCCCGGCTCGGTCTATTCCTTCCTGCTGGAGAACCGGCAGATGGAGGATCCCTATTGGCGCGAAAATGAGCTGGACGCCCTGCGCCTCATCACCGAAAACGATTTCACCTTCTCCCGCTCCTTCTCTCTTCCGGAGAGCTTTCAGGGGCTAAAAAAGGTGCTTCTGCACTGCGCGGGGCTGGATACCGTCTGCTCTGTTTACCTCAACGGAACCGCTATCGGCTATGCGGACAACATGCACCGCACCTGGGAGTTCGAGGCGGCAGAGGCGTTAAAACCGGGGGAGAACACCCTGGAGCTGCGCTTCGTTTCCCCGGTGCGCTACATCCGCGAGGAGGTCCGAAAGGACTATGTGGGCGGATCCAGCGACGCGATGGTCGGGTTCCCGCTGCTGCGCAAGGCCCACTGCATGTTCGGCTGGGACTGGGGCCCCCGCCTGCCCGACGGCGGCATCTGGCGCGAAATCGCGCTCTTAGGGGTGGACAGCTCCCGGATTGAGGACGTCCGCATCACCCAGCGCCACGAGGGGGGCAGAGTCTTTGTCAAGGCGGAGCTCCGGCAGTCGGGGACGGCCGAGGCGCGCATCACCCTCACCGCGCCCGACGGGAGCGAAACCGCGCTGCGCCCCGGCGAGGAGACCGAGGTGGAAAACCCGCTCCTCTGGTGGCCGAACGGCTATGGCAGCCAGCCGCTCTACACCGTCCGCACCGTGCTTCTGGAAAACGGGAACGAGGCGGACCGCGATGAGAAGCGGATCGGCCTGCGCACCATGACGGTCGTGCGCGAGAAGGACGCATGGGGAGAGAGCTTCGCCCAGTGCGTCAACGGCGTGCAGATCTTCGCCATGGGCGCGGACTATATCCCGGAGGACAACCTGCTCTCCCGCGTGAACCCCGCGCGCACCCGCAGGCTGCTGGAGCAGTGCGTGCGCGCCAACTTCAATTCGGTGCGCGTTTGGGGCGGCGGCTATTATCCCGACGACTTTTTCTATGACGCCTGCGATGAGCTGGGTCTCGTCGTCTGGCAGGATTTCATGTTCGCCTGCGCCAACTACCACCTGACCGAAGCGTTTGAGGAGAACATCGAAGCCGAGTTCGCCGACAACATCCGGCGGCTGCGCCACCACCCCTCGCTGGGGCTCTGGTGCGGCAACAACGAAATGGAGATGTTCCAGGCCACCGGGGAATATGACGGCACCCCGCGTACCCGCAGCGACTATGTCCGCATGTTCGAGCACATCATCCCCCATCAGCTCCGCCGGCTGGATCCCGATACCTTCTATTGGCCCGCCTCCCCCTCCTCCGGCGGCGGCTTCGACGAGCCCAACAGCCCCGATCGCGGCGACGTCCACTATTGGGAGGTTTGGCACGGCAACAAGCCCTTCACCGAATACCGCAAGTTCTTCTTCCGCTATGCCTCGGAGTTCGGCTTTCAATCCTTCCCCTGCTTCAAGACGGTGGAGAGCTTCACCGAGCCGGAGGACCGCAACATCTTTTCGCGCGTGATGGAGCGGCACCAGCGCAACTCCGGGGCCAACGGCAAAATCATGACCTATCTGGCCCAGACCTTCCTCTATCCGGGGGATTTCGATACGCTGCTCTACGCCTCCCAGCTTCTCCAGGCGGAGGCTATCCGCTATGGCGTTGAGCACTGGCGGCGCCATCGCGGGCGCTGCATGGGCGCCATCTATTGGCAGCTCAACGATATCTGGCCGGTCGCCTCCTGGGCCTCGGTGGATTATTATGGCCGCTGGAAGGCGCTGCACTACTATGCCCGCCGCTTCTTTGCGCCGCTCATGCTCTCCTGCGAGGAGATTGGCGAAACGGCCGGCCGCGCCGCCATTACCGACGAGCCCGCGCCGGTGGAAACGAGCGCCCGGCTCTCGGTGGCCAACGAAACGCGGCAGGCGAAGGATTGCGCCGTCCGCTGGGCGCTGCGCTCCGCGGACGGGGCGGTTCTCGAAAGCGGGGAAACGGCGCTGCATGTCCCGGCGCTGCAAAGCGTCTGGCTGGATAAGCAGACGTTCGAAGGGATCGACTGCCTGGAGACCTATTTCTCCTATGAGCTGCTCTGCGAAGGCGATCCCGTCTCCTCCGGCAGCGTGCTCTTCACCGCGCCCAAGCACTTCCATTTCCGCGATCCGCAGCTACAGGCGGCGCGCCATGGGAACACCATCGCCGTAACGGCGGCGGCCTATGCAAAGAGCGTTGAAATCTCCTCGCCGGACAGCGACCTCGTTTTGAGCGACAACTATTTTGACATGAACGCCGGGACGGTCACGGTGGAAATCCTGGAGGGCGACCCGAAGGAGCTCCGGGTGCGGTCGGTCTATGACATCCGCTGACCGCCCGCAGATAACGGTGGATAAGGCGGTGCTCTCTTGCCAAAATATCTAGAACTCTCGGCGGAGGATCCGGCGCGGCTGTGCGCAGTCGGGAAAGCGCTCTCCTCCCCCGTCCGGCTAGCCATCCTGCGGCTGCTTCAGGATCGTCCGCTGAACATCCGGGAGATTGCCGCGGCCCTCTCGCTCCCGCCCTCCAGCGCGGGGCTGCATGTCCGGGCCTTGGAGGAGGCGAGGCTGCTGGAAACGGCCGAACGGCCGGGCGGGCACGGGCTGATGAAGGTGTGTAGCCCCGGCTGCGATTACCTGAGCATCCGGCTGAACGCCCTGCCGGCCGAAAAGGGCGGGACGCGTACCATCCATATGGCGGTCGGCTCCTATACCGACTGCGACGTTTCGCCCACCTGTGGGCTGGCGGGCGAGACCGGCCCCATCGGCCTGCCGGATGATCGCGCCAACTTCTTTTCCCCAGAACGGATCGGGGCGCAGCTCATTTGGTCCTCCGGCGGCTATCTGGAATACAAATTCCCCAACCCGGTGCCTGAAGGCTGCCGGGCCGGGCGACTGACGCTGAGCGCCGAGGTCTGCGCGGAAGCCCCCGGATACCGGGAGGATTGGCCCTCCGAAATCACCCTCTGGCTCAACGGGGTGGACTGCGGCCCGTTCCTCTGTCCCGGAGATTTCGGCAGCCGCCGGGGGCGGCTGAACCCGGACTGGTGGCCGGACAGTATGACGCAGTACGGCCTGCTCGCCTCCTGGAGCATCTCGGAGCAGGGCTGCACGGTGGGCGGCCTCCCCTTGCGGGACCCATCGATCGGCCAACTGCACATTGAGGATAATTTCTATATCACCGCACGGCTGGGCATCCGCGAGGGGGCCCGCTGCGCCGGAGGCTTCAACCTCTTTGGGGAGCGCTTCGGCGACTTCCCGCAGGATATCGTTTTACAGGTGCAATATGAACCCTAAAGGGGCGGCCTGTTCCGCTTGCCGGCTACGCCTGGCTTTGGCCGCTCCCGCAGGTCCACTGGAAGTCAAAGCGGATCTGGAAGCCCGGCGGGCTTCCAGATCCGCTTGGCTTTAGCCGTAAACGCTGCCTGTGCAACCAACTGCCGCTTGGATGGATTTTCCCCCAGTTGCTGCCAAGAGGGTTTAAAATTGGCCTCTATATTGCGGGACGCAGGAGCAGCTCCAGCAGTATCGGACGGTAACGGAAAAATCCTTCATCCCGCTTTGAAGGAGGGGTTCCGTACCGCCAGCCTGGGCCCATCGGTAAGTCCGCAGATTGGAAACCGGCGGGCTGAAGGCCGGCGCATTCAGCCTGGAAAGCTGGCTTCCTCTGCACGGTAACATGGGGAAGCAGCATACAGAACCCAAAAGCTCCCGCCTGCAAAATACAATGTATTTTGCAGGCGGGAGCTTTCAAAAATTTCTTTAGCGGCGGCGCCCTCAGCCGCCCAGCTTTCGCAGGCCGTGATAAGCGTAGCAGGCCATGTATTTACAAGAGGGGAAGAAGCCCAGCCGCTGGCTGCGGCGGTAGACCAACCAGCGGTTTTTGGCCGCCAGCAGCTTGTTTTCACTGCGTCCGCCCAACCGGTAAAAGACGAGCGGGGAATCCAGCCCCACCGCCCGGCGTCCCCTCTTCAGCAGGTTCAGCCAGAACTCATAGTCCTCATGGAAATATTTCTCATCCATCCGCAGGCTTCCAAGGCTGTCCGCCCGCAGAAGGACGGTAGAGAGGCCGATCACATTCTCTTTCAGCAGATCGCGGTAGCCGGCCGAGGGCGGCACATGGTAGGTCTGGCCGAGGGGATTGCCTCCGTTATCCATCAGCGCATAGGCGGTGTAGCAGAGATCGGCTCCCGTCCGGTCAAGCTGCGCGAGCTGGCGCGCCAGCTTGTCCCGTACCCAAACGTCGTCCGCATCCAGAAACGCCAGAAACGGGCTTTTCGCCTGATCGATACCGCGGTTGCGCGCCCCGGCCACGCCCAGGTTCCTCTCGTTGCGCAGGATTTCCAGCCGTTCATCCCCCTCTGCCGCGGCGATTGCCCGCTCTACCGTCCGGTCGGCCGAACCGTCGTCGACAAGCAGCACGCGCAGCCCCCGCACCGTTTGGTTCAAGGCTGAACGCAGTGTCTGTTCAATGGTCGCCTCACAGTTATAGGCCGGTATGATCACCGTACATACCGGCGTGCTGGATTTTCCCATCATGCCGCCCATCCTCCTTGCCGTTTTTCCCGCCCGTCCCCGCAGGCCGGTCCGCCCGCTGCAAACTACTCCCATTATAGTCTCTCCAGCCTTGGATTGCAAACCCTTTCCCGCCTGAATCCGGGGGTACCAGCTTTTCCCTCTTGATAAAGGGCAAATTTTCAGGTAGCATGGAGGGTATAAAAACGCGGCGCGTTTTTATACCCTCCTTAAGAAAAAGCGCTTTCGGGGCGAAGATTACGCCCCGAATTTCGCGCTAAAGCGCGAAACCGCCCTTTTTCCGGTTTCTGCAAACCGGAGGACCGGCCCGCACGATTTCTTTCGGCAAACCGGGGACGCGTTTTTACCATCCACTTTATAACCCAGCTTTCTATCCATTCGGCTCGCAAAACGTCCGCCCTCCCCTCCAGAGAAAGGAAGGAGCCTCTTCTATGCGTAAATCCCTATTTTTTGTACTGGCCGTTTTGACGTCCGGCTTGCTGGCAGTCCCGGCCGGGGCCTCCCAGTTGACCCTCTGGGACGGAAACGCCCCGGCCGCCGCCGCCGCTCCGACCCTTTTTGGCCAGGATGACCGGCAGGCGGTGGAGGAAACGTCGCTCCCGCCCTACAGCGCCGTCTGCAAGCTGCTCATTACCTACCAAAACGGGACCTCCGGCGAGGGCACCGGCTTTATCTATGGGGAGAATGTCCTGGCCACCGCCGGACATGTCCTCTACGATCCAAGCGCCGGGCGCGGAGGCACACCGGCCGCCATTGAAATCATTCCGGGGGCGGACGGGGAAAACCGGCCGTTTGGAAGCTACACCGCCGTTCCCGGCGAAAACAGCCGCTTTTCCGTTCCGGCCCGCTGGCGCGCCCAGCAGGATTGGCGCTATGACTATGGGGTGCTTGCGCTCGACCAGGCCTTTCCCCCGGAAGCCGGAGCCTTCGAGCTGGGACACTATGAGGACTATGCCGGCGACGCGCTGCAAGGGGCGACGCTCTCCATCCTAGGCTACGACGCCGGATCCCTCCGGCAGTTATTGGCCACCGGCCCCGTCGAACAGGCGCGCCGGTTTGATCTGCTCTATCAAATCGGCATCCTGCCCGGCCAGAGCGGCGCGCCGGTGGTGGATAAGGATAATCTCGTCGTCGCCATTCAGAACTATGGCGTCAGTCTGGGAAGCGGCGGCCGCTGCCTGCCCTGGAACTCCGGCGCGCGGCTCACCAAAACGGCCTACTGTTTTCTGACCGAACGCCGCGACGAGGCCCTCGCTTTACAGCGGGAGGGCGGCCCCCTGGAGGAAGGAAACGGCTAACTGAGAAGCCCGCAGAATGTCGCGGACATCCACCACGCCGGCCGCCGAAGGAAGAAAACGGGCGGGGATCCGAATTCCTCCCGCCAACATTCCGAGGCTGGATAAGGCGGGCGCAGCCGCGTTGATTTTTCCGCCATCCGTTCCTGCCAGCTGCCAAGGGAGACGGCCCCGGCGGGCCGCCTCTGTCAAGCGCTGGCGCAGCCGGAGGGGCGTCACATAACCCGGCGCTGCGGGTTCCCCCTCATAGACCGGAATCGCCGGGCCGCCGCCTAAAAGGGGATGCCGGAGAGAACCCGCCTCCTCTTCCCCGGCGCCCGGACAGGTGGAAAAGCACAGCGCCGCCTGCGCGGAAACGGCATGCGCCGCCGCTTCAAGCCCCCATGTGCCCAGCTGCCCCTGCACCGACGCACAGGCTATCACCGTCGCCTCGATGGAAATTCCCCGCAAAAGCTGCATCGTCCCAACGAGGGCGGCACAGCCAGCGCGGTTATCGACCGCCCGCCCGGTAAATAGATTTTTGCCCAACGGCTGCCCTCTGCGGTCGCTGGCTGCGGCGTCTCCGACCGCCGCCCCCATGTTCTCCGCGCCCTTGCGGCTGCGCGCTCCCAGATCCACCCAGATCCCTTCCCCCTTTTGCGCGGGCTGTCCCCCCTTCTCCTCCGGCATCCCGCCAAAGCCGGAAACGGCGGGCAGCGGCCCGCGCGCCGTATAGAGAAGATAGTCCCGGCCGTAGAGCAGCCGCGGATCCTGAAAGCCTACCGGCAGCAGGAGCGCCGCGCCGGCGGGCGAAATATCCCCGACTATAAAGCCGGGCTCATCCATGTGCGCTGAAAGCAGGACGGTGAAATCCGGCCGCTTCCCTTTTTTGACAAACAGGCGGTTTCCCAGCGCATCGGTCCAGCTCTCGTCGTAACAGCCCGCCAGCTCTTCGGCCATGCAGGCGCCAACCTCCCTCTCAAAGCCGGATACGCCGGGGACGGCATCCAGCCTTTGCAGCAGGCTGGTCATGGTTTCTTGCTTCATTCTTCCATACTCCTTTTCTGGGAAATCCCGTCCGGATACAAAGGGCGTGCTGCAAAATGATCCATTTTGCAGCACGCCTTTCTGCAAGCCGGAGGAACGGCTTGCACGATTTTTTGCAGGCCGGGGGTGCGTTTTTTGTCAGCCTGTTTTATTCTGCAATGTCCTTTTTTCGTCTTGCGCCAAACGCTTTCTAGGGTTAAAGGATGATGCAGATAAGCCCTCCGCATCCCTCGTTGATGATCCGCTCAATCGTTTCCTGGAGGCGCATGCGCGCATCGGTGGGCATGCGGTAGAGCTTGTTGTGCAGCCCTTCGTTCACCAGGTCGTGCAGGCTCTTGCCGAAGATGTTGGAATCCCAAATTTTCTCCGGCGACTCCTCAAATTCTTTCAGCAGGTACATCACCAGCTCTTCCGACTGCTTTTCACTGCCAACGATGGGGGAAACCTCGGTATTGATTTCGGCGCGCATCATGTGGATGCTCGGCGCGGAAGCGCGCAGCCGCACGCCATAGCGTCCGCCCTGCTTGACAATCTCCGGTTCTTCGAGGACGAGTTCATCCAGCGAGGGCATCACGATGCCATAACCCGTTGCGGAGACCTCCTCCAGCGCGCCTTCAATCTTCTCAAATTTGCGCTTGATTTCCGCAAGCTGGACCATCTGCGGCATGAGCTCTTCCTCGCAGCTGATTTCCAGCCCGGTCTCTTCGGAAAGGATCCGGTAAAACAGGTTGGGGGGCAGGAGAACCTCCATGCGCACGCTGCCCGCCCCCAGATCGACCGACTGCACGCGGGCGGAGGAGATGTTTTCACACTCCGGCATTTTCTCAAACCGGCCGCGCACCTCGCTGATGCACTCCAGCCCTTCGGCGCAGGCGCAAATGGCGTCATAAACGCTCTTTTTGAGCCAGTGGCCCCGCTCCAGCGCGATGATCCAGCGCGGAAGCTCGAACCGGATCTCCTGAATCGGGAACTGGAAGAGCATTTGGGAGAGCAGCTCCTTAATGTCCCGCTCGTTCAGCTCCAGGCAGCTTTTGGCAATGACCGGCACCTCATATTTCTCCGAGAGCGCGGCCGCCAGCGCCTGGGCCTGCTCCGACTGGGGATGCACCGAGTTGAGCAGCACGACAAACGGCTTATGGATCTCCTTGAGCTCGCCGACCACCCGTTCCTCCGCCTCCTCATATTCCTCGCGCGGCAGGTCGGTGATGGTCCCGTCGGTCGTGACCACCAGGCCGATGGTGGAGTGCTCGGTGATGACCTTCTGCGTTCCAATCTCGGCGGCCATGTTGAACGGGATCTCGTTCTCAAACCAAGGGGTCATCACCATGCGCGGCTGATCGTTCTCGATATATCCCAGCGAGGAGGGGATGATATAGCCTACGCAGTCGATCATGCGCACATTCATCGTCACATCCTCGCCGATCTGAATGGCGACTGCTTCCTCCGGCACAAATTTCGGCTCGGTGGTCATGATGGTCTTGCCGCCCGCCGATTGGGGCAGCTCGTCAATGGCGCGCTGGCGCTTGAAGTCGCTCTCAATCCGGTCGATGACGGCCGTCTCCATAAAGCGCTTGATAAAGGTGGATTTCCCGGTCCTCACCGGCCCCACCACGCCGATGTAGATATCCCCGCCGGTCCGCCGGGCGATATCCTGATAGATATTCTCCTGCATAATGGCCCTCCTCTTATACAATCGGTATCAGCAGCATGCGTTTATCCTGCAAGGTGGTCTCTGTGAGCGCGTTTTCATCCATCACCGCCTGAAGCGAGGTGTTGTAGCGCTTGGCGATTTCCCAAACGTCCTCGCCGTTCGCCGCATAGTAAATCACCAGGCTGGCATCCCGGCAGCGCTCCTTCTGTTTGGCCGTGTCGCAGGAGATGCTGACCGCTACCTTCGGGCGCATGACGGAATAGAGGCAGCCGCCCACCGCTATCTCACACCGGCAGTCCACCGAGGAAGCGCCCGACATGCTGAAGGAGGTGGAGAGCACCGTTCCCCGCGGGAGGAAGAGGAAGCTCCCCGCGTCCCCCTCCGCCGGTATGCGGTACTCGCATTCCTCCGGCTGCTCGCTGTAAAGGATATCCCCCTGTTCGTCGCAGGTAAACATGCAGTAAAGCAGCTTAAACAGGGCGATGGCCGCGCCGTTTTCGCTGCGCGTGGAAATATCGGCGACGATGCAGAAAAGGTCGAGGACCGCCGAAGCGTTTTCCGGCAGCGGGAGAGTGCATTTGTGAATGCACTTATCCTCCACCACCCGAATGAGATCCAGGCAGCTAAGGGGGACGCGCTCCATCCGGCATTCATAGTCGGTTGAATAGCAGTCGGTAATCAGCCCCAGCTTCTGCCGGCGGTGGGCGCGCACGCGGGCGCCCAGCGTGCAATCCATCGCAATCAGCCGGCTCTCGCCCTCCAGGTTGACCTTGGGCGCAAACTCGCAGGAGACGGGGAAGAGCGACACATCGCAGGTGTAGCCCTCGTCGATCCCCTCCACATCCACAATCTGGCTGATGGGCAGCGCATACTCCATCGTCTCCGGGCGGCTGTCCCCCGTTTCCGGCTGATAGAGGATATGCAGCGCCAGCTCCCCTTTGATAACCACCTTCCCGCTGATAACCTTATAATCGCTGATCCGGCAGCAGCATTCCTCCCGGATGACGCTCTGAATGGCAGGCTTTTGCGAAGCGAGCTGCAAGTCCTCGTGCATGCTCCACTGCCGCGCTGTGTCGGAAGAAATCTCGGTGACGTCGCAGGCAGCCGTTTTCAGTTGAATGCCGCAGCCGGAGGCGTCGCAGACCAGATCCTGGCTCTGGCGGGAAAAAACGCGGCATTCAATGCTCACGGCGCAGCGGATCTCCAGCCGGCGCTGGTTGACCGCCCGGCAGTTTACATAGTCGGTCCGGCAGCTCGCGTCTACAATCGGGTCGCCGGCCTGCACGCCGATATCCACGCTTTTGGTGTAGGGCATCCGCTGTTCCAGGCAGCGGATATTCTGATCGGCGCCCAGATAGAACACCTTGCAAGCGCAGCTCAGATCCACCGTCAGCTTGCCGCCGCCCGCTTGCGCGCTGGTGACGCGCGGCACGCAGAAGCAGCGGAGGATCTTCACGATATCGGGGCAGTAATCGGGGAGCAGCACATCGCTTTCAATGGGCTGTTCCAGCGTCCCTTCATAGGCGATTTCGTTTATGACAACCGATTGTTTCCCAATATTCAGCTCCATAGGATCGATTCCCCTTTATTGTTTTCTATTGCCCAATATATGAGGACACGCCGTTTAATATGTCTTTTCCCGCGCATAAATACGGCTTCGAGCCTTTCAGACAGAATTTTTGCCGCGCCGCCCGGCCGGGCGCGGAAATTTAACGGAGGATGATTGTGAAACGGGGACATTTCGTGTATAATGGAGGAAAAGCGAACGGGTTTCCGGCCGGCGGGAGGGACGGCCTGGTATAACCGGAGGGCGCTTTCTTATATAAATGAACGGGACAATATTGGAAAGGATGATCCAGAATGCCGAATAAAAACTTAACCATTACGGTGGAGCAGGATGTTGACGGCTACCTTTTCCACGTTGCGCGCGCGGACGATGGCCAGAAACGTAAACGCCAAAAGGTACGCTTTAGCTTTTCGGACGATGCGGGGCTTATCGAGGTGCCCAAAACGGCACAGATGCGCGAATACTGCACAGACGGACGCTTCCGCTTCGAGCAGGTGGCCAAATCGGATCTGTTCGGGGCGAAGGAGACCCAGATCTTTATCCCCTTCAAGCTCTTTGACTGGATGAAATGCGGCCGCTGCTTCCTGCTGGAAGCGCAGGTCGTTACCGATAACGGGATCGTCGGCGGCGAGGGAGAGCTGCCGCTGATGATCGACGGCTCCAACCGGGCGGTGAAATACAGCGTCCAAGCCTATCTGCAATACCTCGGCCTCCAGGGGAGTGATACCGAAAAGCTCGCTTTTGCACAGAAATATGTGCAGAAGCCGGATGTGGCAAACGCAGAATTTTTCATCACGATGCTGAACACGATGGCGCAGAAGAACGCCGACGGCATGGCGGAATACTACCTCTACCAGCTCTATGGGAACGCCAGCTTCATGCAGAACGATCCGGAGGCCTCGCGCGCCTGGCTGGAGAAGGCCGGAGAGAAGCGGTGCGACGACGCTCTGCGCATTCTGGAGGAAGAGGCGGAGGAACAGAACCGCCTAGCTGCCAAGGAAGGAAGCCCGCTTCCCGATTCGCTGGAGGAGTGCATGGCCTGCGCCCGCTCCGGCAACAAGGAGGCGCAGTTCGAGCTCTTCCGCCGCCTGCGCGAAACCGATCCCGCCGCTGCCGGCGAATGGCTGATGCAGTCGGCCGCCGCCGGTTACGACCCGGCCGTTGAGCAGCTCGAAGACTACTATGCCGGGCAGTACCAGGTAGAGGGGGACATCGGCAGCTACATCGGGCAGCTCAAGGAGGCGGCGGAGCACCAATCCACCCTGGCTCTTTACCGGCTGTTTGATATTTACTATTCCGGCGGCTGTCTGGGGCGCGGCGTGAAAAAGGACATGCGCGCGGCGCTCGAATACTTAAAGAAAGCGGCGGACAGCGGTTTAAAAGACGCCTGCTACCGGCTCTGGCAAACCTTTGAGGAGGGCAACGACCTGCTGGTGGACGCTGCCGAGGCGGTGGAATACCTCAAGCGCGCCGCCGAGGCGGGCATCCCGGCCGCAATGAACGATCTGGGCGAGCTCTATGTCACCGGCCGGATTGTGCAGCGGGACGACGAGGAGGGCATTGCGCTCATCCGCCGCGCCGCCAGTGAAAACTGCTTCGACGCGCAGATCCGCGTTTACCGGATGGCGCTGGAGGGGCGGTATTACCACATCCTCTTCGACATCGATCCGCAGGGGGCCTACCAATTGCTGACCGGCTATGCCACCGAGAGCGGCAACCCCTTGGCGCAATATAGGCTCTGGCAGAGCTACACGAACGGCAACCCGGTCATGCTCACCCGCCCGGAGGCGTTGGGCTATTTGGAAAAGGCGGCTGAGGGCCTCTATCAACCCGCCATGTTCACACTGGCCGGCGTTCTCTTAGACGGACGCTACCGCGACGTGGATGCGGCGCGCGGAGAGGAGCTGCTCCAAAGAGGGGCGAAGCTCGGACACGCCGAATCGCAGTTCGCCCTGTTTGAACTCTACTACACCGGCAGCTATCTGGCGCTGCACGGGCCGGTGAACAAGGAACGCGCCTACAAATGGATTAGCTGCGCCTCCCTCTCGCTGCCTGCGGCGCAGGAGAAGATGTGGGAGCTGTTCGTCAGCGGCAATGAAATGGGCATTGAGCAGCAGGAAGCGCTGGATATGCTCTTCGCCTCGGCGCGCCACGAGTGCGGCGACGCGCTCTATGCGGCGGCCGGGCTCTTTGCCGAAGGGACCTACGTTCCCAGCGACGTTGTGCGCGCGGTGCGTTACCTGCACCTGGCCGCCAAGGGCGGGCATGCCCGCTCGCGCTATAAGCTCTACCAGATCTATGATCAAGGGAACTTCTCCGGCCAGCCGGTGGAGAAGGATCCGGCGCTTGGGGAGCGCATGTTGCTTTTAAGCGCCGAGCAGGGCTTCCCGGAGGCCTGCGCCGAGGTCTGCCGCCTCTTCTCCCAGGGCAAGGGCAATGTGGATCGCACCTTCGCCGAGAGCTGCGGGCTGAAAGAGCCGGCCGTGAAGGCGCAGGGGGATCCTAAATCCACCGCCAAGCAGCCGGAGCCGGAAAAACCGGCGGAAGAGGAATAAGACCCGGCTTCCGGCCGTTCATTCGCTATAAAAAGGCCCCCTGCAAAATGCTTTGCATTTTGCAAGGGGCCTTTTAACGAAGAAGCGGTACAGACCTACCGGCAAGCTAAGAGCTGTCTGCGGCTTAAGCCGCAGACAGCTCTTAGCTTATATACTACCCTGTTTTATTCGACGCTCACGCCGCTGTAATAGAACTTGAGAATCTTTTTGTAGCTATAGTCCTCTTCGACGGCAAGGTACTGTGCGCCCATTTGGGACAGGCCGACCCCGTGCC
Source organism: Provencibacterium sp. (assembly GCA_022793895.1). GTDB lineage: Bacteria > Bacillota > Clostridia > Oscillospirales > Ruminococcaceae > Harryflintia. The sequence goes on along the minus strand of JAAWDS010000010.1, from coordinate 30,273 downwards.
CGCGGCCATAGCAGGTAACGGCGAACTCCTCCTCGTCATCGTCATACCGGATCATGAACCCGTGGCTATAGAGCTTGGTCAGCAGGTTATAGCGGACCCAGGTGCCCGATTTGCTCTTCTTCCCGCAGAATTTCACCGATTTTACATAGGCCCCATTGTCGCAATAGGTGATGTCCAGCCAGTCCTCCGGGTCGGTTTCCTCCAGCAAGTCGCGGTCGATGTTCACCTCGTCTTCGATCAGGTTGCGCATCTCCTTATAGGAAACGGTGAATTTCTGTACGTCCTCCTCCTCTGGGCTGTCTACGCTGCGCAGGTAACTCAGCTTGCTATCCCAAACATCCTCAGAGTTGTTGGTGCAGCCGGCGGCGGAAGCAAAATAGGTGGCGTTAATCGGTTTCCCGTTGTAAAGCACCCGCTCGCCGCTGACAGCATCCACCGCCTCCTGTACCTTCGAGCTGACCGATCCCGTTGCAAGGACGATGGAGGGCGTTTGCCCGCGCGACAGATAGTATTGCAGATAGGTTGCGCTGGCGACCGCCTGCGCCTTGAGCGCCTCCTTATGGAAGGAGGAACCCATCTCCGCCTGCACCATGCGGGCAACAATCTCCTGGAACTTCCCTGTGTAGCTCTTGCCGTTCGCATCCACCGTGATCTTTTCATCGGGATCGATGTCGGCTGCGCTGCCAGTGCTGGAGACGCCGCTGTTGTCCGCCCACCAGGGAGCGGAGCTCTGGCTGCTGCCCAGGTCGTTATCCGCCCACCAGGGTTTTTCACTGCTGCTGCTCTTGGAGCTGCTCGTTTTGGAGCTGCTGCCCAGATCGTTTCCGGCCCACCAGGCATCCCCATCGGGATCCTCGCTGCTCTCATAGTCCCCATCGGGGTCGGCAATCTCATCCTCATCGTCCTCATTGCTATAAGAAGGGGGCCGGCTCCCGCCGAAGATGTTGATCGTCTCCCCCGGCTTTAAATCCCAAGGGGATTTCCCGCTGGAGGTGGGAACGCGGGAGGAGGAGCTGGAAGGGCTCTGCGAAGAGGAGCTGCGCGAGGACTCGCTCACGCTGGAACTGCGCGAAGAGCTGACCGCGCTTGAAGAAGGCGCAGCCGACACGCTGGAAACGGCCGGAGCACTGGATGAAGGCTGCGCCGTGCTGGAGGCCGGGGCGCTCGAAGAGGGCGCCGCACTGGAGACAGGAACGCTAGAGGCTGGAACGCTGGAGGAGGGAGCCGTCGAGACATGGGAAACACCGGCGGCATCGCTGGAGACGCTTTCCTCCGGCTCCTCCTGCGAAGGCTCCCCGGCCTCCCCGCTTTGGGAGGGCTTGCCAACGCCGGGGCCTATCGGCCCCACCGGCTGGGTCTGCGCGGGCGCGACATCCTTCGGCGCCCAAGCGCCTAAATCCGCATATTCCGAGGGCTTTTTCTCCTTCACAATCTCATAATAGACATCGGGCATGAGCGGGTTGGCGTTGCGCTCAATTTTGCTGGTATCCACCTTTTCGCTCTCCCCATCGCGGATGCGGCGGGCGACCACGACAAAGCGCGCCTCCCAATATTCATAGGAGCAGGTGGAGAGGCAGAGCAGCTCATCCTGAGGGGTCACGTCTACGCCGGTGTGGACCATGGTGCGAAGCTCGACTTGATCCAGGAAGGAGGCCGTGACCTCCTCGCTGCCGTTGACAAATTTCTCATATTCAAAGATCGGCCCGTGATCCTTCTCTGTGCTCGCCAGGAACACCCCGATCACCTTATATTTCCCTTCCCGGTAAACGCTGTCAAACTCGATCACCGGATGCTCCTTGAGATAAGCAGGATCCTTATAGTTCATCAGCTCGCCGAAGATCTGCCCGTCCTTCATGTTGTGCCCATAGATGATCAGGTTTTCGCTCGGACGTTCCAGATCCGCCTCATAGTCTAGGAAGGGGACGCCGTGATCGTTGGACTTGCGCTCAAAATCGCGCCGGAGGTAGTAGTCGTTATCCTTCGCTTGCAGGACAGGGTAGCTCACGCCGCTCCCTTCGATCTTCAGCCAGCCGCGGATATCGGGGTTCTGCTCCCAGAGGGTGGCGAAGCGGGCTAAGTAGCCGTCCGGATAGCCGTCGGGCAGATCGCTTGCATCAACATTCTCCTCCGAGGAAAACGCCTCCTCCGCAATGCTGGACAGCGAATCATAGAGGGTACGGCTCTGGTGGCTTTTCCAGTAATAAAGCCCCAGGTAGCCCGCCGATCCCAGAAAGACCAGGATAAGAAGGCAGAGCAGAACGATGCGCGCCTTCTCCCAGCCGGAGCGTCCCTGCGGCGCGCCGTCATAGCTCTCCGCCGCTCTGGCCTTTCTCCGGCGTTTGGAGGGCTTCCCGTCCTCCAGATCCTCCAGCGCGCCGGGCAGAGTATCCGCAGGCGGGCAAAGCTCCGCCTTCCCCTTGAGCGCCGCGGCCAGCGGGACCGAACCGGGGCAGGGCTCCGGGTCATAATCCAAAATCAGCCGCACCAGGTTGAGCGCATGGGAAACGGCCGTTTCCCGCAAAACGTTTGCATCCCATTCAGAAGGCAGCGCAAGCCGCCGGATAACCGCCTGGTTCTTATCGCAGGCTGCCACATAAAACAGCCCGTTCGGCTGCCCGTCGGCGGTGGAACCGCCGGAAACGCCGGTAATGGCCAGGCCGATATCGGCCTTTCCCGCGTCCATAGCGCCAAACGCCATCTGCACGGCTACGCGGTCGCTGACCGCCCCAAATTTTTTTAGCAGCTTTTCCGGCACGCCCAGCGACTGGACCTTCACCCGGTCGGCATGGGCCGCCAGCCCGAAGGGATAAACGCTCTGCGCGCCCGGGACCGCGTTCAGCCTGCGCGCAAGCAGGCCGCCGGTCCCGGATTCAGCGCTGGCAAGCCGCAGCCGCTTTTGGCCCATATGGGTGACGGCCACCGCCTCTAGCGAATCGACGTCGATGCCATAGACCGCTTCTCCCAGCCGCCCGACAATCTCCTTGAGATAGGGGGTGCACATGTTGGACGCCTGCGCGCGGGTGCCTGCGCGGGCCGTTACCCGGACGATCACCTCGCTCTGCTGCGTATAGATCGAAAGGACCGGGTTGCGGCTGGCCATGAGATCGCTCAGGTAGGAAAGCGACTGATCCTCATCCAGTCCAAACACCCGCGCCGCCCGCGAGGCCACCGTGGCCCCGGTGAAGGCGGCCAGAAAGCTGTAAGCCCGGTTCATAAACATAGGCAGGCCCTCTTCGAGCGAGGCGGGGAGCATGAGGATACACTGGTCGCCCGCTGCAATCGCGCAGCCGGGCGCGCCGCCGCCCTCTCCGGGGAATACCGTGCCCGCGCGCGGGAGCATGCAGGCGCGCTGGGCGGTAGGAGGAACCGGCAGCCCGGCCGCCTCATAGTAGGCGCACAGGCGGGAATAGCTCTCTGTATGTACCGCGCAAGGGATGGAAAGCCCCTCGCAGATAACGTCCTTGGTGATATCGCCCGCCTGTAGCCCGACGCCGCCGAAAACAAGGATGCAATCGCTGCGCTGGAGCGCCTGCGCCATGGCCTGTTGCAGCCGGGCGCGCGGCCCGGCCGCCTGGACCTGATAGCGCAGCTCAATCCCTAAAAGCGCCAGATCGTTAAACAAAGGCTGGCTATATGCGCGGGCGGCATCGGTAAATGCAGGCCCGGTGGTAATAATTTCAGCAATCAATTTTTTCCGCTGCCTCCTTCCATGCAGGCTTCCCTTCCCGGTTAGGGGTTAAACCACTGGGTCGCCGTAGCGGAAACGGCCTCTTCACAAAGGGCCGCCACATCCAGCCGTCCCTCAATTTCCTCCACCGTTTCCAAGACCGGCCGCGTCCGCGGATGACGGGGGGTAAAAACAGTGCAGCAATCCTCATAGGGCAGGATAGACGTTTCATAGGTATCGATTTTGCGCGCGATGGAGACAATCTCCAGCTTGTCCATCCCGATGACCGGCCGGAAAACGGGCAGGCGCGTAACGATATCGGTGCAGCCGAGGGCCAGCATCGTCTGGCTGGCGACCTGGCCGACGCTCTCCCCGGTGACGAGCGCGCCCATCCTGGCGCGGCGGGCAATGGTATCGGCAATGCGCATCATAAACCGGCGCATGATGATGGTGAAATATTCCTCCGGGCAATCCTGCCGGATCTGCTCCTGAATGCGGGTGAACGGCACGACGTAGCAGCGGATCCGGCCGCACCAGGGGACGAGCTTCTCCAAGAGGGCAAAGACCTTCTGGCGGGCCCGCTCGCTGGTGTAGGGGGGAGATTCAAAGTGAATCGCCGAGAGCTCGATTCCGCGCTTGGCCATCATCCATCCGGCGACGGGGGAATCGATGCCGCCCGAAATGAGCAGCGCCGCCCGGCCTGAGCTGCCCACCGGAATGCCGCCCGCCCCGGCCGTCTGCCCGGCATGCAGGTAAGCGCCGCGCTCCCGGATCTCGGCCATAACCGTCACTTCGGGATTTTCAACATCCACCCGCAGGTGGGGAAAGTGGGAGAGCAGCAGCCCGCCCAGCTCCCGGCAGATTTCGGGGGACTGCATGGGGAAGCTCTTATCCGATCGCTTGGCGACCACCTTGAAGGTGCGCGCCGGGAGCAGCGCAGCGCGCAGATAATCCGGCGCGGCGGCGGCCAGCGCTTCATAGCTTTTTTCAGTGACGAGCGCGCGGCAGTAGGCGGCGACGCCGAAAACCTTCCCCACCCGTTCGAGCGCCTCTTCCATATCCGCCGGATCCTCCGGCGTGCAGTAAATGGTGGACTGTGCCTTCCAGTAGGTCCAGCGCCCCAGCGGGGCCAGCTTGCGCTTCACGTTTTTAATCAGCAGATCCTCAAAGCTCGAACGGTTCAGCCCTTTTAGGGCAATCTCCCCGTCTTTCAGCAGGATAATTTCCTTCAATGCTCCCGGCTCCTCCTCCATATGAAATCCTTTTCCCGGCTGCTACCTGCGGGCGCGCGCCAGGGTGGCCGCGCCCTCGCGGATACAGGCGGCGGCAAAGTCCACATCCTCCAGCGTATTATCCGGGCAGAAGCTGATACGCAGCGCGCTATCGATGCGCGCGGGGGAAAGCCCCATGGCCTCCAGGACATGGCTGCGCGCCCCCTTCTTGCAGGCCGAACCGCTGGAGACCGAAATCCCCCGCTGCTCCAGAAAATGAAGCAGCGTTTCGCTGCGCAGGCCGGGGAAGGAGACGTTCACAATATAAGGCGCCGCATCCGGGGGGGAATTGATGCAGGCCCCTTCCACCAGCAAAATTTTTTCCCGGAAAGCGCGGTTCAACAGCTCCGCCTTCTGCCAGCGCGCCTCCATCTCCTGCCCGGCGCGCTCGCAGGCGAAGCCCAGCGCGGCGATATAGGCGGTGTTCTCGGTGCCGGGCCGCAGCCCGCTTTGCTGGGCCCCGCCATAAAGAAGCGGGAGGACCCGCGTTCCGCCCCGCAGATAGAGCGCGCCGATCCCCTTGGGCGCATAGAGCTTGTGTCCGCTTAAACTCAGCAGATCGATAGGCAGCCTTTTCAGGTTCAGCGGCAGCTTGCCCGCGCCCTGCACCGCGTCGCAGTGCACCAGCGTCCGGGGATTTTTCCGTTTCACGGCGGCGGCAATGGCTGCGATATCGTTGACGGTCCCCGTCTCATTGTTCACCAGCATGCAGCTAAAAACGGCCGTTTTTTCATCCACCGCCCCGGCCGCCTCTTCGGGATCGATTTTCCCATCGGGCCCAGGGGATACGGCGGACGTTTCAAACCCTTCATGAGCGAGGGCATGCGCCGCTTCCAGCACCGAGGCGTGCTCCACGGCGGAAACGGCGATCCGGTTCCCGCGGCGGCGCAGCGCGCGGGCGGCGCCGATAACCGCCAGGTTGTTCGCCTCGGTCGCCCCGCTGGTAAAGAGGATCTCCTCCGGGCGGCAGCCTAACAGCCTCGCCACCTGGGCGCGCGCACGTTCGACGCACTGTTCCGCCGCAAAGCCCATTGCGTGCAGCGAGGAAGGGTTCCCATATTCTTCGGTTAATAGACGCGTTACCAGCCGCGCAGCTTCGGGGTCGCAGCGGGTGGTGGCGGCGTTATCCAGATAGACGTTCTTTTTTTCGGCGCCCATAGGGCCCTCCTTTTAACCGGCGGCGGAATACGCCTCTTTTTCCCGGATTCCGCCCCTAGGGCGCGCAAACCGGCAATACCTCCCATATTATACCGCATATGGCGCATAGATTCAAATAGCGTGTCGAAATAATTCAAACATCTTTCATATTTGGCGGTTTGCGGGCGGGATAAACGCTTTATCCGGCAAACCGGGCCCCGCCGGTTCATAAATGGCCGGCCTGCGGGGAATCTAAACGGTGAATGGAAAAAAGCCGGAACTGCCGGCCGAAAGAAAGGATTCTGAACTATGTATGGATTTACCCGAAGGGGCGCTATTCGGGCCTTCTCTTATGCGGCGGCGGCCCTGTGCGTTCTGCTTACCTTTTTGGTGAACACCTGGCAGGAGCGCAACCGCTACCGCCGCGAGCTGGAAATCGTCTACCAGCGATCGTTGCAGGATGCGGCCGATCTGATTGGCAACATTTCCCTGTCCTTGGATAAGGAGCTGCATGCGGGCGGGCAGAAAAACGCCGCCCTCCTCTGCGCGGTGCTCTGGAAGGATGCGGGCGAAGCGAAGGCGGCGCTGGCCCAACTGCCGGCCGGGCAGTTGGAGCTGGGCGGGGCTTACCGCTTTCTCTCCCAGGTGGGGGATTATGCGATGCGCGCCTCCAGAGAGGGGGAAGAGGATCTGAAAGCCTATCAGGAAACGCTGCTGCGCCTGCGTGATTATGCGAACGCGCTGGAAAAGCAGCTCGGCGAGATTCAAAGCCGGGCCGCCTTCGGCCAGTTCTCGTTTATAGACCCCTCCGGATCCGCCGCGCACGCCGGGGAGAGCGCCGCCTACGGCCCGGACAGCGCGCAGCCCTCCCCAGCGGATGAGAGCGGGTTTGCAGGGATTGAGGAGAGCTTTGCCGGCTACCCCACGCTGATCTATGACGGGCCGTTTTCCGATCATCTTTTGGAGCGCGCCCCGCTTCTCACGGCGGGCCGGCCGACTGTTAGCCGGGATACGGCCCGCGAGGCGGCGGCCGCCAGCGCGCTGTGCAGCCCGGAGATGCTGACCGACGGGGAGGACGAGCGATCCCGCCTGCCGCTTTACACCTTTAAAACCGGGGAAACGGTCGTCGGCATCACCAAAGACGGCGGATTCCCCTGCTATATGGTGGACGGGCGGGCCATTGGCAGCGCCGCGGTGGATGAAGAAAACGCCCGCGAAACGGCGGTGCGGTATCTGGCCTACCTGGGCCTGCCCTCCTTAAAAGAAACCTATTATGAAACGGCCAACAACATCTTAACCATCAACTATGCTCACTACCAGCAGGGAACGGTTTGCTACCCGGATCTGGTGAAGGTAGGCGTAGCGCTCGATACCGGCCGGGTCGTTTTCTTCGATGCGCGCGGCTATATCATGAACCACCATGAGCGCACCTTGCCGCAGGCCATCCTCAGCGAGCAGCAGGCGCGGGAGAAGGTCAGCCCCATGCTGGAGATCCATTCCGGACGGCCGGCGCTTATTCCAACCGCAGGCGGCGAAGAGGCGTTTTGTTATGAGTTTCAGGCCGCCGGGGCGGGCGGGGAGAACTATCTTGTCTATATCAACGCCGTTACCGGCGAGGAGGAGGAGCTTCTGAAATTGATCCAGACCGGAAACGGGGTGCTGACCAAATAGGCCGTCCGGCGGGCCGGCAGATGGGCGCCAGAAAGAAAAAGGGGCGTCAAAGCGGCCGGAAAATGTGAACAAAAGGGCGGAAACGTTGACGAACTGGGAAATAACCCCTATAATAATGCTACAAACCCGTAAGGAAAACATTGGAACGCTTCGCCTGCGGACGAAGCGAGGGAACCGCCTGAAACGCCCTTTTGCAAAGGCGGCTCTTTTGAGAGGATGGTTCCCGGCCCTCCAGGAAGGATGGATAAATTTCCTATGAAGCAAGCATTGTGCGCGCTGCTTGCCGCGGCGCTGATTGGGTTTCCCGCTCTCATGCTTCCGGTCTCTGCCACGGTTGAATCCGAGCCGATGAACAGCCAGATACAGGACGGCGAAGAGGACGAGGACAGCAGCTCCTCTGAAGACGAGGACAGCAGCTCCTCCGAGGATGAGGACAACAGCTCCTCCGAGGATGAGGACGACGAGGACAACAGCTCTTCCGAGGATGAGGACGAGGACGGCAGTTCCTCCGAGGATGAGGACGAGGACAACAGTTCCTCCGAGGATGAGGACGAGGACGGCAGTTCCTCCGAGGACGAAGAGGATCCGGAGGAAAAGGCGCCCTGGTGGTGGGATGAAGAGATAGACGGCGTTTGGTATCCCGGCGCCGAGAACACCCCGACCATCTCGGATGAGACGCCCGCCGAAAACGTTATGCTCCCGCAGGTCGTGCTGGGCGACCAGACAATTGAACCGAACCCGGTCCGCGCCCATGTTACCGCTTTAGTCGAGGATACCGGACTGGCGGACGAGCTGTTTCCCGGCCGCAGCGAGCAATCCCTTGTTTTTGAGGCGCAGGTGGATAACGGCGAATTTGCAGGGACGGCGGTCAGCGCCGTGCAGCATCTGGACGAAGCGATGGCCGCTTACGGCCGCATCGCTGCGGTGGGGGACGAAATTTACCTCACGCTCTACCGGGACGAGGCGGGAACGCTGCGCGGGGAGTGGAGCGATTTCCGGCGCGCCCCGCCGCTTCTCTGGGGGCTTGCGGCCGCCGCCATTCTCCTGCTGCTCTGTACCCGGCGTTGGGGCGGGTTTAAGCTGCTCTTTGCGTTGTCGGCCGCGGGCCTTATCGTCTTTAAGGGCTATCCCGCGCTGATACGGGCGGGGATGAACGCGCACGCCGCCGCCTTCCTGGCCAGCGCCGCCCTGGTCCTCGCCGCCTGCCCGATCCTCTATGGGATCAAATGCCGGACGCTGGCGGCAGCCCTTAGCTCGCTACTGTCCGTTTCGATAGTCGGACTGCTTTTCTATGCAACGGAGCCGCTCTTTAAGCTGACCGGGATCGCAAATCCCGGTTTGGTGCGCGCAGGTTTTGAGCAGGGGCTGGATCTGCACCTGACCGCCGGTTTAGAAGCCGCCGCCATGCTCTGCGCGGCGGGAGCGGTGCTGGCCGCCAGCAACGCGGCGGCGGCCGGTGCGGAGCCTACCGGCGCGGAGGAACTCACAGCCAGGCAGGTCTATCTGCGCGGCTACCGCAGCGGGAGCAGCGCGCTGGCTCCGATCGCCATGGCGCTCGCCTTTTTCTCGCTTGGGCTCCTGTTTGCGCTGGTGCTGCCGCTCGTTTTTGCAGGCTTCCCGGCCGGGCGCATCCTGTCCGACGAGCTGTTCACCGTCGAAGCAATGCGGCTGATAGCCGGTCTGCTGGGGCTGATGATTTCCGTCCCCATTACCAGCGCCCTTTGCGCGCTGCTGCTTCCTCTGCGCCGCCGTCCGGATGGGACGCTGCGCGATTTTCACGTTCGGGAGGCGTTGGCTGCCCGCCAGCAAAAGCTCTTTGGCCGGGTAGCGGCGGGCATTGATAACGCGACCCAATCGATCGCCGGCCAGACCGATGCAATCGACGAAAAACAGGAGGAGCAGGAAAAGACGGAATAAGCGGCCCTCCGGTTTGCAAAAACAGAAAAACGCTTTGGGCTTCAGGAAAGCCCAAAGCGGTGGCCGATCCGAAAAAAATCCGGCTCTGGCAGCACTGCCAGGGCCGGATTCTTCTTTAGAATTCCCCCTTGCCTCCGCCGTGTGCCGTACCGGGGGACGCGCTATGCGTGTACGGGGGCCGCCTGAACGGCTTGGGCCGGTATCCTTCGGCTTCTCTCTGCGGGCAACGCGCCTATAGAGAAAGAAGACGCCGCTTTTGTCAACGGTATGCCGTCCTCTTTCATATAGCGGTATGCCTCCGGCTCGCTGCACGCCGTTTTCGGCTGCCTTCTTATGACTCCTGTTACAGGGAGTGAAACCGGAACTCTTAAATTTATTTTTGCATTTTAATGGGAAAGCGTGTATAATAGACGGGCTAGAGCTACACAAGGAGGGCTTTCTGTTGCTTCGTATCGCAGATTCCCATGCGCACATCTACCCCGATGCGATCGCTGGACGGGCGCTGAAACAAATCGCTTCCTTCTATCACTTTGAGGACCGCATGAACGAGCCGGATGAGGTCGGGTCGGTGGATTACCTGCTGCGCGTCAGCGGGGAAAGCGGAATTGCGGTGTCGCTCGTCTGCGAAGCGGCCCATAAGCCGGAGCTGGTCGAAACGCTCAACCGGTTTGTAGAGGAGAGCGCCGCGCGCTCTGGGGGACGGCTGCTGGGCCTTAGCGCCATTCACCCCGGCTGTACGGATATTGAAGACATTCTGGCGGACTGCAAGCGGCGCGGCTTCCGCGGCGTTAAGATTCACCCCGATTACCAAGGGTTTGATATGGACGACGCGGCCTGCGATCCCATCTACCGGTTCTGCGAGCGCGAGCAGTTCCCCATTCTGGTCCATTGCGGCGACGACCGGTATGACCACGATTCCCCCGAACGGCTACAGCGGGTTTTGGACCGCTACCCCGATATGCCGCTCATTGCCGCCCATTTCGGAGGCTACCGCAATTGGGATCGCTCCATTCATCTCCGCCCCAGCCGGGGCCTTTGGTTTGATACCAGCTCGTCGCTCTTCCTCTTAGACCGGGAAACGGTGCTGCGCTTCTTTGAAACGTTCGGCTATGAGCGCTTTCTTTTTGGCACCGATTACCCTTTGGGGGATATTCCCACCGAGCTGCGGCGCTTTTTGGATCTGAGACTGCCCGCGCGCGAACAGGAAAAAATCCTCTGGGGGAACTTTGCGCGGCTGTTCTCTCTTCCGGAGGAGGCGGGGGACATCCCCTCTAAAGATTCTTAGCGTTTCTTAGGGAAACTGCATAGAACCCGTTTTATTTTGTGTATTTTCACTTTAAAAAGCAGAAAAGGCCAAAGATTCTTTAAGAAATCGTAACACTTCCGTCCGCCTTTTTTGCTATCATTACTGTTGCTGTAAACGGGCGCCGTTCGTTAAAATGCGGGGGCGGCCTTTTATCAACGATACAGGAGGTATAAACCATGCTGGAGGTTAAAAACCTCACCAAAACCTACGGCGAGAAGCGGGCGGTGGACAACATCAGCTTCAGCGTCAGCCGCGGCGAAATCCTGGGCTTTCTCGGCCCGAATGGCGCCGGTAAATCCACCACGATGAATATCATCACCGGCTATCTCTCCTCCACCAGCGGCGCCGTGACGGTAGACGGGCTGGATATCCTCTCCGAACCGGTCAAGGCAAAGCAGAAGATCGGTTATCTGCCGGAGCATCCGCCCCTTTATTTGGATATGACGGTGAAGGAATATCTCGACTTCATGTTTGATCTCAAGAAGGTGCGCGTCCCCAAAAAGGCGCACCTGGAGGAGATCTGCGAGCTGGTCAAAATCACCGACGTTTATAAGCGGCTGATTAAAAATCTTTCCAAGGGCTACCGCCAGCGCGTCGGGCTTGCACAGGCGCTGTTGGGCAGCCCCGACCTGCTGATCCTGGACGAGCCCACCGTCGGCCTGGATCCCAAGCAGATCATCGAGATCCGCAGCCTCATCAAGCAGCTGGGCGAGAAACACACCGTCATCCTCTCCAGCCACATCCTGCCCGAAGTGCAGGCGGTCTGCGAGCGGGTCATCGTCATCAACCGCGGCGTGCTGGTGGCCGACGATACGCCCGATAACCTCTCCCACGCCATGAGCACCGATCACAAGCTGACCGTCCGTATCGCCGGACCGGAAGACGGGGTTTACAGCCTGCTCTCCGGCCTTCCCGCCATGCTGCGGGTGGACAAGCTCGGCGAGCGCGAGCAGGGCGGCGTTTTTGAGTACTCCTTGGAGGCTGAGCAGGATGCCGACGTCCGCCGTGAGATGTTCAAGCGGCTCAGCGAGCGCAACTGGCCTATTCTGGCGCTGCGCTCAAGCGAGCTTTCGCTGGAGGATATCTTCTTAAGCCTAACGGCCGACGATGCGCCCCTGCATGCGGAGCCTTCCAGCACGGACCGGCCGGAAGAGGCGTCAGCGGCAGAGGCGCAGGAGGACGGAGGAGACGGGGAGTAGCCCCCTTCGCCGCCTGCGGCTCGTTCTCCCGCCGGTTGGAGCAGTCGTTTTCGGAACCGGCCAAAACCTGTAAGAAAGGGATGTTCCTCATTATGTTTGCGATCTTCAGAAGGGAGCTGCGCAACTACTTCTCCTCCCCCATCGCCTACATCTATATTGCGGTTTATTATGCGCTTTCCAGCTTCTACTTTTTTGGCACCACGCTGGTGGCCAACAGCACCAACCTCAGCTATGTATTCTCGTCGCTGTTCACCATTTCGATTTTTATGATTCCCATTTTGACCATGCGCCTGCTCAGCGAGGATAAAAAGTATAAGACCGATCAAGCGTTGCTGACCGCGCCGGTCAGCCTTCTTTCGGTCGTGATGGGCAAATACCTGGCGGCGCTGCTGGTCTATCTCATCGGCATCGGCATTACCCTGGTGTTCGCTGTGATCGTCGCCTTTTTCACCCCGCCGGATTGGGCGGTGGTATTCGGCCATTTCTTAGGCACCCTCCTGCTGGGCGCGGCGCTCATTGCCGTCGGCACCTTCATTTCCTCGCTCACGGAAAACCAGGTGGTTGCAGCGGTCGGCGGCTTTGTGGTCGGCTTTGCGCTCATGCTGGTGGATTCGCTTTCCTCCATTGTGCAGTCCCCGCTGCTGCAAGGGATTATCAACGGCGTTTCGTTTACCGCCCGTTACCAGTCCTTCACCGTCGGGGTGCTGGATCTGGCGGACGTGCTTTTCTTCCTCAGTGTCTGCGTCGCGTTCATTTTCTTTACGGTGCGGGTATTTGAGAAGAGAAGATGGAGCTAAGAAAGGAAGTGGCAGAGATGAACTTGAAAGAGGCTTTCCATTCGCGCCGCTTCAAATATGGCGCGCTTTCCACCGCGATCTCCGCGATCTTTATCGTGCTGATCATTATCTTCAACGTAGTAGCTTCGCTGCTGACCGAGAAATTTCCCCTCACCATCGACCTGACGCCCAACAGCGCCTTCAAGCTCTCGCAGGAGTCGGTTGACTTCATCCGGGGGCTGGAGAAGCCGGTTTCCATCACCGTTCTGACCAATGAGAAGAACCTGGAAAGTTCGGGCGATCTCTATACCTCCCAGATCAAAAGCGTGATCGATCAATATTCGCAGTACAACAGCAACATCTCCACCTCCTATGTGGATATTGTGAAGGATCCCACCTTCGTCACTCAATATGCCGATCTCAATCTGCGCTACAACGACGTGCTGATCACCTGCGGCTCCAAGAGCCGCAAGCTGTCGCTGTCCGGCATGTTCAATATTGCCACCAACCAATATACCGGACAGCAATCAATCCGTTCTTCCAAGGCGGAGCAGATGATGACCTCCGCTATTATGGGCGTAACCAGCGATTCCAATATCAAGGTCGCTTTCTTAACCGGACACGAGGAGATAGAGCTCGACGCCTTCGAGGAGCTGCTCACCCAGAACAACTTTGAGGTCTCCCAGCTCAACCTGACGGCCGAGGAGATCGATCCCTCTATCGACGTACTCTTCATGCTGGCCCCCGAACGCGATCCGGATTTAGAGCAGCTTGAAAAGCTCGACACCTTCTTAAAAAATGATCAGCAGTATGGCAAGGTGCTGTTCTATGCCGCCAACGCCGAGCAGCCCGCCACCCCGAACCTGAACGCGTTTTTAAACGACTGGGGCATCTCGGTCGGCGAGGGCTCGGTCATTGAGACCAACGCCACCCGGATTTTCAATTATAACCCCTATTTCTGCACCGTTGAGTTTACCTCGGAGGATTATACCGATGAGGTGAACACCAGCATCACCACCTCGATGCCCTTCGGCCGTCCGCTTGAAGTGCTCTATGAGGCGCAGAGCGGGTTCCAGACCAGCACGCTGCTCTCCTATTCGGATACGGCCGCCGTCGTACCGGTCGGCGCGGCCCAGGATTGGCAGCCCTCTGCGGAGGACCTGCACAGCATTCCCGCGCTCGTGCGCTCGACCTATGTGCGCTATGACGGGCTGACTCCCTTAGAAAGCCACGTCTTTGTAGCCAGCGCCGCCTCCGCCTTTGAGGGGGCGCTCATCAACAGTAAATCGGTCAGCAATGCGGACTATTATTTGCAGCTTCTCAATATCGTTACCGAGCGCAGCGATGTGATCTCGATAGCGCCCAAGGAGCTCGGCGGTTCGGAGCTCGGCATCACCCAGTTCCAAGCCACCCTCATCTCCTCGATCCTTATCTATATCCTGCCTTTGGCTATCGTCGTCGCGGGCCTGGTGGTCTGGATCCGCCGGCGGCATAAATAACGGGAGGGCTGTGCGAACCGATGAAAAAACAAATCGTCATTCTGGCCGTTTGCCTTCTGGTGGCCGTAGCCCTGGGCGGAGCGCTCTGGTTTTTGATGGGCTATGAGCCCGAGGGCTCTTCCTCCTCCCCCATTCCGGAGGTGGATGAATCGCTCCGGCTGAACCAGAGGAACATCAGCGAGCTGGACACCCTGCAAATCCAAAATGAAACCGGGAGCTATACCATCCGCTATCTCGGAGACAGCCAATATACCATCGAAGAGCTGGAGAAGGCGGAGCTGAACGTTTCGATGATCTCCTCGGCGGCTTCCCCCGCAGCCTCGCTCACCGCCACCTCTCTGGTGACCGAGACCCCGGAAAACCTGGGAGATTTCGGCCTGGACAAGCCGCGCGTTACCTTTAGCGCCCGCTATACCGACGGAAGCGAGTTCGTCCTGGAACTGGGGAACGACGCGCCCGGCGGGAACGGCGTTTATGGAAAGGTCAAAGGCACGGACCCGGTTTACCAGCTTTCCTCCTACAGCTTCGGCAACACCTTTAAGGGGATGCTGGAATATGTCAATACCACCATCACCGAGCCGCCTTCCGGCAACACCGAAACCCTGCCGGACAAGATTTCCCTGGGCGGCGTTCTGCGGCCGGAAACGCTGGTGATTGAACGCAACGACAACACCACCGAGGAAGAGAAGAATTATAGCCTGAACCTCTATAAAGTAACGGCGCCGAAGGATCGCGCGGTCGATTCCGACGATGCGGTAAACGCTCTGACCTCTCTGCTGTCCATCACCGCCGAATCTGTCGCCGCTTATGATCCGGATGCGGACCAGCTCAAAAAATTCGGGCTGGATACCCCCTATTCCACTGCGGATTTCAGCTATCAGGATGAGGAGGAAAACCGTTACCAGGTTTCGCTCCTCGTCAGCGAGCCGGACGCGGAGGGCTATGCCTATCTCATGCGCGGCGGCGTGCCGCTGGTCTACCGGGTGAAAACGGCCGATCTGCCCTGGTATGAAATGACCTACGGCGATTTTATCGCTACGTTGCAGCTGCTTCCGCATATCGACAGCATAAGCGAGATTAAGGTCGAATCCCCCTCAAAGAGCTACACCTTCCACCTGGAGGGCGAAGGGGATGAGATGAAGGTGACGAGCGGCGGCCAGACGCTGGAGGATAAGCCGTTCCGCCAGTATTATCAGACCCTTATCGGGCTGCCCAGCGAGGAATTTACCGAGGATCCGGCCCCGGATGAGAGCCAGGCGCTGCTTAAAGTTACCTTCACCTACCGCGACTCCAGCAAAAAACCGGACTATATCGCGCTGCTTCCCGGTCCAACGCGCAAGTTGTTCCTTTCCGTTAACGGCGAATCCGAGTTTTATACCAAAGCCTCCTATTTGGACACCATCCTACAAAATTCGGAAAAGCTCCTGGCCGGTGAAAATGTCGATCCGCTCTATTAGAGAAAAGAACCCAGGGGCCGTTGCAAAGTACTTTGCAGCGGCCCCTCTGAAAAACGCTTTCCGTCTCCGCCGGAGACAGATTTTGCCCGCTGACTGCGGGCAAAACCACCGTTTTTTCCAGTTTCTGCAAACCGGTAAAGGGCTCCTGCAAGCCGGGCAGCGCCCCTTGCAGCGGCCCCTCTGAAATATGGGCTTGTACAAACCGGGCGAGTCTTTTGCGGGGATGCTCCCGCGTCTTTGGAAGCCCCGGTCCCCGCGCTCTTCAAAGGGCGCGGGGACCGGAAACATAGAAGAGGAACAGGGTAGGAAAGGATGGATGGAAGGATGTTCGCCGGAAAGAAAAACGCTGATCTCATGAGCCAGAAGGTGCGCCCCTTGGCGCACGAGATGGATCCCCTGCGGCTGGGGACCGGCTGGTCGCTCGAAGACCTGGAAAAGCCGCAGATCTTTGTAGAAAGCACCTTTGGCGACAGCCACCCCGGATCCGGCCACCTGGACCAGCTGGTTCAGGCCGCCTGCGAGGGGATCGCCCAGGCCGGAGGCCGGGGCGCGCGGTATTTCTGCACCGACATCTGCGATGGGGAAAGCCAGGGAACCGACGGGATCAATTTCTCGCTGGCCAGCCGGGAGATGATCGCCAACATGATCGAGATCCAGGCGAACGCCACCCCCTTTGATGCGGGCGTCTTTATGGCGAGCTGCGATAAGGGGATGCCCGGCAACCTGATCGGGCTGGCGCGGGTCAACATCCCCGCGGTGGTGATGACGGGAGGCACCATGGCCGCCGGTCCGGATCTGCTGACGCTGGATCAGCTGGGGATGTATGCCGCCCAGTTTGAGCGTGGGGAGATCGACGAAAAGAAGTTCAATTGGGCCAAGGAAAACGCCTGCCCAAGCTGCGGGGCCTGCTCCTTCATCGGCACCGCCTCCACGATGCAGATCATGGCGGAAGCCCTGGGCCTGACCCTGCCCGGAAGCGCCCTGCTGCCCGCCACCAGCCCTGACCTCCTGGACTATGCCCGCCGCGCCGGGGAGCAGGCGGTCCGCTTGGCCTATCAGGGCCTGCGCCCCAGCGATATCGTGACGATGGACAGCTTTGAGAATGCGATTCTGGTGCACGCCGCGATCTCCGGATCGAGCAACTGCCTGCTGCACCTGCCGGCGATCGCCCATGAATATGGCATTGAGATCACCGGCGACACCTTTGACCGGCTCCACCGCGGAGCGCATTACCTCTTAGATGTGCGGCCCGCCGGCCGCTGGCCCGCCGAGTTCTTCTATTATGCCGGCGGCGTCCCCGCTATTATGGAGGAGCTGCGCAGCGTGCTACACCTGGATGTGATGACCGTGACCGGGAAAACGCTGGGTGAGAACCTGGATGAGCTCCGCCGGAACGGATTCTACGAGCGCTGCCAGGGTTGGCTGGATCAGGCGAACGCCCGCTATGGAACCCACATCACCCGCGAGGACATCATCCGTCCCTTTGATAAGCCGATCGGCACGAACGGATCGATCACCGTTCTCAGAGGGAACCTGGCTCCCGAAGGGGCGGTCATCAAGCACACCGCCTGCCCGAAGGAGATGTTCTCCGCCGTGCTCAACGCCCGCCCCTTTGACAGTGAGGAGGCGTGCATCGATGCGGTGCTCCACCACAAGGTTCAGCCAGGCGACGCGGTGTTCATCCGCTATGAGGGCCCCAAGGGCTCCGGCATGCCGGAGATGTTCTACACCTCCGAGGCCATCTCTTCAGATAAGGAGCTGGGCCGCAGCATCGCCCTCATCACCGACGGACGTTTCTCCGGCGCTTCCACCGGCCCGGTCATCGGCCATTGCAGCCCGGAGGCGCAGGCGGGCGGCCCTATCGCCCTGGTCGAAGAGGGCGACCTCATTCAGTTGGATGTGGAGAAACGTATCCTGGCCATTGTGGGCGTGAAGGGGGAGAGAAAAACCCCGGAGGAGATGGAGGCTATCCTGGCCGAACGCAAAAAGCACTGGAAGCCGAAGCCGGCGAAATATACCAGAGGCGTCCTGCGCCTGTTCTCCGAACTGGCCGAGTCCCCCATGAAAGGCGCTTATCTGTCTTACGACCGTTAGACCGCAGAACCACGAAGGGAGCGATAGCAGATGAAGCTGTTGGTGATTGACGCCCAGGGCGGCGGGATTGGGAGAGCGCTGGTGGCGGCTATCCGGCAGGAGCTGCCCGAAGCGCAGATCACCGCCGTCGGCGCCAACAGCGCCGCCTCCTCCGCCATGCTCAAGGCGGGCGCGCAGCGCGCGGCGACGGGGGAAAACGCCGTCCGGGTCTGCTGCCGGGAGGCGGATGTGATTTTGGGGCCGGTCGGGATCGTGATCGCAGATTCCCTGCTGGGCGAGATCACGCCCGCTATGGCGCTGGCCGTCGGACAGAGCCGGGCCAAGCGGATCTTAATCCCCGTCAACCACTGTGAGAACGTGGTCGTGGGCGTGCCCGATCTGAGCATCGGCAAGCTGATTGAAAGCGCCGTTCAGGAGGTCCGGCGGCTCTTTGCAGCGGCGGACTAGGAACACGCGCCGGGAAAATCCTCCTCTCCGATCGGATCCGCCCAACGCCGCTAAAACTGGTTTATCCATCAAAAGGGCGCGTTGCAGAACTGAGTTCTGCAACGCGCCCTCTGAAAAAGCTGCTTTTGGGACGAAGAGGCCGTCCCAAATTTCGCGCCGTCCGCGCGAAACCGCTGCTTTTTCCGGTTCCTGCAAACCGGAGGATCGCTCGACCGAGGACTTCTTTTCCGTTCTGCAACGCGCCCTTTTTCTGCAAGCCGGAGGAGCGGCCTACACGATTTTTTTTACAGGCCGGGGTGCGTTTGCCGGTCTGTTTTATCTTGCAGCAGGCCTCATAAATTCGGAAGTCTTTACGAACGGAAAATTTTTTCCACCGGCTTCCCCTTCGCCAGCTCGTCGATCAATTTATCCAAGTAACGGATTTCCTGCATAAGCGGCTCTTCCACATCCTCTACGCGAACGCCGCATACAACGCCTTTTATCAGCCTGCGTTTGGGATTCAGCTCCGGCGCCTGCCGGAAAAAATCGCCGTAGGTGATATCACCCTTCAAAAGCTCGTTCAACGTTTCTGCGCTATACCCGGTCAGCCAGCAGGTGATTTCGTCCGCCTCTTCCTTCGTCCGTCCCTTTTTCTCCGCTTTTGCAACGAGCATCGGATAGAGTTTAGCAAATGGCATCCCATATATTTTTTCATTTGTCATCCCGATCCCCCCCAACCAATCCTGATTTGCCGCACTGATTATAGCATGCCCCCTCCTTCGATGCAATCCGTCCCGGTAAAATCACCCGCTTTAGGCCCGCCGGACGAATCCCTCCCCCACCGGTTGACAACCCTGCTGTTTTTCGGTAAAATAAAACCCGTCTGGTTTGCAGGAAGCGAACCGCGGGCGCTGAAGCTCCCATTTCCACCGGCAGGCTCTGTCCGTCAAAGACGGCCTATGGCAAAACCGCTCTATACGTGAAAGGTATGTTAAGAAGGCATACGGCTTTTCTGGAAAGAATGGCCGCGTGCCTTTTTGTACTTTCCCGAAAAAAACCGGCGGCAGAGTCCCCGCCGCCCCCATAAAAAAACGGAAAGGGAGACCGATATGAACCGAAAAAAGATAGCCGCCTTCTTGAGCGCGGCTCTTCTCCTGGCAGGCTGCGCGGCCGCAAAGCCGTCCGCCCCAGACTCCAACCCGGATAATACGCTGGTCTATGGCAGCGGCGACTATACCCGCATCAACCCCGCCA
Source organism: Provencibacterium sp. (assembly GCA_022793895.1). Classification (GTDB taxonomy): domain Bacteria; phylum Bacillota; class Clostridia; order Oscillospirales; family Ruminococcaceae; genus Harryflintia. Next base: position 10,599 of record JAAWDS010000010.1, on the reverse strand, counting down.
TGGATGAACACGGCGAAATCAACATCCTGCTTTTCAACGGCCTGACCGCGCACGACGGGGAGAACCGGATAACGCCCGCGCTGGCGAAAAGCTGGGAGTTTGAGGAAGACTCCTGCACCTACACCTTCCACCTGGAGGAAGATGTAAAATGGCACGACGGGGAGCCCTTCACCGCCGGGGACGTCCGGTTCACCATAGAGGCCATTATGGACCCGGAAAACGGCTCCGAAAACGCGCCCAACTATGAGGACGTCGAGGAGATCGCCGTCATCGACGATCACACGGTTGTTTTCAAGCTCTCCGCCCCCAACGCCGCCTTTTTAGATTACATGGCGATCGCCATGCTGCCCCGGCACCTGTTGGAAGGCGAAGATATGCAGACCTCGGATTTCTTCCGGCATCCCGTCGGTACGGGCCCCTACCGGCTGGAAAGCTGGGAGACCGGCCAGGCGATCACGCTGGTGAAAAACGAGGCGTATTTCCAGGGCGCGCCGCAGATCGATACCATCGTTTTCAAAATCGTCCCCGACGACAACGCCAAAGCGATGCAGCTTCGCTCCGGCGAGCTGGACCTCGCCCTCTTGACCCCCAAGGACGCGAAGACCTTCGAAGGCCAGGAGGGCTTTACCACCTACCGGATGAAAACCTCCGACTACCGCGGCATCCTCTTCAACTTCCAGAATGAATATTGGCAGCGCAACCGCGACCTGATCCCGGCCGTCTGCTATGCGCTGGACCGGGAGGCGATGCTGGAGACCGTCCTGTTGGGCGAGGGCGTTCCCGCCTATGGGCCGCTACAGCGCAACATCTATCACTGCGAGGAGACGGAGCATTACGATTACCAGCCGGAAAAGGCGCGGGAAATCCTAGAGGCCGCCGGCTGCGAAATGGGAAGCGACGGCTTCTATTACCGCGGTGGGGAGAAGGTGGGCTTTGTCATCAGCACCGCCGCCGGGGATCAGGTCCGCATCGATATGGCCCAGATAGCCGCCCAACAGCTGCGGCAGGCGGGCATCGAGGTCACGGTGGAGATCCCCACCCGCGTAGATTGGGGCGGGCAGATGGCCTACCTCATCGGCTGGGGAAGCCCCTTTGATGCGGACGACCACACCTACAAGGTGTTCGGCACCGGCAAGGGCGCGAACTATTCCGGCTACTCCAACGCGCAGGTCGATCGGTACCTGAGCGAAGCCCGCGCGTCCAGCGATCCCGCCGTCCGGGCCGAAGCCTATGCGCAGTTTCAGAAGGAGCTGGCAAAGGATCCCGCCTTCGCGTTCCTCTGCTATGTGGATGCAAACTATGTCGCCCGGTCCGGCATCACCGGCATCTCCCCCGAAACGGTGCTGGGCCACCACGGGGTCGGGATCTTTTGGAACGCCGCCGCCTGGACGCTCGCCCGCTCCTAGCCCCTTTAAAACCGTTCTCTTGGGAGGTTCCAATGGAAACGCTGCTGGAAATACAAAACCTGTCGGTCAGCTTTGACACCCCCATGGGCGAGGTGCAGGCGGTGCAGGACGTCTCCCTCTCCCTAAAAGCGGGCGAGGTGTTGGCGCTGGTGGGGGAATCCGGGTGCGGGAAAAGCGTCCTGTGCCGCTCGGTCATGAAGCTGCTGCCGAAAACGGCGCGGCTGAAATCCGGCCGCATCCTCCTGGGCGGCGCCGATATCACCGGCTACCGGGAGCGGGATATGCAGAGGCTGCGCGGGAAATGGTTCTCAATGGTCCTCCAGGATCCCATGTCCGCGCTCAACCCGACCATCCCCATTGGGAAGCAGATCGCCGAGGCGGTGTCCGTCCACAACAAAAAGCTCCCTTCGGGCGAAGTCCGCCGCCGGGCGGTCGAGCTGATGGATCTGGTAGGGATCAAGCAGCCGGAGGAGCGGTATTTCCTCTATCCTCATCACTTCTCCGGCGGCATGCGCCAGCGCGCCGTTCTGGCCGTCGCGCTGGCGTCCGGTCCCCGCATCCTCTTTGCGGATGAGCCTACCACCTCCCTGGACGTCACCGTTCAGGCGCAGATTTTGGATCTGCTGCAGGAGGTGCAGGAAAAGCTGGGAATGGCTGCCCTCCTCGTCTCGCACGATTTGAGCGTCGTCGCCCGGATTGCCGATCGCGTGGCGGTGATGTATGCGGGAAAGATCGTAGAGACCGGCACGGCCGAAGAAATTTTTTACGATCCCCGCCACCCCTACACCTGGGCGCTTCTGCGCGCCCTCCCCGCCTTCGCCAAAAGGGGAGAGCCGCTCTTTGCGCTTCCCGGAACGCCCCCTTCCTTACTCTCCCCGCCGCCGGGGGACGCCTTCGCCTGCCGCAATGAATATGCGCTGGCTATCGATTATGAGGAGGCCCCGCCCATGTTCCGCATCACCGATACCCACTTTGCGGCCAGCTGGCTGCTGGACCCGCGCGCGCCTAAGATTCTCCCCCCGGCAGGAGGTGAACCCCTGCATGTCTGAGACCTTGGTGGAGGTGCGCGGGCTGTCGCACTCCTTCCGGCTCGCCAAAAGGCTGTCCATCCGCGCGCTGGATGCGGTCTCCTTCACTATCCGCCGCGGCGAGACCTTCGGGCTGGTCGGGGAATCCGGATCCGGGAAATCGACCCTGGCCCGCTGCATCCTCAATCTCTGCCGCCCCCAGTCGGGTGAAATATTCTATCGCGGCATCAATACCTGCGACCGGGTGCAGTTCCGTAAAAACCGGGAGCTGCTGCAAGCCCGCCGGCAGATGGTCTTTCAGGACGCGGACGCCAGCCTCAACCCGCGCATGCGGGTGGAATCGATCCTGACCGAGCCGTTCGTTATCCGCCGTATCCGCCCGCCGCGGGGGAGCCTGCGCGCCGAAGCGGCCTTCTGGCTGCATACCGTGGGGATGGAGGCCGCCTATCTGGACCGCTATCCGCCGGAGCTCTCCGGCGGGCAGCGGCAGAGGGTGGCGATCGCGCGGGCGCTGGCGATGGAGCCGGAGCTGCTGGTGGCGGATGAGCCGGTGGCCGCGCTGGACGTCTCCATCCAGGCGCAGATTGTGAACCTGTTCCGGCAGTTGCAGCGGCAGCAGGGATTCACGCTGCTGTTTATCGCCCATGACCTGGCGATGGTGAACTATCTGTGCGATCGGACCGGCGTGCTCTGCCGCGGCAGGCTGGTGGAGCTGGCCTCCACGGAGGAGCTCTTCTCCAACCCGCTGCACCCCTATACCCAGGCGCTGCTGTCCGCCGTCCCCCTCCCCGATCCGCGCAGGGAACGGGCCCGTAAGGCGGTTGCGTATGAACCGGGGATAGAGGAGGACGGGGTCTTGGCGGAGGCCGCCCCGGAACATTTTGTTTGGCGAAGGGAGGCGGACGGATGAAAAACAGGGTTTTTGCTTTTGGAAAAAGGCTCTTAGGGCTTATCCTCAGCCTGCTCGTCCTTTCCGCCGCGGTTTTTTATCTTTCCCGTCTGGCCCCCGGCGATCCGCTGGTCTCCTATTACGGCGATCGGGCGGAGAAGATGAGCGCCGCCGAACGGGAATGGGCGGAGAAAAAGCTGGGGTTGGACGCCCCCGTTTCGGTTCAATACCTCCGCTGGCTGGAGCGGGCGGTCCATGGGGACTTCGGCATTTCCTATCAATATAAGCGGGATGTGCTGGAGGTGATCGGCGAGCGGGCGGGGAACACGCTGCTTCTGGGTGGCGCCGGGTTCTTCCTGATCTTCGGCGGCGCGCTTCTTCTGGGGGTGCTCTGCGTCTGGTGGGAGGGCCGGCTACCGGACCGGCTGCTCTGCCGGGTGGGGACGGTGACAAGCTGCGTCCCGGAATTTTGGCTGTCGCTGCTGCTCATCTTTATCTTCGCCGTCCGGCTGCGCCTGCTGCCCAGCAGCGGGGCCTATTCCACCGGGGGAAGCGCCGGAGCGGGCGATCGCCTGCGGCATCTCCTTCTTCCCCTCGCGGCCGTGACGCTCGGCCACCTCTGGTATTACGCCTACCTCGTCCGCAACCGGCTGCTGGAGGAGGTGCGGGCGGAATATGTCCTGCTCGCAAAGTCCAAGGGATTGGGGAAGCGGGCCATTCTCTTCCGGCACTGCCTGCGCAACCTGCTGCCCGCCTATCTGAGCATCTTAGCCATCTCCGCCCCCCATATTTTGGGCGGGACCTATATCATAGAAACGGTGTTCTCCTACCCCGGCCTCGGAACGCTCGTTTATGAGAGCGCGCGCTACCAGGACTATCATCTTCTGATGATCCTGAGCCTTCTGTCCGGCGCCCTCGTGATTCTCTGCAACACCGTTGGCCAGCTCATCAACGGGCGCATCGATCCGCGCATCCGGGATCCGGAGGCGGCCGCCGGAGAGGGGGCGCGGCGGTGAACGAAGATCGTTTTGTCCGGGTGGGCATCCGCCCTGAGAAAGAGGAACCGGTTTTGCCTGGGCGGGCGGGCAGGCGCAAGGAGTTCCCCTTCCTTTCGGCAGGGATCCTGTCCTTCATTTTCCTGGGATGCCTCCTGTTCCCGCTGTTCATACAGACGGATCCCGCCTACCTGGACCTGGCGCATGCCAACGCCGCCCCCAGCCGCGCTTTTCCGTTCGGGACCGACGCGCTGGGGCGGGATCTCTTCGCGATGATCTGGCATGGCGGACGGATCTCGCTCTGGATAGGCTTTGCGGCGGCGGCCGTTTCCACCGGCATCGCCCTAGTGTGGGGTTCGGCCAGCGGGCTGGCCCCCGCCTGGGCGGACGCGCTCCTCATGCGCCTGACCGACATCCTTTTGAGCATTCCGAGCCTCATCCTGGTCCTCTTTTTGCAGGCGCTGCTGGGCGAACCGAGCGCGCTGAGCCTCTCGCTGGTGATCGGCCTGACCGGCTGGGCCGATATGGCGAAGGTGATCCGCACCGAGGCGCGCCAAATCCGGGGCAGCGGCTATGTGACCGCCTCCCGCTGCATGGGCGGGGGATTTTTCCATATCCTTTGGCGGCACTTGACGCCGAACTTCATTTCGTCTATCCTATTTATGGTGGTCATGAGCATCCGCAGCGCCATGGCCGCAGAGGCTACACTCAGCTTCATGGGGCTGGGACTTCCGCTGGAGACCGTCTCCTGGGGCGGCATGCTCGCCCTCTCGGAACGGGCCTTTATGACCGCCTCTTGGTGGGTCCTCTGGATCCCCGGCGGCTTTTTGACGGCAACGCTGCTGTGCGTGACCCAGCTTGGGAATTATCTGCGCGGACGCTTGAACCAAAAGCAGAGCAACCTCTAACCCGGCGCAGGGCATGGGAAAGGATCGGACGGAATTGCTGAAGATTGCAGTTTGCGATGATGAAGCGGTCTTCCAGGATCGCTTCTGCGAAAGGCTGGGAACATTTTTCCGGCAGGAGAAGATAGAGGCGGGCATCCTCCGCTTTCTGAGCGGACGGGAGCTGCTCGCCAGCGCGGAAAAGCTGGATGTGGTTTTTCTCGACATTCGGATGACCCCGCCGGACGGCTTCGAAACGGCCCAGAAGCTGCGCAGCCGGGGCTTTCGGGGGTTTCTAATCTTTCTGACGGTGCTGCCGGAGTTTGTTTGGAACGCCTTTGAGGTGGGCGCATTCGATTACCTGCTCAAGCCCTTACAGGAGGAGCGCTTTGTCCGGACGATGCGCAGGCTGCTCTCGGCCATCCGCGATCCGGATGAAAACCGGCTGCTGATACGGCGGGGAAACGATCGGCTCCTTTTGCCCTATGCGCAAATCGCCTATTGCGAAAGCATTGGGAGGAAGATCTACCTCCACCTTCAGGATGGCGCGGTTCTCGATTACTACGACCGGATGGAAAGTCTGGAAAAAAAGCTGGACGCACGTTTTTTCCGGTGTCACCGGAGCTATCTTGTAAATCTGAGCTGCTTAAAGGGCTACCGGACGGGGGAGGCTTCCCTCACCACCGGCGCGGCCATTCCGGTCTCCCGGCTACGGGAAAAGGATTTTTTGGCGGCAGTGTCGGACGCTATGAAGCGGCGGAGGGATGACGGATGACTATCTGGATAGAAGGCGTTTACCCCTTTTTAGCAGGGTTCTCGGAGGCTGCGGTTTCAGCCGCATTTTTTGAAAAATTTCTTGGGCGTTCCGGGAAGCCGGGCCGGGTCCTCCTCTTCGCCCTCTTGAGCGGGCTGGCGCTCGACCTGCCTACCGGCTTATGGAAACCGGCGGAGTTTGCCTGCCTGCTGCTGGGCTATGGCGGTCTGGTGCTAAAGGCGCCGCTCGGCAGCGCCCTTTTTCACCTAATCGGGACGATGGGAATGACTCAACTCTGTTATGGGATGATCAACTCGGTATCCGCCGGGTTATTCCCCTTTTTATATCCCCTTCGGCCCGCCATTCTAGGCCCGGTCTTTATGGCGGCGGGGGACGGACTCGCGCTCGGCCTGTCCTGGCTGTGCTTCCGGGCAGTTTTCAATCGCTTCCACTACCGGCTGGAGGAACCGGAGGCGGCGGACGGCTTGTTCCTTCCGCTGCTTCTTCTTTGGGCGGCCGGCGGGTATATCGGCCACGGCCTGTATGGGAACACCCTTCCGATAACGGGGGCGTCTCTCGAAAGGGTCCTTCGTCACCTGCGGCTGTTTCTGGTGCAGGCGTTGGGTCTTTTCAGTTTGTTCAGCGTTTTATCCGCCCACCAGAGGATCTCCGGCGATCGCGCCCGGATCGCCCTCTCCGAGCGGCGGATCCGGATCCAAGAGCAATATGTGCGGGAGGCGCAGAAGCGCTATACCGGTCTCCGGGCGCTCCGGCACGACCTGAACAACCATCTGTTGGTTCTTCAGGGGCTTCTGGAGAAAAATGAGCTGGAGGAGGTCCGCGCTTATCTGACAGGGCTGCGCGGAGAGGCGGCGCGCCTCTCCTTCCCGTTCCAAACAGGCCGCCCGGCCGTGGATGTGCTGTTGGAAAACAAAACCGCATCCGCCGTCCGGCAGGGGATCGCGGTGACGGGAGCTTTAACCGTGCCGCCGTCCTGCCCGGTGGAGGACGGGGATCTCTGCCTCCTTCTGGCGAACGCGCTGGATAACGCTCTTCACGCCTGCGCCGGGATGGGGGAAAGGGAAGAACGGTTCATCTGCCTGTCGGGCAGTAAACAGGGGGATTTTTGGCTGCTTCAGATAGAAAACAGCTTCCGCACAGGAAGCCGTTTCCGGCCGGGGACCGGGCTTTCCAACATCCGGCGGACGGCGGAGAAATACCGGGGGACGGTAACTATCAATACCGGGGGGTCCGTCTTTACCCTGCGCATTCTGCTGCTCCTTTCATGACATCCCGCCTGCATTTCAAGACAATTCCGTTGCAGGACGGGAGCGGACGGCGTTATACTTTCGGTAAACCCTAAAAAGAAGGAGGAAACCGGAAGATGGAGATACAGTGTATTGGACGGCGGCCGATCGTCTCAGCGCCGCAGGCGGCGCGCCCGGAGAAGGACCGGCTGGCCGCGGCCTCTGCCAAAGAGGCGGAGAGGTGCGATCGGTATATCCCAGAAGAACGGGAGAAGGGCCAGACGGCCGGGCTCTATAAGGTCTGCTATGGGGCGGACGGCCGTCCCGGCATACAGTGGGAGAATCCGGAAGGCCGCCCGGCCAGGACGCTGGAGGAGAGCCCGGAAATGGAGGCTTCTGCTAACGCTGGTCCGAAGGGAGCACCTGAAAGCCGTCCAGCCGGGCAGCCGGAAGGAGAGAAACCAAAAACAGAGGGCTCCAAGGGCAGCCGGGAGGGGAAGACGGGAAGCTGCACGGGGAGCACCGACCGGGTCGATCGAGAGATCAAAAAGCTCAAGGAAAAGAAGGAGCAGCTCCAAAAAAGGCTGCGGACCGCTTCGGATCCGCAGGAAACGGAGAATCTAAAACAGCAGCTTATCCAGGTGGAAAACGAGCTGCGGGCCAAGGATAACGATACCTACCGCCGCCAACATATGGATATCTCGATGAGCTGATGAATCCAGCCAAAAACACCGCCGGACAGAGGATATAACCCTCTATCCGGCGGTGTTGTGGTTTTTCTTATCCCGGCGCAGGCGGCCGCTGCCGCCTACCCCTCCTTCTTCTGGCCGAAACGGTACTCCGTCCCGTTGCGCAGCCGCTGAATGTTCGCGCGGTGCATATAGAGGATGATCACTGCGCAGATCGCGGCAAAGATACCATCCAACAGCGCGGGCCTTCCTTGCAGCCGGTGGACGATAACGGTGAAAAACGGATAGAGCGCGGCTCCGGTGATCGAGGCCAGCGATACAATCCGGGTGAAATACAAAAGCGGGAGCGCAACGGCCAGCACGCAGACAAAGGTGACCGGGCTGAGCGCCACCATGACGCCCAAGCCGGTTAAGACCCCTTTCCCTCCGCGGAAGCCGAAATAGAGGGGGAAGAGGTGGCCCATCAGCGCAGCCATCCCGGCGGTATAACCGGCGTCAAACACCGTCAGCCCCAGCAGCTGAAAGACGAGCCGTCCCAAGAGCACCGCAAGCAGCCCCTTGGAGAAATCCCCAACGCCGCACAGCAGCGCGTATTTTTTACCGTAGGTGCGCAGGATGTTGGTCATTCCCGCGTTTTTGCTGCCGTGGTTGCGGATATCATCCCCCTTAAAAACGCGGGAGACGATGATCGAAAAGCTCAGGCTGCCCAACAGATACCCTTCCAACAGGCAAAGCGCGACGCCTAACAGAATTTTCTCCACCCCAAAAATCCCCTACCTTCCCAGCCGGACGCCTTTTTTTGCCGTTCCCAGCCTTTTCTTGCCTTTTTATTTTAACAGGCTTGCGGCCGGAATGCAACCAATTCCGTATTTTGCACCGTTTTGCAGGCGGAAAATGGGCATACTATCCCTATTCCTGTCAAGAAAGGGTGTGCGCTTATCGAGAGGATTCAACAAACCGCCCGCCTGCTCGCCGCGCGTTTCTCCCCCCGGCGGCTGATTCTCTTTTCCCGGAAAACCGGCCTGGATGGGGAGACCGCCTCCTTCAAGCTCTGCATGGTGGCCGAGCTGGCCGATAAGCGGGAGGCGCAGCGGGAGATCTTCCGGCAGGCGGAGGACAGCTTACCGTTCGAGGTGTTGATCTATACCCCCCGCGAGTGGTCGAACGCGCTGGAGCGGGAGGATTCCTTCGCCCGGAAAATTGAGCGGATGGGGCGTGATCTGCTTGGCTAAACCCGACCGCGCCGACAGCCGGCAATATGATGAATGGCTGGATAAGGCGGGCGGCGACCTGCTGTGCGCCCGCGCCCTGCGGGAGGATGACCGCTGCTACGACGGGGCGGGCTTCCACTGCCAGCAGGCGATTGAAAAGGCGCTCAAAGCCTATATCCTGCTGCGCAGCGGCCGGCTGCATGACGGGCACAACCTCACCTGGCTGTGCAGGCAGGCGCTGCGCTATGACCGCAAGTTTTCCGATTGGTTCGACGAGAGCGCGGCGCTGACCCACTGCTACATTGAAACGCGCTACCCCTCCGATCTCTATGAGGCCTTTGACTACGCCCGCGTGCGGCAAGCCTATACCATGGCCTATGAGATGTTTATGTTCATCTGCGGCCAGATAGACGCGCACTTTGAGCGCGCCTCGCGCTTTTCTGGCTTTGCCAGGGAGAAGGAAAGCCCGGCAGAGAGCATCCGCTCCCGGAAACCGTCCGATTAAAAAAACAGGGAGACGCTGGATGTCTCCCCCGCTCACCAAAAAGGGCGCGTTGCAGAACGGGATTCTGCAACGCGCCCTTTCCTATTATTCCCCGACCTTTTCGGGCTCCGGGTAGGTCTCTCCGAAGGTTTCGGCAGTGACCTTTTTCATCACCTCATCCTTGAGCGGCTTATCGCTCCAGTTGCGCTTGACCGAGGCGATGCGCAGCGCTTCCTCCATCCCCTCAATCACCTTGCCGAATGCGGCGTATTGCCCATCGAGGTGCGGAGCGCCGGCCACCATAATGAAAAATTGGCTGCCGGCCGAATTGGGATCCATCGCTCTCGCCATGGAGAGCACCCCCTCGGTGTGCTTGAGATCGTTCGGATGGCCGTTGGAGGCGAACTCCCCGCGGATAGAGTAGCCGGGCCCGCCGGTACCGTTCCCATCGGGGTCGCCGCCCTGGATCATAAAGCCGGGGATGACGCGGTGGAAGATGGTCCCGTCATAGAACCCCTTCCCCACCAGGGAGAGGAAATTGCGAACGGTGTTCGGCGCGGTTTCGGGATAGAGCTCTGCGCGGATGGACGCGCCGCTCTCCATTTCAATGGTGATAATGGGATGCTGCATCCTAAATACCAGTCCTTTCTGTAGAGGCCGGGCCGGGAGAAAAGGTTGGAAGGGAGGCTCACCCGGCCGTGCCGTTTTATCGTTATTCCTATGATAGCGGATTTCCTCTGCGAACGCAACGGGTTTTTCCGGCCTAACGTTCTGTTTGGGGAGGAAAGGCTTCCGCCCCCCATGCGGCCAGCCGCGCCGCACTCCCTTTAGACGGGAAAAAGCCGTTAACCCGCCCTGCCTCTCGCCGCTTACGCGGCAACCGAGGCAGAGGGCCGAAAAAATGACCGCTTTCAGCGGCCATTTTTTATAGCTGCGCTATAAAAAACAATCTATCCGGCCCTGCCTCTCGCCGCTCGCGCGGCAACCGAGGCAGAGGGCCGAAAAAATGACC
>JAAWDS010000009.1 GCA_022793895.1 Provencibacterium sp. | reverse complement strand
GGGTGTCAAAAAACGCGCCGCGTTTTTTGACACCCCCCTTCGGCTCCGCGCATATATTGATATGGAGCGTAAGCTACACGTTACAAGGAGGTTTTGCCAATGAGCGTCTATCGAGATACTCATTTCTTTGACGACATCAGCGCGAAGTATTACCCATCGCGCCCATGCCCTCCTAGCTGTCCCTGTCCGCCGCCGCCTTGTCCGCCTCCTCCCGGTCCCGGACCATGCCCCATTGTAGGGCCGACCGGCCCGACGGGCCCCACCGGCCCCGCAGGCGGCCCCACCGGCCCGACAGGCCCTGCCGGAATGGCCGGCCAAGTTGGGCCGACAGGCCCACAAGCTGGAGGTCAATAAGAGCAACGCTTGGCGGCGGGTTCAGCAAAAGAGCCGGCCGCCGAGCGGCGGAAAGAACGTCTTGTTCCTTCACCGCTTCGCAGCCGGCTTTCGAAAAAATTTCGGATCTGCGGAAGACGGCCGTTCTGTCTGCCCCCGGCAGGCAGAACGGCCGTCTTTTTTTGTTTCCATAAGGCGGAAATCCGGTTCGCGGCGCGCTCCAAAAAAAGGGAACGGCCGCCGCTTTAGCGGCTTGCTTCCATGCAGTCCAAGAGCTTTCCTGGATTCTGCGAGAGCCATGGCTCATCCGCTGAGGAGGGGTCTGAGAAAATCTGATCGCTGCGCTTGTTTGCGTTGATCTCTGTGACGGCCCGCAGCTTGTGCTGGCGCATAAGTTCCTCCACCGCCGCCGCATTGCCCGCTTCTATGAGATCCAACAGATCGTCGTGCTCCTGTAGGCTTTCCAGAAAACGGCGCGGTGAAACATAGCAGGACAGCCGGCCGACGGACCATTTGTCCCAGAGATCGCAGATGATGGAGTAAAGAAGGTCGTTGTCCGCGCATTTATAGATAGCCAGGTGGAATTTTCGGTTGAGCTGGGCATATTGCGGGATATCGCCCTCTTCAAAGGCTTGGCGCTGTTCTGCATTTTTCTGCCGCAGCCACTCCATTCGGTTGGGGGATATCTTTCCTACGGCCAGCCGGGCGGCATAGCTTTCCAGGACGCCCTTGACATGGAAAAGATCAAGCATGGATTTTTCATCCAGGTTGCAGACAACCGCTCCCTGGTTGGCGCGCAGCTTTGCATAACCTTCGCTCTCTAAGCGCCGGATGGCTTCGCGGACGGGGATATCGCTCACGCCGTTTTGCCGCGCGATTTGGCTGATAACCAGCCGATCTCCTTCATGATAGGTTCCATTCCGAATGGCGCCCATCAATTTTTCGTAAATAATATCAACTTTGCTCCGGTACTTTGCCAACCCATTACCCTCCGAAAATGTTTTTCGAGTCCATCGTATTATACCACTATGAAGGGAAAGGAACAAGCATTTAGTCCTTAATCTCCCGGATGACCGCAGCCGTCATTACGATTTCGACCAGAAATTCCTCCCCGGCCAGCGGCGCTTGAACGCAGGCGCGCGCCGGCGCGCAGCCCTTGGGAATCCACTGATCCCAAACCTTGTTCATCCCGTCGATCAAAGAGATATCCTTGAGGTAGATGGTGGCGGTCAGGATGTGCTCCTTATCCGAGCCGAATTGCTCCAGCAGCTCCTCATAGCGCGCGAGCAGCGCGGTGGTCTGCTCTTCAATGGTCTTGTTGCTCGGCGCGGCGACATGGCCACAGAAATGGGCGACGCCGTTGTAAACCACGACGCGGCTCATCCGGTCGTTCACATCGTAACGTTTGATTTCGGTGTTCATCATAGCCTCCGTTTCCTGCCGGGCTTATCCGGCAAATACAATATTTGTTTTCCGTTTTCTATGCTTTGCAGGCGGGCCGCCGCATCAGCCGTTGAGGTAATGCCGGAACCAGCCGGTGATCTCGGAAAGCCTGCGTTCGCGGTGGGAGGGCTTCCCGCCGCGGCTCAGCTCGTGGTTTTCGCCGCGGAAGACGACCAGGCGCGCATCCACCTGGTGGAACTTGAGGGCGGTAAACATCTGGATCCCCTCTTGCAGCGGGCAACGGTAATCCTCTTCCGAATGGATGAAGAGGGTCGGGGTCTTGCAGCGGTTGGCATAGGCTAAGGGGGAATGGAACCAATAGCGGTCGGTGTGATCCCAGGGGTTGGAGCCGACGAACTGCTTGAGCGGGAAATAGTAACCGGTGTCGGCGGTGCCGAACTCGGAGAAGAAGTTGGAGATGCTCCGCTGGCTGGCCGCGCAGCAGAAGCGGTCGGTGTGGCCGATAACCCAGTTGGTCATATAGCCGCCGTAGCTGCCGCCGGTAACGGCCATTTTCGCGGTATCGATCTGCGGATAGCGCGCAATACATTCATCGGTAAAGTTCATGATATCCACATAGTCGATTTCGCCATAGCGATCGATGATCTCGGCGAAGGTGTTCCCGCCGCCGTCGCTCCCGCGCGGGTTACAGAAGATGACGAACCAGCCCTCGTTCGCCCAGAGCTGCATTTCGTGATAGAAAACCGGGCCGTAGGCGCACTTGTGGCCGCCATGGATATCGAGCACGGCCGGGTATTTCTTCGCCGGATCGAAGCCAACCGGCTTGATGACATAGCCTTCGATGGTGTTGCCCTCGCTTTGGAAGGTGAAGCGTTCGGGGGTGCTCAGCGTGCGATCGGTCTGCACCCACTCGTTAAAGCCGGTCCGGCGCTCCTCGCGGCCCTCTTTGAAGGTATAAAGCTCCTGGAGCCGGTCGCCCTTCATGCCGACATAGAGCAGTTCGCCGCCATGCACGTCGAAGCTGTCCACCGTGCCGTTAGCCGGGGTCAGCGTTTCGATGGATCCATCCGCATGCGCGCGCATGACGACCGCGTTGCCGCCCTGGGTGGAAAGGAAATAGACGGCGTCCCCTTCGCAGCGGAAGTCTGCGCCGCCGCCATAGCGGCAATCGCTGCCGACCGAGTTGCAGGCGCTCTCCTGGTTCTCTGCCATCCGGGTGAGCTTCCCTTCCCGGCTGACCCGGAAGAAATGCGGGTTCTCGTTGGGGCCCCAGCTCTTCATATCCGAACCGGCGAATACCACCCCGTCGCCCATGTAATCGCAGAAGCGCAGGCGGTAGAGATCCTCAGCCACCAGCTCGGCGGTCTTTCCGCTGGGGATGTCATAGAGATAGACGCCTGTCGAGAGCCCCATGCGCCGCTCCTTATAAAAGTGCATGGCGGTAAAGAGGATTTCGTTCTCTTTGGTGCGGATGAATTCGACCTGCTGCCAGGGGTCGGAAACCGGTTTCATCGAGCCGTCGCGGCGGTCGAAAAGATAGAGCCGGGCGCGCGTGCCGTTGTGGAATCCGGGGCCGTTGTGGCGGAAGGGGATTTCGTCGCAGACCCAATAATCCTTCTCCTTCTGGAGCTCCTTGAGCACCGCTTCCTTCTCGGCGCCCTCATAATCATGCGGGTTTTTCCGATCGTTTTGGAAGGCGCACAGCAGCGCGAAGAGGTCGGCCGTTACCGGTACGAAGTTGAGCACCTTGGCCGGAACGCGCATATACTCCTGCGCCTCTCCGCCGTCGATGGACAGGGAATAGAAGGCGGTCCAGGGCTCGCCGGCGGCATTCTTCTCCTGGAGCGCCTTGTCGCGCAGCCCGGAGAAGAGCAGCGTCCGATCATCCAGCCAAACGAACTGCTTCTCCTTCCCGCCGCCGGTCAGGCGGGTGCTTTCGCCGCTTTCGCAGTCATACAGGTGGATAAAGGAGCGGTAGCCGTCGGTCCCTTCGTCGCACTGGCTGACCACAAAGGCCGCCTTTTTGCCGTTCGGGGAAAATTCCGGGCTGGAGAGGAACTGGTAGCGAAGAAAATCGCGCAGTTCAATCCTTTGCATGTAGAACCATTCCTTTCTTGAACAGGGCTCCGGGCGCACCTGCAAAATGGATTCCATTTTGCAGGTACGCCCTCTTTTCTGCAAACCGGAGGATTGCCTGCAACGATTTCTTTTGCAGGCCGGAAGAGCGCTTTTTTGTTGGTCTGTCCTATTTTGCGGCGCACCCGGGCCCTGATTGTTTATTTATTTGTCCATCAGCTCTTTAGACAGGTGGCAGGCGGCGAAGTGCCCTGGACGCAGCTCCTGCATGACCGGTTTCTCCTGGCGGCAGCGGTCGCATGCGTGCTTGCAGCGGGTATGGAAGCAGCAGCCGGAGGGCGGGTTGACCGGGCTGGGCACATCGCCCTCCAGCATGCCGCTCATGCTCTTGATCTTGGGGTCGGGAATGGGAATGGCCTCCAACAAGGCGTTGGTATAGGGATGGATGGGGAAGTCGAACAGCTCATGCTTGCTGGCGATTTCCACGATATTCCCCAGATACATGACGGCGATGCGATCGCAGATATGCTTGACGACCGAGAGGTTATGCGAAATGAAGATATAGGTGAGGTTATATTTTTTTTGCAGCTCCTGCATGAGATTCAAGATCTGCGCCTGAATCGAAACGTCGAGCGCGGAAACCGGCTCATCGCAGACCACCAGCCGGGGATTGAGCGCCAGAGAGCGCGCAACGCCGATGCGCTGGCGCTGGCCGCCGCTGAATTCATGCGGATAGCGCGTCGCCTGGTCGGGGCGCAGGCCGACATCCTGCATCAGCTGGAGCACCCGGTCGCGGCGCTCCTTCGCACTGCCATAGCGGTGGACCACCATCGGCTCCGCGATGCAGCGCTCAACGGTGAAGCGCGGGTCGAGCGAGGAATAGGGGTCCTGAAAGATGATCTGGATTTTCTGGCAGAGCTCCAGATCCTCCTTGCGGCTGTGTGCGGCGAAGATGTCCTTTCCATCAAAGAGGACCTCGCCCTCGGTCGGGTGCAGCAGCCGCACCACCACCTTGCCGGTCGTGGACTTCCCGCAGCCCGATTCGCCGACGATGCCGAAGGTCTCTCCCTCCTCAACCTGGAAGCTCACCCCGTCCACCGCCTTGACAAAGCGGGTTTCGCTCCCAAGCCCCTTGGCATTTTTGACCCGGAAGGGGTAATGGAGCTTGAGGTCCTTCACATCCAGTAGAATCTTACTCACCCGTTAACCCTCCCTTGGCGTATTTCCAGCAGCGGACGCGGCGTCCGTCGTCGAGCGTGACGAGCTCCGGCTTCTCCTGGCGGCAGCGTTCGCAGGCTTCCTCGCAGCGCGGCGAGAAGCGGCAGCCCTTCGGGTAGTCGCTGGGGCTGGGAACGGCGCCCCGGATGTTATAGAGCACGTCGCTCTCCTCATGCAGCTTCGGGATGGACTTTAGGAGCCCCACGGTGTAGGGATGCAGCGGCGCACGGTAGATGGATTCCACATCGGCATATTCCACCGCCTCGCCGGCATACATGACCATCACGTTTTCCGCAATCTGCGCCACGATGCCGAGATCGTGCGTAATCAGAATGATGGAGGTGTTCATCTTTTTCTTCAGATCGATGAGCAGCCGCAGGATCTGGGCCTGAATGGTGACGTCGAGCGCGGTGGTCGGTTCGTCTGCAATCAGGATTTTGGGGTTGCAGGCGAGCGCCATGGCGATCATGACGCGCTGGCGCATGCCGCCGGAGAGCTGGTGCGGGAAGTCGTCCACCACCCGCTCCGGGGTGGGGATGCCGACAAGGGTCAGCATTTCAATCGCCTTTTCCCGCGCCCGTTTTTTGTCCATCCCCTGGTGGTACTTGAGCGATTCGCCGATCTGGTGGCCGACGGTGAAAACCGGGTTGAGGCTGGTCATCGGCTCCTGAAAGATCATTGAAATATCGTTGCCGCGGATCTTCTGCATTTCCTTTTCGCTCTTTTTGAGCAGATCCTCGCCGTTATAGAGGATTTCCCCGGCTAAGACCTTGCCGGGCGGATCGGGGATGAGGCGCAGGATCGAGAGCGAGGTCACGCTCTTCCCGCAGCCGGACTCGCCGACCACGGCTAACGTCTCGCCCGCCCCCAGCGAGAGATCGAGCCCATCCACCGCGGGAACAATGCCTTCCTCGGTATAGAAGTAGGTCTGGAGGTTCTTGATTTCCAGTAATTTATCCGCCATCTTCAAAACCCCCTTTTAAGAATTTTTCAGCTTCGGGTCCAGCGCGTCGCGCAGCCCGTCGCCTACCAGGCTGAAGGCGAGCACCACCAGCGTAATGGCGATGCCGGGAACGAACACCTGCATCGGCGTTGTCCGGATAACCTCGCGCGCTGAGGAGAGCATGGCGCCCCACTCCGGGTTGGGCGGCTGCACGCCTAAGCCTAAGAAGGAGAGCGAGGAGGCGGTTAGGATAGCGGTGCCCAGGTTGAGCGTAACGTTCACGATGATCTGCGACATGCAGTTGGGAATAATGTGGGTCGCCAGTATCCGCGCGTTGGAGGCGCCCATTACGCGGCAGGCGTCGATATATTCCGAGCTTTTTAAGGAGATAACGATACCGCGCACCATGCGCACCATCGATGGGATCGAGAAAATGGCGATAGCAATCGCCGTGTTCTGCGTGCCGTTGCCCAGGATAGTTACAATGGTGATAGCCAACAGCAGGCCGGGGAAGGCCAGCAGGATATCGACGATGCGGCAGATAACGGTGTCTACCACCTTGCCGAAATAGCCCGCGCAAACGCCCATCAAAATCCCGACGATCGATCCGCTGATGACGCCGCCGAAGCTGACGAGCAGCGAAACGCGGGAGCCGTAAACCATGCGGGTGAAGGTGTCGCGTCCAAGCTCGTCGGTTCCCAGCCAATGCTCGGCGCTCGGACCGGCATAGGTCATCGTCAGGTTCTGCTTTTCCGGGCTTTGGCTGCAAAAGAAGGGGCCGATGAGCGCGGTCAGGATGAACAGCAGCATCACGACCGCCGCCACGACGGAGACCTTCCGCCGCATGAAGCGCTTCACAACAGGGTTTTTAAACAATGCAGGGGCCTCCTTCCTTTAATCATATTTAATGCGCGGGTCAACCGCCGCATACAACAGGTCGATCACGGTGTTCACCACCACGAAGGTGACGGCCAGCACTAAAATGGTGCCCTGCACGACGGGGTAATCCCGTTTGAGGACCCCATCCACCAGGAAACGGCCGACGCCCGGGATCGAGAATACCGTTTCTACGAGCGTCGCGCCCGCCAAAAGCGATCCGAAGCGCAGGCCGACGGCGGTGGTGACCGGGATGAGCGCGTTGCGGAAGGCATGCACATAAGTAATGACGCGCTTGGGCACGCCGCGGGAACGCGAGGTACGGATGTAGTCCTGGTTGATGACGTCGAGCATCGCCGATCGGGTGGTGCGGGTAATAAAGCCGACGGCGGTGATCCCCAGCGTAAAGACCGGGAGAATGGCGTGCAAAGGGGATTTTAAGCCGATGCTGGGCAGCCATTTTAGCTGTAGGCAAAAGACCAGCATTAAAATCAAGGCTAGGAAGAAAGAGGGGGTGGAAACGCTCGTCAGCGAGAGAACCATCAGCAGGTTATCGACAAACTTGTTGTGGTTCACGGCGGCAATGATACCGAACAGCACGCCGATGAGCGCGGCGACGACGGTGCCGCCGACCGCGAGGATCAGGGTGGGGGGATAGCGCTTGGCCAGCTCTTCGGCTACCGGCTTCCCGGTGACGATGGAAGTGCCCATATCCCCAGTAAACAGGCCCTTCATGTAGTTAATGTATTGGACAGGGAGCGGATCGTTCAGGCCAAGCCGCTCTTTTTCCGCTTCCACCATCTCCGAGGGGACGTCCGGCCCCAACATGTTGGAGACCGGATCGCCGGGGATCAGGTGGACGATGGAGAAAACAATCACGGATAGGATCAGCAGCATGGGGATGAGCTGAAGGATCCGTTTTACGGCGTACTTAAGCATTCATGGACCTCCTCGGCTGCGTTGCTTCTGGAACGGCGTCGCTTTTTTGATATACAAGGGCCGCCGCGCCAAAAGCCCCGACGGCTTCCGGCGCGGCGGATAAGGTTGATGGACAGGAGCGTTACTTGCGGACGCTGATGTTTTCAAAGAAAACGATGTTTTTAACCTCTACCGAGAAGTTCTCCACCTTGTCGGACATGACATAGATGTTCTTGCGGTCGTTGAGCCAGATGCCGACCGGATCGTCGATATAGAGGATCTGCTGGGCCTCGGCATAGAGCTTGAGGCGCTCTTCGGAATCGGTGGTGATAGCGGCGGCGTTCAGCAGCTCATCCACTTTAGCGTTGGAGTACCAGCCGTAGTTGTTTTCGTTGGTTTCGCCGGTGGGGGTGGTGTACAGGCGGCGCAGGCCTTCATCCGCATCCACCGAGCCAGGGCCGGCGCCCATGTTGAACATGCCCCATTTGAACTGATCGGGGGTAACGCCGTTGAGGTTGGCCTTAAAGGTGGCGTTCTCCACCACATCCAGGATGAGGTTGATGCCGACCTCGGCGAGCTGCTCCTTCATGATCTCGCAGACCTGGGTGGACTTCGCATAGTTGCCGGTCATAACGGTGAGATCGAAGCCGTCCGCATAGCCGGCTTCGGCCAGCAGGGACTTGGCCTTCTCCACATCGCGCTCAATGACGCCGAGATCGGTGTAACCGAAGGTCAGCGGGTGCAGCGGCGCGGTGCAGGGGGTGCCTTCATAGTCGCCAAAGAGGGTTTCGCAGATAACGTGGCGGTCGATGGCGTAGCTAATGGCCTGGCGCACACGGGTATCGGCGATGATCGGATCCTTACAGTTGAACTGATAGAGGTGCTGGCCGTTGCTCTCGCGGGCCTCGACCTTGATGCCGTCGGTCCCGTCGAGGCGGGCGACGTCCTCGCCGTTCAGGCCGTCGGCGATGTCAATCTCGCCGCTCTCCAGCGCGATAGCGCGGGAGTTGGCTTCGGGGATGATCTGGATGATCAGGTTTTTGGTGGCGGCAGGGCCGCGGAAATAATCGTCGAAGCGCTCAAAGACCATCTCCTCATCCTTGTTCCACTCAACGAGCTTGTAGGGGCCGGTGCCGTTGATCGTCTCCGGCTTGGTGCCGATGTCGCGGCCATATTTCTCGATGTAGTCGGCATCCAGAATCAGGTTGGCGCGCGCGCAGAGCGAGGCGAGCATCGGGCCGGAGGGCTGCTTGGTGATGAGCTGGACGGTGTAGTCGTCCACCATTTCGCAGCGGTCGATGTAGTTCATCGTCGCCGTGTAGCGCTGGGGATCGTCCGCGTTTAACAGGCGGTCATAGGAAGCCTTGACGTCCTTGGCGGTGAGCTCCTTGCCGTTGTGGAACTTGACGCCTTTTTTCAGGTGGAAGGTCCAGGTCAGCTCGTCCTCGCTGACCTCCCAGCTCTCGGCCAGGTCGCCTTCAATTACGCTGTCGGCGTTGCGGCGGATGAGCTGGGAATAAACGGTGCGCAGGATCTTATCGTTGGTCACGTTGTTCTGACCGTCCATAATATCCTGGTCGCTGGCGGTGCCGAGGATCAGCGTGTCCTTATAGTCGGCACTGTCGGCAGGGGCGGCGGCGCCATCCGAAGAAGCAGGGGTGGAAGCGGCCCCGGAGCTTGCCGGCGCGCTGGAAGACGAATCGTTTCCACCGCTGCAAGCTGCAAGTGAGGCTGTCATGGCAAGAGCCATAACGAGGGTGAGTAATCTTTTCATTGAGATCCTCCTTAAAAATTCAAGCAATCTATGTTCACTGCGCGATTCCCGCGCTGCGAGCATTCCAAGGAACAGGCGCCGGAGGCGGATATTTCCCGGCCCTCCGGCGCCGGACTCTCTTTTCTGCGTTCCGGCCGTCCCGCGAGGGAACGGGAACCGCAGGGGAGAGGATTAGAGCATACCGCGCTCCTTCATGTCCTGGAGGGTCTGCTTATAGGCAAAGCATTCGTGCCAGTTCGGCATTTCATAGATGACGCGCAGCACCTTCCGGCTCTGCTCCTCGCGTCCGTTGTAGTGGCAGTAGGTAGCGAGTCCATGCAGCAGGGTGATGAAATAGAGATCCGGCCGGTCCTCGTCCTTCAGGCTTTCGCGCAGCGCGTCGAGGTCTTCAAAGTCCTCCGGCTTGAGGATCCCCTTGTAGAGATAGCAGCGCTTGGTGTAGTCCATGTTGCTGCAAGGAACGCCTTCATAGATGTAGGCGTCCAGAATGCGGGCGGCGTCCTCCTGTTTGCCGG
Organism: Provencibacterium sp.; assembly: GCA_022793895.1. Classification (GTDB taxonomy): domain Bacteria; phylum Bacillota; class Clostridia; order Oscillospirales; family Ruminococcaceae; genus Harryflintia. The sequence goes on along the minus strand of JAAWDS010000009.1, from coordinate 5,732 downwards.
CCTTCATGGCGGACTGCCAATACCAGCAGGCGGCGGCGGGGATTTCTTCCACGCCGTTTTCCTGCATCGTCTTTAAGCACTGCTCTTCCATCTGCATGGCGAGCGCATAGCGCCCGTCCATGTAGCAGGCGACGCCGCAGTAATACCAGTTTTCCCAATGCTGGGGCTTTATACGGCAGGCGAGGGTAAGATCGGCGACCGCCTGGGTATATTGATCGAGCGTGATGTGCTTGCGGCCGTGCTGCAAGCGTAGATCGGGATCGAAGGGGGAGTAGCAGAGCCCGCGGGTGAAGGCTTCGAGGCACTCTTCGAAGCGGTCGGCCTCCGCCAAGGCCATGCCCTGGTCATACCAGCACTTGGGATCCTGCGGGGCGGCCGCCAGCGCCGCGGCGGTTTTTTCGAGTTCATATTTCATGATAGGGACCTCACTCTCCAAGGGCTGCAAGACGCTTGCAGGCGAGCCGGTAGGCGAAGGAGGAGTGCCAGTTGGGAACGTCGCGCGCCTCTTTGAAGAGGGCGACGGCCTTCTCCCTCTCGCCGTTGACCAAGTAATAGTTGCCCAGGCCGAACAGCTCGCTGATGAGGTAGAGCTCAGGACGGTCGGTCTTTTTCAGCGCCTCACGATCCAGGAACTCTTCCGGCTTAACGATGCCGCGGTAGAGCAGGACGCGGCGCTTGTAGGAGAGGCTGCGCGGAATGCAGGGGGTGTTCTCATCCACCAGGGTGATGATCTCCTCCGCCTTCTCCTTCTCGCCGATGGTCTGGTAGGTCAGCCACAGCCAATCCACGCAGGCCAGCCACTCGTCAACCCCCTGCTTCTTCATGCACTCGATGGCGCGCGGGAAGGCCTCGATGCAGCGGTCATACATCTCGGCGAGGTGGGCGGCAACGCCCTGATAGTACCAGTTCTCGTTGTCATAGGGATCCAGGCGGGAAGCAATGGTGAAATCGGCGACGGCGTGCGCATATTTTTGCAGCGAGATGTATTTGCGTCCGCGTTCACGGTAGCAATCCTTGTTAAAGGGGTTATGAATCAGGCCGTTCGAGAAGGCGTCGACGGCTTCCTCGAAAGCGTCTTCCGCAACATATTCCATCCCCAGCTGATACCAGAGCTTATCGTTTTTAGGATCCTTTTCGATCTGAGCCTTGAGCTCCGCGATTTTTTCAGACATCTTAATTTCCTCCTGTTTATTCTGATGGCTCCCGCAAATCTTATAAACGGCTTTCCAGCGGGTGTGTCTAGTCGATTAGTCCCCGGTCGCGGGCATCGATAACGCCCTTCATATAGCCGAAGGCATTATGGAATTTGGGCTGGGCTATAAGGCGCTTGAGCGTCTCGTCGGATTTTTCCATTTCGCCGATGTAGGCATAATAATTAGCGAGGCCATAGAGCTGCGTCACCATCTCCAGCTCCGGGCGGTCCTTGCGCTCAATGCAGCTACGGAGGATCTCCTCCTCATCGATAAAGGTTTCCGGAGGAATCTCGCCCTTAAAGAGCATGACGCGCTTGCGGTAGGAGTAGTCCATCTGCGTGCAGGGGGTGCTGGTGTCGATGAGCTCCAGCGCGGCCTTCGCCTTTTCGTTCTGTCCGAGCTTAACATAGGTGGTGAACAGCCAATCCACGATGGGATAGAGCCCTGCGGGCTCCTTCACCTGCCGGGCGCATTCCTCAAAGCACCGGGCCGAATCCTCATATTTGCCCCAGAGGTTATAGGCAACGCTCATGTAGTACCAGATTTCCCAGTCGTCCGGAGTGATCCGGGCGGCCAGGGAGAGATCGGCGATGGTCTGCGAAAAACCGCCCCCGGCCATGAACTTGCGCCCGCGCTGCAAGCGCAGCCGCGCATCGAACGGGCTGAAGCAAAGCCCGCGGGTAAACGCTTCGCGCGACTTGTCCATGTCCTGCTCTTCCTCTGCAATCAGGGCTCCGAGGTCGAGCCAGGCCTCCACATCGAACGGGTTGCGCTTGGTGCGCTCTTCCAACTCCGTCATTTTGCAATTCATTGTTTCTAGCTCCTTCTTTTTGAGATCCTGCCGTGAGAAAAATATGAACGGGTTCCGCTATATCATATAGAATATGATATCTGATATGATTAAAAAAACAACGGCGTCTTTCCCGCCTGGATAAAACGCCGTTGTTTTAAGAATAGTATAACAATTTCTCCGTCTATGTCAAGGTTTTAAAAAAATATTTGGAGCTAAAACCGAAAAACGCCATTGGTTTTGTGAATAATTTGCAAATATTTCGAGGCTTCATTGCAAAAAAAACATTTGAAAAACCTTGAGTTTCACATCGTTTTGTGCGATAATCAATTTTGAAATCTTTTCCCTCTGTCTTTTGAGGGGGCAGGCGTAAAAATGAAAATTAGGAGTGAGCAAATTGCAAAACGAAGCGACAGGGGCCGGCGTTCTCAAAAAAAGCATCGCAATTGATACGTTGTTCCACGGTTTGTTTACAGATCCACCGTTCGAGTGTTCTCCGGATAAGGACATTGTAGATATCCTGCTGGATGGGGGCGTGACCGCCATCAGCACCACCGTTACAGACGACAACTACCCCGCCTCCTTTACCGATTGCTGCAAGGAGATCCACAAATATTACCTTCTGGAAGAAACCTGCCCGGAGAAGGTGGTCGTAGCCACGAGCGCCGCGGACATTGAGCGCGCGAAAAAAGAAGGGAAGCTCGCCGTTATCCTGAGCACCCAGGGGGCGTTTGTGTTCGAGCAGGATTTGCGTTACATTTCGCTGCTCAACAAGCTCGGCCTTAAAATCGTGCAGTTGACCTATAACCAGCAATGCTTTATCGGTTCGGGGGTGTTCGAGCCGGAGGATAAGGGGCTCTCCCGCTTCGGCCAACAGTGCATCTATGAGATGAACCGCGTGGGCATGCTTATCGATCTTTCGCATGTCGGCTACCGCACCTCGATGGAAGCGATTGAGACCTCGATGGATCCGGTCGTGTTCTCGCATTCCTCCTGCAAGGCGGTTTCCAACCATGTGCGCAACGCCAGCGACGAGCAGATTAAGGCGTTAGCCAAAAAGGGCGGCGTCATCGGCCTGTGCCCGCACTCGGTCATGTGCGACGAGGATCAGAGCCGTTGGCCGACGGTCGATCGCTATATCGATCACATGGTCCATGTGGCCGAGCTGGCGGGGGTGGATGCGATTGGCATCGGCACCGACCGCTGGAAGCGCCCGACGCTGGATTACCGGATGGGACGGGTGGAGTTTGAACGCACCTGCCCGAACTGGTTCGGCAAGTTTGACGGGACCCGCAAGCACGTGCAGGGCTTCAACTATTTCGACGAGTGGGAGAACCTGGCGGATCACCTGCTGCGCCGCGGCTTCCATGAGGACGAGGTCGGCAAAATCCTGGGCGGGAATCTGCTGCGGCTCTACCGCCGCGTTTGGGATAAGCAATAAAAAGAGGTTGTTAAAAAACGCCCCGCGTTTTTTAACAACCTCTTCTGAAAAAGTGCTTTCGGGCCAAGACGGCGGCCCGAATTTCGCGCCGGAAGGCGCGAAACCGCCCTTTTCCGGTTTCTGTAAACCGGAGGAACGGCTCGCACGAACGCTACGGTAAACTGGAGAAGCGTTTTTTGCAAGTCCCTTTTGCTAAACAGAAATGCGGTTTTTACAGTTCCTCTTAAGATTAAGGAAGGAAGGGTTCATCCGATGTATGATTTGATTATCCGGAACGGTTTTATTGTGGATGGGACCGGAAGGGACGGCTATCCGGCCGACATCGGCATTGAGGGCGGACGTATCCGCCAGATAGGCGGCCTTTCGGAAGCAGAGGCCGTCCGGGAGATCGATGCGGCCGGCCGGACAGTGACGCCGGGCTTTATCGATATGCACTCCCACGCCGATCAGACGATCCTGGCCTATCCGCAGATGGAGAGCATGCTTCACCAGGGAATCACCACCTTTGTCGGCTGCCAGTGCGGCCAATCGAATGCGCCCATCGGCCCCTATTGGCTGGGGAACCAGGCGGATTTTGACCTGCTGGTTTCGCTGATTCCCAAGGTCTATCCCGACATGTATGCCGAGGATTATTGGGTCTATACCAAAGACATCGCCCCTCTGATCGAGCAGGAACGCGGCTACCGCCCCGATTGGAGGAGCTTTGGCGAATGGCTCGACCGCATTGACCGGTGCGGCCTCTCTGGCAACATCATCACCCTGCTGGGCTACAGCACCATCCGCATGAACCTCACGGGGCCGGACGGCAACCACCGCCTGAGCGAAGAGGAAAAGGAAAAGCTGCGCCCGCAGATCCGGGAAGCGCTGGAGGCCGGGGCCTTCGGCATGTCCGTTGGGCTGGACTATGAGCCTGGGATCTTCTCCGACACGGCCGAGCTGATGGAGATGACCCGTGAGCTCAAGCCCTATGAGGGCATTTATTTCACCCACTGGCGCAAAACGGGCCTGCGCTCCGGTACGCCCAAAAAGCAGAAGAAGATCGACGGCATTCGGGAAACGCTGGAAATCGGCCTGCAAAATGAGCTTCAGACCGAGATCTCCCACCTCTCCACCGGCTATGATGTTTTCCCGGCGGACGATGATTATATGCAGGTTGCGGCGGCGGAGCGTACGCTACAGGTGATTGACAGCTACTTGGAGCGGGGCGCTCGATCCCATTTCGACGTCATCCCCAACACCACTGGTGGAACGATGATCTATCCCGATCTCATCACGCTGTTCCGCCCTTGGTACTACCTGAGCGGCGGGATTGCGCTTTTCTTAAAGAACCTTCGCGGAAAGGATTACCGGGAAATGATCGCCGCCGAGATTTACGGGGGCCGTTATTTTACCCTTAACCCGCGGATTAACCCGGATTGGGATGAAGGGATTACCGTTTTGCAGTGCCGCGAGGCGCAGTATGTGGGCCGCACCATTCAGGAGATTGCCCGCGGGATGGGAAGGGAGAGCTTGGAGGCCGTCTTTGAGCTGCTTCTGATCGATCCGGCGGTGAAGATCTTCCGTGCCACCCACTCGATGAACATCCATGCAGTACATACCTATTTAAAGCATCCGGAGGCTACCGTCGGCAACGATACCTTTGTGTTTGATCTGCAATCCACCTGCAAGCAGATCCCGACCCATCCGGGAAGGCTGCCAAACCCCAACACCTACTGCGGCTTTGTGAAGTTCGTCACCGAGCTGGGCATGCCGCGGCTGGAGGACACCATCCGCAAAATTACCGGCAAGCCGGCGGAGATCCTGGGCCTGAGCGACCGGGGGCTTATCCGCGAGGGCTACCGCGCCGATCTGCTGCTGCTGGATATGGAAAGGCTGCACGCCTGTGAGAACCTTATCGATCCGCGCGTTTATCCAACCGGCGTAGAATCCGTGCTGGTAAACGGCGTTCTCGTTTTGGAAAACGGGAAGCATACGGGCGCGCGTCCCGGAGGGGTCATCCGCCGGCAGAGCCGGTAAAGAGCCTTTTGGTTGCTCTCTTTTCCTATCCGCACAGGGTGTGCGCGGCCCTGCTGGTCCGCAGGGAATTGCTGGTCCGCAGGGTGAACGCGGTCTGACCGGCGCAGTAGGCCCGACCGGTCCGCAGGGAATCGCAGGCCCGGCCGGTCCCACTGGCCCGATGGGCCCTATCGGATTGCAGGGCCCTGCCGGCTTGGAAGGCCCTCAAGGTTTGGAAGGCCCGGCCGGTCCGACCGGCCCTGCGGGCGCGGCAGGCGCAGTAGGCCCGGCCGGTCCGACCGGCCCTGCGGGC
>JAAWDS010000008.1 GCA_022793895.1 Provencibacterium sp. | reverse complement strand
GGCCAGGAAGAGCTCCGCGCCGAGGTTGCCACTCTCAAAAAAGGCCAGGAAGAGCTCTGCACTCGGGTCGGCAATCTGGAGAAGGGCCAGGAAGAGCTCCGCGCCGAGGTTGCCACTCTCAAAAAAGGCCAGGAAGAGCTCTGCACTCGGGTCGGCAATCTGGAGAAGGGCCAAGACGAACTCAAAGCGTTTATCGAACAAAGAACAATGGAGATCGGCGATCAAATTACCGAAACGGCTGAAAAAACTGTTCAGCTCGTCAGTGCCAAGGTGGCCGAACAGTTATCTGGCATCCAGCGGGTAACGGCCGACAATTGCTATGAGATTAAACTTTTACAGCATCGCGCTTGACGGTGGTCAGTAAGACGTGGGAGCGTTGTAAAATGCCTTGCATTTTACAACGCTCCCTATTCAGTCTATTTTTAAAGAAAACCTGCCTCGCGTTCAGCCTTCCGCCTGCGTACAGACCGACCTAAAAAGGGCATAGAGCTCCGGAAGCGCTTTTGGAAGGGAAACCGGACGCTGTAGGCGGCCTGAAAAATAGCAGTGCTCGCTCTCCCCGGTCGCGCGCAATGTGCCATCCGGTCCCAAGATGCGGTAAGCTACCGTCATGCGGGTGGCCGTTAAGCGGCTGATCGAAATTTCTATCTGCACCTCTTCCCCGAACCGCACCATTTTGTGATAACGGCAGGAGAGGCCCAACACGGCAAAATCAATCCCGGCTTCGACCGCCTGCCGGTAGCCAAAGCCCATCTGCTCCATGAAATCCACGCGCGCCTCCTCCATCCAGTAAACATAATTGGCATGGTGGATGATCCCCATCTGATCCGTTTCATAGTATTGCGTTTTACGCAGGTAGGGTTTAATCTCCATCCTTCCTTCTCCTCCTTCGCCAGCCGTTTTTAGGGCGTTCCCCGCCCTTCAGTGGATAAAGTATAGCATGTCTTTAACCCTTCTGTCCATTGCCGGCGCGCCTTGGAGATCCCTTCTTTTTAACTGGGCCATCAGTCCGCCTCACCGGCGGCTAATCACAAACGAGAAAGGAAGTAAGCGAAACATGAAAATCCTATTCATCGGCGGAACCGGAAGAATCAGCATGGCCTGCACCCGCCTGGCCGTGCAGCAAGGAGATGAGGTGGTGCTGCTGAACCGCGGCAACCGTTCGCAGGAGCTGCCTGAGGGGGTGCGCGCCATTACTGCGGACATGGCCGATGAGGAATCGGTCCGTCGGCTGCTGGCGGACGAGTATTTCGATTCTGTCGCTCAATTTATCGTCTTCGATCCCGCGCAGATAGAACGGGATATCCGCCTGTTCTCCGGAAAAACCCGCCAATATATCTTTATCAGCTCGGCTTCCGCTTATCAAAAGCCGCTCGCCCACTACCTCGTAGACGAGAGCACTCCGCTCTTTAATCCCTTTTGGGAGTACTCCCAGAAAAAGATCGCCTGTGAGGAGCGGCTCTTACGCGCCTATCGCGAAGAGGGGTTCCCGATTACCATCGTCCGGCCCAGCCATACCTATGATGAACGGGAAATTCCGATGGCTGTCCATGGGAAATGCGGGAGCTGGCAGATCCTGCAACGGATGCTCGACGGTAAGCCAGTTCTTCTGCATGGCGACGGACAGTCCCTCTGGACCTTCACCTTTAACGAGGACTTCGCAAAGGGCTTTTACGGCCTGATTGGAAATCCGCACGCCATTGGCGAGGCCGTCGGCATTACCTCGGATGAATCGCTGACCTGGGACGCGTCCTATCGCATCGTCGCTCAAAAGCTCGGCGTGCAGCCTATTATTTGCCACATTGCCACCGATCGCCTGATCCAGTATAATCCTTCGCTGCGCGGTCCGCTGCTGGGGGATAAGGCCAACTCGGTTGTCTTTGATAACCGCAAGCTCAAGCGCCTCGTGCCCGGCTTTAACGCCTGCATCCGGTTCGATCAAGGGGTGGAACGGGCGCTGCGCTATATCGAAGCCCATCCGGAATATAAGCGTCCCGATCCCGAATTTGATCGCTGGTGCGATCAGGTAATCAGTGACTACAGCCGTTCATAAGCAAGACAAGGGCCCTGCCGCAATTTCTTGCGGCAGGGCCCTTGTTGAGTTTGGAGTAATCAAACAGGTTGCCGGATAACGGCTTACTGGAGGAGCTGGAGGACAGACTGCGGCTGCTGGTTGGCCTGGGCAAGCATTGCCTGCGCGGCCTGGGTCAGCACGTTCATCTGCGTGTAGCTCATCATCTGCTTGGCCATGTCGGTGTCCCGTACGCGGCTGTTTGCAGAGTTCATGTTCTCCGAAGCAACGTCCAGGTTGTTGATGGTGTGCTCCAGACGGTTCTGGATTGCGCCCAGCTTCGAACGCTGGGTAGATACCGTGTTCACCGCCTCGCGGATGCTGTCCAGAGCGTTGCTCGCCGCATCCTGGCTGCTGATATCGATGGTCATGATCGCCGGGTCGGTTTCATTGGTGTTCTGCACCACAACGCCCGCCTTCGCCTGGGCAAACAGGCTCACAATGTGCATGTCTTCGATTGCAACGTCCATCTTGTTCCACTGCTGGCCGTCCTCGCCGATTTGCAGAATCAGCGCGTTGCCGGCCCCGCCGTTGGTGTTGTCTGCGGCGGGCTTCAGCGTGCCGATGACGGTGGAAGCGATGTTTCCCGTTTTATCCTTACCGATTTCGGAGACGGTATCTGCCGTTTTCACCGTTATCGTTTCGCCGTTTCCGTTGGTGAGCGTAATATCCTGCCCGCCCAAATTGGCCGCGTTATCGGTAAGAACGGCCGATTCAAAGGTATCGCTGCCAATCGTGACCGACAGCTTTTGGGTGGCTCCGTCATAGGCCATTTTAACCTTGGTATCGGCGTCGATCTCTCCTTGGAAGCCGGAGAGTTCCACCAATGCAATGTTAAATTTCGCCAAGCCGGCCGGATCTGGCTCGAAGGTGGGCGCTTTGGCAGCGCCGCCCGTTCCGTTCGTGCCGCCGGTCCCGCCGGTTGTTCCACCGGATCCGGTTGTGCCTCCTGTACCGCCGGTCGGAGCTGCCTTCGGGACGATTGTCACCACCGATTCCCAAGTGAAACTTGCCGCCGCTGAATTCAAGCCCGTCAACTGAAGCTCGGCCGGCTTGCCCGCAGTGCCCGACGCGACAAATTCACCGGCAGCCGAATCGATTATCGGATTCTTATTATAAACCGTCGCCAGCGCATTTAAAAACTCTGCGTCGGTCATATCCTTTTTAACGTCTACATCGTAGGTCCTTTTCCCGAAAGTAACGCTGACCGTACCATCCTTCGCAAATTTAACACCTGCAAGATCGAACTTCGCTGTTTGCTGACCTGCGGCCATCGACACGTTTATAGCCATATTCGTCGGGCCGGTGATATCCGAAGCCGTCAGCGTGTCACCGGTACCGCCGGTGTTGCCCGTATTTCCGGTATTCCCGGCGCTGCCGGTGTTTCCAGTACTTCCCGTATTCCCGGCGCTACCGCCACTGAGGTTGCCGTTTAAGAGTTTGATACCGTTGAAGTTGGTCGAGTCCGCAATGCGGTCAATTTCCTTACAGAGCGCGTTCATCTCTTCTTGCAACGCGTTACGGTCGGTGCCGCCTTTATTCACCGTCTCCGGTTGAATCGTACCGTTCGCGTCGGTCGGCCGCTCCATGGTGCCGTTGGCAGACTTGCCGGCCAGTTCGACCATGCGGTTGAGCATGTCATGCACCTCGGTCAGCGCGCCTTCCGCCGTCTGTACCAGCGAGATGCCGTCCTGGCAGTTCGAGGACGCCGTGTCCAGCGCCTTGATCTGCGCCTTCATCTTCTCGCTGATGGCGAGGCCGGAAGCGTCGTCGCCCGCGCGGTTGATCTTAAAACCGCTCGACAGCTTCTCCAACGACTTCGATACCTGGCTGTTGTTCATCCCCAGCTGACGGTTCGCGTTCAGCGCCATGATGTTGCTTCTTACTACCATTCCCATTCCAATCTCTCCATACCGTCATAATCTCAAGGGCTTTCTTTCCCCCTGAACCAGCCTGCGGTTTGCCCGGTGTGCCTGCAAAGGAGTAGCCGGAAGATACTAAAAAGCCGGTTGACAAAACTGTACCTTTATCAACGGGCCCTATCTTCCCTCATTTATATTTACTCGCTCTCCCCGAAGGAAAATAAAGGGGTCTGGAAAATTTTACCAGCGGCGAAGAAAACCGCCGCTACCAGTTGTTCATCTCCGCACAGTCCAGCATATTGCGGCAGAGGAAGCCGGTGAGCGCCGAAACGGCCAGATTAAAGAGGCAGGAGGCCCACAGGGCCAGCGCCAGACTGTCCAAAAGGGCATACAGCGCAACGGCCAGGATAATGCCGGGGATGCCCAACAAAATTAAGATCAGAAAATACAGCGTCATGATGATCACCCGGCTGTTTATCGTTCCCAACACCCGTTCAATCAGGAGATTGCCTGCTAAGAACAGGAAGGCAAACCCCATCCGGAACGCAAAGCAGGCAAGGATAGCGGCCGGAGACAGTCCAAGGATGAGGCCCGCCGGCAGGTAGAGCGCCGCCGCCTCCACCGCCGCGCGCAGCATGCTCTCCCGGCAGATATGAAACAGCTTCAGCGCTGCAGGCTCAGGCAGCAGGTAAACATAGGGCTGGAGCAGCTCCCGCACCCAGCGTCCGCTCGCGGTGGAAAAAAGTTGCAGATAGGTGGTGAACACCAGCAGCGGAATGGGGCCCTCCTCCCGCATCAGCCAAGCCATTCCCCAGCCAAAAGCAAGAAAGAAAAGCGAAAGCGAATCCAACAGGAAAAACTGGGAACGCCTATCCTCCAGGCGGTGCTTGTAATAGAAAACGCCCGCGCCTGCACCGTGCCGGATTCCCGTTTTCCCTACCCGGATGCGGCGCGGAAGATTCTCCTGCACCCTCCCCTCCTTCTTCGCGGTGACCGCGCTTTGGGAAACCTCGGCTGCCAGCAGCACATCCTCATAAAAATCCGGATGCTTGCCCGATACCAGGAGCAGCAGCGCTGCGATATAGGCCCCGCACAGCAGCAAAAAATCTATCGCCAGCGTCCGATTTCCACCAAGGAAGCCCATTACTGCCGCCCGAACCCATCCGGCGACCGGGAAGAAGGAAACCCACAGGGAATCTAACCCCTGCGCCGCCAGCGCCAGCCAATCCCCTGTTCCGCTTAAAAGACCGGGAAGAAGGCCGAGCGCCGTTAGGGCGCACAGCAGGAAAATAACCGCCTTCGCCGTTCGCTGCGCGCTCTCATTCTGCGAGGTAAAGGAGTAGAGAACCATGGCCGTGAGCTGCGAACAGAAGATGCACAGGCCATAACCGGTAAGGAGAACGAGAAGCCCGCCCATCGAAACGCCATAAAGGCTGTGCAGCCAGCTATATTGATACAAGAGAAAAAAGCCGATGAACAGCGAGGATCCCGCCTGCCGGATCAGCCCGTACAGCAGCACCCGGCGCGGGGAAATGGGGGCGGGGAAAAGAAAATGCACATCCGCCATCGAATAAAAGCTGGCGCCGGTCTGCAAGCCTTGCAGCGCGCCGGATACAAAGGTGAACGTATACAGCAAAAAGACTATCGCCCCCAGCTCGGAGAGCGGACGGCGCAGCTCCAGAGCGGGCGCACGCGATCCCAACGCCGAAAACACCAGCAGCGCGGCAAACATCAAAACGGTAATCAGCCGCGCTGGACGGCGCAGCCAATCCAGCAGCCCGTTTTTCAGACGGACTGCGGCAAGATAGCACAACGCCCTCATGCGCGCCCCTCCCGCTCGGTGATCGAAAAGAAGAGCTCCTCCAGCGTCTGCCCGTCCTCCGCCGCTTCCCCGGCCCGGCGGGTGGCGGCAAAAGAGCCGTCTACCATAATGTGCGCAACATCCCAATAGTCCTCCACGCTGTCGATCATGTGGGTGCTGATGAGCACCGAAGCGCCCTTTGCCCGCAGCTCGGAGAAAAGGGCCTTGAGCTCCTTAATGGCGTGGGGATCCAGCCCGACCATCGGCTCGTCGAAGATAGCCACGCGGGGCTGCGGCAGCATGGCGCAGCAGATGCTGAGCTTCTGCTGCATCCCCTTCGAGAGCTCCCTCCCCAGCTTTCCCCGTTTATCCTCCAGCTCGAAGCGCTCCAATAGCTGCCGCGCCCAAGGCTCCCAATCCTCCAGCCGGTAGGCGCGGGCGATAAACTCTAAGTGCTCGCCGGCGGTCAGCATATCATAAACCGCCGGCAGCTCCGGAACATAGCCCAGCAGCCGTTTGGCTTCCAGCGATTTGTTGGGGAAACCGCCCAACGTGATCTCGCCTGAAAAACGCAGCAGGCCGGTGATACATTTAATGATCGTAGATTTCCCAGCGCCGTTCGGCCCCATCAGAACGGCTATCTGGCCGTCCCCCACCGAAAAGCTGACATCCCGGTTGGCTGCCAGCTTCCCATAGCGCTTGGTAACATGGCTGACCTCAAACACCGCTTCTTTCCCCCTGTTCTCCTAGCGGAACCGGTTGACGGTACCGCGCGGCATACAAGCGCCGCTCTTTGGTTATTGTAGCGTATCATTCTCCCGCCCGCCAGCCAATCGCGCAAAAATTTACGGATTGTTCAAGGATAGCCGGACGAAAAAATTCGCCTGTGAGGATTGCATTCTCGTCCTCAAACCCCTATACTGAAAGGGATGGACAGACTTCCCCGCCCAAAAGAAGCGGGGAATGAAAGAAAGGATGAACGGTTGATGAAAAGCGCGGTGTTTTATGGGAAGCATGACATCCGCATTGAAGAATCCCCCCTGCCGCCGGTAGGAGAAAACGAAGTGCTCATCAAGGTCATGCGCTGCGGCGTCTGCGGCACCGACGTACACATCTATGAGGGGGATAAAGGCTGTGCCGACACCACGCCGCCCACCATTCTCGGCCACGAATTTTCCGGCGTTGTGGAGCAGGCGGGCAGCGCGGTGCAGAGCGTACAGCCGGGCGATCGCGTTTCGGTGGATCCCAACCAGCTCTGCGGGCGCTGCTACTACTGCCGCAGCGGGATCGGCCACTTCTGCGAACAGATGGTCGGCATTGGGACGACTGCCAACGGCGGCTTCGCACAATACTGCGCTGTGAACGTTTCTCAGGTTTACCGGCTCGCCCCCTCCACCTCCTTTGAAGAAGGGGCGATGACCGAACCGGTGGCCTGCTGCCTACATGGCGTCGATCTGTGCGAGCTCACCCCTTCGAGCACGGCCGTTGTGATCGGCGGCGGAATGATCGGGCTGTTGATGGTGCAGCTGGCACGTTTAGCGGGCGCGCGCCGGGTCGTGCTGCTGGAACCGGTCGCCGCCAAACGGGAGATGGGCCGCCGGTTGGGCGCCGATCTCTGCATCGATCCCCTCCATGCGGATGTTCCCGCCGTTCTCCTGGAAAACGGCGTCGCGCGGGTAGACGCTGTGATTGAATGCGCGGGGCTTCCGAGCACCATTGCACAGGCTGTCGATCTTGCCGGAAAGAAATCGGTGGTCATGATGTTCGGCCTCACCCGGCCGGACGACGAGGTTCCCATCAAACCCTTCCAGATTTTCCAAAAGGAGGTCACGCTGAAAGCCTCGTTTATCAACCCCTATACCCAGCAGCGCGCGCTCGATCTCATCAACAGCCGAAAGATCGACGTCTCCTCGATGATAGCCGGTGTGGAAAGCCTCGAACGGCTGCCGGAGATCCTTGCGCAGCCCGCGTTGCGCGCAAAGGGAAAATACATTATCGACCCCTGGAAGGAGAACTGATCTCCTGCGCTCCGGCAAAGGACAAGGAAAGGGGGAGATTTTATGTGGATGCTGCTGGTCCTATGGGTGCTGTCCCCTCTGGGGCTGATTCCGGCTGTGCTGGTGCTTACGCTGCGCTGCCGCGATTTAAAACAGGAAAACGAACGCCTGCGCCGCCGGAAACCCGCTTCCCCGGCGCCGCCGCCTGTCCAGCCGGAGCTTCCGGGCTTCCGGCCGCTCTCCGAGGAGGAGGCCCTGGCCTTCGCGGAAGAAACGGCGGAGCCGCCCGGCCGTCCGTCCACGGCGGCGGACCGCTATCCCGCGCCGGCCGCCTCTGCGGCCGGAAACCGGCAGACGGCCAACGATTATCTTGCCGGGAGGCCGCCGGCTGCTGAAAAGGGAACGGCGCAGCCTGCCGCCCCCTCCCGGCGGGAACCGGGCAGGGAGCGGCACAGCTCCATGCAGCCGCTACAGCTCGTGCTGGCTACCGGCGTCGCGTTTGTCCTGCTCTCCGGGGTTATCTTTGCTACCACTGCCTGGCGGCGCTTGGGGGCGGGTCCGCGGACCTTTCTGGTTTTTCTGGCGGTAGCGCTTTTCTACGGGATTTCAGCAATCTGCGAACGGCAGTTCCGGCTGCGTGCGACCGGACGGGCCTTTTTCGCCCTGGGGACGCTGTTCATCCCCACCGCCCTGCTGGCGGCCGGGCATTTTGCAGTCTTCGGCCAGTGGTTGAGCCTCTATGGGCCGGGCAGGCCGCTGCTGGGCATGCTGGCCATGCTTCTGACCGGAGCGGCCTGTGTGTGCGGCGCCCGCCGCTATCTGAGCCGCTTCTATCTCGCCGGGGTCTATGGCTGTATCAGCGCGGAAGTGCTTTATCTCATCCGGCTGTTCCATCCCCCGGCGGATATCCAGGCGCTGCTTCTGGCGCTTTGGTGCGCGGCCCTGGCCGCCCTGGCGCTGCGGCCTCCGCCCTTTTTCCAGGAGAGCGTTCTGCTGCACCGGCAGCACCTCTGGCTTTTCTTCGCACTCAATCTGTTCCTCTTCGCCCCCTTCTCGCTGTTCACCCCTTCGGCAAATCCGCTGACGGCGCTGCCGCTGGCCGGGTTTTCCGCGCTGTTCCTGCTGGGCGGTAGCCGCCGCGAGGAGAGCGGCTGGCAAACGGCCGGGACGGTGCTTTTCACCCTCTTCTTTCTCACAGCCTCCCTGCGGCTGGCCGGGGGATGGACGGAGGCGTCCGCTGTGCTGGCGTTGAGCCTGGCGGCAGCCCTCTTTCTGCTGCTGGGCGGCCTGCGCCTTTTTCCAGAAACAATGCGCCGGGGACTGGAAATCGCCTTCGGCGTCACCGCCTGCGGCGTGCTGCTGTGGAACGGCTTGAACGCATGGCAGTGGGAGGGCTGGACGGCTCCGGCCGTTCTGAGCCTTCTCACCCTGGCGGCCGCAGCAACGGCCGCCGCCATCCGGCAGGGCGGGGGTTACGCCCTGATACAACCGGTCTTTCTGCTCGCGCTGTGCATCGGCTTCACCGGCTGGCTCCCTTTCCGCTATGCCGTCTCTTTGGCCTGTCGCTCCGTTCTCAGCGCGGCGGCGGCCTTAGCTGTGCGTGCCGCCGCCTCTGCCCGCTGGGGAAAGCCGCTGCGTACCCTCGTCTCGGATCTGCTCTATCCGTTTTGCTGCCTGTTCTGCGGGCTGCGGCTCTCCCTTCTGCCAGGGAGGGAGGCCAGCCTGGCAGGGCTATTTTCTATGCTGCTCTTCCACCTGCTGCTCCTTTTGCTGGCGATCGAAAAAAACGGCGGCCGGTTACAGCCTCCGGCCCGCCTGCTGCTGCCCCACCTGCCGTTCACCCTTCTGCCTTTCCTCTTCCGCCTGTTCCCTTCGCTGCCGGGCTGGACCTTCTGCAACCTGTTTTTTGCGGGGCTGTGCATCCTGGCCGCCGCCTTGCAGCTCTCTAAGGAAGGGCGTTTCCGCTCCTTGCTTCCCTCTCTGCTGTTGGCGATCCTGATTGATACGCCGCTGCTTCCGATCGTTTTCTGGTATACCGGCACAGGAGGCAGCGCGCTCTGCCTATGGCTGGCCGCCGCCTTTTGGAGCCTGCGGCTGTGTATCCAGCTCACCGGCGGCGAGACGCCCCTCTCCTTCCCGCTGCCGGAATGCACCCTTCTGCTGGCCGTTTATGCCACCGCTTCCGCCTGGTTTCCCCAGAGCTTCTTCACCTTCCGCCTGCTGGCCACAGCGGCAGCGGCCGCCGCGCTCTTCATTCTCACCGAAGCGTCCGGCCGTTCCGTCCCCGGCTCTGCGCTGGCCGCCCGGCTGCAACGGTCTTTCCTTGCGGCGCTGCTGGCGCTCGCCTGCCTGAGCGTCTTTAGCTGCCTGACCGAAAACGGGCTCCCCTTCTTCTCTACGCTGTTCGGCGCAGCGGCCGTTTTCACCGCCTTTGCCGCACTGCGGTGGAAAAGGACCGCGGAGCCTTGGGAAGCGGTTCCACTTTTCTTTCTCTATCCGCTGCTTTGGCGGGGGCTCGTGCTGGCATCGGTAACGCATGGTCTGCGCTGCCTAGCCAACGTGATCCTCTTCCTTCTTTGCGCAGCGGCGGGGAGGATCCTTTGGAGGGGAAAATTTTCTTTCGGCAGCGAACGGCTTCGGGCGGATTGGCTGCTGCTGGCAAACCTCTGCGCCCCCGCTTTCCTGCTGTTTTATGGCGGACGGTATGCCCTTTTTGGCGCGGCGCTGCTGCTGGCCCTCTGGTTCCTGCTTTTATTAGGCAAGGGAGAAAGCCAGGCTTGGAACCGCTGGGCGTTGACCGGCATGGGCCTCTGTCTCTGCCTGGCCTTTTGGGGACAGCCCTTTTGGCGTCTGCCCGATTGGCTGGCGCTCAAGTGGAATCTATTGCCGCTTCTTCTTTTCCCAGCCGCCTGCCGCTATGGGATCTGGCGGGAGAAGGGGCGGGCAATTGGGCTTATGCAATATGCCGCCGCCTGCTTCTCGGTGCTCTGCCTCTTCTGCGAGGCGGCCTGGCGGGAACAAATAGGGGATGCGCTCCTATTAGGCGGCCTGCTCGTGCTACTGCTCTTTTTCTCCTTCTTGGTCCGCCGCAGGCGCTGGCTCCTGCTGTCTGTGTTCGCGCTGTTGGCGCAGGCGTTCTATCTAACGCGCAGCTTCTGGTTGCGTTTAAGCTGGTGGAGCTATCTGCTCATTGTTGGGACGGTGTTGATAAGCTATGCGGCCGCCTGCGAAATCGGCCGCCAAAAGGGAAAGGATCTGCCCGGCCTTTTAAACCGGCGGTTTCAGGATTGGCAATGGTAAAGCCCCCTTCCCTTCGCTTGTCTATGCGCGATAAATGTGACAGCCGTCAAGAAGAAGGATTTAAAAGCGGAGATACCGGCTTCCCGGCTTTATGAGCGCCGCTCCGGCGGCTTTTAGCCCGGCAGCCTCCCGCTTTTCCTTATATTGGATAGAAAGGTATGGTCGTATTAACATGGCAAAGAAAAAGAATTTCATCCTTGAGTTTAAAGAATTTATCTCACGCGGCAACGTCGTCGATATGGCCGTCGGCGTTGTGGTCGGCTCCGCCTTCACCGCGATTGTCAATTCCTTGGTGAAGGATATCATCATGCCCTTCGTCGGTTGGATCATCGGCGGTATTGATTTCGGAGATTTCCGTCTGATCCTCTCGCCTGCCGAGGGGGAAACGCCGGAGACCGCCATTCTCTATGGGAGCTTTTTCAACCAGGTGCTGAACTTCTTAATCATCTCGTTCGTCGTCTTCTGCATGATTAAGCTCATCGGCAGGCTCCGCCGTAAAAGGGAGGAGGAGAAGGAGGAGCCCTCCGTACCGCCCGCGCCCTCCGAGGACATTCTCCTTTTGACCGAAATCCGGGATCTCCTCAAAGCGCAGGCGGGCCCTTCCAGCTTGCCGGAAGAATCTCCTGCCGATCGGTAAGGCTATTAAAAAATCCCCTTTATCTGAAATAGGGCTGGCTGCAAAATATATTTGCAGCCAGCCCTATAATATTTTCTCTTTCAGCGCCTGTGAGTAGAGGCCCCTACAAATCCATCCTGTAGCTCGCCCAAATAGTCGAAGGATTTTCCGGTGCCAATCGCAACGCACTCAACCGGGTTGTTCGCAATCGCCGCCTTGATGCGCAGGCGATGGGTAATGAGCTCAGGCAGCCCCCTAATCAGCGATCCGCCGCCGGTCAGCACAACGCCGTTGCTGTGTACGTCGCCCACCAGTTCGGGCGGCGTCCGCTCTAAAACCTGCTGGATGGAGTGGACAATCTGCATCGCCAGCTCGTTGAGCGGCGCATAGAGCTCCGCCTGAGAGATTTCCAGCTTCTGCGGAAGGCCGTTGACCAGGTTGCGGCCCTTAATGATCGTTTTTACCTCCGGATCGGCGACAAAAACATTGCCAATCTCCTGCTTGATCATTTCGGCGGTGCGTTCCCCGATGAGAATGTTGTTCGAATTGCGGATGTGCCGGGTAACGGCGGCGTCAAACTTATTGCCCGCCACCTTGATGGAGGTTTTGGAAACAATGCCCGCCAGCGAGAGCATGGCGATGTCGCAGGTGCCGCCGCCGACGTCTACAATCAATATCCCATTCGGCCGGGTGATATCAATGCCCGCGCCGATGGCCGCCGCCACCGGCTCTTCAATCAGATAGACCTTGCGGGCGCCCGCCGCCACCGCCGCATCGACCACCGCGTTGGATTCCACTTCGGTGATCCCCGACGGCACGCAGACCGAAACGCGCGGACGCAGGATCGCCCCGCCGCTGACCTTCTTGAGAAAATATTTAATCATCTGCTCGGTTGCATCGTAATCCGAAATGACCCCATCCTCCAGCGGGCGGATAGCGCGGATATAGTCCGGGGTGCGCCCAATCATGCGGTAGGCTTCTTCACCGACCGAGAGGACCTCCCCGGTGTTCACATTTAAGGCCACCACGTTCGGTTCCTTGAGAACGATCCCCTTGTTCCCCAGATAGACGATGACGGTTGCCGTACCCAGATCGATGCCAATATCAATAGATGCCATAATTCCCTCCGAAAGCCTGTGCGGATAATGAGCGGACGTTTGCCGTGTGCAAAATCCTATTTTCTGCGGCGCGCAGGACATCTTTCTTTAGTATACACCTTTTTACCCGTTTGTTCAACCGCATTTCCCTTCTGCTTTTGCCATTCCTCATCCGCTTACGGGCGTTCCAGCTTCGAAGAGGCCGCCGCCGCGCAGAGGACCTCCTTGGCCCCGGCGGCCAAAAGGGCTTCGGCACAGCTACAGAGCGTCGCGCCGGTAGTAACGATGTCATCCACCAACAGCACCCGCATCCCCTTCACCGGCTCCGAACCGGGAAAGAAAATCCCCGCAACGTTCCTCTGCCGGTTGGCCGCGCTCAGCTCGTGCTGCCTTCTCTTGGGACGCAGCAAAAGGAGCGCATCCGGCAGCAGAGGAAGCGCCAGCCTGCGCGCAACGGCGCGCGCCAGCACCCGCGCCGCGTTATAAACCCGCCCCTCCGGCTCGAAGCCGGGAACGTAGACCACGACCGGCCTCGCGCCGGACAGCGCCCACCGGCGGACCATCTCGGCGACATAGGGCGCGAAGAGCCGGGAGTTTATCCGCTTCTCCCGGTTTTTCATCTCGATCAGCCGTTCGCGGATCTCCCCCTCATACCGGAAGGGCGCAAAGCAACGAAAACCGGGCGAACGCCCCAGGCTGCGCCGGACCGGCGAACACAGCCAGTCGATCCGTCCCCGGCAAGCCGGGCAAAACTCCTCCCCATAGCGCATCGCCGCCCGGCACAACGGGCACCGCGGCGGGAAAAGAAACGCCAACAGCCGCTTACCTACTGGCAAAGCCCATCCCTCCTATTCCAGAAGCTGCCGCCCATCCCCCTGGATAAACTCGCAAAGCCCGGTATAACGCACCGTGCGCAGGTTGTTGCGCACCATGTAACCCACGGCGGAGGAGGAGCCGACAATCACCAACAGCCGCCGCGCACGGGTAACGGCCGTGTAAAGCAGGTTGCGAAAATACATCTTCGATGGATAGCTCATCAAAGGCAGCACGACCGCCTCAAACTCGCTGCCCTGGCTTTTGTGAACAGTAATGGCATAGGCCAATTCGAGCTGCTCCAGCATGTCGAAGGAATAGGCGGCCATCCGATCCTCATAGCGGATAAAGAGGGTGCGCGACCCGCGATCGATTGTTTCGACAACGCCGATGTCCCCGTTAAAAACGCCGGCGCCGCGCGTCCCATCGTCCCGCTCAAACTCAATGTCATAGTTGTTTTTGACCTGCATCACCTTATCGCCCTCCCGGAAAACGGAGCCCATGAAGGAGGTCTGCACCTTATCCGGCGACTGCGGGTTTAAGAGCTTTTGCAGGTGCTGGTTGAGCGCCGTAACGCCCAGCGCGCCCACGCGCGTGGGCGCAATCACCTGGATATCCCAGAGCGGCGAATAGCGGTAGGCCTTTGGCAGCCGCGTCAGGCAGAGCTCCCCCACCGTTTGCAGGCTCTGCGCATCGCCCGCCCGGCCCAGGAAAAAGAAGTCGCCCTCCTTTTTATCCAGAGCCGGCGTCTTTCCATGCACAATATCGTGCGCGCTTAGAACGATCCGGCTCTGCTGGGCCTGCCGGAAAATTTCGGTCAGGCAAACGGTATGCACGCTGCCGCTGCGGATGAGATCATGCAGCACATTGCCCGCGCTGACGCTCGGAAGCTGGTCGGCGTCGCCCACCAGCACCATCCGGCAGGCCAAGCGCATTGCCCGCAGCAAGCTCTCAAAAAGCAGCGTATCCACCATCGAAACCTCGTCGAGGATGATCACGTCATACCCCAGCGTATTCTGCTCGTGGTGCTTAAACCGCCGGCGCTGAGGGTCGGTAGTGTCTACCTCTAAAAGACGGTGGATCGTTTTCGCCTCCCGGCCGGTCATGTCGCTCATCCGCTTGGCGGCGCGGCCGGTGGGGGCGGCGAGCGCCACCTTCAGCCGCTGCCGCTCAAAGAGGGCCAGCATCGCGTTAATAGCGGTGGTTTTGCCGGTGCCCGGCCCGCCGGTCAAGATCGAAATGGGGTAGCGCAGCGCGGCGGCAATCCCCTCCCGCTGCCCGGCGGCCAGCGAAATGCCCATCTCCTCCTCCAGCCCGGCCAGCTCGGTATCCAGGTGCGCATCCGGCGTCTCCCCCTGTAGCTGCGCTAAACGGATCCGCCCGGCGATATATTGCTCGGCGTGGTAGTAGGGCGGCTGGTAGATATAGGCGCGGCCGCCATATTCGCTTTCTATCAGCCGTTCCTCCCCGACCGCCTGGGTAATCGCCCATTCTGAGAGCGAGACGTCGCAGCTAAGGAGCTTCGCCGCAACCGAGGCCAGCCGGTCGCGCGGCAGGCAGGTGTGCCCGGCCAGCAGGTTTTCCCGCAGCACATGCTCCACCCCCGCCGTCAGCCGCTGCGGGCTTTCGGCATCCAGCTCCAGCTGCATAGCGATGCGGTCGGCCTCATGGAACCCCAGTCCTATCTCCTCGCAGCAGAGAGCATAAGGGTTTTCACCGACCAGCGCAGGCGTGCCCGCGCCCCAGCGCTTCCAAATTTTAATCGCCGTTCCCGGTTCAATTGAAAATTGGGAGAGGTAGAGCATCACCGAGCGGATGCCATAGATCCGCTGGAACTCCTCCGCTATCTTCTCCGCCTTCGCCGGGGTGATACCGCGCACCTCGGTCAGCCTGCCCGGCTCGGCTTCGATCACGTTGAGCGTCTGGTCGCCGAAGCGCTCCACCATCCGCCGCGCCAAAACCGGCCCCACCCCGCGGATAGCGCCCGACGAAAGGTATTTGAGAATGGCCGACGCGCTGGAGGGCATGCTGTGCTCGCAGGCCACCGCCTTGAACTGTAGCCCATAGGTGGGGTGGTGCACAAAGCTGCCATGCAGAACCAGCCCTTCGCCCTCGCTGATATCGGTAAATTCCCCGACCACGCAGGTCAGCTCCCCGCCCGCCTCAAAATCGAAGACGCAGAAGCCGCTCTCTTCATTGTAATAGACGATCGAGGAGACCTCTCCCTCCAACCGTTCCAGTTCCTTCTCCATTGCCCGCCCTGCCTTCATCCCCATAAGAACAATAGTTTTTCATCCGGTGTAAAGCATGGCAGCCTGTTCCAAAGCCCCCGCAGGAAAGCAAGCTGCCGTTCCCTGTTTATTATAGCGCATCTGAGAGGCAAAAACAACCAGGGTCTTTTCCATGAACAAAGAGCAGGCTGCCGCGCAATCCGCTTAACAACCTGCCCTCTGGGAAACGCCTCCCTATCGTATTTCAACCAATGTCCCCGTCAAAATGATAATCCACCCAGGTTTTAATAAATTCTATCTGTTCCGGGAAATAGCGCCGGAGATCGTCAATGCGGCTATCCGGCCCCAGCTCTTCTATACTGCGTTTGGCCAGCAGGACTGAGATGTTGTAGCCATACCGGAGCACCTGCGCCTCATGGCAGTCAAACCCAGCCAACACCAAATTGTAAAGCAGCAATCCGGCATTCCAGAGCGATACATGCCCGCCGCCGATCAGCTGCCTGGGCGGCGGCACCGTGACGGCCAGTATACCGCCCTCCTTGAGCACAGAATGAATCTTCCGCAGGAATTGGTGCGCGTTATACTGGTGCTCCAAAACGTGAGAAGCCCAAACGCAGTCAAAGGAACCAGTAAAAGGATATTCGTTGAAATCGCCGAGCAGGATCTCCATCTTATCCCGGTTTTCCTGCATAAATACGGTTTCACACAGGTTGATAGCGGCGACGCGCTTCCCCGCCTTTAAAAAGGCGCTGCTGTGCTGTCCCTCCCCGCAGCCGATATCCAGCACCGTATCAAACGAATAATCCGAGAGCAGGCGTTCGAGCGCCGTTCCCGCCAAGCTGTAGGCGCCGTTATATTTGGGGAAGGGCTGCTCTTGGGGGATACGAAAGATCTCATTTAATTCCGCATAGCTGCCCTGTAGCAGATTTAGCCGTTCCTTGAGCGCCAAGAAGCTGCCGTTCATTCCCCCATAGACCTTGCGCAGCGAGGTTAGTTCCTCCTGCATGGCCTCCAACCGGCTCCCGTTGCCCTCCTCCTGGACTCCAAGGGCGGCCAGCCCGGCCTGTAACCCGCCAGCCGCACTCTCTCCTTCTGCCCGCTGTTCCTTGAGCGAAGCCTCCAGCCTCTCCTGCTGAAGCCCCAGACGGCGGAACTCCTCCGATATGGCCGCAAGCTCTTGGCCCGCATGGTCTATGAGCGTAAGCTCCTTCTCCGCTTTATTCATGAGCGCACGGAATCTTTCAGGGTTTTCCAAGCAGGCGAGAGCCTTCTCCTGGTTCTTCAACATCTCCGCCAACGACGGCCTCTCCTCCAACAGAACCGCTACGTCCGCCTGCAACGACTGCTGGAGTTTCTCCATTTGGACGAGCTGATTTGATAGGCCATTCATCTTTTTATAGAAAGAGGAATGGCTGACGGGAAGAATCCGGGCTATCCATTGTTTCAGCTTAACCATATAAAATCCCTTTCTCCGTTGCACCGTGCCCTTCATCCACCAGAGGAATGCACCGTGACGGCCGGTTTGCCATTTCATGACCGAGTTATTCACGCCCGCTCTGCGCCGCACAGAGCTCCAGTATGCGTTCCGCAGCCTGGCGGACAGCGCCCCTCCCGCCGTTGCGGGATAAAACATTCGCCGCCTGCCTCACGCTCTCGACCGCATCGGCCGGACAAAAGGCGAGTCCTGTATACTCCATAGCCGACAGATCCCCCAGGTCATCTCCGATATAAGCCACCTGCTCCCGGTTAAGCCGGTATTTTTTTTCCAGCTCCCGAATGATCGCAACCTTGTCCCCCACCTGCTGATAGACCTCGGTAATCCCCAATTCCCGGCAGCGGTTTTCCACAATCTCCGACCGGCGCGCCGTAATGACGGCGACGGTGATTCCCGCCGCCTGCAAGAGCTTGATTCCCTGCCCATCCTTCACATCGAACGCCTTCACCGCTTCGCCCTGCGGGCCGATGTAAATCCTTCCGTCGGTCAATGTGCCATCCACGTCCATACACACCAACTGGATATCCCGATTTCTGCTCATCTGCTTCCCCTTTATCCTTCGGGCGGCGTCACCTGTTCGGTCGCCGCCGCCGTCATCGTAGCGGATCCATGGTTGCTCACCTTTTTAGCCGGTACGCCGGCAACCGTTACGTTCTCTTCCAGCACGCTTTTGACAACCACCGCGTTCGCGCCGATGCAAACGCCGTCTGCAATCACAATCTGCCCGATAATCTTCGCCCCTGTGCCGATAAAGACGCGGTTTCCCACCTGCGGCCCTTGATAGATCCCGTTGGTGATCCCCAACGTAACGCCGCTTTCGATCGTGCAGTCGCTGCCCACCTTCGCAAGCGGCGTCATTACCACGTTTCCATAGGGGATGTAAACGCCCGGCCCAATAGTATTCGGTTCAATGTTCATGCCGGTGAGCAACCGCAGCTTTAAGAGCCGCCGGGTATAAAAGAGCTTGCGCAGCGTGACAAGCAGTCCCTTTTTCCGGCTGTTGATGTAATATTCCAGATGACGCAGCGTCACCATATACAGCCATGGATAATTTTTGTTCACCGTAAACCAGCGCCTAAACCGAACCTTTAGGGAAACCTTTTTCCCCTTGGGCGGACGCTTAAAGGCAATCCGGTCGCATTCCAAATAATATTCAAGATGTTCCTTTGTCCAAAGCATGAATAACCCTCCTTTTTCTCTTCATCCAATGCCGCCGCTCGATAATCTGCGCCCGCGTTATCAAATCTACCACATTTATCAAGTGGAATGGATCCCTCTTAAAAGACGTAAATCCCCAATATATTCTATAGTATTTTAAGAATAAAGAGCGAAATATCTATATATTCCGCTCAATATCCTTATAATTTTTTCCCAACATAGGAGTTGTCTTATAGCAAGGTTTCGACAACTCGATTTTAAGGGAATAGACATAAAAATCCATTCCCTTTATTTACACTTGCAGAAGAATATTAAGTGTGGTAATATAGATAAGAAAATGTATAAGGAGAATGAAAGCGGTTGGTTTTATCAATTTATACAATTTTAAAGAGTTTTTATCCTGCTTTTTAGATGCGAAAAAATTCGTTTTTGCGTTATTAAACCTACACTTTAAAGAATTGGGGACCTTCTGTCTCTACCTATGAAGGCCGGGCCCTTTCTCCAGAGCGGAGACCGATAGATCCTCCAAATGCCTTTTAAAAATATGGTGGAGAAGAAACATGAACCAAAAAAGTCCATGGAGAGAATGGAAAAAGAGCGGAGCGCGATGGATCTGTCAAATAGTAGACCGGATAAAGCCGGCGCTGTTGAAGGTGCTGCCGCGCAGCGTATTACGATATTTGAAAAACCACGTCGTCTACCGGGTGGTGATGCCGGAGGAGGCCGGACGGCTGCCCTATGAGCCGGACGCCTATCCGGGGGGAGTGAACCTATACGGCTACCTGAAAGCGGAGATGGGGCTGGGACAAGGCGCCCGGCTGACCGCCGGAGCGCTCAAGGCCGCGGGGCTCCCTTACTGTCTCATCAACTTCGAAACGGGAAACAGCGCGCGGCAGGCGGACAGCGAATGGGAGAAGGAATTTGTAGAGAGTCCCCGGTATAACGTGAACCTCATTCACATCAACGCCGGACAGATGGATCTGCTTCATTTAATGCTGCCAAATAGCTGCTGGGATAAGCGGTACAACATTGCGGTCTGGCTGTGGGAGCTGGAGGACTTCCCCGACGAGTGGTGTAAGTACTTCCAAATGGTGGACGAGGTCTGGGCTCCCTCGCAGTTTACAGCGGAAGCCATTGCCAGGAAATCCCCTGTTCCCGTGCGGGTCATCCCCTACGGCGTCTGCGCCGAAGCGGACAGCACGGTAGGCCGCGCGCAGTTTGGGCTTCCGGAGGATATCTTCCTCTTTTTATGTATGTACGACGTCAACAGCATGATGGCGCGGAAAAACCCCACCGGCGCTATCCGCGCCTTTAAAGAGGCGTTCGGGAAGGACGAGCCGGGCGTTGGACTGGTGGTGAAGGTCAACAACAGCAGCGAGAAGGATCTCGCCATTCTGCGCAAAGAGCTGGAGGGCTATCCGAACATCTTCCTAATTGGGGAAACCCTCCCCAAGCCCGCGGTGTACTCGCTCATTGCGGCCTGCGATGCGTTCGTCTCGCTGCACCGCAGCGAAGGGTTCGGCCTGGTGCCGGCAGAAGCAATGTATTTGGGCGTACCCGTCATCGGAACCGGCTGGTCCTCCGTGACCGATTTCATGACCGAGGAAAATTCCTGCCCGGTGCGCTATGAGCTGGTGCGGCTGCAAAAGGATTACTACATGTTTAAGGAAAACCAGCGGTGGGCCGAACCGGATATCGGACACGCGGCTACATACATGCGGCAGCTGTATGAGGACAGAAGCTACTATGAAAAGATTGCACGGAACGGCCAGCGGGATATCCGGGAACAGTTTTCTCCGGAAAAAGCGGGCGAAAAAATCCGGCAGCGTCTTACCGAGCTCGGCTTGCTGGCCGAGGCTTCCTCTGTCCTATAAGCGATGAAAGGGGTAGAGCATCTTTGAGGATTCCAAGCTGGGAGGACTGGCTCGATAGTCCTGCCGTTGACGCCGCTTCCAAAGAGGAGCTGCGCGCGCTTACCGGCGCCAAGGAACGGGAGGACCGGTTCTACCGGTTCCTGGCCTTCGGCACCGGCGGGCTGCGCGGAAAGATGGGCGCGGGCAACAACCGCATGAACCTATATACCGTACGCAAAGCGACGGCAGGGCTGGCCTCTTACCTAAATGGGGAAGGGGCTCATGCTGTCTGCATCGGCTACGATACGCGCAACCATTCGCAAGCGTTCGCCCATGCCGCGGCGGAGGTGCTCGCCGCAGCTGGTATTCGGGTCTATCTGTTTCGCGGCGTGCGTCCGACCCCTATGCTCTCTTGGGCGGTGCGGTTCCATCAGGCGGACGCAGGCATCGTCCTGACCGCTTCGCACAATCCCAAGGAATACAACGGCTACAAGGTCTACGGCCCAGACGGCGGGCAGATCACCGACCGCGCCGCCGCCTGCATTTTAAAGCGCATGGAGGAACAGGAGCTGTTCCAGGTTCCCTTTCTGCCGCTGGAACAGGCTTTACAGGAGGGCAGGGTCCTCTGGATGGGCGAAGAAACCGACGCGCCCTATTTCGAACAGGTGAAGGGGCTGGTCCTGCGCCGGGAGCTGCTGGCAAAAAAAGCAGGGACGCTCCGCATCCTTTATTCGCCGCTGCATGGCGCAGGCAGCCTCCCGGTCCGGCGGGTTTTGAAGGAGCTGGGCTTTACCCAAACCGCCGTCGTCCCCGAACAGGAGCAGCCGGATGGGGATTTTCCAACGGCGCCCCGTCCCAACCCGGAAAACCGCGAGGTGTTCGCCTTGGCAGTGGAAAGGGCGCGGGATTTCCGGCCGGATCTCATCTTTGCCACCGATCCGGACTGCGATCGCATCGGTGTGCTCTCCCAGGATGAAAACGGGGACTACGTCGTTTTAACCGGCAACCAGACCGGCGCGCTGCTGACCGATTACCTCCTGCATACCCGGAAGGAGCTGGGGATGCTGCCGGAGAATGCGGCGGTGGTGAAAACCATTGTCACCACCCCGATGGCGAACCGGATCTGCGCGGCCTATGGCGTAACGGTGTTCGACGTGCTGACCGGCTTTAAATATATCGGCGAGCTGGCCGAGGGTTGGCAGAAAACCGGAGAATACCGCTTCCTCTTCGGCTTTGAAGAGAGCTACGGCTACCTCTCAGGAGATTTCGTGCGCGATAAGGACGCCGTGATCGCCTCGGCGCTCATCGCCGAAATGGCGCTCTGGTACAAAGAGCAGGGGCTGACGCTTTATCAGGCGCTGGAAAAGCTCTTCCGGCAATACGGCTATTTCCAGGAGAAGCTCCTTTCGGTGGAACGGCCGGGCCGGGAGGGACAGGAGGAAATCAGACAGATGCTTTCCGCGCTGCGCGCCGGCTATCCGGAGCTTTTGAAGGAGAAACCGCCAGCGGCCGTGGAAGACTACCGGCAATCGGTGCGCACCGATTGCCGCACGGGGGAACGCACCCCGCTGGGGCTGCCGGAATCGGACGTTTTGAAGTTCTTTTTTGAGGATGGGGGCTGGCTGGTGCTGCGCCCCTCCGGGACCGAGCCGAAGGTAAAGCTCTACCTTTCCGCCGTAGGGACCAGCCGGGAGAAAGCCGGACAGGCCCTGGCGGAGCTGGAACGGCTCGCCGCCGGGCTCCTGCGACAGAAGGGATGTTGAGCATGATGAAAACAACCGCAGTGATTATGGCGGGAGGCCGCGGAGAGCGCTTCTGGCCGATGAGCCGGATGCACTATCCGAAGCAGTTCCTTTCGCTGACCGGAGGCGGGAAAACGATGATCCAGTTGACGGTGGAACGCCTTTCCCCAATGGTGGAGATGGAAGACATCTACATCGTGACCAACCAGGACTATGTAGAGCTGGTGAAGGAGCAGCTTCCCGGCATCCCCCATTCCAACATCCTGGCCGAACCGGCTGCGCGCAACACGGCCCCCTGCATCGCGCTGGCCGCCGCTGTGATCTCCCGCAAATATGAGGAGGCGCTCATGCTGGTCCTTCCGAGCGACCACCTGATTAAATATACCGAGATGTTCTTAGACGTCCTGGGCCGCGCCGGAGAGACGGCGGAAAAGGGGAATAATCTCGTCACCATCGGCATCACCCCCACCTATCCAGAAACGGGCTATGGATATATCCAGTTTGCCGCCTCCAAGGAGCAGGGGGTCTACCGGGTGGATCGTTTTGTGGAAAAACCGGATCTGGAGACCGCCAAGGAATACCTCAGCTCCGGCCAATACCTGTGGAACAGCGGCATGTTTGTCTGGAAGCTCTCGACCATCCTGGAAAACTTCCGGCTGCTGCTCCCGGAGATCTATGCTGGAATCCGGCCGATCGCTGACGCCTGCGGAACCGATATGTTTGAAGAGACGCTGCGCCGCCATTTTCTCTCTTTCCCCAGCGAGTCGGTTGATTACGGCATCATGGAGCGGGCGGAGAACATTTATACCATCCCCGGCAACTTTGGCTGGGACGACGTGGGAAGCTGGCTGGCGCTCGAACGGGTGAACCGGACGAATGAATATGGGAATATCGCCTTGGGCGATATTGTCACCATCGACACCAAGGACACCATTATCCGCGGGGGTAAGCGCCTGATTGCCGCCGTCGGCGTGGAGGATCTGGTGGTGGTCGACACCGAGGATGCGGTTCTCATCTGCGCCAAGGACAGCACGCCTAAGATCAAAAAGGTGATTGAAAATCTCAAAATCTGCAATCGGAATGAATTGATATAGAAAGGGCTGGAAACCAAATGAAACATGCGCTGATTACCGGAATTACCGGGCAGGACGGATCGTATCTCGCCGAACTGCTGCTTGAAAAGGGTTATGAGGTCTATGGCATCATGCGCCGCAAGAGCGTTGTGGACTATGGAAACGTGGACCATATCCAGGATAAGATCCACTTTATCTATGCCGATATGACCGACGAGGTATCGCTCGTCAAGGCCATGCAGATAAGCGAGGCGGACGAGGTCTACAACCTGGCGGCTCAGTCCTTTGTCGCCACAAGCTGGGATACCCCTCTCGCTACGGCGGAGATCGATGCGCTCGGCGTTACCAACATGCTCGAAGCCATCCGCACGGTAAAGCCGGAATGCCGTTTCTACCAGGCGTCCACCTCGGAGATGTTCGGGTTGGTGCAGGAGATCCCGCAGAAGGAGACCACCCCCTTCTATCCCCGCAGCCCTTACGGCGTGGCCAAGCTCTACGGCCACTGGATCACCAAAAACTACCGTGAGAGCTATGGGATGTTCGCCTGTTCCGGCATCCTCTTCAACCATGAGTCGGAGCGCCGCGGCCTGGAATTTGTCACCCGCAAGATTACCCACGCGGTGGCGCGCATTCAAAACGGCCTTCAGGAATGCGTGGAGCTGGGCAATCTCGACGCGAAACGCGACTGGGGACATTCGGAGGACTATGTCCAGGCTATGTGGCTGATGCTCCAGCAGGAGAAGCCGGATGATTATGTCGTCGCTACCGGCGAGACCCGCACGGTGCGCGAATTTGTGGAAGCGGCGTTTAACGCCGCGGGAATCGAGCTGGCTTTTTCGGGCAGCGGCGTGGACGAGGTCGCTACCGACAAGGCGACGGGGAAGGTCGTTGTGCGCGTGAGCCCCAAATTTTTCCGCCCCGCCGAGGTAGAGCTGCTGCTCGGCGATCCTTCCAAGGCGGAGAAAACGCTCGGCTGGAAGCGCCAGGTCTCTTTCCATGACCTGGTTCAACGAATGGTAGCGCATGATTTGTCGATCGTTAAGGGGAAATAAACCGGACAGGATGGGATAGCTTGAAAGCACTGATCTTGGGAGCGGGCGGCTTTGTCGCCCACTATCTTCTTGAGCACATCCGCAAAGATTATGGATGGGAAACTTATGCGACCCTTCTTCCCTCCGAAACCCTGTTAACCCCAACGGCCGGGACCTACGCGCTGGATATTCTGGATGCGCAGGCAGTGGAAAAGCTGCTCGCGCAGATACGGCCGGATTATATTTTCCATCTGGCCGCTCAAAGCTCGGTCGCGTTGGCGTGGAAGAAGCCGGAGCTTACCGTTGAAATCAACCTCGTCGGTACGCTGCATATCCTGGAGGCTATGCGCCGGTTGGGGCTTTCCTCCCGTATCCTGCTCATCGGCTCCGGGGAGGAATACGGCGATGGGGAGGCGGACGCTACGGACGAAAACGCCGCCCTCCACCCGAAAAACCTCTATGCCGTCACCAAGGCGGCGCAGACCATGATGGGGCGGCTATACGCGGAAGCCTTCCGGACCGGTACCATTATGGTCCGGCCCTTCAACCACATCGGCCCCACCCAGAAGCCGGAATTTGTCATGGCGGATTTCTGCCGACAGATTGTCCAGATTGAAAAGGGCGGACATCCGCCGGTGCTGCGCGTGGGGAACCTGGATGCGCGGCGGGATTTTACCGACGTGCGGGATGTGGTTCGCGCTTACACCCTGTTGATGGGCGGCGGCCTCTGCGGCGAAATTTATAACGTCGGCAGCGGACGCACGGTATCCATCCGGGAGATTCTTAAGCTGCTTCTGTCGATGTCCGAGAAAGAAATTACGGTCGAAGTGGATCCGGAAAAATTCCGCCCCTTAGATTCCAAAGTGCTCTGCGCAGATACCGGTAAGCTGAACCGCGACACCGGTTGGCGGCCGGAAATCCCGTTGGAGCGCACAGCGGCCGATACGCTGCGCTATTGGAGAGAAATTCTATAAGGTGAGGACGGCTGCGATCGATGAAAACGCTTCGGGAAATTTACGCATACCGGCAGATGATTATCAGCCTGGTCCGCAGGGATCTGCGCGGTAGGTATAAAGGTTCTGTACTGGGTTTTCTGTGGACCTTTATCAATCCTCTCTTGCAGTTATGTGTTTATACCATCCTGTTTTCCACCATTTTGAAAAGCGGGATTGAAAAATATTATCTTTTCCTGTTCGTGGCGCTGATTCCCTGGCTCTTCTTTTCCAACTGCTTGACCGGCGGGGCGGGAGCGATTCTGGGACAAAAGGATATGGTCAAAAAAATCTACTTTCCGCGCGAGGTCATCCCCATCGCTTATGTTACCAGCTCATTTGTGAATATGCTGCTGTGTTTTGTTGTGATCTTCGGGGTCATTCTGTTTTCGGGAAACGGCCTGTCGGGGGAAGCCCTTCTCTATCTTCCGCTGGTGATGGCGGTGGAATATGTCATGGCATTAGGAATCGCCTTGCTTACCTCGGCCATTACCGTTTATTTTCGGGATATGGAACACATTCTGGGGATTGCCGGTTTGGCTTGGATGTATCTAACCCCTATCATGTATGGGCCGGACGCCGTTCCTCCGGAATTTCTCCGGCTTTTTGAGATGAACCCGATGATGCCGGTCATCATGGCCTACCGGGATATTCTTTATTACAAACAACCTCCGCAGATAGACACGCTGTTGCGCGCTTTCGGCCTGGGGCTGTTGGTGCTGCTGGCCGGCTGGCTGGTATTTGAAGCGCTCAAGAAACACTTCGTGGAGGAATTGTAGTGAACGTCATCGAGGTACAGGATGTCTATAAAAAATTCCGTCTCTATTATGACCGGAGCCAGACGGTGAAGGAACGCCTACTGTTCCACAGCCGCAACCGCCATGAGGATCACTGGGTGCTCAAGGGCGTGAGCTTTGCGATCCAAAAGGGAGAAGCGGTGGGACTCATTGGGGAAAACGGCTGCGGCAAAAGCACTCTTTTAAAGCTCATCTCCCAGATCATCTATCCGGAGAAGGGGGAGATCCGCATCCAGGGCCGCGTTTCCTCTCTGATTGAGCTGGGCGCCGGCTTTCACCCAGACATGAGCGGGCGGGAAAATATCTATACCAACGCCTCCATCTTTGGCTTAGACAAGGCGAAGATCGATGAAAAATTGCAGACCATCATCCAGTTTTCCGAGCTGGGCGATTTTATTGATAACCCGGTGCGCACCTATTCCTCCGGCATGTATACCCGCCTCGCCTTCTCGGTTGCTATCAATGTGGATGCCGATATCCTGCTAATCGATGAGATCCTGGCGGTCGGAGATACCAACTTCCAGGCCAAATGCTTCGACAAGCTGCGCGAAATCCGAAAAAGCGGGACCTCGATCGTAATCGTTTCCCACTCCTTGGGGCAGATCGAGCAGTTCTGCGATCGCAGCCTATGGATAGATAACGGGGTGAT
Source organism: Provencibacterium sp. (assembly GCA_022793895.1). Classification (GTDB taxonomy): domain Bacteria; phylum Bacillota; class Clostridia; order Oscillospirales; family Ruminococcaceae; genus Harryflintia. The sequence continues at coordinate 71,838 of JAAWDS010000008.1, read as the reverse complement.
CCGTATGCAGGGAAAGCCCCGCGAGGTCCATTTTCAATATCTGGAGAGCATGGGGGAAAAACGGCTGGCCGCCCAGGAAAAGGAACGGGCGGAGGCCATTGCCTCCGGCCGGATCCCCCCTCCTCAAAAGCTGGGGAACGAGTTTGCAAGAATCGAGCGCATCCAGCTCGTCAACGAAGCCGGAAAGCCGGCGATCGTCTTTAAAACAGGCGAACGGATGGATGTCCTGTTGCACTACAGTTGTTCGAAGGTTCTGGAAAACTCAACGGTCAGCTTGCAGCTTCTGCGCAGCGACGGAATCAGTATCTATGCCAGCAATACCCGGATTGACGGATTGGACGGCCTGACTCTTATGGAGGATGGCCGCATCCTTCTCACATTTGATTCCCTGAACCTGCTGGCTGGGGAATATTTCTTGAATATGGGCCTGCATGCCGCCGACGGCGATATTTACGATTTTAAAGAGCAGGCCGCCCAATTTACCGTTTACAGCGATCTACAGGACGTTGGGATTACGCGGCTGGATCACCGTTGGCGGTTGGAGGATCCTGAAAGGAAGGAGGCGTAGCCTTGTCAAAGCTCAACCGTATTTCGTTCGATTCATTGAAGGAAGGATATATCCGCAGCCTGCTGACGGAAGGGATGGAGGAGCCGCAGCAAACCGGCGTGCAGGAACGGGTGCAGCTTCAGCAAACCGTTTCTATGTCCGCACAGGATGCGCAGGAATATGTTCTTACCCACAGCGGCCCTCTCAAACGGACCGCTATCCGGCTGGCCTACCGTTTTAAAGGAATCATCCGAAGGCTCCCATTCTTAGGGGACGCCGCCGTTCAGATAAAGAACCGGATGTTAAACGAGGTGATGGCGGAGCATAACCGTTCGCTGGATCTCTCCCCGCTGCTGGGGCTGGATAACGAACGCTTCTTAGAAGAGCTCTACAAGGTGGCGTTGGGCCGGACGGTGGATACCGGCGGCTTTCAGTCCTTCCGCCGGCAGCTCTATATGGGCCTGCCCAAGGAGGCGGCGGTTTTTATCGTCTGCACCTCCGCCGAATTTGCCGGGAAATACCGGATTAAGGATCTGAGCGCCTACCGGCGGATATACCGGCGCTACCGTTTGAAGCACGCTATCAAACGCATTCCCGTTCTGAATTGGTTGATAGCCCTTTACCGGCTTCCCTTCCATTTTCAGAGCTTCACCGCAGATATGCGCATGGTACAGGCTGACCAGCGCTTTCTAGAGGAAAGCCGTTGGCAGCAACAGACGGCCTACCGGCAGTTGGAGGAAGAACGCTGGCAGCAGTACGCAGCCTACCGGCAGTTGGACGAAGAGCACCGGCAGCAGCAGACGGCGCACCGGAAATTGGAGGAAGAACACTGGCAGCGGCAGGCGGCCTACCGGCAATTAGAGGAAGAGCGCTGGGAGCAAAAGGAATTGCAGTGGAACCAGCTATCTAAAGCATGGTCGATTCAGGAAAAACAACTGCAACAGCAGATCCAATCTATAGCGGAACTCTATATATTGTTAAAAACGCATCAGGACAGTACAAAAGAGCTGCTTTCCGTCTTCAATAGCTTATGCTCTCAGCTAAGCAGCCAGATACAGGACTGCTCTTCTGCCCTACAAGCTACAGGCAATCGGATACAAGGCTTGGAATCGGATCAAATTGCGCTTAACCAAACGCTTCAGGCAGTTGCAGGCAATGCAAGCAGCGCTCTAGAGTCCTGTAAGGAAATTCAGCAGCTTCTTCATTACCAGGTACCCGATACTTTAGAGTCGGATGGGATTATGGGACGCTCCTCTTACCTAGAGGCTTCCAAGACCGTAGACGATCCGGGTACGGAGTCCCTATCCGATTGGGATAAATTTTTCTACCATTTCGGGAATCTATTTCGTGGAACGCAGGACTTTGTTCGGAAAAGCCAGGAGCACTATTGTCAAATTGCAGAGGATGCTTCCCAGGAAACCGGCGGGTTGCCTTTTTTGGATATCGGCTGCGGACGCGGGGAATTTTTAAAGCTCCTTCAAGAAAGAGGGATCCAGGCGGTAGGCTTGGATTTGAATCTTACGTATTTAGAATATGCGAAGCAGGCGGGCCTGCATGTTGAATCTACCGACGCCCTATCCTACCTGGAAAGCGCAGCGGATGAATCTCTGTGCGGTATCTCGATGTTCCAAGTAGCGGAGCATTTAAAATTCGATTACCTCTTTCAGCTTTGCTATAAAGCCTATGAAAAGACAGGAGAAGGCGGCTGTCTCATCATTGAAACCATTAATCCCTATTGCTATAAACGTCTGGGGAATTTTTCCATCGATCCTTCGCACATTCTGTTTCCTTCTCCGGACGCTTTAAAACTTCTATTGGAAATGGTTGGATACTCCGATATTAAGCTGCGTTTCTATGCCCCTCTTCCAAATGCCGTTTGGAACGATCTGCCCTTTTCAAATTATGAGGGGTTCTGCATTATAGGAAAGAAGGGGAAAAATGTCTTGCCAAAGTGATTCTCTTCTCCTTATCGGGGCGGGCGGCCACGCGCGCAGCGTTTTAGATATCGCGCTGGAAAATGGGCAGCCGGTCGCCGGCTGCCTCTCCCCGGATTATCCAACGCTCCGCTCTGTTCCGGGCTTGGAAGAAATCCCCATTATCGGGACGGACAACGATCTGGAACGGCTGTTCCGGGAGGGCCACCGGAAAATCTTCGTTGCTATCGGCAACAACCGCTTACGCGGCCGCCTATACCGCCAAGCGCTGGAAATAGGCTTCGAACCGGTCAACCTCATCAGCCGCTATGCCCGCGTTTCCCGTTATGCCCGTCTGGGGCGCGGGATCTGTGTGATGGCCGGCGCGGTTATTAATATCGGCTGCACCGTTAGCGATAACGTTATTGTCAATACCAACAGCTCGTTGGATCATGACTGCACGGTAGGCCCCTCCTGCCACATTGCGCCGGGAACGGCGGTTTCCGGCGGCGTTTCCATCGGCGAGGGCGTCCAGCTGGGCACCGGTTGCAGCGTGATCGACGGCGTATCGATCGGCGCATGGAGCTTTCTGGGAGCCGGAAGCGTGGTCGTTTCCGATATCCCGGATCACCTGTTGGCTTATGGCGTTCCCGCCAAAAGGATTCAAGCATTGCCGCGGTAAGAGGCCGGTATCCCTTCACCAGCCTCCTGCTGCTTTCAAGAAAGGAATGGTCGTGAATATGAACAACAAACGGATCCCGGTTGCCGTCCCCAACTTCTTAGGCAACGAAAAAAAATATGTGGACGATTGCATGGACACCACCTGGATCTCCTCCAACGGGAAATACATCAAGGAGTTTGAGGACTCCTTCGCCAAATTCCTTGGTTCCCGCAACGCTCTGAGCTGCTCGAACGGCACCGTCGCCCTGCATCTGCCGCTCATCGCCCTCGGCGCCGGCCCTGGGGATGAGGTTCTCGTCCCCAGCTTCACCTATATCGCTACGGCGAACGCGGTGGCCTATTGCGGCGCCAAGCCGGTTCTGGTCGACTGCCTGCCGGATACCTGGAACATCGACCCGGAGGATATGCGCCGCAAGATAACCTCCAAAACCAAAGGGGTGATCCCGGTCCACCTCTATGGGAACCCCTGCGATATGGACGCCGTGATGGCGGTCGCAAAGGAGCATGGCCTTTTCGTGGTGGAGGATGCGGCGGAATGCCACGGCGCCACCTATAAGGGCAGGTGTGCGGGTACCTTCGGGGACATGGGAACCTTCAGCTTTTTTGGGAACAAGATCATCACCACCGGCGAGGGCGGGATGATCATTACCGACAACGACGAGCTCGCCCAGAAGATGCGCCAGCTCAAGGGCCAGGGCATGGACCCCAACCGGAGATATTGGTTTACCGAACGCGGCTACAACTACCGCATGACCAACATTGAGGCTGCCATCGGCCTGGCGCAGCTGGAGCGCATTGAGGAACACATTGCCAACCGCCGGAAGGTGGCCGGCTGGTACCAGGAGGAGCTGGCCGGTATGCAGGACTATCTCTCCTTCCAGGCCGTTACTCCCCACGCGGAAAGCGTGTGGTGGATGTTCTCCATCCTGCTGACCGAAAAGTCCTCCGTCAGCCGGGATGCGCTGATGGAAAAGCTGGATGGGGACGGGATTGAAACCCGGCCGCTTTTCTACCCCATGCACGTCATGCCGGTCTATGCCGACGCAGCGGCGGCCTGCCCGGTCAGCGAGCAGGTAGCGGCCTCCGGAATGAACCTGCCGACCCATGCGATGCTCACACGCGAGGACGTCCGGTATATCTGCGGCTGTATCAAAAAACACATCGGAGCCATCTGAAAAACGCTGAGAAGGTAGGGGTACATCCATGAAGATCATCGTTGCAAGCACTATCGTCCCGTTTGTTGAAGGCGGCGGGACGCTGATCGTCGATTGGTTGGAGGAGAAGCTGCGCGAAGCCGGGCACCAGGTGGATGTGCTCAAAATCCCCTTTTCCTCCTACTATAAAGAGATGCTCCCTCAGCTGCTTGCGCTGCGGCTCTACCATTTGGAAGAAGCCTGCGACCGCCTTATCTGCATCCGTATGCCCTCCTATCTTCTCCAGCATCCGGATAAATACCTCTGGTTTATCCACCACTACCGCGAGGTTTATGATCTCTGGGAAACCCCGCTGGACTTTCTTCCTAAGGATCCGGAAACCAAGGCCATCCGCGAATATGTCATGCGCGCGGATGACATGGCCTTTAAAGAGGCAAAGAAAATCTATACCAACTCCAAAATTGTCTCCAAACGCCTGATGGATTTTAACCGTGTCCCCTCTACCCCGCTCTATCCGCCTATCTACGACCCCTCCCGTTTTTACTGCGAAGGGTATGGCGATTTCATCTACTATTCCAGCCGCATTTGTCAAGCCAAGCGCCAGCTCCTGGCTGTCCAGGCGATGAAGTATACCCGATCCGGCGTGCGGCTGCTTCTGACCGGCAAGGCGGAGCAGCAGGGATATCTGGAGGAAATCACCGGCTTTATCAAACGCCATTCGTTAGAAAAGAAGGTGGTGCTGCGGGAGGAATGGATATCTGAGGAGGAAAAGGCGGATTACAACGCGCGGTGCCTGGCCGCCGTCTACATTCCGGTGGATGAGGACAGCTATGGCTATCCCTCGCTGGAGGCGCACCACAGCGGGAAGGCGGTTATATCCTGCACCGACAGCGGCGGCACCGACGAGCTCATCCTCCCCGGCCAAAATGGGTTCCTGGTGGATCCGGATCCGAAAAAGCTGGCGGAGGTTTTTGATAAGCTCTATGAGGATAAAGCCCTGGCCGAGCGGATGGGCGGCCGCGGCGAAGCGCGCATTGAGGAATTGGGCATCACCTGGGAGAACGTCATAAGGAGGTTTACAGAGTGAAAATCGCCATCGTCAACACCATGGCCCCCTATATCTATGGCGGAGCGGAATTTTTCGCGGACAGCCTGCGGGATAAATTCATCGAATTTGGCCACCAAGCGCAGGTCATCCGTTTCCACTATTCCTGGTATCCTCTGGACAACATCCTGGACGGTATGCTCGCGGCGCGCATGACCCGTCTGGTCAACTGCGATCGGATGATCGGAATGAAATTCCCTTCTTATTTAATCGGCCATCCCAACAAGCGGCTCTGGCTGGTCCACCAGCTGCGGCAGGCTTACGACCTGGCCGGAACCGAATATGACATGTTCGCCGATACGCCCCACGACCAGCAGATTAAACGGGCCGTCATTCAGGCAGACAACAAATATCTCCGGGAGCTGGAAGGACACATCTTTACCAACTCGCCCGTAGTCAGCGAACGCCTTTGGACCTACAACCAGATCAAGTCCGCCGTCCTCTACCCGCCTTTGATGGACGCCTCCCTCTTCTCCTTCGGAGATTATGGGGACTATATCTTTTACCCCAGCCGGGTCAACCGTTCCAAACGGCAGCACCTGGCGGTAGAGGCGATGCGCTATGTGAAAAGCGGGGTCAAGCTGGTGATTGCAGGCAAGGGGGACAGCGAGGAGGATGAACGTTTCCTGTTCCAGCAGATTGAGGAAAACGGCGTAAAGGATCGCGTGACCTACCTCAACCGCTTCATCTCTCAAGAGGAAAAGGCCGAGCTGTTTAAAAACTGCCTGGCCGGTATCTATATCCCTTACGATGAAGACTCCTACGGGTATGTCACCCTCGAAGGCTTCCAGTCAGGGAAAGCGGTGATTAGCTGCACCGATGCGGGCGGCACCTATGTCGTCGTTCAGGATGGGGAAACCGGATTCATGACCGAACCGGCCCCGCAGGCCCTGGCCGAAGCGATGGACAAGCTCTATAACAACCGGAGGCTGGCCAAAGAAATGGGCCGCAACGGACTCCCGCTTCTGGAGAAGCTGGGGATCACTTGGGAAAACGTAGTCAGGAGGCTGACCGAATGAAAATCGCCTGGTTCACCCCTTTCAGCGCGCAGAGCGCGATCGGTAAATATTCCAAGCTGGCCTGCGAGGCGCTTTCTGAGGAGCATACCGTCGCCATTTTCACTCCCGAAGCGGAACGTTACCATGAAACTTCCCTGAAGGTGATCCCCTTCCGTGGAACGGAAGCCGCCGTCCAGCTCCCCTCCTATGATATCGCCGTCTACAACCTGGGGGACAACAGCCTTTTCCACAGCGATATTTACGATATGGCTCAGGCTTATCCAGGAGTCCTGGTGCTGCACGATATCTGTATGCTCAATTTCTTCAACGGTTATTTTTTACAGCACCGGGGAAGCTCGGAGGAATACATTCAAAAGATAACCGGACTCTATGGGAAGGAAGCCTGCGATTCGATATTAACCGCCCTTCAGGATGCGGAGCGGTGGAGCCGGCTCGACTTCCTGCGCTATCATTGCCTGCCGGAAATCGTCCGGCAGGCGAAGGGCGTGGTTGTCCATTCCCATTACCATGAGGAGTTTGTAAAAAGCTGTTATGGCGGGCCGGTACAGGTTATCTATTTCCCCTACCAGCCTTCCAAGCCCTCTCCCTCCTTGCCGGGAAACGGAAAACGGATGGAGATCCTGACGGTCGGGAACGTCAATGTCAACAAGCGGGTTCTTCCCATTATAGAGGCGATTGCTTCGGATTCCAAGCTCGCAAAAAGCGTTCATTACACCGTCGCGGGCGCCCTTTCCGGCGAATACGCCAACCAATTGAGGCAGCTCATTCAAAAGAGCCGACTGGATCACGCGGTGACTTTGGAGGGCGCTGTCAGCGACGAGCGGCTTGGCCAACTGTATGACCAAGCGGAGCTGTTGATAAATCTGCGCAAGCCTGCAATTGAGGGCGCCTCCTGGTCGCTGCTCGAACAGATGGAAAAGGGGAAGCCGGTCATTGTACGGAACGCCGGTTTTTATGGGGAACTGCCGGATGACTGCCTGTGGAAGCTCGACGATCGTACCGGCGAAGTCCCTGCTATCCGGGAAGCGCTGCTGCGCGCGCTCCAGGATAAGAAGGCGGGCCGGGATATGGGAAACCGCGCGCGGGAGTATGTGCTGAAAACCTTCACCCCCGCCCATTACCGCGAGGGATGGGAACGTCTGTTTAACCAACGCATGTTTGTGAAGCCGGTGGAGGAATTAGTAGAGTCTGTCCGGTACGAGCTTCAGATCATGGGCGTGAACGGAGAAGCCAAGGTTCTCCAAACGCTGGCGAAAGAGATAGACGGCATGTTCGCGCGTTATGAGGGCTTGGTTGATTAGAAGGAGACGATACGGTGATTTATGGCGTTTTATTCATTCTCAATATCCTCGCCTTGTGCTTGCTTCTTTCCGCATGGAAGCCAAAGCATTTTCTGCACCTTCTTTCGGTAGGCTGCGGTCTCGCCGTTTCAGAATATTTATCGATGGCGATCCTCCTATATTACCTGGGAATTTTTCAGGTAATAGCCGTGTTGAGCCTATGCGGCGGCATCCATCTTTTGCTTCTGATTTTATTTCGGAAGCAGTGGCGCGCAGGCGTCAAAAGCCTGACTTTTGATTTAAGAGGCAGTCTTTGTATTTTAGCGCTCCTATTGTGCATGGTTCCATTCTCCGTTTATAAATCGCTACCTATTGCCCCACTGTTTGACGCCGGTGTTTATGGAGCCAAAACGATTGATCTTGTGAACGGTGGTACCGAACCGGTAAAGTCTCTGAAAGAATTTGAAATTGCTTCCAATTCCGTCAAAATCAAAAGAGAGCTGATAGAGCTTCAGAAAACGCAGACCGGAGTTTACCTGTATCCGGTTTCCGAAGAGGATACTTCCCTTCTCTATGAATACCACGGGCTTTCTACCTGGCCGCTGTTTATGGCGCTTTCCGCCCAAATATTCGGCTTAGAGGGCATGTCTAATCTATTAACCCTGCTGTATATCTTATGTGGGGTTTATCTCTTTGGCGGTCTCCTCCACCTCAAGGTAAAAACCTGGGCAGCCCTTCTTTCTACCTTTCTCTTCCTGTTTTCCCCGCTGACCGTCTATCTGGCAAAGCTCCCGTTATCCGAAATGATGATAACCGCTCTGTTTCTATTCACATTTTTCCTGTTGACAGAGAAGGATCTGCACTATAAAGCGCTGGCTGCTTTCCCGTTATGCCTCATTAGCTTTGCACACCTCTCCATGCTGATGTATATTCCTGTCCTCTATGCCTGCCTGTTCTTCCTTTGCCTGTTAAAGAACGAGCGTATCTATGGATTTATCAACCTTTGCATGTGTATCTTTTATCCTATTTCCTTGCTGTATGCGCAAAAAACCTCCTATCTCTATGCTTCCGGACAGTTGACAAGAATGTTCCATTACCGCTTTTCCTTCCAGCAGCTGCTACTGATAGCCAGCGTTCTGGTTTTGCTGGCCATCGCTATACAGGCCGCCGCGCTGATACAAATGCAGCGTTCTTCCCCTATCTCCAAGGGCCTTCTCCATCTCTATGAGCGCTGGAGCGTTCCCGGTATTAAAATTTTAAGTATCCTATTGGGGCTTTGTACTCTCTATCAATTTTATAATATTGGATTCACCAACAATCTCGAACCCACGCCAGGCGAATCCTGGCGGTTCAGGGAACTCTATGTCAACCAGGGACCTATCGAAGCGCTTCTCCACCTGAATTTATTCAATATTATGATGGCCACCTCCTATATCTGCATTCCCTACATCCTGTTTAAAGCGTTTAAGAATAAAAAATGGACGGAAGGGCAAAAGCTCCTCTTTTATGTTTTCCTCTATTCCATTGCTATCTATACTATCATCCGCCCCGATTCGCCAATCAATTATAGCTCCTCCAGATATTTTATTACCACCATCATCCCCGCCGCTCTCATCCTTTTAGGACTGTTTATCCAATCAAAGAAAATGGCGGCCGTTATCGCCTCTGTGGGCATCGCAACAGCTCTCCCATTCAACGCGGTTTTAGCCGTTACCCATGAATATGATGGAAACCTGGAATTCCTTACCGATATTAAAAATACCGTGCAAAAGGGAAGCATTATCTGCATCAATCCAGAGGAGACCTTTCCGACTTATCAGCTAACGACGAATTTGCGGGAAACGAACGGTAATTTAGTTTATAACTCTAAATCCCTTGAAAATATCCTCCCCTATTTTCCCAATACACCCATTTTTGTCGTCTCCCAATCGGAGCTGAATGATCTGCGCTTAGAAAAGGTATCGGAACAATACTATCCGATCATCAGTGAGTTTTACAACTTGGATATGATCTATCCTCTCCATATCGGGAGGGGAGGTCATTGGGTACGTATTTACCGCGTATACGACAAGACCTTGGACATGGATCCGGACGACATCTCGTTCCTCTTTGGGTTCCACTCCTTTGAAAATCAATCGGTAGACAGCTTTGCATGGAGCGGCGAACGTTCCTCCTTCTCCCTTCCTCTGCTGTCCACACAAAACCCCACCGTCCGGATTACCTGTAACGGACTTCCGGAAGAGATCTTCGATGGAGGTAAGAAATATTCCATCGCCTTCCAAATCCAGAACGAAACTTTCTATCAGATTACTTTGACAAAGGAAAACCACCTCCAGTATTCTTCCTTTGAAGTACCCATCCCCAAGGAGCTTATTTCCCCTTCTTCGCTTACTCAAATTACTATGGTAGGCGACACCTGGAATACCGGAGACTACTTTGATATTCCAAAGGAATCCGCCCGTAACCTGTGCCTGCCCATTACGAAGATTGAGATCATCTCTTAGGCTCTTACCTTTTTATGGAGGTTGAATGAACCATGAAACTGATCATCCAAATCCCCTGCTATAACGAAGAAAAAACGCTGGCGGAAACCTATGCCGATCTCCCAAAGCAGATTGAGGGGATTGACACCATCGAATATTTGATCATCAACGACGGCAGCTCGGACCGGACCGTCCAGGTGGCCCGCGAGCTGGGGTTTCATCACATCGTCAGCTTCCGGCGCAATAAGGGGCTGGCGCACGGCTTCAAAGCCGGTCTGGATGCCTGCCTGCGGCTGGGAGCCGATATCATTGTCAACACCGATGCGGACAACCAATACTGCGGCGCCGATATTGAAAAGCTGGTAAGACCCATCTTGGAGGAAAAATCCGATATCGTCATTGGCGAACGGCCCATCGATGAGACCGAACATTTTTCCTGGAAAAAGAAAAAATTTCAGCATTTAGGAAGCTGGGTCGTGCGCATCGCCTCCGGCACCGGTATCCCGGATGCGCCCAGCGGGTTCCGCGCCTACTCCAGAGAGGCGGCCCTGCGCCTAAACGTCATCAACGAATATACCTATACGCTGGAGACGATCATCCAGGCCGGCCACGACAAAATCGCCATGACCTCCGTTCCCATCCGTACCAATCCGCAAACCAGAAGTTCGCGCCTCTTCAAAAGTATGTGGGCCTATATGAAACGATCCGCTACCGTTATCATCCGCTCCTTCATGATGTACAAGCCCTTGCGCTTTTTCGGCCTGTTGGGGGCCGCCGTCTTCCTTCTGGGATTGCTGTTAGGCGTCCGGTATCTCTTTTATTTCTTCGCCGGAGCAGGGGCTGGACATATCCAATCGCTGATTCTCGCCGCCATTCTTATGCTGCTGGGAGCGCAGACCGGCATTGTCGGCTTACAGGCCGATATGATTGCGGCAAACCGGAAAATTTTGGAGGATATACAGTACCGCGTTCGGAAGATAGAGACGGCGCCTACCGAATCCTCCTCCCATCATTCATAAAGAAGGCGGCTGCATATTGAAAACGCTTATCAAGAAACTGATCAACCGTGAGACCATCCTATATGGCATCTTCGGCGTTATGACGACCGTACTCAATATCGCGCTCTTCCAGATCCTGCTCTTTACCGGGATGGATTACCGCATCGCCAACGTTATTACGCTGCTTGTCACCAAGCTCGCGGCCTATGTGGTAAACAAACTTTTTGTGTTCCGCAGCCGGTGTGAAAACCTTTCCGGCCTGGCAAAAGAGTTCGGCCGGTTCGTCATTACACGCGGCGCAACCATGCTTCTGGATTACTTTGGGTTGATTATTCTAGTTGAACTCCTTGGAGTTAACCAGAGGATTGGAAAATACATCACAACGATCGGCGTCATCGTCATCAATTATTTCTTAGGTAAAAAGACGGTGTTTAAAGACAGCCGGAACAAATGAAGGGAGAGGATCACGTGCAGATCGGAGTTATCGGCACCGGATATGTCGGTCTGGTGCAGGGGGTCATCTTAGCCGAATTCGGCATGAACGTTATCTGCATGGATGTAGACAGTGGGAAGATCGAGCGTTTAAAGCAGGGGATCCTTCCCATCTATGAACCGGGTCTAAAGGAGCTGCTGGATAAAAATGCCGCGGAGGATCGCCTGCATTTTTCCACCGGTATGCAGGAAACGGTTGAAAAAAGCGATGTCATTTTTATTGCCGTCGGTACGCCGCCGCAGGAGGACGGCAGCGCTGATTTGCAGTATGTCATCCGCGCCGCGGAGGATATCGGGCGCTATATGAACGGTTACAAGGTCGTTGTAGATAAATCCACCGTCCCGGTGGGAACGGGGCAAAAGGTCCGTTCGGTTATCCAAAAGATGTTGAGCGATCGAAAGGCGGATTTTTCCTTCGACATCGTTTCCAACCCTGAATTTCTGCGTGAGGGGAAGGCCGTCCGGGATTGTCTAACGCCGGATCGCATTGTTATTGGGAGCGACAGCGCCCGCGCACGGGAAATCATGCACCAGGTCTATAACGTGCTTTATATCAACCAAATCCCGTTTCTAGAGACCAACATAGAAACCGCGGAGATGATTAAATACGCCTCCAACGCATTCCTCGCCGTTAAGATCTCCTTTATCAATGAAATGGCCTTACTGGCGGATAAGGTGGGGGCAAACGTCCAGGAAATCGCACGCGGTATGGGAATGGACGGACGCATCTCTCCGAAATTCCTACATGCGGGCCCTGGTTTCGGCGGCTCCTGCTTTCCAAAGGATACCCGTGCAATCGTAGATATTGCCCGCCAGCATGGGGAAGAGATGCAGGTGATCAGCGCCGCCATCTCTGCAAATGAAAAGCAGAAAGCTAAAATGGTTCAGCGGGTTATCCATGCGCTCTCTGAAAACGACGGATTAAACGGCCGCTGTATCGCTGTTTGGGGCTTATCCTTCAAGCCGGAGACGGACGACGTGAGAGACGCCCCCTCTTTAGACATCATTACCGGACTCATAGAGGCCGGAGCAGTCGTCCGCGCCTATTGCCCGCAGGGCATGCGGGAAGCCCGATGGAGGCTACAGGCCCAGGAAGCCTCGATTACCTATTGCCAAAATGAGTATGAATGCGTAGAAAAAACCGATGCGTTGATTTTAATGACCGAATGGCACAAGTTCAGAGGCGCCAACATGCAGAGGGTCCGGCAGCTCATGAAGGGGAATGATTTCTTCGATTTCAAAAATGTATTCTCTAAAAACACAGAGGTAAAACAGCAATTTCATTATCATGGCGTTGGCTGTAATCAGGGTGACGCCAATGAAACTTATAGATAAAGTCACGCTGGTAAACGGTCACAAAAAAGCAAAAAATCTTTTATTAACGTACACATTTGATTGTTCTGTTTTTCCCAAGTAGATATAGGCCCCAAAAGAAACCGTTGATAAATCTATAGGTTTGTCAACGGTACTCTAAAAACAAAAAAGCAGCTATTTTCCTGTAAATAACAGAAAAATAGCTACTAATTTGATGAATTATTTAACCTATAGAATCTTGAAACGAGGTTAATAACTTCTGAAGGAGTGGATCTCAAGTTATGGAAAAAGATAAATGGAGCACTATATGGACGGCCTTAATCCCCTCTCTTCTACTATCGTTTACTTTATTCATATTTGGGCCACTGGAAATTTACATGACGAATGCCGCCAACTTCTGGTTTGGTATAAAGGCGTTCGCTCTCATAAATTTTTTGTTGTTTATAGCGTTGAGCGTATTTTTAACCGTCCTCGTCCTTCTGTTGAAGGGCAATCCCCATTTAATTCATCTCTTATTTGGAATCGCTCTTGCTATGTATGTTCAAGGAAACTGGATGTTTGTCAGTTACGGACAGATGGATGGAACCGCAATTAACTGGGAGGCATATGGAAGCTGGCCCTATATCAATTTGGCTATCTGGATCCTATTGATTTTGGCTCCCGTTTTGATAGGTATTTTTTGCCGCAATAAAAAAGGCTTTTCATCGGTGATCAAGGGTATCTCTCTAGGGATTATCGGCGTTCAGTGTATTACACTGCTGACTGTTGGACTCACCAACGATATTTCGAAAGATCAAGACTACTATGTGGCTAGAGATGATCAAATGCTCAACCTCTCCAAAGAAAAAAACATTGTTGTTATGCTCTTCGACGCTTACCAATCAAGCTATTTCAGACAGACTATCGAAGACATACCCGAAGCGGACCAGATCTTGGAGAACTTTGTGTTTTTTGAAAATGCGGCCGGAACGTCACGTTGGTCAGAAGAAGGCAGCGCGACTATTTTAACGGGCCATCAGCTGCTTGCAGAGCTTCCGTTTAGAAAAAACATCGATTATATCTACAATCAATCGCAGTTTTTGCCGTTACTCAAAAAAAATCATTATGACGTGCGCTATTATGTACAGTCGAACCTGGTGTCTCCTACATTAGACGGCGTCATTCAAAACATTGTGAGAAGAGAGCAGGAGATAGCCCCGTCCTTTTCCTTCTCTAAGGTCATGCTTCAAATCACTGCATTCCGTTACATGCCGCATGTATTAAAGCCCTATTTCTGGTTTTCCTACAATGATATCGAAAATCTGAAAGCCGTAGATACAAATGATGAAAAAGAAACGGAATTTATTATGGCCGACCAAAAGTTTAATCAAGAAATATTGGATGGAGAGCTAGCCTCTGAAAATAAAAACAAGACCTATCGATTCTACTATTTCAAGGGTGTGCATACCCCCTACAACATGAATGCAAATTGCGAATACGTGGAATATGACGGCGATATCAACATTGTCGATTATGTAAAGGACATCCATGAAAACGATATGATCTATCAACAGTCGCTCGGCTGTGTAAGAATCATCGCAAACTTTATACAGGCTTTGAAGGATGAAGGCATTTATGATCAGACCGATATTGTCATCACTGCGGATCATGGGTGGGAAAACCGATACAATCCCCTTCTTTTAGTGAAATCAAAGGACACTGCCGGACCCTTTAAAATTTCCCGCGCTCCGGTATCCTATATTGAGGATTTCGAACCTACGATCCTATCGCTGATCGATGAGTCCTATCAGGAAAAGAAAACTGTATTTGATTATGAGGAAGGCGAAGAACGCCGGCGCTACTTCTATGTTTATGATATCAACATCGCCGACCGCAGTTACAACGAGAGGATTAAATATTACACAGATACCCTTAATCCACCCCGCATATCTGATTTTCACCCATGTTAATCTCCCTATGCCAATCACATATGGCTCCGCTATCCCGGCCTTAATTCCCCTTCAAGGAGAGATGATTAATCATGCTGGAAATAATCTATCAACCGCTGAACTGGCTGATGCGGTTCTGTTATGAATTGCTGGACAGCTATTTGCTGGCCATCATCTTCTTTACCCTGATAACGAAAATCATTCTTTTGCCGGTATCCTTATGGGTGCACCGAACCGGGATCCAAATGGTGCAGCTCATGCCGGAGCTTAACCGGCTGAAAATCCGGTATTATGGGGATAAAGACCGGATCGCAGAGGAAACGCAGGCTCTCTATAAACGCGAGCATTACCATCCGCTGGCAAGCACCGTCCCGATGATCATCCAGATTGTCCTCCTCATGGGCGTCATCAACGCGGTTAAAGATCTGTTGGGCTCTACCAGCCACGTCCTGAACGCCATTCCCGTGCAGGCGGGCGGGGCGGCGTTTTTGATGCCTCTTGCCGCCGGTGCGGCCGCCTTGGCGCTCTCTTGGGCCCAGAACTATATCAACCCCTTACAGCGGGAACAGACGAAGGCGGAACAGTTTAGCACAGGAGCCATTTCTGTGGGGATCTCTTTGTTCCTTGGGGCGTTTGTCTCGATTGGGACGGGGGTCTATTGGATCAGCAGCAATCTTCTTTCCATTCCCCAGCAGCTCTTGATGAATCTGCTCATTCCGGCAAAAAAATATGTCGACTATCCTGCATTGAAAAAAAGCCGGCAGGAATTGCAGGGAATCGAACAGCTGGGCGCCAAGGTATCTAAGGCGGACAAGCAGCGGGAAAAGGCGGATTACAAGCGCTTTTTCTCGATTGCGAACAAGCACCTGGTGTTTTACTCCGAGAAGAGCGGATTTTACAAATACTATGAGGATCTCATTGAACAGCTCTTACAGCGCAGCAACCTGACCGTTCACTATATTACCAGCGATCCAGCGGATCAAATATTTAAAATCTCCCAAATGCAGCCGCGCATCCACCCCTATTACATCGGCGAAAAGAAGCTGATCACGCTGATGATGAAAATGGATGCGGATATTGTGGTGATGACGACGCCGGATCTGGAAACCTTCCATCTGAAGCGCAGCTATATCCGCAAGGATATTGAATATATCTTCGCCGGTCATGGGTTGGGAAGCGTCAATACAGAATTTCGAACCGGCGCGCTGGATCACTTTGATACCATCTACTTGGCCAACGAACAGGATAAACGGGAAATTCGCGCATGGGAAACATTAAAAGGGCTGCCTCAAAAACGCTTGGTGGAATACGGATATCCCATGATGGATCATCTTCTTCGGGACTATGAGCAAACGTTGCGGCAGAAAAAACAAAAAAATGAGCGTCCCAAGATTGTGATTGCCCCCTCCTGGCAGGTGGATAACATTATGGAAAGCTGTATCGAAGGCATCTTAAACGGCCTGTTAGGAAGAGGGTATCAATTGGTCGTGCGGCCCCATCCACAATATATCAAGCATCATGCTACAGATATTCAGCGGCTCGAAGAAAAATATGCGTCCTATGCGGATGAATTGGCGTTCGAAACCGGGTTCTCCTCCTTTGAAAATGTTTACAGCGCTGATCTGCTCATAACCGATTGGTCGGGCGTTGGCTATGAATTTAGCTTCACTACCTGCCGTCCGGTATTGTTTATTCACACGCCTATGAAAATCATGAACCCGGAATACAAAAAGATCGGCATCGAGAGCTTTGCAGAGCGCATGCGCAATAAAATCGGCAAGGATTTGCCGCCGGAAAATCTGGCCCAAATTGATGAGACGGTGAAGGAGCTTTTCCAGTCCCAAGAAGCCTATCGGAAGATCATTGAGCAGGTGCGAAAAGAAGAGCGGTATCACTTTGGAAATGCTGCGGCGGTTGGAGCCAGAGATATTTTATTGCAGCTTACAAATACCAAAACCGCCTGACCGGCGTCAGGGTCCCCGGCTCTCCGGCTTTCTGGACGCAACGGTAAAACAGGTTTGGAAGGAGAATTTAAGTGCAGTACTATGTAAATGAGTCTATTAAAAACGCAACCCGTATATTTCCCCGGCAGGGACGCGGCGGCTATCACCGGTATGACCTCAATGAAAATCCTGAGGGACTTCCAAAAGCGTTTGTTGATTCGGTAGTTCGTGAGATTACCCCCGAATTTTTAGCGACCTATCCGGAACCCGATCGGTTTCTCTTTAAATATGCAAAGTTCATCGGGGTAAAGCGTGAGAACGTAATGGCAACCAACGGTTCGGACATGGCTATCCGTTATCTGATGGAAACCTTTGGCGAACGCGGAAAAGACGTGGTGACGGTAAGCCCCTCGTTCGAGATGTACTGGGTAAACTGTATGCTGTTGGGATACCGTCACGTTTCTATAAGCTACGAACCGGATCTTACGATAGACATTGATAAAATTCTGGCGGCGATAACGGAGAACACTAGGATCGTCGCGCTTGTGAACCCAAACAATCCGGTCGGAAATGTTTACGCCGAATCCGATTTCAACCGCATAGCCGATAAGGCGGAAAGCGTGGGAGCGGTTCTCATCATTGACGAAGCCTATCACTATTTCTATTCAGAAACCTTCTTAAGCAATGTTTTAAAGCGTCCCAACGCGGTCATTCTGCGAACCTTTTCAAAGCTGATGTCGCTGGCGGCTTGCAGGCTGGGGGTTATTATCGGAAACCCTGAGATTATTCACTATGTAAATAACTCCCGGCTTACTTTTGATGTAAACTCCTTCGCTCTTCTTTTTGCCGAAAAAATCCTTGACCATCCGGAGCTCATTCATACGTTAATCGCCATCGAAAAAGCAGGGAAGGA
Source organism: Provencibacterium sp. (assembly GCA_022793895.1). Classification (GTDB taxonomy): domain Bacteria; phylum Bacillota; class Clostridia; order Oscillospirales; family Ruminococcaceae; genus Harryflintia. Next base: position 54,068 of record JAAWDS010000008.1, on the reverse strand, counting down.
ACATGCCTTAGCCGAACTTCGCGCACACGGATATGAGTGCTGCAGCTCTATGGCCAACTTTATTTTGTTAAAGACCAAAAATCCTCCGATGCAAGTTGCAGAACGGCTGGAAAAAGAGAAAAAAATCCTTGTGCACACCTTTAAAAATGAGCTTCTTGTAGATTATCTGCGCATTTCGACCGGTTCGAAAGAAGCCATGGAAACTTTCCTCCGGGCATTTTTTGAGATAGATGTCTAAACGAGCAGGCATAAAAAGCCGAAGGGTATAGAAGATGACAAAGGTAATCACATATGGGACCTACGATCTGCTTCATTATGGCCATATAAAATTGCTTGAAAGAGCAAAGGCCCTTGGAGACTATTTGATCGTTGGGGTTACTGCCAGTGATTTCGATCGGAAACGGGGTAAAATCAACGTTAAACAGTCTTTAATGGAGCGGATTGAGGCGGTTCGGGCAACTGGAATCGCAGATGAAATTATTGTAGAGGAATATGAAGGGCAAAAAATTGACGATATCAGACGGCTGAATATTGATATATTTACCGTCGGATCCGATTGGGAAAGCAAATTTGATTATTTGAACGAATATTGCAAGGTCATATACTTACCGCGCACGGCCGGTGTGTCAAGCAGTGAGATAAGAGCGGAACAGCGAACGATTCGTTTAGGAATGGTGGGCAATCATAATATTCTGTTAAAGTTTAAAAAGGAGTGCAGTTATATCAATGGGATTCAAGTAGCCGCTCTTTGCACTACGAAAGAGAATTTAATTGCGAAAGCAAAATCAGAAGGAATTTACGTTACAGATAATTATGAGAAAATGCTTTCATTGGTTGATGCTGTCTATATTATTTCAGAACCTTCCAATCATTATCAGCATATCAAAGAAGCCCTTTTACAAAAAAAGCATGTATTATGTGAAGCTCCTGTTGCCATAAACGATCATGATTTTGACGAAGTTTTCCGTATTGCAGATGAAAACAGATTGGTTTTAATGGAAGGAATAAAAACGGCTTATTCAACGGCCTATTATCGTTTGTTACTACTCGCTCAAAGCGGAGAGATCGGAAATATAGCTGCGATTGATGCAACCTGTACAAGTTTGAGTGATTCGTCCTCTTCCGTACGAAGCCAGAACGGGGAAACCTGGAACAGTATTTGTAGTTGGGGGCCAACCGCCATGCTTCCTATTTTTCAACTGCTTGGAACCGACTATATGAACTGTACGATTACTTCAGCTTTATCCACAAAAATTGAAAATTATGATGTCTTTACAAAAATTGATTTTTTGTACCCACATGCAGTAGCAACTCTAAAAATAGGAACAGGAATCAAGTCAGAGGGTGAATTGGTAGTATCAGGAAGTAAAGGGTACATATATGTACCGGCTCCTTGGTGGAAAACCGACTATTTTGAATTAAGATATGAAAATCAAGAGGATAACCGCCGGCATTTTTATCAATTGGAGGGAGAAGGTATTCGCTATGAAATTATAAATTTTGTAAAATCCATTGAGACGAAGAAAAATAGCATCTATCTTTCAAGAAAGATCTCAAAAGGTATTACAAATATCATTGAAAAATTTTACAACCGCGTTGGGATACAAGAGATTCAAATAACCCCCTTCTAATAAGCTGCTCTTCCTTAAACTATTTTATCATAAAAAGGAGTATGAAAAATGATAAGGATTTTAAACCACATTCTTTTCGTAACGGGCATTATGCTGATCTTTTCCACTACCGCCTTTGCCTACCTGGATCCTTCCGTAATGACCTACGCCATCCAGGTAGTGGCCGGATTGGTGATTGCGGTTGGCGCCGTAATCGGAATTTACTGGCGCAAAGCGAAGAAAAAGGTTCAAAACAAGCTCGGCATCGACGAAAATTCTAAAAAATCGGTCGAGGATGACGTCGTTGAGTTTAAAGACGACGCAGAGAAAAAATAACCGGTACTGGCTGGTCTATCCTGCAAGCCTGGCACCGCAGATATCCATAACAACAGGTGTGTCGAACAAAGCGTTTCTTTACCGTATCTCTTTGTTTCTCCCCACGCCCTTTTTCAACAACTCGCGGCCTCTCCACCTAGTAAAACGGTGAAGAAGCCGCGAGTTTTATACATATTCTCACATCTTTCCCTTCCAAAACCTTCATTTTCCGGCGAAAGGTTGATTTCATCGGATTTTTATTATACAATAGAATTGCTCTTTTGTTGCCCGGAGGCCGTCCTACCTGGAACGGCTGGATATTCCCTACCCTTGGGATACCCTTCCGATGCTGCAAGGAGCTCGAATCGGATGAGGAAGTGAGCCGCTTGGAGATAAAAATCGCGCCGTCTATTCTGGCAAGCGATTTTGCCGCTCTTGGAGAAGAAGGGCGGAGGATGGAAGCCGCCGGAGCAGACATGCTGCATATCGACGTAATGGACGGGCATTTCGTCCCGAACCTGACTCTTGGCCCGGCTGTGGCGGCTGCGCTGCATCGCGTCACCCGTTTGGAGCTGGATGTCCACCTCATGCTGAGCGAACCGCTGCGTTACGTAGAAGATTTTGTTCGTGCGGGCGCCTCCTGCATTACCTTCCATCTTGAAGCGGATAGCCCCGTTCCCGATACCCTCAAGGCCATCCATGCGCTCGGCTGCCGGGCCGGGCTTGTCCTCAAACCAGCCACACCGGCACAGGCGGCCTTTCCCTACCTTGCACAGTGTGAAACGGTCATGGTCATGACCGTCGAGCCCGGCTTTGGAGGCCAGGCATTTAAAGAGGAGATGCTTCCTAAAATCGCTGCGCTGCGCGAAGAAGCGGAACGGCAGGGACTCGCGCCCGACATCGAGGTAGACGGCGGAATCGACTGCCATACCGCGCCTAAAGCGGCTGCGGCAGGCGCAAATGTATTGGTTGCCGGAACGGCCCTCTTCGGCCGGCCCGACTATGCCCAGGCCGTGCGCGAGCTCCGTGCCGCAGGCTTCACTCAAAAGAGTTTTGAGTGAAGCCTCAGGAAAGAGCAAAATTCTGGCCGGAACGGCCAGAACCGCCTCTTTCCTCAGTTGCTACCAGCCGGAAACCGGTCATATGGAAGGTTTGATAGAAATTAAGGGCTTTTTCCGTTCGTTCCCGTGGCAGTTGCTTGGCAGAGACTTTCCGGATGCTTTTACAGTTCGGAGACGGGCTGTTTAGCAGCCGTCCTTAAGCGAGGACTTCCACGGCATCGTTTTCTCTGAGCAGTGCTGCATGCTCCCGGATGACGCTTTCCAACAGCCGCCCTTGGCCGATATATTCCCCAAATTCTCCGAGCAGGCAAAGCACATGGCTGCGCGGGCTGTCCAACGGATAGACCGACAATACATACTGTCCCCTGTCCAGCCGGTAAAGCGAGCTGTGCCAAACGCGGTGGGACATCCGGCGATAAACGGCGCGGCAGGCGCTGCAAAGCGTATCCGCATCCCGGAACAGGAACAAACGCGGCAGGATGCCGCTCTCCTTCACCCGGTAACGCGCTGGCCTGCGCAGCCCTGTGAAATAGAGAATGCACCCTTCCTCTTCTAAAGGATACACCTCGATAAACAGCTTTTCTGCTTCACAGCGAAAACCTACCTGTTCCTTGGCTGCCGCCAGCAGCCGTATCAAAGCGGGTCCAATCCGGTCGCCGCCAAACAGAAGCTCTTGGTAGCTCATGCCCAGCGCCTGCATATCCTCTGCGCTGAGCGTAATGCGCACACGGCGTGCATCCACGGCCTGAATGGTCATCTGCTTTCCCCCAAACCTATCCCCTCAAAGGAGGTTATCTGCCGAATGGCTTTTCTATTTTCCAGAGGGCTGATACTCGATCAGCACAAGGAACCCGCTCTTTCGCGCGATCTGCGGGCCTTTACCTCGCCCGCCGGCACGCGTGCGCTCTCCTTGCCCCCCGCAGAAAATCCGGCGGCCCTCAGCTCGGATGAAATTATCGCCTATGCCGCTGAAGCTCAAATTGTGGATGAGCGGGACGGCCTCCCGCTGGATGAAAAGCTGCGTTTGGCACGCATGCGCCAAGCGGTGGCGGTAGTGGCCGACGCGCTGGACGATGAGCCCTATGTTTCCAGCCAGCTCAATCCGCTTTTCAAGCTCTCTCAGCAGGCGATTGGCGGGCTGCAATATGCCGCGCGGGCGGTGGGAGAGCCTAAAACGCGCATAGCCGTTTATAAAAACCTTTCGGATCTCCATCTGCATATCCCCAATACATTATATGGCGTCCGCGTTCAAAGGATTACAGGAAAGTATCCTGTCGAGATCCGCGCCAAGCTGACCGACGGCCCGGAGGAAACGCTGCTCATTGGCGCCTGCGCTCTCATCCATCTTTACCGCGCCATCCATCAGGCTATCCAGCAAACCACCTGTTTTGTCACCGTAGCGGGCAACTGTGTAGCCAACCCGGTCAATCTGGAAGTTCAGATAGGCGCCTCTTTTTCGCAGGTCCTGGACCGCTGCGGGCTCTTCGAGGAACCTTCCCGCATCATCTCCGGCGGACCGATGACCGGCCTATGTATCCAAGATCCCGATGAGGAAACCGTCCAGGCGACCACCCGCGCCGTGCTGGCGTTTAAAAGCGACCGCCGGGACCGAAACTATCATTGTATCGGCTGCGGGCGCTGTGTGCGCGTCTGTCCGCGGGGGCTTGCGCCGGTCTATCTGTATAAAGCGGCCGTTCTGGGGAATGTGTCCATGCTGCGCCGCTTTGATGCGGATCAGTGCTTAAATTGCGGGACTTGCAGCTATGTCTGCCCCGCCAAGCTGGATCTCTCCTATCGGATACGGCGCGCCGGCAGCCTCATTGCCGCGCTGGACGACCGGACGCAAACTGTACAGCCGGAAGCGGCTGGTGAGGAGGTGGAGGAACATGCTCAGAGCGTATAACCCTCCCCATATCCGGGGACGGGATTCCAACAAAACGATTATGGACGACGTCTTGATCGTCCTGGCTGCCATCTACCTCATGGCCAGCTATTATTATGGGGTGCGGGCTGTCGTTCTGGGGCTTTTTGCTCTGCTCACCGCCTTGGTCTGCGATATCGTTTGCAAGCTGCTGCTGGGAGAGCGGTTCAGCCTGCGCGATCACTCCTCGGCGGTAACGGCCCTGCTCATTCCTCTTCTGCTCCCCGCCTCGGTGAGTTACGCAACGGTGGCCACTGCGGTGGCCTTTGCGCTTTTAATCGTCAAATATCCCTTCGGCGGGGTGGGACAAAACCTTTTCAACCCTGCTGCGGGCGGCATTGCCTTTGTCTCGATCTGCTTCTCCCGCGAGGTTTTCGGCTATCCGACCCCATTAGAGCCGGTTCCAGTATTCGGTAAGTTTGAAGGCCGCTTAGTCTATTCGGCCGCCTATACGCTCAAGGCGGGCGGCGTGCCCACCGGCGGCGATTTTATGGAGATGCTTTTGGGCAATGTGGCCGGTCCGATGGGGGCGACCAACGCCCTGGTCGTCTGTGCCTGCCTTCTTTACCTGGTGGTTCGGCGCGCAGTCCATGGGCAAGCCCCTGTCTGTTTTCTGCTGACCTGCGCGCTGTATGCCTTTTGTTTCCCGCGCGTACCGATCAGCGGAACGCTCTCGGTCATGTATGAGCTGTTTTCCGGCTACCTGATCCTGGGCGCGGTCTTTATGCTGACCGATCCGGTAACAAGCCCGAAACGCGGGATTGCCACTACCGTCTATGCCGTCTTTGCCGGGGTGGTGACGATGCTCTTCCGGCAATTCGGCGGCTTTGAAGAATCGTTTGCCTTTTCGCTGCTGCTCTGCAACGCCATCGCCCCGATGTTTGACTATTTAGAAGAGGGGATCCGCCGCCGAGTAAGAAGGCGGGCTGCGCTGTGACAGCCTCTTCCCCGATGTTTTCTGGATTTTCCGGTAAGGAGACGCTCCCTGCCGTTTACAACCGGGTGTCTGACGGTCCTGCCTCCCCTCTGCAAAGAAGGCGGCCGGGGCGCAGACGGCTCCTGGATATCGCTTTCAAGAAAGGAAGTGGCCACCCGCATGTATCTCCATAAAACCCGCAGGCACAGCCGGCGCATGCACCGTTTTTCCGGCCTGTTGACCGGCAACCCGGTCCTTTCGCTCGGACTTGCACTGCCCTTTGCAATTGCAGCGACCTTCTCATTGCAGGCTTCCTTTTGTATCCTAACCGGCCTTGTCGCCGTCACGCTGCCTTTGATGCTGCTCAGCTCGCTCGTAGGGCGCTTCTTGCCAAGTTGGCTGCGGCCGCTATTGTTTTCGCTCTGCGCAGCCGCTCTGCTCATCCCCCTGGAGAGCTTTCTTACCGGGCTGTTTCCCACCGTTCTCAACTCTTTGGGGCTCTATTTTCCCATTATCGCGGTAAATACTCTGATGTTTTACCACTGTGAAAAGGAAGCCGAGCTTTCCAATCCGCTGCGTGCGCTGCTGCATGCGCTGCTCCAGTTGAGCGGACTGGCGGTGATCCTATTTTCTTGCGGCGCTATCCGGGAGATTTTTGGAAACGGATCGCTGTGGGGGATTCCCCTCCCCTCTTTCAGCTACCGGCTCGGCGGACTATTGATCCCGTTTGGGGGCTGCATCCTGGCCGCCTTTCTGGCCGCCGCGGCCAAATATTTCGGCCGTCTGCTGCGCGTTTCCCTCTATGTCAGCGATCTGAACCGTTATGCTCTGGAAGCCTCCCTCGCCAATGAGGAAGTTCCAGAGGAGGATCTGTTGGCGGATCTTCCCGCTCCTCTCGCCCCTGACGCCGCACGGAAACACCTTCACCCGGATAAACCGGAGAAAGGGGGACGCTGACGCAATGGAATCGATCGGATTGTTCTTTATCTATGCGCTGACTGCCATCCTTATGGAAAACGCTCTGTTCGCACGGACATTAGGGGTCGGTCAGGTGGCCTTCTTCGGATCGATCAAGCAGATCCTGATCCATGGCGGATTACTTACCCTCTTCACTACCCTGTGCTCCTTTGTGGGTTATGGCGTCAACTATCTGTTGTACGATCATACCGTTTCCCCGGCGCTGCGTTCTTTCTTCTTTTTGGTTGGAATTTCTCTCCTTTATCTGGCCTTCTATCTGGGCTGCGATCGCCTTCTTCCTCTGCGGATGCGGATGGTTCGGAGGATGCTGCCCATTTCCGCCTTTAACTGTGCAGTCCTGGGCTCAATGGTGCTCGCTGTAAATATGCAGCACTCCCTGGCCTCCACCTTCGGCTACGGATTCGGAATTGGAGTCGGTTATATGCTGGCCTTGCTGCTTGTCTATTCCGGCCGGCGCAGGCTGGAGCTCATTACCCTGCCGCGCTCTTTTAAGGGCCTGCCCATCCTGCTGCTATATGTGGGTCTCGTATCGCTTGCCATCTATGGTATGATCGGCCATCAGCTCCCCACCTAACTACGCCGCAAACGATACGGAAGGAGGCGAACCATGGCGAAGTCTTACAAAATAAAGCGATACCGGCATATTTACAGGCGCAGGCGTTTCTCTCCCTTCAAGACTGCCCTACTGCTGCTCCTGTTAGCCGTGCTCGCATTTGTCGGATTCAGCATTTATGAGCCTGTCCGAGACTTTTGGTCCGGGCAGCTCTTGCAGCGCATGGAAGCCTCCTCCGTCAGCGAATCGGAGCCGGAGCCTCTCCCACCCTCCTCCGATCCTTCCGAGAGTGAACCGGAGAATGCAGAAGCAGAACCGCATAGAACGATAAACGGCCTGCATGCCGTCTATATCCCGGAAGAGGTTTTATTGAGCGGACAAGCCGTTTCTTATCTGGAAAGCCTCACGCTGCCGGATGTGAACACGGCGCTGATCGATCTCAAAAACGCAGAGGGACGGGTGCTCTATCAAAGTCAGGTGGAGTTGGCCTCTACCGCCGGAATCCAGCAGGAAGGAGCTATCGATCTGGCGGCTACCATTGCCTCCCTGCAAGCCGCCGGCTATCAAACGGCGGGGCGTATCCACGCCTTCCGCGACGCTCTTGCCCCTTACGCCGACAAAGCGATGGCCGTTCAATATGGAGATACCGGATGGACCTGGCTGGACAACACGGAGGAAGCAGGGGGAAGGCCCTGGCTGAACCCTTATTCTTCCGCCGCCCAGGAATATATCCGCAGCCTAGCGCTGGAAGCCGCCGGAATGGGCCTTCCGCTGCTCTTTATAGAAGCTATCCAGTTCCCGGAAGGCTATGGGCGCGACCAGGCAACCTTCGGCAGTCAGGCCGCAGAGCCGGACAAGGCGGCTCTTCTCCGCACCTTCACCGAAGGATTAAAAGAGGATTTGAAGAACCAGGGGACGACGTTGATTCCCTGTGTATCCGGACCTCAGCTGCTTGGCCAAGATGTTGCCCTTCCCTATGACGGTGTGAACCCTTCTCAAATTTTCACCAGCCCCCTCTCTGTAAAGATGATGCCTGCGCTCTTTGGCGAAGTTTTTGAAGTCGAAAATTTCCGGCTCCAAGCGCCTGTTACCACTCCTTTTGAAACAGTCCGGGCGGTAGCCGGAAAAGCCGTCTCCATCCTTCCCAAACCCTCAACGATTATTCCTTGGCTGCAAGGATATACTGATTGGAATTTTAGAGCTGAATTTACTAAACCGTATACACAAGAGGATCTGGATGAACAGATCCGAGCGCTTACAGAAGTAGGATTGGATAGTTACGTCGTTGTGTATTAAGCCTTTCTCTAATCCTTGCGAGAAAACAGAAGTATTTAGCGCCGTTAGTTCGCTACTTGTTTGGAAAAATACTGAATGATAAAAAGATTATAAAGAGCGTCTTTCTTATAGGAAAGATGCTCTTTATCCTTACATTGAAGAAGGCTCTGCCGCAAAAATACTTTTGTGGCAGAGCCTTCTTCATTAATAGTTTATAATAGAATAAATATTACTATTAGTTTATAAAAGGTTGAGATAATCTCTTGTATTACCAGACTTAAATCGAAACTAAAAAGCCGCGCATTCATTTCTGAATGCGCGGCCTTCAAAAGACCCTAAAGAACTTTTAGAAAAGGATTACTCGTTGATACCCGTAACAACGCCGGAGCCAACCGTACGGCCGCCCTCGCGGATAGCGAAGCGGAGGCCCTGCTCAATGGCGATGGGGGTGATCAGCTCAACATCCATCTCAACGTTATCGCCAGGCATGCACATTTCAACACCCTCCGGCAGCTTTACGATACCGGTAACGTCGGTGGTGCGGAAATAGAATTGCGGACGGTAGTTGTTGAAAAACGGGGTGTGACGGCCGCCTTCATCCTTCTTCAGAATGTAAACCTGGCCATGGAACTTGGTGTGCGGATGAATGGAGCCGGGCTTGCACAGAACCTGACCGCGCTGAATGTCGGTTCTCTGAACACCACGGAGCAGAGCGCCGATGTTGTCGCCAGCCTCAGCGTAATCGAGGATCTTGCGGAACATCTCAATACCGGTAACAACCGTCTTCATCTTCTCATCCTGCAAGCCGACGATCTCGACTTCGTCCGAGGTCTTCAGCATGCCGCGCTCCACTCTGCCGGTGGCAACGGTGCCGCGCCCGGTGATGGTGAAAACGTCCTCAACCGGCATCAAGAAGGGCAGGTCAGCCTTTCTCTCAGGGGTGGGGATGAACTCGTCAACTGCCTTCATCAGCTCAAGAATAGGCGCATAGGTAGGATCGCTCGTATCCTTCGAAGCGCACTCCAGAGCCTGGAGAGCAGAACCCTTGATGATCGGAATGTCATCGCCGGGGAACTCGTAGCTGGAAAGCAGCTCGCGAATTTCCATCTCAACCAGCTCAAGCAGCTCCGGATCGTCTACCTGGTCAACCTTGTTCATGAAAACAACGATATAGGGAACGCCAACCTGACGGGCAAGCAGGATGTGCTCGCGGGTCTGGGGCATCGGGCCGTCCGCAGCGGAAACAACGAGGATAGCACCGTCCATCTGCGCAGCGCCGGTAATCATGTTTTTAACATAGTCGGCGTGACCGGGGCAGTCAACGTGCGCATAGTGGCGCGCATCGGTCTGATACTCGACGTGAGCGGTGTTGATGGTAATGCCGCGCTCGCGCTCCTCAGGAGCCTTGTCGATCATGTCGTACGCCATATACTCTGCGTCGCCCTTCATACCAAGAACCTTGGTGATGGCGGCGGTCAGAGTGGTCTTGCCATGGTCAACGTGACCAATGGTGCCGATGTTTACATGGGGCTTGTTTCTTTCGAATTTAGCCTTTCCCATTGCAATTTTCCTCCCTTTTATGGATGGTATTTGAGTACAGTTCCCAGCGGTATGCTACAATTGGTATTGTAGCAATAAACCGTGGAAAATGCAAGTGTTTATGCGCGTTTTTATCGGTTTCCCCGCCCTTTTCGAAGGGAGCGGGGGCCGAAACAAAATTAGTCCTTCTTGCTGCGCTCGTTCATAATCTGCTCGGCGATCGACTTCGGCACCTCAGTGTAGTGCGAGGGCTCCATCGTGTACTGACCGCGGCCCTGAGTGCGCGAGCGCAGGTCGGTCGCGTAGCCGAACATCTGAGAAAGCGGAACAAAGGCACTGATCTGCTGGGTGCCGTTGCGCGCCTCCATGCCCTGAATCTGCCCGCGGCGGCCGTTGAGATCGCCCATGACGTCGCCCATGTAGTCCTCCGGCACGATGACCGAGACCTTCATGATCGGTTCGAGAATGACTGGATCCGCCTTGCGCATCGCCTCTTTAAAGGCCATTGAACCGGCGATCTTAAAGGCCATTTCCGAGGAGTCCACTTCGTGGTAAGAACCGTCATACAGCTCTATGCGCACATCCACAACCGGATAGCCGGCGAGCACGCCAGACTGCATGGCTCCCTGAATACCCGAATCCACCGCCGGAATATATTCCTTCGGAATAGCGCCGCCAACAATCTTGTTCTCGAAGAGATAGCCCTTGCCGCTCTCGTTCGGGAACAGACGGATTTTACAATGGCCATACTGGCCGCGGCCGCCGGACTGACGGGCATATTTCATATCTACATCGGAGTTCTTGCGCACCGTCTCCTTATAGGCAACCTGCGGTTTGCCTACGTTGGCCTCCACGCGGAATTCGCGCAGCAGCCGGTCCACGATGATCTCCAGGTGTAACTCGCCCATACCGGCGATAATCGTTTGGCCGGTCTCCTCATCGGTGTAGGCACGGAAGGTCGGATCCTCTTCTGCGAGCTTGGCAAGGCCAATGCCCATCTTTTCCTGACCGGCCTTGGTCTTCGGCTCAATCGCTACGCGGATAACCGGCTCCGGGAACTCCATCGATTCGAGGATGATCGGGTGCTTCGGATCGCAGAGCGTGTCGCCCGTCGTCACCTGCTTAATACCGACCGCCGCCGCAATATCGCCTGCATAGCAGGTTTCAATGTCCTTGCGGTGGTTGGCGTGCATCTGCAAAATACGGCCCACGCGCTCCTGGTTGCCCTTCGACGCATTGAAGATGGTGCTGCCGGTGTTCATCATACCGGAATAAACGCGGAAGAAGCAGAGCTTGCCGACATAGGGATCGGTTGCAATCTTGAAGGCCAGCGCCGCCATCGGCTCGTTGTCGTCGGTCGGCCGGACTTCATTCTCGCCGGTATCGGGGTTGAGGCCGGTGATGTGGTCGATGTCGGTCGGAGCGGGCATGTAGTCGATAATGGCGTCTAGGAGCTTCTGCACGCCCTTGTTCTTGTAAGAGGTGCCGCAGGTAACGGGAACCATTGCGTTGGCGATAGTCGCCTTGCGGATAACCCTCTTCATGTCCTCGATCGGAATCTCTTCGCCTTCGAGGTATTTCTCCATGATGGCGTCGTCATGCTCGGCAACGGCTTCGAGCAGCTTCTGGCGGTATTCCTCCGCCTTCTCCTGCATCTCCTCCGGGATATCCTCAACGCGGATGTCCTTGCCCAGATCGTCGTGATACATGTAAGCCTTCATCTCAAGAAGATCGATGATCCCCTTAAAGAACTGCTCTTCGCCGATCGGAAGCTGAACCGGAACGGCGTTGCACTTCAAGCGGTCATGAATCATGTCCAGCACGTTGTAGAAATTGGCGCCGAGAATGTCCATCTTGTTCACATAGATCATGCGCGGGACCTTGTACTTATCAGCCTGACGCCAAACGGTTTCAGACTGAGGCTCAACGCCGCCTTTGGCGCACATAACCGTTACCGAACCATCGAGAACGCGCAGGCTGCGCTCAACCTCAACCGTGAAGTCAACGTGCCCTGGAGTGTCGATGATATTGATCCGGTGGTTCTTCCAGTAACAGGTAGTCGCGGCGGAGGTAATGGTGATGCCTCTCTCCTGCTCCTGCTCCATCCAGTCCATCGTCGCAGTACCCTCGTGGGTCTCGCCAATCTTATGGTTAATACCCGTATAAAAAAGGATACGCTCGGTAGTCGTGGTTTTGCCAGCGTCGATGTGAGCCATTATGCCTATATTACGGGTAAGTTCCAGCGAAACGTCTCTTGGCATATTGACCTCCTGCTTTTCAAAAAATCAGCCTTGCGCGTCCAGCGCGCTGTCCTTAGGAAATTCCAACCATCCCTGTTGGAAAAAATCTTAGTATCTGTAATGAGCGAACGCCTTGTTGGCATCGGCCATCTTGTGGGTATCTTCGCGCTTCTTCACCGCGCCGCCCATGTTGTTCACGGCGTCGACAATCTCACCCGCGAGACGCTCCCGCATCGTTTTTTCCGAGCGGTTTCTCGCATAGGCCGTCAGCCACCGCAGACCCAGGGTCTGGCGGCGCTCCGGACGAACCTCCATCGGCACCTGATAGGTGGCGCCGCCGACGCGGCGGGCCTTAACCTCCAGAAGCGGCATGATGTTCTCCAGCGCCTGCTCGAAGACTTCAAGCGGCTCCTTGCCTGTTTTCTGCTGCACGATCTCAAACGCGCCATAAACGATCTTCTGGGAAACTCCCTTCTTACCGTCAAGCATGATGCTGTTGATGAGCCGTGTTACCAGCTTCGAATTGTAAAGCGGATCCGGCAAAACGTCACGCTTTGCTACGTTACCTCTTCTTGGCACTTCGCTTCCCTCCTTCATATAAATGATATCATCGGTACTCGAAAGTGACAAAACTCCCGTTTGCGCCTCGTTCCGGTTACGCAGCCCGGCGTGAAAGCCGGTCTATAGATAACCGCACCGAGTGCGAATCATTTCCAATGGGAATTTTATTACTTCTTGGCACCAGCCTTCGGACGCTTCGCGCCATACTTGGAGCGCGCCTGGTTTCTTCCGTTTACGCCCTGGGTATCCAGAGTGCCGCGGATGATGTGATAACGCACGCCGGGCAGGTCCTTAACACGTCCGCCACGGATAAGCACAACGCTGTGCTCTTGCAGGTTGTGGCCGATTCCGGGGATGTAGGCGGTAGCCTCGATTCCATTGGAAAGCCTAACCCTCGCTACCTTGCGAAGCGCCGAGTTCGGCTTCTTCGGGGTCTGGGTACGGATAGCCGTGCACACGCCTCTCTTTTGCGGAGAATTTTGATCAATGGCCTCGCGCTTTTGAGAGTTCCAGCCGCGCAGCAGCGCCGGAGCGGTGGACTTCTTTTCGATCTCTTCTCTGCCCTTGCGAACCAGTTGGTTAAAGGTTGGCATATCTTGCACCTCCTTATAAAAAATATTTATTTCTTTAGGCCCCGGCTTTTGCCGGGACGATAAAGCGGAAAAATCTCTGGTCTGCCCATAAGGGAACCAGAATGTTTACCGCCCGGCCAAAACAAGCTCCAAAAGAACGAGAAGCCCGTCTTTCCCCTCAAAACCCGTCCGAGCGGCAAAATGTGGCATTTCTATACCGAATATAAATATTATCACCAATATCCCTGATTTGTCAATAGATTTTTCCTTCCGCCGCCCCTTTCAGGACTATGCACAGTTATTCCCCCCGTAAAAGGGGGCATTTGCGCAGGGTTGAAGAAAAAACCTTAACCGATCAACGCTTCTTCCGCGCCAATCGCGCTGCTGTAGGGATTCGGCAGCTCCTCCTGAGCGCGGGCTTCCGCTTGATCCGCGCGGACAAGCTCGACATCGTCGATGATGCCGGTGCCTGCCGGAATCAGCTTGCCGATAATGACATTTTCCTTCAGGCCCATCAACGGGTCGGTCTTGCCCTTAATCGCCACTTCGGTCAGCACGCGGGTCGTCTCCTGGAAGGAAGCGGCCGACATAAACGAATCGGTGGCAATCGAAGCCTTGGTAATACCCAACAGCTCCGGAATATAGGTGGCTTCCTCCAGCCCTTCCTCTCCGGCAGCCATCCGCTCGCGGACGATGCGGTTCTGCGCCTTGACCTCCGCCTTGTCGGAGCTTGCCCCGGAGATCATGCCGGTCGAGCCGGGCCTATCAATGCGCACCTTGCGCATCATCTGGCGGACGATAACCTCAATGTGCTTATCGTTGATATCCACGCCCTGGGTACGGTAAACGCGCTGCACCTCGTTGATGAGATATTCCTGAACGGCCAGCTCGCCCGAAACCTGCAAAATCTCCTTCGGATCAATCGGCCCTTCGGTGATAAGGTCGCCCTTGTGGATGATATCCCCCGCCTCCACGCAGACCTTGGAATCAAAGGGTACGAGCTTTTCAAAGCGTTCGCCGCTTTCGGTATCGGTGACAACGGCAATCTTGGCGCCCTTCGCGTCGGTCTCAAAGTTTACAACGCCGCTCAGGTGGGAAATAATCGCCACGCTCTTCGGCTTGCGCGCCTCAAACAGTTCTTCTACGCGCGGCAAGCCCTGGGTAATGTCGCTGGCGGAAGCAACGCCGCCGGTGTGGAAGGTACGCATCGTGAGCTGGGTGCCCGGCTCGCCGATCGACTGGGCGGCAATGATGCCGACCGCATCGCCGATCGAAACGATTTTGCCGTTTGCAAGGTTCGCGCCATAGCAGCGGGCACAGACGCCGTTTTTCGCTTCGCAGTTAAATATTGTGCGTATTTTTACCTTTTCTATACCCGCGGCGGTGATGGCTTTGGCGTCGCTTTCATCCATCATCTTATCCCGCGAGACGATAACCGCGCCGGTGTTCGGGTCGAGGATATCCTCCGCCACAAAGCGGCCGATGAGGCGCTCCTCCAGATCCTCAATCACCCGCCCGGAATCGACGATCTTCTCCACAACAATGCCGTCGTGCGTGCCACAGTCGTGCTGGCGGATGATAACGTCCTGCGAAACGTCGACCAGGCGGCGGGTGAGGTAGCCGGAGTCCGCGGTACGCAGCGCCGTATCGGCCAGGCCCTTGCGCGCGCCCCGTGAGGAGTTGAAATATTCGAGGATGTTTAAGCCCTCGCGGTAGTTGGATTTAATCGGGATTTCAATCGCGCGGCCGGAGGTGTTTGCTATCAGCCCGCGCATGCCGGCCAGCTGACGGATCTGTTCCATCGAGCCGCGGGCGCCGGAGTCCGCCATCATGAAGATGGGGTTATCCTCGGTGAAGCAGCGCTCCAGCGCCTTGCGCACGTCGTTGGTCGTCTTGTTCCAGGTGTTGATAATCCGCTCATAGCGCACATCCTCCGAGATGAGGCCGCGGTCATACTGGCGGCGGATCTGGGCCACCTTGCCCTCCGCCTCCTTGAGAAATTCCGCCTTCTCTTCGGGGATGACCGCGTCGCAAACCGCGACGGTGATGCCGCTCTTGGTGGAATATTTGAAGCCCTGAGACTTAATGCGATCGAGCATATCGGCGGTTTTGGAAGCGCCGTGCACCCGGATGCAGTGATCGATAATTTTACCGAGCTCCTTCTTTCGGACGAGGAAGGAAACCTCCAGATCAAACATATGCTCCGGATCGGTGCGATCGACAAAGCCCAAATCCTGCGGGATAGGATCGTTGAAGATCAACCGGCCGACGGTGGTATCCAGCATCACGGTGTGCGGCTCGCCCATATATTCGCGTGTAACGCGCACCTTAATGGGCGCATGGAGCGTCACCTCGCCGGCCTGGTAGGCCATGAGCGCCTCGTTATAATCCCGGTAGGCGTGGCCCGCGCCCTTCTCGTTCTCGCGCACCATCGTCAGATAGTAGGAGCCGAGGATCATATCCTGGGTCGGGACGACGACCGGCTTGCCGTCGGAGGGTTTTAAGAGGTTGCCCGCGGCCAGCATCAGGAAGCGGGCCTCCGCCTGCGCCTCGGCCGAGAGCGGGACGTGAACCGCCATCTGATCGCCGTCAAAGTCGGCGTTGTAGGCGGTGCAGACCAGCGGATGGAGCTTGAGCGCACGGCCCTCAACGAGCACCGGCTCAAACGCCTGAATGCCGAGGCGGTGCAGCGTCGGCGCACGGTTGAGAAGCACCGGATGATCCTTAATGACCACTTCGAGCGAATCCCAAACCTCTTTCGCGCTGGCGCGCTCCACGAGCTTGCGGGCGTTTTTGATGTTGGTGGCGACCTTCTGATCCACCAGCCGTTTCATGACGAACGGCTTAAACAGTTCGAGCGCCATCTCTTTAGGCAGGCCGCACTGATACATCTTGAGCTCCGGGCCGACTACAATTACCGAACGGCCGGAATAGTCCACGCGCTTGCCCAAAAGGTTCTGACGGAAACGCCCCTGCTTGCCCTTGAGCATGTCGGAGAGGGACTTAAGCGGGCGGTTGTTCGGGCCGGTGACGGGACGGCCGCGGCGGCCGTTGTCGATCAGCGCGTCCACCGCCTCTTGCAGCATCCGCTTCTCGTTGCGTACAATGATATCCGGCGCGCCGAGCTCTAAGAGCTTCTTTAAGCGGTTATTGCGGTTGATGACCCGGCGGTAAAGATCGTTCAGGTCGCTGGTGGCGAACCGTCCGCCGTCAAGCTGAACCATCGGGCGGATGTCCGGCGGAATGACCGGCACCGCATCGAGGATCATCCATTCGGGGCGGTTGCCGCTCAGGCGGAAGGCGTCCACCACCTCCAGGCGCTTTAGGAGGCGGGCGCGCTTCTGGCCGGTCGCCGTTTCGAGCTCATCCCGGATTTCCTGGCTGAGCGCCTCCAGATCGATCTCTTCGAGCAGCTCCTTAATAGCCTGGGCGCCCATCCCGGCGCGGAACTCATCCTCATAAGCCTCTTTGAGATCGCGGTATTCTTTTTCCGAAAGGAGGGTATATTTTTTCAGATTGGTGATGCCCGGATCGATCACCACATAGGAAGCGAAATAGAGCACCTTTTCCAGCAGGCGCGGGGACATGTTGAGCAGCAGCCCCATCCGCGACGAGGTCCCTTTGAAATACCAGATGTGCGAGACCGGAGCGGCCAGCTCGATGTGCCCCATCCGCTCGCGGCGGACCTTCGAGCGCGTTACCTCAACGCCGCAGCGCTCGCAGATTTTGCCCTTGTAGCGCAGCCGCTTATATTTGCCGCAGTAGCACTCCCAGTCCTTCTGCGGCCCAAAGATGCGCTCGCAGAAAAGCCCGTCGCGCTCCGGCTTGAGGGTGCGGTAGTTGATCGTCTCTGGTTTCTTAACCTCTCCATAGGACCATTCCCGAATCTTTTCGGGGGAAGCCAGCCCGATCTTTATCGATTCAAAAGTGTTGAATTCCAAATTGCGACCCCTCTTCCTTTAAAATGCCGTTTCGAGATGAAAAGCGCCCGTGCGCTCTTCACTCGGAAAGCGGAGCTTTCCACCGCAGCCCAGCTGCGGCAGGAACGATAGGATACTGCATCTTTCGCAGCGCCCAGCGCCTGCAAAAAACACAGCGGTCCGTTGCGAAATCAGTTCAAGCCCTCGTCGTCTGTGCCGTCGGTCGTGTCCCCGTCATCCAAGCCGAAGTCGGTAAACTGGGAGAAGAGATCCTCGTCCTCATCCTCCACATCCGGCGTTTCAATGCCGAAGGCATCCTCAAATTCGGAATCGATAGCGACCAGCTCCGGTTTTTCCTCCGCGTCGTCGATGATGGGCGTCATTCCCATATTGTCGTCGTCGTCCATCGACTGGCGCAGGTCGATCTCCTCCCCGTCCTTATCGAGGACCTTCACATCCAGGGCCAGGCTTTGCAGCTCCTTCACCAGCACCTTGAACGCCTCCGGAATGCCCGGCTTCGGCACATTCTTACCCTTGACAATCGCTTCAAAGGTCTTGACGCGGCCGACAACGTCGTCCGATTTCACGGTCAGGATCTCCTGCAAGGTGTAGGCGGCGCCGTAGGCTTCCAGCGCCCAGACCTCCATTTCGCCGAAGCGCTGGCCGCCGAACTGCGCCTTGCCGCCCAGCGGCTGCTGCGTCACCAGCGAGTAGGGGCCGGTGGAGCGGGCATGGATCTTATCATCCACCAAGTGGTGCAGCTTGAGGAAGTACATATAGCCCACCGTTACCGGGCGGTCAAATGCCTCGCCGGTGCGTCCGTCATAGAGAACGGTCTTGCCGTCGCGGCTGAGTCCCGCCTCCTCCAGCACATCCTGAATATCATATTCGTTCGCCCCGTCGAAAACCGGGGTCATGACCTTCCAGCCCAGCGCGGCCGCCGCGCGGCCGAGGTGGACCTCCAGCACCTGCCCAATGTTCATGCGGCTCGGCACGCCCAGAGGGTTGAGAACGATGTCGAGCGGGGTGCCGTCAGGCAGGAACGGCATATCCTCCTGCGGAAGAATGCGGGAAACAACGCCCTTGTTGCCGTGCCGGCCGGCCATCTTATCGCCGACCGAGATCTTGCGCTTCTGCGCAATGTAGCAGCGCACGACCATGTTCACGCCGGGCGAGAGCTCGTCGCAGTTTTCGCGGGTAAAGACCTTGACATCCACAATGATGCCATATTCGCCGTGGGGGACGCGCAGCGAGGTATCGCGCACCTCGCGCGCCTTCTCGCCGAAGATGGCACGCAGCAGGCGTTCCTCGGCGTTGAGCTCGGTTTCGCCCTTAGGCGTCACCTTGCCGACCAGGATATCGCCCGAACGCACCTCGGCGCCTACGCGGATAATCCCCCGCTCGTCCAGCTCGCGCAGCGCATCCTCGCCGACGTTGGGGATGTCGCGGGTGATCTCCTCCGGACCGAGCTTGGTATCGCGGGATTCAATTTCATATTCCTCGATGTGGATCGAGGTAAACACATCGTCGCGCACCATCTTTTCATTGATGAGCACGGCGTCCTCATAGTTGTAGCCTTCCCAGGTGGTGAAGCCAATCAGGACGTTTTTGCCCAGCGAAATTTCGCCGTTGTCGGTTGCAGGGCCGTCCGCAATGACCTGGCCCTTGCTCACCCGCTCGCCGACCGCAACCACCGGGCGCTGGTTGATGCAGGTGCCCTGGTTGGATCGCATGAATTTAATCAGCCGGTAGGTCTCGGTCTCGCCCTCGTCCGTCCGGATGACTATGCGGTTGGCGCTCACCTTCTGCACAACGCCGTTATAGGCGCTGACCACCGCGACGCCCGAATCGACCGCCGCCTTGTATTCCATGCCGGTGCCGACGATCGGCGCCTGGGGCTTTAAGAGCGGCACCGCCTGGCGCTGCATGTTCGAACCCATCAAGGCGCGGTTGGCGTCGTCGTTCTCCAGGAAGGGGATCATCGCCGTGGCGACCGAAACCACCATCTTCGGCGAAACATCCATGAAGTCCACCCGATCGCGCGGCACCTCCTGAATGCTGTCGCGGAAGCGGACGTTTACCATCTGGTTGGCAAAGCAGCCGTCCCCGTCGAGCGGCTCGTTCGCCTGGGCGACGATGTATTCATCTTCCATGTCGGCGGTCATGTAAACCACCTCGTCGAGCACCCGGCCCGTCTGCTTATCCACGCGGCGGTAGGGCGCTTCAATGAAGCCGTATTCATTGATCTTCGCAAAGGTGGCCAGGTAGGAAATCAAGCCGATGTTCGGGCCTTCCGGCGTCTCAATCGGGCACATGCGTCCATAGTGGCTGTAGTGTACGTCACGCACCTCGAAACCGGCGCGGTCGCGGGAGAGGCCGCCGGGGCCGAGCGCCGAGAGGCGGCGCTTGTGGGTCAATTCGGCCAGCGGGTTGGTCTGATCCATGAACTGGGAGAGCGGAGAGGAGCCGAAAAACTCCTTGATCGCCGCCACCACTGGGCGGATGTTGATGAGCGCCTGGGGGGTAATGACATCCATATCCTGCGCCTGGGTGGTCATGCGCTCGCGGATAACCCGTTCCATCCGGGAGAAGCCGATGCGGAACTGGTTTTGCAGCAGCTCGCCCACCGAGCGGATGCGGCGGTTGCCCAAGTGGTCGATATCGTCCACCGTGCCGATGCCGCAGGCCAAACCGGTCATGTAGTTGATGGTGGCAAAGATATCGTCCAGCGTAATGTGCTTAGGGATAAGGTCGTCGTGCCGGGCGGCTACCCGCTCGGCGAGCGCCTCACCTGAAAGATTCTCTTCGAGAATTTCCCGGACAACGGCGAAACGCACCTTCTCGTTGATGCCGAGCGCCTCGGCGTCCACCTCTAAAAAGTCGCCGATATCCACCATGCCGTTGGAGAAGCACTTGACCTCCTTCTCCTGCGCCTCAATGAAAACGGTCTGCACGCCGCGGCGGTCGATGAGATGCGCTTTCTCGCGGGTAAGCACCTCGCCGGGCTCGGCAATCAGTTCGCCGGTCAGCGGGTCGGCGACCGGCTGGGTCAGCTTCCGGCCGGCAATGCGCGTAGCCAAAGAGAGCTTTTTGTTGTATTTATAGCGGCCGACGCGGCTGAGATCATACCGCCGCGGGTCAAAAAAGAGGTTGTCAATGTGGGTCTGGGCGGAATCCACCGTCGGCGGCTCGCCGGGGCGCAGCTTGCGGTAGCATTCGAGCAGCGCCTCCTCCTTGTTTTGGGTGGAATCCTTCTCCAAGGTCGCCAAAATGCGCTCGTCCTCGCCGAAGCAGTCGAGGATCTCGGCGGAGGAGGAGAGGCCCAGCGCGCGGATAAAGGTGGTAACCGGCAGCTTGCGGTTTTTATCGATGCGCACATAAAAAACATTGGAGGAATCGGTCTCGTATTCCAGCCATGCGCCGCGGTTGGGAATAACGGTGCAGGCAAACAGCTCCCGCCCGGTCTTATCGCGCGAGGAGGAGTAGTAAACGCCCGGCGAACGAACCAACTGCGAAACGATAACCCGCTCGGCGCCGTTGATGATAAAGGTGCCGCTGTCGGTCATCAGCGGGAAATCTCCCATGAAGATGTCCTGCTCCTTGACCTCCCCTGTCTCCTTGTTCAGAAGGCTGGCGCGCACGCGCAAAGGGGCGGCGTAGGTCGCGTCGCGCTCCTTGCATTCGGGAATGGTGTATTTGGGTTTATCGTCCAGCCGATAGTCGATGAAATCCAGCACCAGGTTTTCTTGATAATCCGTGATCGCAGAAACATCCCGAAACACCTCTTTCAATCCCTCGTCCAGAAACCACTGATAAGAGTTTTTCTGGACTTCAATGAGGTTAGGCATGTCCAAGACTTCGTCGATCCGGGAGAAACTCATCCGTTTGACGTTTTTCCCCAGCTGCACCGGCTTGACATTCACCATAGGCTCGCTCACTCCATTCAAATAATAAATGCCTCATCTATACTTCCAGCAGTTTGACCTAAATCACAGGCCCAAAAAGCAAAAAGGGTATTGAATTTTTGAAATTAATATGCTATGATTAATGGAGGGTAGGTAGGGCTTAGTCATTTTGATACAGTTTACTATTATATTACAGTTTGTATAGATTGTCAAGCCCTTGCTTGTCATTAAAAGCCAATTTTTTAAGAAAGATTCCATTTTTCTGAACAGACGGAGGAACCCCCTCTCCCTGTCTGTTTTTTGTGCCGTCCTATCCTTTCGGGATTATCGTTGGTAAATTTAGGAAGCCTTATGCAGTTTTCCAAGAAACTGTCTCCCTGTCAGACGCATTTATCCAAAAATACATAGCTTATTTGGCAGAAGCCCGCCCGCAAAATACCCAATATTTTGCGGGCGGGCTTTTCATTTTAAGGAAAAATTTCATCAAGCCGGCAAATTCACCTTTATTGTTTTATGGAACCTGCTGTATTCCGGGTCCGATTTTGCTGTTGCACTTGTCAAAGAATAGGTATACAATATAGGCTGTTTTACAAATAAAGCCTATTTACCTATTTATTTACTGATTACCATCGTTCAGATGTGGGAAGGGGGCAAGGCAAAGATGGAACAGTCCATCCGCTATCTCATCGAACAGGACCAGGCCGCGCAGGCCGCGCTTCGGGAAAACCAGCAGCGCCGCCAGCAGATGGCCGACGAGATGGCTAAAATACGCGAGGATATGCAGAAAGAGAACTCTGAACGCGCACAGGAGCGCGTGGATCAGATAGAGCGGCAAAGCAAGGCGGAATATGAGCAGGAGTTGGCCCGGCTCCACACCTCCTTCGAGGCGGCCCTTGGAGATCTCAAACAGAACTATGAATCTCACCGCGAGGAATGGATAAAAACGATTGTCCAGCGCTGCCTGGACGATAGCGCCGCCCTCGCCGCCGATTCAGATTCAAAGTAAAGGAGGCTTTCACATGCTGGAGAGCCTTTCAAGCAAGGCCATTCTCACCAAGGTGAAAGCGATGACCGGCCGCATGCTCGGCGATGAGGACTATGAGCAGCTCATGCACCTGGACAGCGTCGCCGCCTGCGCCGCCTACCTGAAAGGCCAGCCGGAATATGCCAAGGTGCTCCGGGACGTTCAGGAGACCCAGATCCACCGCGGCGCGCTCGAAGCCCTGCTTCAAAAAACGCTGTTTGATCAGTTCATCCGCCTTGAGCGCTATGCGGGGCGCAGCAACCGCTTCTTCCGCGACAGCTATACCGCCAAGCTGGAGATCCGCTGCATTGGAAACTGTATCCGGCTATTCAACAGCGGCAGCCCGAACGCGTTTCTTCAGTCCGTTCCCGGTTACATCGTGCCCTATCTCTCCATGGACGTTTCCGCGCTGAACAACGCGCACGATTATCCGGCTCTGCTCGAAGCGCTCCGGCGCACCCCCTATCTAAAGGTTCTCGAACCGCTGGGATTGGGAACGGAGGAAGCCGTTTCCCTTCCGGTGGCGGAGCATGCGCTCTATCAATACTATTACCGCTATGTATCCGGGATGATTGACCGCCAGTTCCGCGGATCGACACGGCGGGAACTGCAAAACATTTTCACCGCTCAGGCGCAGCTACAGGATATCCAGGCGGTTTTCCGGCTCAAGAGCTTCTTCGGCGGCAGCCGCGAGGAGATAGAGCGGATCCTTTTGAATATTCCCGGCCCTCTTCCCCGCCGCTTGATGCGCGCCATTCTGGACGCGCCGGATGGGGACGGGGTCCTCGCGCTGCTGGCCGGCAGCCGTTACCGGAAATACTTCGACGGCGGGCGCTTCGTATATATCGAAAACAGCACCGGCCTTATCCGTCACGATCTGGCCAAGCGGTATCTGACCTTCTCGCAGAACCCGGCGGCCGCCTTTGCGGCGTTCCTTGTCCTGCGTGAAATTGAAATTGAAAACCTGATGGCGATCATCGAGGGGGCGCGCTACCGGCTCGGCGCTTCCGAGATCCGCCCTCTGCTCATCCGGGGGAGCGCCTGAAGCGGCGCGCCCTTCCCCGCCGCCGGAAGGCGGCTCCCGCAGAGCGGGTTAAAATTACCGTGAGTTGGAGGTGCTCGTAAAAACACCATGGCCATTGAAAAAATGACGCTCGTCAACATCAAGGGTCCCCTGACCAGGCTGGACAACACCATCCTCGCCTGTAGCGATCTGGGATGCTTCCATCCCGAAAACATCACGCCCGCCGGCAACGCGGGGGCTAATTTTGGGGGCCTCAAATACCGCAACCCCTATCAGGATCTGCTGCAAAAAATCACCGCGCTGGCCGATAACGCTGGAATCCCTCTGCGCTTTTCAGAAGTGGAGGACGTCGTTGTAGACCGCCGGCAGATTAAAACCTTTACCGATGATTTTTCCGAACGGTTTTCCGCCTTGCGTCAAGAGCAGCAGGAGCTTCAGGAGAACATTGACCAGCACCAAAACGCCCTCGTGCACCTGCGCCACCTGGCCGGGATGGATTTTTCCTTCGACCAGATTTTCTCCAGCAAATACCTCAAAGTGCGCTTCGGCAGGCTCCCGCGCGACAGCGGCAAAAAGCTCGACTACTACGGCAGCAAAATGTTCCTTTTCTACCCGTTCGACGAGGATGAAAGCTACATATGGTGCGTGTATTTCACCACCAACGAATATGTGGACGAGGCCGACGATATTTTCTCCGCCCTCTTCTTCGAACGGGTACGCATTCCGGACTATATCCACGGCACCCCTCAGAAGGCGATTGATAAGCTGGAAGCGCAATACCAGCTGGAGCTGCAAAAGCTGGAGGCTGTGAAGAGCCTGACGGCCAATCTGGTGAACGAAAAGGGTCCGAAGCTGGCGGAATATTACTGCCACATCCGCTTTTTGTGCAGCACCTTCGATCTGCGGCGCTTCGTCGGCGTCAGCGGACGGACCTTTTACATGGTGGGCTTCATCCCCCAGTCGGATGAAAAACGCTTCAAGGAGCGGCTGGACGCCATTGAAGGGGTAAGCCT
This sequence comes from Provencibacterium sp., assembly GCA_022793895.1. Taxonomy (GTDB): domain Bacteria; phylum Bacillota; class Clostridia; order Oscillospirales; family Ruminococcaceae; genus Harryflintia. The sequence goes on along the minus strand of JAAWDS010000008.1, from coordinate 29,641 downwards.
CGACCTGCTGCCGGAGGATACCGATAAGCGGTTCCAGGCGCCGACCAAGCTCAAAAACAACTGGTTTGTCCGCCCCTTTGAAATGTTCGTTAAAATGTACGGCCTCCCCTCCCACAAGGACATCGACCCGACGCCCTATGTGGCGGTGGTTTACTCGCTGCTCTTCGGTATCATGTTCGGCGATCTGGGACAAGGCTTGGCCGTTTCGCTGATAGGCTATATCCTCTTCCGCTGGAAGGGCCTTGAGCTCGGCCGGGTGATGGAGCGCATTGGTCTGAGCTCCGCTTTCTTCGGCTTGCTCTATGGATCGGTCTTTGGCTTCGAGCATGCGCTCGACGGTTTTTTCCATCTGCTCGGCTTTGCAGAGAAGCCCGTTGAGGTCATGAACGCCTCCACCATCAACGTCCTGCTCATCGGGACGGTGGCGTTGGGCGCGGTGATCATCGCCGTCTCCATCCTCATCAATATCCTTCTCGGCTTTAAGCAGCACGATATGGAGCGGGCGGTTTTCTCGCAAAACGGGCTGGCCGGCCTCGTCTTTTATGCCACCGTCCTCGCCGGCGTTTTGGGAATGCTCATCGGCTTCTCCTTCTTCAACCCGCTGACCGTCGGCGTCGGGATTGTGCTGCCTATTCTGGCTATCTTCTTCCATGAGCCGCTCGCCGATCTCTCCAAGGGATGCAAGCGGTTCCATATGGAGGATGGGATAGGCTCGTTTATTGCGCAAAACTTCTTTGAGCTCTTTGAGGTCGTCCTGAGCTTTGTCGCCAACACCATGTCTTTCCTGCGCGTGGGCGGCTTTATCCTGAGTCACGCCGGCATGATGGCGGTGGTCTTTACCATCTCTGAGATGGTGTCGGCCGGGGCGAGCCCGGTGGTGGTAATCCTCGGCAACCTGTTCGTCATGTGCCTGGAGGGCCTGATCGTCGGCATTCAGGTGCTGCGCTTGCAGTTCTATGAAATGTTCTCCCGCTTCTTTGGCGGCGAGGGCGAGCCGTTTGAACCCATCAGCGTTGATATGGCGCTGGAAAACTAGAGCCTGCGCGAAAAACCGCCGGCCATAAACACATCCCGTCAAAGAAAGGAATTGAAGTCATGCTGATGTTTATTCTTCCTGCAATCCTGGTAGCCGCCATTATTTTCCCTCTTTTCGCCATCTATAAGGGGACGGCCGATCGCAAAAGCGCAAAGCGCCGCATCCTCTTCCACCTTTGCTCCTTCGCGGCCGTCTGCTGCGTGGTTCTGATGCTCCCGACCATAGCCGCCGCCGCTCCGAACGAGGCTGCCGCGAGCGCGGCCGGGAATGCGCAGGGCTTGGGCTTCATCGCCGCCGCTCTGGCTACCGGCTTCTCTGCGCTCGGCGCGGGCATCGCCGTCGCCGCCGCCGCCCCGGCCGCTATCGGCGCTTTCAGCGAGGATCCCAAAGCCTTTGGTAAATCGCTCATCTTCGTTGCGCTCGGCGAGGGCGTCGCTATCTATGGGCTGCTGATCTCGATCCTCATTCTCAACAAAATCTAACCCGCTTTTAAAATCTGGAAAGGCAGAGCTTGAACCGATGAAGTTTTATGTCATCAGCGACAATATCGACACCTGCATGGGGATGCGCCTGAGCGGCATGCCCGGCACGGTGGTGCACGAACGGGAGGAGGTCCTCCGGGCGCTCGGCCAGGCGATGGACGACCCCGAAATCGGGATCATCCTCATGACCACCAAAACGCTCTCCCTGTGCCGCGAAACCGTTTATCAATATAAGCTCGAACGCAAAAGCCCGCTGATCGTTGAAATCCCCGACCGCCATGGCTCCGGCAACATTGGCGAAAGTATCGGGCAGTATGTGAAGCAGGCCATCGGCGTTACCATTTGAATCATCCAAGGGGCGGCCAGCCCTGGTGCTAAAGGGGGCAAACGGACTTGCTTTCCAATCAGGAAAAGCTACTGGAGTTTAAAAAATCCATCCAGCGGGAGCTGGAACAGCAGATCGCGCAGATCGACAAGGATATTGAACGGTACCGCCAGGATCAGCTCCGGGAGATCGAGGATGAAATCGTCTCCGACGGCTACCGCTACATTCAAAAATCGACCGCCAAAATTAAGCTGCACTATACCACCGAGCGTTCCCACGCGGTCGCCGACCTGCGCCGGGAGCTGCTCTTAAAGCGCGATGAATACGTAGGGCTCATCTTCGACGAGGTGAAGAGCCAGCTCTTAGCCTTTGCCGAAAGCGAGGATTATCCCGCCTTCCTCCGCCGCAAATTTACCGAAGCGGCCGAAAGCTACCGCCTGCAAAAGCCGGTGGTTTCGGTCCGTGAGCGCGATCTGAAATATGCGGACGTTTTCCGCTCGGTGGTTCCCGATGCGGAGGTAAAAGCCAGCGCGTCCATCCTTCTCGGCGGCTTCACCGCAGAAAAGCATGGGAAGGCGTTTATCTTGAACGAAACGCTGGATAATATCCTGGCCGAGCAGCGGGAATGGTTCTATTCCCATTCCGGGCTGCGCATCACCCAATTTTAGACTGGAAAGGATGAAAAGAGGATGGACAATGTACTCTATTCGATCAACGGTCCGGTCGTAACGGTGAGAGGCACGCGGGATTTCTCGATGCTCGAAATGGTCTATGTCGGCGAGCGGCGCCTCACCGGCGAGGTCATTTCGATGGACGATGAGAAAACCACCATTCAGGTTTATGAAAACACCACCTCCCTCTCTCCCGGCGAACCGGTTTATCCCTCCGGCGCGCCGGTCAGCGCGGCGCTCGGCCCCGGAATGCTGCAAAATATCTTTGATGGAATCGGCCGTCCGCTGCGGGCGATGGAGGAACAGTCCGGCGCTTTTATCGCCGCCGGGACCAGCGTCCCCTCGCTGGATGAGGAACGGAAATGGCCGGTGAAAATCACCGTCCGGCCGGGGGATACCCTCCAGCCCGGCGCCGTTTTCGCCACGACTCAGGAAACCGCCCTCATCGAGCATCGGGCCATGGTGCCGCCCCAGCTCTCCGGCGAGGTGGTCTCGGTCGCCGCAGACGGGGATTACACCATTCTCGATCCGCTGGTGACGCTGCGCGACGGGAACGGGAAGGAGCATTCCCTTTCTTTGATGCAGCGCTGGCCGATCCGCGATCCCCGGCCGGTGCGCGGGCGTCTGCCCATCAGCATGCCGCTGTTGACCGGGCAGCGGATTGTAGACACCATGTTCCCCATCGCCAAGGGGGGAACGGCCGCCATCCCCGGCGGGTTCGGGACCGGGAAAACGATGACCCAGCACCAGTTAGCCAAATGGTGCGATGCGGATATCATCGTTTATATCGGCTGCGGCGAGCGCGGCAACGAGATGACCCAGGTGCTCGAAGAGTTCGGCGAGCTCATCGACCCGAAGAGCGGCCAGCCGCTGACGGCGCGCACCGTGCTCATCGCCAACACCTCCAACATGCCGGTGGCCGCGCGCGAAGCCTCCATTTATACCGGTATTACCATTGCGGAATATTACCGGGACATGGGCTACCATGTTGCGATCATGGCTGACTCCACCTCCCGCTGGGCCGAAGCGCTGCGCGAGATCTCCGGCCGCCTGGAGGAGATGCCCGCCGAGGAAGGTTTCCCCGCCTACCTCCCCAGCCGCATCTCCCAGTTCTATGAGCGCGCCGGCTATATGCAGACGCTTTGCGGCGAATATGGGTCGGTCTCGATCATCGGGGCCGTCTCCCCGCAGGGGGCTGATTTCTCCGAGCCAGTGACGCAGAATACCAAGCGGTTTGTGCGCTGCTTCTGGGCGCTGGATAAGTCGCTGGCCTATTCCCGCCATTACCCGGCCATCAACTGGAACAACAGCTACAGCGAATACATCGAGGAGCTCGAAGGCTGGTATAAAAACAACGTGGGAAGGAAATTTCTCAAATACCGCCAGGAGATCTCCAACCTTCTTAGCGAGGAAAGCCGGCTGATGGATATCGTCAAGCTCATCGGCGAGGATGTGCTCCCGGACGACCAAAAGCTGACGATGGAAATGGCGCGGGTGGTGCGCGTCGGCTTCTTGCAGCAAAACGCCTTCCATGCGGACGATACCTATGTTCCCTTAAATAAGCAGATGCAGATGATGCGCTGTATCCTGCACCTTCACCACAAGGCGGCCGCCCTGGTGCAGATGGGGGTTCCCCTCTCGGTGATCTCTGAAACCGGCCTGGCGGATAAGCTCATCAAGATGAAATATGATATCCCCAACGACCGGCCGGAACTGTTTGACCAGTATTACCAGGATATCGACGAGGCGCTTGCCAAAATCAGCAGCTAGGCTGCCTGACAGGAAAGGAGGGTTCCTATTTGGGACTGGAATATATAGGGCTCAACAGCATCAATGGTCCGCTGGTGGTGCTGGACCATGTGCCGAAGGTCTCCTATGAGGAGATGGTTTCGCTCACGCTCGCCGATGGGAGCACCCGCCTCGGCCGGGTCGTCCAGATCGATGGCGAACGGGTGGTCATCCAGGTTTTCGAGGGGACAAGCGGCCTCTCGCTGCAAAACACCAAGACCAAGTTGATGGGCCGGCCTATGCAGATACCGCTCTCCTACGAGGTGCTCGGCCGGGTCTTTAACGGCTCCGGCAAGCCGATTGACGGGCTGGGGGAGGTCTATGCCGAACGCTATGCCGATGTGAACGGCTCCCCCATCAACCCCGTCTCCCGCGTTTATCCGCGCAACTACATCAAAACCGGCATTTCCTCGATCGATTGCCTGATGACTCTCATCCGCGGCCAAAAGCTCCCCATCTTCTCCGGATCGGGCATGCAGCACAACAAGCTGGCGGTGCAGATCGTGAAGCAGGCGGGCCTGGCCAGCGAAGGCGGCGAGGAAGAGGGGCAGGCGGAAAACTTCGGCATCGTTTTCGCCGCCATGGGCGTTAAAAATGACGTGGCCGACTACTTCCGGCGCTCCTTCGAACAGGCGGGCGTTATGGACCGGGTAGTCATGTTTTTAAACCTGTCGAACGATCCGATCATTGAGCGCGTTCTCACGCCAAAGTGCGCCTTGACGGCGGCGGAGTATCTCGCGTTTGAGCACAACATGCACATCCTAGTAGTCATGACCGATATCACCGCCTATTGCGAAGCGCTGCGCGAGTTCTCATCCTCCAAGGGGGAGATCCCCGGCCGGAAGGGCTACCCCGGTTATCTCTATTCCGACCTGGCATCGCTCTATGAGCGCGCCGGCATCATCGAAGGGTGCAGCGGATCAGTGACGCAGATTCCCATTCTCACCATGCCGAACGACGACATCACCCACCCCGTGCCCGACCTGACCGGCTACATTACCGAAGGACAGATCGTGCTGGACCGCGGCCTCGACCAAACGGGGATCTATCCGCCGGTGGCGGTGCTCCCCTCCCTCTCGCGCTTGATGAAGGACGGCATCGGCGAAGGCTATACACGCGCGGACCATTCCGACGTAGCCAACCAGCTCTTCGCAAGCTATGCCAATGTGCAGGACGCGCGCGCGCTGGCCTCGGTTATCGGCGAGGAGGAGCTCTCCGAGATGGACCGGAAATACCTGGAATACGGCCGGATGTTTGAGAAGCACTTCATCAACCAGGATTTCAGCGAAAACCGCACCATTGAGCAAACGCTCTCACTGGGCTGGAAGCTGCTCTCGCTGCTGCCGAAAAACGCGCTGGACCGCATCGACAACAAATGGATCGAACAGTACTACGACGAGGCGGGCGCAAGGAGCCTGCTGGAAAGCGCCTAAGACCGGCGGAAAATCGGAAAGGGGGCGGGGAACGTGCAAGGGCAGGTGTTCCCAACCAAAGGCAACCTGATAGCGGCGAAGAAATCCCTGGATCTGAGTACGCTGGGTTTTGATCTGTTGGATCGCAAGCGGAATATCCTGGTGCGCGAGCTCATGCTCAAGGTGGACGACGCCAAGCGGCTCAAGCAGGAGATAGCCGAGACCTTTGAGCGCGCCTATAAGGCGCTGGAGCAGGCCAACATCACCCTCGGCGTTATCGAGGATGCTGCCGAGGGCGTACCGGTTGACAACAGCGTTTCCATCGGCTATAAGAGCGTGATGGGGGTGGAGATCCCAACGGTGGAAACCGATGGGAGCCTTCCCCGCCTGAGCTACGGCTTTACCCAGACCAACTCCAAGCTGGACTATGCGCTCTTCTGCTTTCATGAGGCTAAACAGATGGCCGCCAAGCTCGCCGAAGTGGAAAACGGCGTTTACCGCTTGGCGAACGCCATTGCCAAAACCCAGAAACGCGCAAACGCTCTGCAAAACATCATGATTCCCAATCTAACCGAAACCGCCCGCTTTATTACCGACGCGCTTGAAGAGAAGGAACGGGAGGAGTTCTCGCGCATGAAGGTCATCAAGCGCCAGAAGGCGAATAAAGAAGCGCGATAGAAAAGGGCGCGTTGCAGAATTTTATTCTGCAACGCGCCCTTCTGAAAAAGCGGCTTTTGGGGCGAAGACGACGCCCCAAATTTCGCGCCATAAGGCGCGAAACCGCAGCTTTTTCTGGTTTCTGCAAGCCGGAGGATCGGCTCGGCCGGAGGTTTCTTCTCTATTTTGCAACGCGCCCTTCTGATTTTACCGGGAAAGGACGCTTTCCTCTGCCAGCCGTTCCACCGAACGGACCACCTGATGAATGCGCTCATAAGCGATTTCAGTCGGCAGCGTGCAATCTGCGCCCAGAATAAAGGGGAGTCCCTCGGTTTCCTGGAGCAGCTCCCGGCAGCGGGCCGCGATCTGCTCCTCTGTGCCATCCACCAGAACGCCGCTGCGGTCGTCATAGCCGCCTAAGAGGATGCTTCCAGGGAAATAGCGCTCCGCCCCTTCGCGCAGAGAAACGCCGTTTTCATATACCGCCCAGTTGACAATCTTGGGGCGGTAATCCTGATAGCGCTCCAGCGCAATGTTGCCCTTGCAGATATGCAGGACGTTAAAGGCGGTGCGGGACTGGATGTAACCATAAAGCTCCTTCTCCACCGGGGCGACAAATTCGGCAAATTCCTCATCGGTAAACAGGTGGCGCTCCCCGCCGAGCGCCGCATAGAAGATTCCGTCCGCTCCTGCCTCCAGCGAGCAATCCACCAGCTCCGCCAGGCTTTCGGCCACCATTTTAAAGGCGTCCTTCATCTGCTGCGGCCGCTCGCGGCAAAAGAGCGTCAGCGCATAGCCCTTTTGGGAATAATAGCCCTCGTAGCCAGTCGCATGGAAGGCGGAGGCTATGAGGCCATGCACCGTTGCGAGCGAGAGCGCCTCGCCCCGGCCGGCATCCACCACCCGCCGGATAATCTCCATCTGATCCTGAAAGAGCGGATCCTTGCGGGTGAAGCGGCGGTATTTTCCCAAATCCTGCAACCGGTCAATCGGGCTGCCGCCATACAGCAGATTTTCATTCATGATTTTCAGGATATCGGTATCGGTGGCCTTCATAAAGTCCGCATGGGCGCGCACAGCCGCCTCCCCATGCCCGCATTCCGGCGGAAAATGCAGCCAGAAGCCGGTAGGCGTGCGGTCAACCGGCTTCCCGGCCAACAGATTCAACATGCGTTCACGTTTTGTCATCAAGATTCCCCTTCCTTTCCCTTCCGCCCTGCCCATGCCAGAGCTACTGAAACAAGCTCACAATAAAGATGGAGAGGCCCAGCAGCAGCAGGATCACGCCGGTCGCCCGGTTCAGCGTTTTCGCATCCGCCTGATTGGCAAACCGCGCCGCAACCCTGGCCCAAAGCAGGGTGGAAAATACACAGAAGAGAAGGCTCGCCATATCCGGAGGTCCCGCAATGGCAAAATGTCCGGCCGCACCGGTAAAGGCGGTGAAGGCCATGATGAAAACGCTCGTGCCCACTGCTGTTTTGAGCTCATAGCCGAGCACCGAGGTCAGGATGAGCAGCATCATCATGCCGCCGCCCGCGCCGATAAAGCCGCAGATAAAGCCGATAAGCGTTCCGCAAAGCGCCGCTTGCAGAAACCGCTTTTGGGGGTCTTTAGAGGCCATCCCCTCCTTGGTTGCCATCACCGGCTTCACGATGAATTTAACGCCCAACAGCATCGTCATAAAGACCGAGAAGCTCCCCATGGTGCCGTTGGGGACCAGGCTGGAGACCCAACTGCCCACCAGCGTGAACAGCAGCACGGCCGTCATCATGACCAGACCGTTTTTCACATCCAGGTTTTTGTTTTTTCCATAGGTGTAGGCGCTAACGGCGCTGGCCAGAACATCGCTGGCCAGCGCGATGCCCACCGCCTCATAGGCCGGAAATCCCAAAAATGCAATGAGCATCGGGCTGATAACGGCGGCGGCGCTCATCCCGGCGAACCCGGTTCCAAGCCCCGCTCCGATCCCCGCAATAAAGCAAACAATGAATTTAAAAGGCATTCTTCCCGTCCCTTCCCTGTGCAGCCTGGACTGCCGGATTTCATAAACCCATTATCCCACATTACAGGCGGAAAGTCCAGCAAAAAGGAGCAGGGTATAGAGTGCGGAGGCTTAGAGGCTTCCAATATCTTTGCAGCACCTCCCCTGAAAAAACGTTTTCGACTCCTCCGAAGCCCAATTTTATCTGTAAATGAACGTGTTGTACAGGCATCCCCACTTATGCCGTTTATCGTTTCGCAGACCCTCGCTTTCGGAAAAAGGAAGCCTATCGTTTTCCGGTTTGAAGAGAGACCGGTTCCCCGCCCGGTGTTTCAATCCACCACCGCATTTTGGGCCCGCAGCAGTTCCCGCAGCTCGTCCACCGGCAGCTCCGCGGCCGCATATCCCCGCTTTGCAGCGAGATAGGCCGCGCTTCCGGCCGCCTGCCCCAGTACCGCCGCCGCCGGCTGCACGCGGATGGCGCTGTTTACCTTCCGATCGCTGGAGGCGCATCTCCCGGCCACCCAAAGATTTTGAAAGCCCTTGGGTATCAGGATCCCATAGGGCAGGCCATAGGATTCCCCCGGCTGAAGGAAATCCTCCGCGCCCCTTCCCAGATTTTCCTTCTCAAACGCCTCCCGATCCAACAGGCTGTAGGGATGGATATCGATTTCCTTGCAGTAGATTCCAATCTGGTTGTTAAATTTTCTTCGGCTCTGGTAGTCCTCATAGGTGAGCGTCTCCTCGCCCGCCACCCTTCGGGATTCCCGGACTCCCAACAGGTTCCCCGTCGCCATCAGGCGGATATTTTCAAAGCCCGGCAGGTATTTGCGGTAATAGGCGGCATATTCCTGAACCTGTAGCCGTCCCTTGCGCATCCCCTCGGATAAGCTGCGGCAGCTCAAAGCGTCGGTACCAAACAGATGTCCTGCGTTCATGCCGCCGGATTCTCCGCAGTTGCGGGCAATCCCAGGAATCATCGGATCCGGCTGGCTGAAAAAGCCGTCGGCCAGCGCTTTTTGCAGCATCTCCCGGTGCAGGGCGGGATCCTTGTCCGACATCTCCACCGTATCCCAGGGGATGCCGCTGAACATCGCGCAGAGGTTGGGCGGCATGATGCCCGGACACTCCGGCGTGCCCGCCTCCCAGCAGGCCGCGCCGCTCAGGTGGGCGAGCACGGCATCCCCGGTTGCATCGATATAGGTGCGCGCGCGGACGCAGCGGTAGCCCTCGACGTTGGAGAGGACGACGCCGCCAAGCTCCGAGGGGCTCTTCCTATCCACATCGATGACGCGTGTGAAAAAGCGCACCTCCACCCCCGCCTCCCGGCAAAGAGCATCCAGCACCAGCTTCATGCCCTCCGGGTCAAAGGGGGTATACCGCCCCTGCTCGCAGGTGAAGCGGGAAAAGGGATAATAGGACGCGATCATCCCGCGCCGGTAGAGCTGTTCAATCACCTCCCGCATCACGCCGCCCACCACCATCCGGCGGCCGTCGCTGGTGGTGTCCAGCCTGGTTACCAGGCCGCCCGTGGCCATACCGCCCAGGCAGCCGCAGCTTTCTGCAAGCAGCACCTTCGCTCCCAGCCGCGCCGCGCTGACTGCCGCCGAATACCCGGCCGGCCCACCTCCGGCCACCAAAAGATCATAACCGGTTTCTTCCGGAACCTCCCTTTTCAAAAGGAACATGTCTTTCACCCCTTCACAGCGCCGATCAGGACGCCCTTCACAAAATGCTTCTGTAAAAACGGATAGACGATAAGGATGGGGAGGGTGGAGGCGACAATGGTCGCCGAACGGATGCCCTCCGGAATGAGATTCTGGTCATCCAGCGCGCTGCGGGTGACATCGGTCTGACTTTCCACGATCATATCCCGCAGGTAGACGGGCAGGGTCTTTAAGTTTGTCCGGGTGATGTAGATCATGGGGGAGAAATAGTCGTTCCAGAAGGAAACGGCAACAAACAGGAGAATGGTAGCGATCACCGGCTTGGAGAGCGGCAGGACTACCCGGAAAAAGGTGGTGAAGATTCCCGCCCCATCCACGCGGGCGCTCTCCTCCAGCGCATCAGGCAGACTTTCAAAATAGTTTTTGACAATGAGCAGGTTGTAAACGCCGATTGCTCCCGGAAGAATGAGCGCCAAGAAGCTGTTTACCATCTTAAATTGCTTAATAACCAGGTAGGTCGGAATCATGCCTCCGTTAAACCACATGGTAAACACGAAGAGGATAAGCAGCGGCTTCTGAAAGAGCAAGGTCCGCTTGGACAAGGGATAGGCGGCTAAAAGGGTAACGGCCAGGTTCAGCGCCGATCCCAGCAAAGTGACAAAGATCGAATTGCCAAAAGAGCGCAGGAAGAGATCCGATTGCAGCACATATTTCATCGTTGCGAGCTGGAAGCCGATGGGGTAAGCAGTGATCTGGTTGGCTACCAGCGCCGTCTCCGAGCTGAACGCTTTTGAGAGAACGTTCATCAGCGGCACGGCCGTAACAAGAATCATAAGGACGGCCAGGCTGTATGCCACGATATCGACCGCCCAATCCTGCGGCGTCCTTTTCATTTTTCCAGGTTTTTTCAAATCCGGCCGCCCCCTTACCAAATACTGCTGTCTGCAAATTTTCTGCTTAAATAGTTTCCCGCGACCACCAACCCGAACCCAACGGCAGACTCAAACAGCCCAACGGCGGTCGTGAAACTGTATTCCATCTTCCCCAGCCCAACGCGGTAGATATAGGTTCCAATAACGTCCGCCACATCGTAGACGACCGGGCTATACATCGTTAGGATCTGCTCGGTACCGGCCGTCAGCAGGCTCCCGATGCGCAGGATCAGCATCAGCAGAATGGTGGGAAGGATCGAAGGGATGGTAATGCTCCAGATCTGGCGCAGCCTGCCCGCGCCGTCGATCCTTGCCGCCTCATACATCTCCTGTTCTATCCCGGCGATGGCGGCGATAAAGACGATGGCGTTCCAGCCGCACTCCTTCCAGCCGGCTGTTACCACCAGGATCGTCCGGAACCATGCAGGAGATACCATGTAGCTGACCGCCTCCCCGCCCAGCGCCACCGCCAGCCGGTTTAAAAGCCCGTTGGAGGAGAGCAGCGAGGTGAACAGGCCGAAGATGACCACCCAGGAAAGGAAATGCGGGATATAAACGAGCGTTTGGGTGAACCGCTTCAAAAAGCTGGATTGAATTTCGTTTAAAACCAGCGCAATGAAAACCCCTAAGGGGAACAGAAACAGAATTTTATAAACGCTGATGATGCAGGTGTTCGCCAGAATTTGATAAAATTCTTCCGATTGAAAAAGCCTTTCAAACTGCGCAAAGCCAATCCATTTCCCCGAAGAAATCCCCTCAAAGATATTGAAATCCCGAAAAGCGATCTGAATGCCCCACATGGGCAGGTATTTGAAGGCAATGAGCAAGCTCAGCGCGGGCAACAGCATGAGATAATACCCGCCATTCTTTTTCAGCCGTTTCCAGCGGCTGCGAGAAGCCGCGGGCCGCACCAACATAAAGAACCCCTCCCAGCGGTTGAACAGGAAGGGCGGAAGCCAGACTCCGCCTAGCTTCCGCCCTCATTCCTTTGCTTACAGCCAGCGCATCGCTTATTTTTGATAGCCGGCCCACCATTCATTGTAGTCAGCCGTCAGCTCCCGGCCGCCCTGCTCCAACCAATTCGCCGTCATCGCGTCGAACTCCTCCACCGCAGAGGAACCGGCGATAATTTTTAAGCAGGTATCGGAGAAGAGCGCATTCAGCGAAGAAACATTCTGGCTGGATGCAAAGACCGGCGCATAGCCAATGGCGGAGGATACATGTACGCCGGTATAGGAGGGATCGTTGTTGATAAAGTTCCAGCAATCCCAAATATCCGCCCTCTTTTTAACGCGCAGCTTCCAATATTCCGCATACTGAGCCGCCGGGCGGCCGGTGTAGTAGTTGACCGAACTCCCGCGCTCATCGGTAAACGCCGGAAGGATCGGCCATAGCTCGCCGCTTTCGTTCACCGTGTAATGCGTCCCCTCTTCCCCGATGGTGATGCTTTCAAACAGCTCCGGCTCCAGCTTGAGATCCATAAAGTGGATGACATGCTCAATGTTCTTCGTCACCTTTGGGATGAACGCAATCCGATCCATTCCGCCGGAAACGCTTCCCACCGCAGCGGTCCCATCCGGGCCCTTCAAAGGGGGAAGGTAGCCGATTTTGGCGCCGGGCTGTACTCCGGCCATAGTGTCGGCAAAATTCTGGTAGTCGTAGCAGGAGAGGAAAGCCGATGCAGCCACCCCTGTGGAAAACTTTTCAAACACATTGGCCGACTGATTCGCCGGGTAATCTACATCGATAAGCCCCTGCTGGTACAGGTTTTTCATATAGGCGAGGTAGTCCTTCATACGCGGGTCCGCCGCGCGGTGACAGAGCCGGCCGTCTGCCTCGTTCCATTCGGTGGGCATGCCGAAGGCGCCGATGATTCCTTCCAGTATAACATTGGAGGCGCTCACCGTGTAAGGGATGGTGGGCGATCCCGTCCCGTTGTCGAAGCTCTTGAACTGGGTGAGCAGCTCCTGGAAGCCCTCTAAGGTGTCCGGCATCTTCCGTCCCATCGCGTCCAGGTAATCCTGACGGACAAAGGTAGTCAACGTAACGGGAGATTTTCCGTCAAAGGTGGGGGTCTGCATCCCGATGGCGTAAAGCCCGCCATCCAAGGTAAAGGTATCGCGCTCATAGTCGTTGATGGCATCCTTCAGATAGGCGGTCATCGGCAGCCAGGGATTGAGATCGGCCAGCGCCCCCTCCTTGGCATAGTTCATGATAAGGCTGCTGTCCCCGCCATAAACCACAATGTCATAAGGCTCTTGGGTGGCCATAATTAGGTTGAGCTTGTCCGCCGCGCCGTCCGAAGGGAGCATATCATATTCGACCTGATAACCGGTCCCCTCTTCAATGACCTGCGCCGTTGGATAGGTGTTGTAATCCTTGGCAAGATAGATGTTGAGCTGGCGCAGCACAGGCTTCTCTTTGCCTTCCACCAGCCCGGCTATCGTCTGCGGCTGCGCGGCGGACGAAGCCTCGCTCTCCGCACGGGACGCCGGGGTTGGGGCCGGGGCTGAAGAAGCCGGCGGCGCCTCCTCGCTGCATGCGGGTGTGAGAAGCAGCAGAGCAGCCAGCGGGGCGGCCCATAGACGGGAGCTGCGTTTCGTTTTCATAACCATCCCTCCTGTGAAGTATTCGTGAAAATCGACATAATTCTATTATAGAGCCTAAGCGTTCAATGAAAATCCACAATCTTCTGATTTCTGATAGAATCCTACGAAGCCGGCGCAGCATCTGCCGTTTGCACCGTCAAACCGCCGGAAATCTTTGGAGACACGCCCGCCGCCGGTTGTAAACCGGAAAATAAGGTGATAGAATAAAACCGATTGCCGGTAGGATAATGGACCGAACAGGGGCCGCTTTTCCGGAGCGCCGCCGTATACGGGAGGAACCGCTATGTACGCCATGCTCGTTGCAGATGACGATCCGATCATCCGCGATGGTTTAAGAAGCCTTCCCATCTGGAAAAAACTGAACATCGAAATCGTTGCAGAGGCGGCGGACGGGGCCGAGGCGCTCCGCCTCACCCGCGAAAAAAGCCCCCAGATCATTCTGACGGATGTGAAAATGCCCCACATGGACGGCATCGCCTTTGCCAACCGGGTGAAAAGCCAATTCCCCCACTGTAAAATTGCCTTCATGAGCGGCTACGACGACGTGCGCTATTTAAAATCCGCTTTACAGATCTCCGCTTATGATTATATCTTCAAGCCGGTGGATATGGAGGAATTGACCCAGTGCTGCCTGCGGATGATTACCGAACTGGAACAGGAACAAGCCTTGCAAACGGAATTTGACGACCTGGCCAGCCGTTTCCAGGTCGGAACCTCCTTTGTCCGGCAGAACCTGATAGCGGCCATTCTCCTTGACGATGGAATGACCCGCGAACGGATTCAAGCCGTTCTCACTGCCTCCGGCCTTCCCTTTGCCCGCCAAGCGTTTCAGGTCGTAGCCCTGAAGGCGGTTCCCGAACCCTCCGGACTTCACAGCAGCGTTCCCAGCGTTATAGAAGGAATCCGGGAGACGCTCCCTGCGTATTATACCGTCAGTCTGAACCGGGAGGCCCACACCTATGCCTTGGTGTTCGCCGGAGACAAATGCCTGGAGCTTCACGATTTACAGACGGCGGTGCAGGCGGTTATTTCCGCGCTCAAAAGGCAGGGCTACCGCAAGGCGGCCGCCGGCTTTGCGGCGCAGCCGGACAACACCTCGATTTACCAGGTGCGCCCGGCGGCGGAAGCGGCGGTGGAGCTGTTGAAAAGCTGGTTTTACAAAGGGGATAGAAGCCTGACTTTTTTACAGGAACCGCCCTGTGAAACGCTGCCGCCGGTTCCTACAGCCGGGGAAATGGAAAAAATCCTCTCGGGCGAGAAACAGGTCGGGATCTATACCGATAGCCTGTTTCTCCAGCTTTGCGCCTTGCGCCAGACCGATCCCTCCGTTTACCTCAACCACCTGCACGATCAAATAACGGCGGCGGACGCCATTCTGCAAAAAAACTATACCGTTGAAGAGGAGGACGGCCTCTCCCCTCAAACCGTTTTTCAAAATCTGACCGCTCAAATCTGCCTGGAGGATATGAAGGCGGTATTTGGGGAATATTTGCTTAGCCTGTGCCGTCTTCTCGGTCAGGATCAAACGCAGATGCGCCAGAGCATCACACGCGCCTGCCGGTTCATCCAAAAGCATTATCGGGAGCATCTCACCATCCAAAAGATTGCGGATACGGTTTACCTTTCCGCCAACTATTTCTGCATCCTATTCCGGGAGGTCACGGGGATGACCGTTTATAACTATCTGTTTACGGTGCGCATGGAGAAGGCGAAGGAGCTGCTCTGTCAAAGCGCCTATAAGCTCTATGATGTGAGCGTCGAAGTGGGCTATGAAAACCCCAGCTACTTTTCCCGGCAGTTCAAGAAATATACCGGCCTGACCCCATCGGAATACCGGAACCGGAGAACGGGGGGCGCTCTATGAGCTTTCGGAAAAAGCTGATCGCGCTCACGCTCTCCTCTGCGCTCCTGCCGCTGATCCTGCTCATCCTTTATTACCAGATCGCCTCCTTGCAGCAGGATTGGCTGAAATCGCTCTCCTATTCGGTGGATCAAACGGCCCTCCTGCTTGGGAACGAATGGAAGAGCATTCAAGTCACGGCGGAAGCATTCTGCGAGAATCCCATTGTGCAGGGATTTTTAAGTACCTCCCCCTCCCAGCAAACGAAAAACGATCAGATCGATGAATACGGAACGCTCAACCGCCTGGTTCTTCCCTACTATAAAAACGATACCATCTATGCCCTACGGGTTTTTATCGCAGAGGACAAGTTTTATCTCTCGGAACAGATCACCTTCTTCCCGCTGGAAGGGCAGCCGCTTCCCGCAGCGCCCTCCGTTTCAGGGAGCGTGTCCGCCCCCTACCTCCAGCGCTATAAAAACAGAGCGGCGGAAGAGGTGGTTTCTTATGTGAAACCGATCCCCGCCAAGAACTCGGTCAACAAGATGGCGGGGGCGCTGGTAATCGACGTCCGGGCCGCTGCTCTCAAGGAAAGTCTGGACAGCCTGAAGGGCGATGAATTTTCCTATGTCGGCCTCATCCGGCAGGATGGAGAAACGCTGCTCTCCCTCTGCGACGACGGCTGTTCCCCTCCCCTTCCTCCGGAATCCGGAACCGGCTATGAACCGGAAAACCGGGTTTTCCTGCGGAGAATCGAGAATACCGATTGGAATCTCATCTGTCAGCTAAAAAGCAACGTTCGGGGCTTGCTTTTCCCTCTCAGCGCAAACGAGCTTTGGATCGGCCTCACTCTTCTCCTCTTTACGGCGCTCTCCGCCGGTTTTATCTTCAGCCGCCTGGCCGTTCCCATCGGCAGCTTAATCGAGCTCTTCCAGCCTTCCCACAAGGCGGGAGCCAGCAGCATGTTAAAGGATATCCGCAGCAGCGTTGAGGGCGCGGAACAGGTATTGGCCGAGCGGCAGCGGCAGATTATCCTCCGCCAAAAGATGCAGCTTTCCTTGCTGCAAGCCCAACTGAATCCCCATTTTCTTTATAACATTCTGGATCGGATCAACTGGCTGATCCGGGCCGGGCGCAACGACAGCGCCTCCGAGATGATTCTCAGTACCGCCCGCTATTACCGCCTCGCCTTGAGCAAAGGGAACGACGAGATATCCGTCCGCGATGATCTGGAGCTTGCGCTTGCCTTTTTAAAAATTCACAACATTCGTGCAGAGCACCCCTTCCAGATCCATTATATTTTAGAGGAAGAGGCCGCGGACTGTCTGGTTCCCAAAATGACCATTCAGCCCATCGTAGAAAACTGCGTGCGGCATGGCTTTCCAACCGATCATCCTTCCGCGCAGATCAGCATGGATATTTACACCGAAGAGGATCAGCTTTTTATCAGCGTTACCGACAACGGCGTTGGCCTTGAGCCCTCCAAAATCCCGGAGATACTCCATACGCATACCTCCGGGGCAGGATTCGGGCTATTCAGCGTAAAACAGCGGCTCCAGCTGTTTTCAGAAAATGGCTTGGGGGATATTCAAATCGAAACGGAGAAAGATAAATACACCACTGTCACTCTCTCATTATCCGCCAAAAGACGGCTATAGGCGGATACGCGCCGGATCCTTCCCGGCCTTTAAGGCACAAAAAGTAAACCGTCATTGGTTGACAAGGATGGAATTTTATGCTATAATCAAAAAGCTCAAATGCCATGAACGGAGAGATGTCCGAGCGGTTTAAGGAGCTGGTCTTGAAAACCAGTGACTCGAAAGAGCCGTGGGTTCGAATCCCACTCTCTCCGCCAACTTTTCTCTCTACAGACAAACGGGATAGAGGCAATTGGGCAGACAATCGAATCTTTTTATTCCTTTGACCTGGAGAAGTACTCAAGTGGCCGAAGAGGCGCCCCTGCTAAGGGCGTAGGGCGGGTAACCGTCGCGAGGGTTCAAATCCCTCCTTCTCCGCCAAAGAAAAGCCCTGTAAACATGCGTGTTTACAGGGCTTTTTGCTGTCCATTTTTAGGGTTTGACCCTTTCATTTACCCTAAAGCTATCGTAAAAGTCACAGTAAGACCCGGCCTCAACGTGGACGGCAGTACAATGGACACAAAGCCCGGCATATTATAAAAATGACCCGATATCTAAGAGATATCGGGTCATTTTGGGATTGCGTTACAAAAAAGATACCCGCTACAAACGCGAGTGAAAAGGCAAATAAAAAACTGAGCCCCGAACGCGGATTGCGTCCAGGCTCAGCCTGGTGGGTTTACGCTACAAAAAAGATACCCACTGAAAATGAGAATTCGCTATAATTTTATTTTAGAATAGCTTTTTGACTAATCTTAATTTTTTGGCGAGAATCATAAAATACAGATTTCTGTTTTTGTAGAATTTCCATGTTAGGAATTCCAATTTGATTTGTCAGCCGCAAAATTTCTGGAAACTTTTCTTGTTCAATATTACGAGCCGCCTGTATTTGACCTTTGAGAGAGAGTATTTGCTTGATAGTTTCCTCTGAACAAGTTTCAGTACCAATAAAAGACTTTATTTCTTGGAACGCATTGTATATTGTTTTTTGAAGCCCATTAGGCACAGCGAGAGACTGTTTAGGCGTTACGATAGTTCCTGTAATAGGTTTATAATCAGAAGGACCATAATACTTTACTTTGGGGTATTTAGGCTTGTGCCCGTACTTTCTCAGTACACGGTCAATCCTTTGACGCAACTGCTCAGGTGAAAAAGGTTCCTTACTGGAAAAAGTCATATCATCTACATACAAAGTGAATTTGCAACTGCATTGTTTTGCCAAATCAGAAATTTCCAAAAACATATCAGAATAGGCATAGAAGGCCATAATCTGACTTGTTGGACATCCGGTTGGAATACCGCCATTGTATGTTATGATGTCCGTTAGTTTCTTAGCCACATCAGGAGAAGTTTTTAGTTTCTGCACGAAAAATTGGTACACAGGTTCTCGGGTACAGTTATCATAGAACTTCTTAATATCAATAGTCAGAACATATTTCCCATCCAAATGCGCCCTTCCATTGTCTATATAACACTTCTGCTTTTCACCAGAAATAAGCCAATCAGGTCGAATGACCCGATGAAGCAAGTAAAGGATTCTCCGCTGGATAGCTTTAAGTGTTTTGTCCGGGGCAGTTATTTCCCTTTTTTCGTTAGAATGCTTTTTGTCTATTTCAAATTTGTGATACCCTATGATATTATCAATCATTTTAAGACCACCGGGTTCAAGACAAAGAAGATGCTCAAGACGCTTTTTCGTCCGACATTTATAAAGAGCGCATTGGGTTATATCATATTTTTTGAGAGGCACTTTATTCTTCATCTGGATCACCCGCTGCCGCAGACATACTTTGTATCAGGTGTGCCATCATGTTTCTAACAAAGACAGTTCCTTTGCCGGATTTTGCTGCTTCATCCATATTTTCAGAAAGTAATATCAAAGAGGACAACCGGATACCGTAAATATCTGCATACTTTTGCAATAGTTCTAAAGAAGGTTGCTTTTTGTTGTTTTCAATTTCCGAAAGGTAGCTCGCAGAGATGCCAAGTTCCGAACTCATTTCACTGGCCTTATATCCATAAATGATGCGTGTACGCTTCAACACATCTCCAATCATGTTCGCCACCTCCCAGCTATTTGGATTCGATTTATAATACAAGCCGCTTGGCCTAATAAACAAAAATTAGATGGGCTTCCCGTTTGCTGCACCACCTCGTCTTACTTCTTGAACATCTCACAAAAGCACTGGATGATTTGTAAAACCACCAGCAGCACTTCAAGCGCCCTAAACACCAACCGGAATACGATTTTGCGCCATTTACGCTTGAACTTGAAACGGTGAGAAGTCCGGGGGATCGACGAGTTGTCGGGACTGTCCTGCATGAACAGCGATTTCTTATGCTTATGCATACATTACTCCTTCGAGAACCACGAAGTATAGTTTGATGTGGCTCCCTCCCGGGAAAGAGTTGGTGCATACAGGACAACCCATCTAATTCCTTTGGGCATGGCCCAAGCTCCCGGCTTGGGCCATGCCGGGTGACGACGCATCGGACGGTCAAGCCATGTGCCGCCCCCGTGGGATAGAACACCTTTAAGATGTTCCGCGAGTGCTTACGCACTCCAATTTAGGGGAGAAGACCAGTAGGACGTCTGTCTCTACTTTTCGCTATAAGAATATCATAGCGTATAATCTTGTTTTTGTCAATATATTTTTTCGCTTATGGCGAAAAAATATATTAGTGAACTTTTCAAAAAATAGAATACCTTCTTTTCTATGGACGTTAATTAGTTTTGCTTTTTCTTTGCTGCACCTTCATAAAAGTCTCCTTGTCAATAATCGCTTCATGAGCATTTTCTACCAGAAACATACTTAATGCACCGTCATTCTTTTTCTGTTTCCCAGTTAAAAAATCTGGCGTATAGGTTTTCTGCATCAACACCTTGCCGATGTATTTTTCGTTGCTGAGCATACGGTCAATGGTCGATGTACTCCAAATCCCTTTACCTGTTGCTGTCTTTATCCCATGCTCCTCCAGATATCGCTTGATTTTCCGTACACCATTCCCCTGTAAATACAAATCAAAAATTTTGCGTACGATCTCGGCTTCTTCAGGGACTACCACCAGCACCCCATCCGGTCCTTTGGTATAACCCAAAAATTGACTGTGATTGAGAATTGTTTTCCCACTGCGCATGCGTGCTCGAATGCCAAATTTGATGTTCTCGCTTTTGCTACAACTTTCTTCCTGAGCCATAGCAAGAAAAATGCTAAGTGCACTGTCATTCACTTTCATGGTATCAATATCCTCCATTTCTGCATACAAACCAATATTCATTTGTTTCCACTTCCTTATCTGTGTTAATGTTTCGACGGTATCACGTCCGAACCGACTTAATGATTTTACTAAAACGAAATCGAACAGACCCTTCTTTCCATCTAGGATCATCTGATGATAACCTGGTCTGTTTTTGGTTCTTAGAGCAGAGCCGACATCGGAATAAATTTTTACAAACTGCCAGTTTGGATTCTCCCGAATTATTGTTTCAAAGTGAGATTTCTGTGTTTCAAGGCTTCCCAACTGTTCGGGATGATTTGTGCTGACTCGGCAGTAAGCTACAACCCGCAATTTTTCTTGTTTGTAAGAGAAAAGAATCGTTTTTGGTATCATAAAAATTCCTCCATGCCAAAAGTATAGCATGGAGGACATCTTTCCGCTTGAAAACATAACAAAAGCTACATTTTGATTTCTCAAAATGTAGCTTTTAACTTGGTGCCGGTGGTGGGACTTGAACCCACACGGTGTTGCCACCAACGGATTTTGAGTCCGCATCGTCTGCCATTCCGACACACCGGCTAGAGAACAGATTTATTATACTATAATTTCCTTCACTTTGCAAGCCCTGGATTCAAAATGTTGATAAACGAAACCCCACTCTCTCCTGCAAACAGTTTAAATAACCAGAGAGCCCCGTCTAAGGCAGCGAAACGATAGCCCCTTTACAGCTTAACCGTCTGAAGCAGGAAGTGCACAGACAGTCTAGAGAATATCCTTGGACGCGTGCGATGAGAGCATCCGGCTAACAGGGATCGCCGAGCCGCTAGAAGCCCTCCGCTGAATCCCTCAGCGAACGCTTTTTGCCAAACAAAAAATTACTGCTTAGATTTTCTCTAAGCAGTAATTTTGGTGGAGACGGAGAGGATCGAACTCTTGACCTCCTGAATGCCATTCAGGCGCTCTCCCAGCTGAGCTACGCCCCCTTAGTGCTTTTATAGTATACACGACCGGATAAAGTTTGTCAACCCCCATTTTAGAATTTTTCCCTCACCTACGGCTTAGAAAAGAGGGGATCCGAAAAAGAAGCATTTTTACCGGAGACAAGCATATGAATATCCATGTAAAAGGGAGAATCCTTCAGGAAAGGGGAGCCTCAGCTTGTTCGTAACCTTCAGCTTCCAAAAAGAGCCGGAGCCTCAAAACGGGCGGCTGCACATAAAGGATCGGATTAGGAGGCTACTAAAGCCGCCGCAAACCACCTTTGAGCGCGTTGAACTGCTGGATAGCTTCTTTACCGACGTGCGCATAGGCGCCCGGCTCTGCGCAGACGAAAAACAGGAGCGGCTTCTGCGGCAGAGCTGCCGCATGGCTCTGTGCGCCGAGGGATGCGAGCTCCCGCAGGGATTCCGCTTTGCCGTTTCGGACGGGGACATTCTGCGCATGCTGGTCCACATCCTCTGCCACACAGCGACCGAAGCGCTGGATTCCAGCAACCTTCCGCTCTATTGCCGCTGCATTGCCTTCATCGATCCGCACGGCGCTCATGGCGCGCTGCTGGAACAGTTGATTAAATTTTCCCCGGAGGTGATCGTCTATACCGAAAACCGCCGGCTTTACCAGGGCTATGCCGATAAGGTACTGGAAGAGTATGGCGCGCCCATCCAGTTTGCAGAGAATCCGCAGTCGCTCGCTCGCGCGTCGCTGGCGTTGGATACCGGCGGTATTCCGCTGCCCAGCATCTATCCCGTCCCCATCCTGACCGCCTGCCTGGAGGAAATAGCGGACGGCAACCTACGCCTTTGGCAGCCGGATTGGCGCTTGGAACCGGCGGACGCCGTCATCCCGCCGGGAATCAACCGCTATGCCTTCTACGCCGCCCTGCACGATCGCTGCAAGGCGCGGGAGATCTACCGGCTGCGCGCTTCCACCCTGCGCTGCAAAAACCGGATCGTCCATCTGCCGGATATCGCTTCCCAAATCCTGTTGAACCAGTCCCAGGCGCTGATTGTCCGGTAAGCCGGGGAAAACAGACTGTCGAATATTCCTATATTCTTTAAATAAACAAAGAAAAAACGGGATATTAGGAAACGCTTTTTAGCCTCCCTGCTCTTGACAATGCAGAGCCGGTTGCATATAATATTCATATTGCCTTTTAGGCAGCTACTTTTAGGAAGGAGTAGTCCATCAAATGGCAAAAGAACTTGTAATGACGCTCGCCAGCTATAAAGCGCTGGAGGAAGAGCTGGAACAGCTCAAGGTTGAAAAACGCCAGGAGATTGCCGAAAAGATCCGCATTGCCCGCGGCTTTGGCGATCTCTCTGAAAACAGTGAATATGATGAAGCGAAGAACGAGCAGGCCCTTGTGGAAGCGCGCATCGTGAAGCTTGAAGAACAGCTTAAAAATGCCAAGGTTATCTCCTACGACCACCTCTCCACCAGCGAGGTCTCCGTTGGCACAACGGTGAAAATTAAGGATTTGGAGTTTGGCGATGTGGAAAGCTACCGGCTGGTCAGCGCGGTGGAAAGCGGCTCAGATATGAGCACCATCACCGATGAATCTCCCGTTGGGGCCGCTGTAATCGGCCACAAGGAGGGAGATGTGGTGGAGGTCAAGCTCCCTTCCGGTGATACCGCCAGATTTGAAATCATGGAGATCTCGATCTGATAAGCGGAAAAATTCGGGACGGATGAACCAGTTTCCAGTCAAGCGGGCTTTGCAAAAGGCCCGCTTTTTGGTATAATAACCGAAAGCGGTTCCCTCCCCTATCCGGCCGTTGCCGCGCCGGAGGCGGGGCCGCGGCTGTCAAAAGGAGCCTAAATAGAGGGAGCGTCCCGGCGCCCCCGCAGGATACAGATAGGAAAACGGCCCCCGAACCAAATGTATGGCTTCCCGTTTAATCCCTTTTTGCTGGACGGGATGGGTTCCAAAGAAAGGAATGATCAAAAGGATGAACGAAAACAACCAGCTTCCGCAGGTGGAAACCCCCGCAGAGGAAGCCCTGGAGAGCGCCGAAGCTCTTTCGGAGGTACTGCGCATCCGGCGCGAAAAGCTCAGCGCCCTACAGGCGGCCGGTAAGGACCCCTTCCAGGAGACGATTTTTGAGCGCACCGCTTATGCGCAGGATATTCAGGAGCACTTTGAGGACTATGAGGGCAAAGAGGTCTCGCTGGCCGGCCGCATCATGGCTTGGCGGGATATGGGCAAGGCAGGCTTCTTTGACCTGCGCGACGCCAGCGGACGCATCCAGCTCTACATCAAGATCGACGTGGTGGGCGAGGAAGCGTTTTCCGCGCTCAAGTTCTGGGATATCGGCGATATCATCGGCGTAAGCGGCGAGGTGTTCCGCACCCGGCGCGGGGAGATTTCGGTAAAGGTCAGCCTCTGCCGCCTGCTCTCCAAGTCGCTGCTGCCGCTGCCTGAAAAATTCCATGGTCTCAAGGATACCGAACTGCGCTACCGCCAGCGCTATGTGGATCTGATTGTGAACCCCCAGGTAAAGGATACCTTCCTCAAGCGCTCGAAGATCATCAGCGCCATCCGCGCCTACCTGGACGGGCTTGGGTTTGTGGAGGTGGAAACCCCCGTTCTGCACACCCAGGCCGGCGGCGCCGCCGCGCGCCCCTTTATCACCCACCACAATGCGCTGGATCTGGATATGTATATGCGCATTGCGCTGGAGCTGCACCTCAAGCGCCTGATCGTCGGCGGCTTCGATAAGGTGTATGAAATCGGCCGCGTTTTCCGCAACGAGGGCATGTCGGTCAAGCACAACCCGGAGTTCACCATGCTCGAACTCTACCAGGCTTATACCGACTATGAAGGGATCATGAATCTGACCGAGGAGATGATCCGCACCGTCGCCCTTCAGACGCTCGGAACAGCCCGCGTCGTCTATGAGGGGGTGGAGATCGATCTGGAGTCCCCCTTCCGCCGCATCAGCATGAAGGAGGCCGTCCGGGAGATGAGCGGCGTGGATTTTGAAGCCGTCTCCTCGCTCGAAGAGGCGCGCGCCATTGCCAAGGAACACCATATCGAGTTTGAGGAGCGCCATGGCATGGGGGACATCCTCAACCTCTTCTTTGAAACCTACTGTGAGGAAAAGCTGATCCAGCCGACCTTTGTCACCGGCCACCCGGTGGATATCTCCCCGCTCTCCAAGCGCTTCCCGGAGGATCCAAACTATACCCAGCGGTTTGAGCTGTTCATCTTCGGCCGCGAGCACGCCAACGCCTTCTCCGAGCTCAACGATCCGATCGATCAGCGCGCGCGCTTTGAGCACCAGGCCGCGCTCAAGGCGGCCGGGGACGACGAGGCCTGCGATGTGGATGAGGATTTCCTCAACGCGCTCTCCTACGGCATGCCCCCCACAGGCGGCTTGGGCATCGGCATCGACCGGCTGGTAATGCTGCTGACCGGAAGCTCCTCTATCCGCGACGTGCTGCTCTTCCCCACAATGAAGCCGCGCGAAAACTAGGGGGCTGCCGATGGATATTGAAAAGCCGAAATTTGGAACGCAAAAATGGTTTGAAAATTATTGGTACCACTATAAATGGCATACGATTGTCGGGCTTTTTCTTCTGGTGATGGTCGTAACCATGGTTCATGATCTCGTCGTGAAAGAAAAATATGACGCCGAGATGATGATCACCGGGCGGGTGTACACCGATTATACCTTTGCCGAACGGCTGGCCCTGCTGCTGGAGCAATATGCCGAAGACTACGACGGGAACGGGGAAATCAACGTCAGCGTGTCCTCCAACCTCTTCCCCTCGGATGAGGTGCAGGCGGAGATGTTCATGGCTGCCCAAACCCGGCTGATGGCCGAGCTCTCCGACGGGCTTTCCATGGTGCTCTTTCTGGACGACTACACCTTCGATATGATCGAACGCAGCAGCGACGGCTCCTTCTTTGCCGATCTCTCCGCCTACAGCGGCAAAGCCTTCGACGGCGGTAAAAAAATCCGCCTGTCCGATACCCCGCTGGGGACGGATCCGGGGATCGCCCCCTATGCGGAGAAATATTTTTTAACCCTGCGCCGATCCGATATGCGCGCGGCCAACCGGAACGAGAAAGCTGTTGCCAACTATCAAAACCAGCTTTCGCTGTTGGAAAACCTGCTGGCCGATCACAAAACCAACCCAATTGAAATTCCGCCGCCAGAGGAGAATCCGCTGCTGTTTGGAATGGAGTCCTAAAAATCATCCAAGAGCGTTGGACTGCCTATTTAGGGAAGCCAACCGGGCGGCCGGAACACAGCGCCGCCCTATAAGGGACTGCTGCAACATATCTTATATGTTGCAGCAGTCCCTTTTCTGATATCTCTCAAAAATCCACAAAAAAGCGGCTCTCTCCTCTTTCCGTCAAGCCGAACACATTCCTATCACAAAACCGCCTAAATGTATTAATTTCGTTTGAAACCGTTCATAGAAAAGCAATGAAGACAGCCCTAAAATCGGATAAAATAAGGACGCTCTTTGGAAGGCCTCCAAAAAATAGCCGCTTAACGTTGAGATGAGAATGGAAGTGGGAACGATTGAAATTCCGCCATGAATGGAAGCACACGATCACTGCCCTGGATCGTCTTGTGCTGCGCGCAAGGCTCGCCGCCGTCGCCCGCCCGGATGGGAACGGAAACGCCGGGACCTATGAAATACGCAGCTTATATTTCGACGATCCCCAGGATAGCGCCCTGCGCGAAAAGATCGACGGCGTGAACCTGCGGGAGAAATTCCGCATCCGTTACTACAACGGGGATCCCTCTTTTATCCGGCTGGAAAAGAAGAGCAAGCTGAACGGGCTATGCTGCAAAGAGAGCGAGGGCTGGACCGCGGAAGAAACAGCCGCCCTGTTGGCTGGGGACGCCGCCTGGATGCTTCAAAGCGAAAGGCCGCTCACAAAAGAGCTCTACACCAAGATGAAGCTAAAGGGTCTCCAGCCTAAAACGGTCGTCGATTATATCCGGGAGGCCTTCGTGTTCCCGGCCGGAAATGTGCGCATTACCTTGGACTACCGCATCCGCACCGGATCGCCCTCCGGTTTCCTCGCACCAGAAAGCCTGAGCCTTCCGGTGGAGGGGGACCCTATTCTATTGGAAGTGAAATGGGATGAATACCTGCCGGATATCATTCGGGACGCCGTTCAGCTCGAAGGCCGCCGATCCTGCGCATTCTCCAAATACGCCGCCTGCCGCGTTTACGGCTGAACCGGTTCTGCCGCCCTCTTCCCCGCCCCGGACGGCGCGGCCGGAATTTGTTGGCCCTGCCTCCCACGGCAGCCGAGGCAGATAGGCGAAAAATATCCGCCTGCGGCATCTATTTTTTATAAAGGATGGTTCTGCATGACTTTTAACGATATCTTTAAATCGAGCTTTCTGGAAAACCTGGCAAGCGTCTCTATCCTGGACATGGTTTTAGCTTTGGTGCTGGCCTTCGGCCTAGGGGTTTTTATCTTCCTCGTCTATCAGAAAACCTTTTCGGGCACGATGTATTCTTCGAGCTTTGGCGTCACCCTCATCGCTTTAACGATGATTACTACGTTGGTCATCCTCGCCGTTACCTCCAACGTCGTTCTCTCGCTGGGCATGGTCGGCGCTCTGTCCATCGTCCGATTCCGCACCGCTATCAAGGAACCGCTGGATATCGCCTTTCTCTTCTGGTCGATTGCCGCCGGCATCGTTCTGGCGGCCGGGATGATCCCTCTGGCCGTAGTGGGCAGCCTTCTCATCGGTATGACTCTTTTAATCTTCGTCAATCGGAAGACCCACCGCAACCCCTATATCGTTGTCCTCTCCTGCAACGGGCAGGAGAGCGAAAAAAAGGCGGTAGAGTTTTTATCCGGCCAGGTCCAGCGCTGCACGGTAAAAAGCAAAACGGTGCAGAAAGGCTCTATCGAGCTGAACCTGGAGATCCGCTTGAAGGAGGACGACACCGGCTTCCTCAATACCCTTTCCGAAATAGAGGGGGTCAACAGCGCCGTCCTCGTCAGCTATAACGGGGATTATATGGGATAAAGGAGGGGGACCCGTGTCCACATCCAAGCATATCGATAAAATCTGCTGTATCGCGTTGGCCGCCGTCCTCATTCTGAGCACGCTGTTCCTGAAGGCGGAGAGCCTCGGCGTTCAGCCCGCTTCTGCCGCCCCCGGCTATGAAAGCCGCCTGTTCGATCCCGGCGCCGTTCACACCATCGACATCCGGATAGACGATTGGGAGGGGTTCCTCGAAGAATGCACCAACGAGCAATATACCGCCTGCACCGTTGTCATCGATGGGGAGGCTTATAAAAATGTCGGCCTGCGGGCCAAGGGGAACACCTCCTTGACCCAGGTAGCGGCCTACGGCAACAACCGCTATAGCTTCAAAATCGAATTTGATCACTATGACAGCGGAAAAAACTATCACGGCTTAGATAAGATGTGTCTGAACAATATCATTCAGGATAACACCTACATGAAAGATTTTCTGACCTACCAGCTCATGGGAGCCTTCGGCGTCAGCGCGCCGCTTTGCAGCTTTGCGGCCATTACCGTAAACGGCGAAGAGTGGGGGCTCTATCTGGCGGTGGAGGGAGTGGAAGAGGCTTTCCTCAGCCGGAACTATGGGAAGGACTACGGCGAGCTGTATAAACCGGACAGCATCAGCATGGGCGGCGGCCACGGCAACGGCCGCAACTTCCAGATGGAGGATTGGAAGGGCTTCCCTGGACAGGCCGAAGAAGCCGGATCCCAGTCCGGCAGCGGCGGAAACGCTTTCCCCTTTGGCAATCCTCCTGAACGCCCGGAAGGAGCCGCCTTCCCTGGCGGGGACGGGGATTTCCCGGTCATGCCCGAAGATGCGGAAAACGCTGCGCCCTCCGGCGATCCTGCGGCGGCTTTGGATGAACGTGCCTTCCCTGAAGGCCGGATGAGGCAAGGCGGGCCGCCGGGTATGGGCGGAATAGGGTCCAGCGACGTATCCTTGATCTATACCGACGACGCCTACGAAAGCTATCCCAACATCTTTGACAACGCCAAAACCTCGCCCTCCGCCCAGGATCAGGACCGGCTCATAGCCGCCCTCAAAAGCATCAACGAAAATACCGATATAGAAAATTCCGTCGATATCGATTCGGTCATTCGTTACTTTGTCGTTCATAACTTCGTCCTCAATTTTGACAGCTATACCGGCCAGATGATCCACAACTATTATTTATATGAAGAAGAGGGCCGGCTCTCGATGATCCCATGGGACTATAACCTAGCCTTCGGGGGATTTGAGTCCTCCAGCTCCGCCACCAGCCTGGTAAACTATCCCATCGATACGCCTGTCTCCGGCGGG
Source organism: Provencibacterium sp. (assembly GCA_022793895.1). Lineage (GTDB taxonomy): Bacteria > Bacillota > Clostridia > Oscillospirales > Ruminococcaceae > Harryflintia. Next base: position 1,069 of record JAAWDS010000008.1, on the reverse strand, counting down.
AGCGTGGATTCCCGTCCTATGCTGGCCTGGATCTTCGCGGACGAGGAATACACGGAACAGTATCACCGCTATTTTTCAGAGTTTATCAATACCTGCCTAGACAGCGCCTCTTTTTCGGAATGGATTGATGGGGTAAAATCGCTGATTGCCCCCTATGTGGAAAGCGATCCCACCAAATTCTGCACCTACGAGGAGTTTGAAACCGGTATCGATACATTAAAAGAGTTCTGCCTGCTGCGTGCGCAAAGCATCCGCGGTCAGTTGGAGGGCTCGATAGCCTCCACCTCCGAGGGACAGAGTGAGGAGGAAAACCTGATCGACGCCGGCGGCTTATCCGTTTCCGCCATGGGTTCTATGCACGCAGGCGGGGGGATGGATCGAAAACGTCCTTCTTCGCCAGAGCAGCCGGAAGGCTCCTCCTCCCCGTCGGCAAAAGAAACCGGGGCCGCCCCGAACGCCTCCTTCGGAGAGCCGCCGGAGGGCGGCAAAATGCCAGCCTTTCCAGGAGGGGAGCCGGAAGAATCCGGCAGCTCTGTCTCTCTCCGCGGCTGGATAACGCTCGGCGGTTCGGCGCTCTTTCTCATCCTGGGCATCACCGCCGCCCTATTCTTCCGGCGCAGGACCCGGTAGCTGGATAATGGGTAGCTTTTGCACCAAAAAATTTTTTCGTTTCTCCCCCCTTTAGTTTTCGGAGGAGGGAACGAATAGATAAAGTGAAGGCGGTTAAAGCCCGTTGACAAAGCTATAGTTTTGTCAACGGGTTCTTTTTATGCCAAAATCTGTTATACAAGGACAATCTGTTCTCATTCTGTCCTCTTCGGACGGCCTCTTCCTCCCGTTTCCCGCTCTTCTTCTCTGTAACTTTATCTATAGCATTGTGAACAAGGAGGTTAGCATGCTGGTATTGGGAAGGAACCTGGGGGACGCTATCGTGATTAACGACAATATCTACATCACGGTGTTCGAAACCAACCAGTCGGGGAACAAGTTCAAGATCGCTATCGACGCTCCGAAAGACGTCAAGATAGCCCGCGGGGAGCTTTACCCCGAAAACGCGGGGCAGCTGGCG
>JAAWDS010000007.1 GCA_022793895.1 Provencibacterium sp. | reverse complement strand
CCATAACCGCTTCGCGTTTATGGGACAATAGCCGCAGGCGGCTATTATACACGAATTTGTTTGGCCGCCCTATGGGCATGGCCAATTGTCCCATAACCGCTTCGCGTTTATGGGACAATAGCCGCAGGCGGCTATTATACGCCGGTTTGTTTGGCCGCCCTGATACATATCCGGCATCGGCGTTTAGAATTGAAATGTAGGAGATGATTTTTATCTTGCGTAAATGGACTTTTGCTTTCACGACCCTCACCCTTTGTTTCGGCCTGCTCGCAGGCTGCGCGCCGGCTGCGCCCTCCCCCGCGCCCTCGCAGAGTGTTCCGGTATCCTCCAGCGAGGCTTCTTCCGCGCCGGTTTCTTCCGCGCCGGAGGCTTCGCAGCCGTCGGAGGCGGCGGTTTCCAGCGAAGTTCCCGCCACGGCCGAATCCGTCCCGCAATCGGGGGAAACGATCCGCTTGGCAGGGCTCAAGGGCCCGACCACCATGGGGATGGCAAAGCTGCTGGCCGATAACGATAAGGGCTTGAGCCAAAATAAATATACCTTCACCATGGCGGGCGCGGCAGATGAAATCGTGGCCGGGCTGGCCAAGGGGGAATTGGACGCGGCGGCTATCCCCGCCAACCTCGCCAGCGTCCTCTATCACAACACCGAAGGGAAAATTTCGCTCGCGGCGATCAATACATTGGGGGTCCTCTACGTTGTAGAGACCGGAGACACGGTGCATACGCTGGAGGATTTAAAAGGGAAAACCATCTATTCTACCGGCCAGGGCACAACCCCTGAATTTGCTCTGAACTTTGTACTGGCGCAAAACGGCATCGACCCGGCCGCCGATCTGACGGTGGAATATAAATCGGAGGCAGCCGAGGTGGCTGCGCTCATGCAGTTGGAATCCAGATTCTCTATCGCGCTGCTGCCTGAACCGTTCGTCACCACCGCCAAGGCAAAAAACCCCCGGCTGCGCACCGCGCTGAGTCTTACCGAGGAGTGGGATAAGGTAGGAGACGGAAGCGCGCTGGTAACGGGCGTGCTGGTGGTGCGCAACGACTTCCTGGCGGAATATGAGACGGCCTTCCAGTCCTTTTTAGAGGAATACCGCGCTTCTACCGAATACGTCAACCAGAGTCCGCAGGAGGCGGCCCAGCTCGTCGAAACGCTCGGCATCGCTCCGGCCGCCGTAGCCGAGGAGGCCATTCCGGCCTGCAACATCACCTTCCTATCCGGCCCTGAAATGAAGGAAAAGGTGAGCGGCTATCTGAAAGCGCTCTTTGACCAAAACCCGAAAGCAGTAGGAGGCGCGCTCCCGGATGACGCATTTTACTACCAGGGCTAAACGCCGCTTTCCGCGGCTTCTGGCCGCCGCCTTCTGGCTGGCCCTCTGGCAAGCATTCAGCATGGTTATCGGACAGGAGATACTTCTGGTATCTCCTGTTTCTGTCTGTCTCTCGCTGCTGGAGCTGGCGCAGACGGCGGCTTTCTGGGCGTCCGCCGGCTTCTCCTTCTTCAAAATCCTTTCCGGCTTTCTCCTCTCGGTCAGCACGGGGGTGCTGCTGGCGGCGGCCGGCTGCCGCTTCCCAGCGGTGGATATCCTGCTGCATCCGGCCATTTCGGTGATGAAGGCAATGCCGGTAGCCTCCTTCACCATCCTGGCGCTGTTGTGGGTGCGTTCGGAGAACCTGTCGATCCTCGTTTCGTTCACCATGGCCTTCCCCATCGTCTATTCCAACATCCGGGAAGGGATCCTCACCGCCAGCCGCGAGCTGCTCGAAATGGCCGCCGTGTTCCAGCTGGGCCTCTGGCGGCGGCTGGCTTACATCTATCTGCCCGCCGTGTTCCCCTTCTTTCTCTCGGCCGTTTCGCTCTCGGTCGGGCTCTGCTGGAAATCCGGGATCGCGGCCGAGGTCATCGGCCAGCCCGCCGGATCGATCGGCGGAGCGCTCTACCAGGCGAAGATTTTTCTGGCTACGCGCGAGCTCTTCGCCTGGACGGCGGTTATCGCCGCCATTAGCATGCTGTTTGAAAGGGCGGTGCTCCGGCTGGCCGGGCGGGCGAGAAGGCGGCTGGAGGAAACATAAGCGCCGTGCGCGCGGTATGCGGACGGATCCGGGGCGTCCGGGCCCGTTGGGTCCGAAGAGGCTTGCCGTCCATAGAAAGCTAAGGAGGCAAAAAAATGGATATTGCCGTTTCCGGCCTCTGCAAATCGTTTGACGGCCGGCCGGTGCTCGAAAACCTCAGCGCCGTTTTCCCCGACGGCCGCTGTACGGCGGTGATGGGCCCCTCTGGGCAGGGAAAAACCACGCTGCTGCGCATCCTGATGGGGCTGGAAAAGGCGGATGCAGGGACGGTGTCCGGCTTGGAGGGGAAGCGGCTGGCCGCGGTCTTTCAGGAGGATCGCCTCTTTCCCCATCTCAGCGCGCGGAAAAACCTGCGGGCCGCCTGCCCGGCGGCTTCGGAGGAGGAGATCCTCCAGGCGCTGGAAGCGCTGGGGCTGGGCGAAAGCCTTCACCAGCGGGCCGCCTCGATGAGCGGCGGCATGAAGCGCCGGGTAGCCATTGCGCGCGCGGCGCTCTGCCGCCCCAGCCTGCTCCTTTTAGACGAGCCCTTCCGCGGCCTGGACGCCGAAACCCGCGCCTATACCGCCGCCTATCTCCGCAAGCAGACGGCGGGGGCGGCGCTGATTCTGGTGACGCACGATCCGGCCGAGCCCCCTTTGCTCGGCGCACAGGCCACGCTTTATTTAGGCGGACCGGCGGATCCCGCGGCGGCGGAGTACAGATAAAATTCAGAGAAAATGTGGCAAAACTGTACGCCCTATGCTATACTTGAGGATAGAAATGCCTGTGGAATCCCACAGATGGACGACGGAAAGGGGAAGCACCAATGAAGGAACCTATTTTGGTAATCATGGCGGCAGGAATGGGCAGCCGTTATGGCGGCCCAAAGCAGATCGACCCGGTCGGCGCACACGGGGAGATCATCATCGACTATTCCATTTATGATGCGCTGAAGGCCGGCTTCCGGCGGGTGGTCTGCATCATCACTCACCAGATCGAGGCCGACTTCAAGGAGATTTTGGGCGACCGCCTGAGCAAAATCTGCGAAGTGCGCTATGCCTTTCAGAATAACGACAGCTTACCGCAGGGCTACCAGCTCCCTGATGGGCGCGCAAAGCCCTGGGGCACCGGCCACGCCGTGCTCTCCTGCGGGGAGTACATAGACGCCCCCTTCTGCGTTATCAACGCCGATGACTATTATGGCGCAGAGGCGTTTCAAATCATGTATGAAACCCTCAAAAACGCCTCTGACGGCGACCGCTACCACTACAGCATGGTCGGCTATATCCTGGAAAACACCCTGACCGAAAACGGGCATGTCGCCCGCGGCGTCTGCACGGTGAAGGATGGGTACCTGACCGGCATCCATGAGCGCACCCGGATCGAAAAACACGATGGGCGCAGCGAATACACCGAGGACGACGGCAAGACCTGGACGGTTATCCCGGAGGGAAGCACCGTTTCCATGAACCTGTGGGGCTTCACGCCCGGCATCATTGACGAGCTGCGCGCGGGCTTCTGCGGCTTTTTGGATACGGCGTTAAAGGAGAACCCGCTCAAGGCGGAGTATTTCCTTCCCACGGTGGTGGATCAGCTTCTCCAGGACGGGAAGGCCGACGTGCGGGTTTTCCGCTCTTCTGACCGGTGGTACGGCGTGACCTACCGGCAGGATAAGCCGGTGGTGGAAAAGGCCATCCGCGAGATGACCGCCGCGGGCAAATATCCGGAAAATCTTTGGGAGGAATGGGAATGAGCGGGCCGGATCGTCAGAAATTGGATTGGATTGCAGAACAGGTGGCGCCCTCCTTTCAGATCGACGGCCTGTTAGCCGGGTCGCTCCCCTATGGAAGCGGACACATCAACGACACCTTCGCCGCCTATTTCCAGATGAACGACGGCACAGTGCGCCGCTACATCGTTCAAAAAATCAATACCGGTATTTTCAAAAATCCCGGCGAGCTGATGGAGAATGTTTCCGGCGTCACCTCCTTTTTAAAGGAGCGGATCCTCCAAAACGGCGGCGATCCGCTGCGGGAAACGCTCACCGTCGTCCCCACGCGGGAGGGCGGCAGCTACATGACCGACGCCCAGGGGGCCGCTTGGCGCTGCTATGTCTTTGTGGAGGACACCGTTACCTATCAAATCGTCGAAAAGCCGGAGGACTTCTATACCGTGGCGCGCACCTTCGGGCAGTTTCAAAGGCTGCTGGCGGATTATCCCGCCCATACGCTGCATGAAACCATCCCGCTTTTCCACGATACACCCAACCGCTACCGCAATTTCCTGCACGCGCTCGAAGAGGATAAGCTGGGGCGGGCTGCGGGCGTGGCCGGCGAGATAGCCTTTGTCAAGGAGCGCGAGGCGTTCACCCACCTGCTGGCCGATCTCCAGCGCACCGGTGAATTGCCGCTGCGCGTGACCCACAACGACACCAAGCTCAACAATATCCTGATTGACAAAGCGACCGGGCGGGGCCTGTGCGTCATCGATCTCGATACCGTAATGCCCGGCCTTGCGCTGCACGATTACGGCGACTCGATCCGCTTCGGCGCGAGCACCGCTCTGGAGGATGAGCCGGATCTTGACAAGGTTTCGATGGACCTCGGCCTGTTTGAGCTGTTTACCAAGGGCTTTTTGGAAACGGCCGGCCAGGTTTTTACCGACAAGGAGATCGAGCTGCTCCCCGCCGGGGCGAAGATGATGACGTTGGAATGCGGCATGCGTTTTCTGACCGATTACCTGGAGGGCGACACCTATTTTAAAATCCACCGGGAGGGACACAACCTCGACCGCGCCCGCACGCAGTTCAAGCTGGTCGGCGATATGGAGAAAAAGTGGGAGCAGATGCAGCAGATCGTTCAAAAGTATGCGGGCCGGTAAACCGCAGCCATGAGGGATCCCATTCCCCGCCGGAGAAGGAGGCTGTTCAGAGGATGGCAGGACTCAAAAAGCGTTGGATAGCGGCGGCCTGCATCCTTGCAGCGCTTCTTTTCGCGTTGGGCGGGCGGCTCCTTCATCAGTGCCGGACGGCCGTCTCCTTCGATCGGCTGGCTGATTTCCTGCTCGCTTCCCCGGTCTACTGCGAAGGGATGCAGCCGCTGGAGAAGGAGGAGCTTGTTAGGCGTTATCCGGGGATCCGTGCGGAAGATATCATATCCTTCCGCGCCTTTGCGGCCAGAGACGCTACCGCGCGGGAGTTCGCCCTGCTGGAAGCGGCCGGGGAACGGGAAGCGGACGCTGTTTGCCGGGCGCTTTCGCTTTTCTGCTCCGAGCGCGAAAAGCTCTTTGAGCTGGCCGATCCCCAAGAAGCCGCACGGGTGCGCGCTTATCACATCCGCCGGACACGGAACTACGTCCTGTTCACCATCAGTGATCCGGAGGGGAACGGGAGACGGTGGATAGAGGATTTTCTCACCCAATCCGGCTATGATCGGAGCCGGTAGACCAAGCCACCATAAAAATAGGAGAGTGATATTCCCATGAGAATCATCGTTGCGAAAGATTATGAGGGGATGTGTGTAAACGGGGCGAACCTCATCGCTGCGCAGATCCTTTTGAAGCCGGATTGCGTGCTCGGCCTAGCGACCGGGTCCACCCCGTGCGGCATCTATGACCGGTTGGCCGGGAAATACCAGGCGGGCGAGCTGGATTTTTCGGCCGTGCGCAGCGTCAATCTGGATGAATATGTGGGCCTGTCCCCGGAAAATGACCAGAGCTACCGCTATTTTATGCAGAAAAACCTCTTCTCGCGGGTAAACATCCGCCCGGAGAATACCCATGTGCCGGATGGGCTGGCGGCCGACATCGAAGCGGAGTGCCAGCGGTATGAGGCGCTCATTGCCGGTTACGGCTACCCCGATTTGCAGCTATTGGGGATCGGCCTGAACGGGCACATCGGCTTTAACGAGCCAGAGGATCAGTTCCCGGTTGCCACCCACCGCGTTGCGCTGACCGAGAGCACCATTGCCGCGAACTCCCGCTTCTTTGAGAATCCGGCCGAGGTCCCGCGCGCCGCGATTACGATGGGGATTGGCTCGATCATGCGCGCCAAACGGGTCCTTTTGGCAATCAGCGGCGAAAACAAAAAGGAGATCGCCCGCGCCGCTCTCTGCGGCCCCGTCACCCCGCAGGTGCCCGCCTCGATTCTTCAGCTGCATCCCGATGTCACCGTGATTCTCGACGCCGCCGCGGCCGCGCTCCTCTGAGCCCGGACAGGCGCGCCGAATATCCAAAACCTGATGCCGCCGCGCACCCAGAAAAATGGATGCGCGGCGGCATATTCGTTTCTCTCCCCCGACCGGAAACGGCTTAAGGCATCACCGCCGCATTTTCCTCCACAGCAAAGGGCTGCTGCCGGGCAATGTCCTGCTGCAAGGTGAACACTGCGTTCAGCACATAGCGATCCCCCTCCAGCTTCCCTACCGCAGTCTTTCCGACTACCTCACCGATCGAGGAAAAATCCTGCTGGTACTGCCAGAGCTCGCCCAGCGCCTGTTCACGCGCCTGCTCCTCGGTCAGCGTCACCGTTTCCACCAACACCGGACTATAGCGCTCGGTGGTAAACTGCACGGGCAGGCGCAGCCCCAGCACCACCGGCTGAACGGTGCGCGTTACCTGATCGCTCGGCCCCTTGGGCGGGCCGGTAAAATAGAGTGGGATGCGCAAACCAAACAGCCGGAGGCTCCGCTTGGTCACGGTCTTTCCCGCCGGTTCGCGCAGTTCCTCCCGAAGCGGCACCTCAATGCGCACCTCTTCCTCAAATTCCGCCACCGCCTTCGCGCGCGCGTGTACCGCATACCCGCGCTTGACCGACAGCCCTTCCACATAGCCGCTGACAATGAGATCCCCTTCCTCTACGCCGTCGCCAACCTTGACCACCGGGCTGCCGTCATATACCTCCATCTCCACAATCTGCCCCGTCCGGGCCGCCACCACGTTGCAGGGCGTGCCGGTGTCGATCATCTCCGGCGGCATCTCCCGCTCCTTTATCTGCACCTGGGCGGTGGAGGCGCGCAGGTTAATGGCAATGAAGCTAATCTCCGGCGTAAGGACCAGCATCTTCCTCTCGGCTGAAAGGGTATCGAGCGAGCCGATATAGGCGCGCTCATAAACGCCGCATTTCGCCAGGTTATCCAGAAGATACTGATCGGCCAGCGTATCGTTCCCCTCCAGCTCGATGCTCCAAATAAAGCGGCTCATCCCTCCTAAGAACAGCGCAAAAAGAAGAACCCCGGCCGCCAGCCCTATCCGCTTGCGGTAGCGCTGTAGAATGAAGGGCATCCCGCTTTTGTAGGAGAGGCGCATGCGGACTCCCGTCCGCTTGGCGATGGGGCGCATCTGCCGGTAGGATCGCGCCGTTGTGCAGGCGCTCAACGAATCCGGACGGCGGACGGTGTTAAATACCGGCAGGCCCGCCCGTGTACAGAGATTCAAAAAACGCTCGATAAAGCCTCCGGTAAGGGTGAATCCAACAATCCCCTTGAGAAAACGCAGAAGATAAACAAACAGCAAGCCTTCCTCCCCCCTTTCTTCGGAACCCCAGACCGGAGATCCCTATTGAATATATTCAACAGATTGTATAAACCCATCAATAATAACGCTTTCTTCGCTCATGCTGCGCAGCTGAAGCCCCCGTCCGCAGAAACGCACCGCCATATTCCCCAGGTTCAGGCGGATGTAATCCTCATTGTATTCGATAACCCCTTTGCAACCGTCCACGAGCGCTTCCCGGTTGGCGATCAGCTGGATCTGCGTCATCTGCGAGAGAGAAGAAGCCGGGAGCTGCAACAACGAGCCGATGAGCGTCTTTTTATCCTTCGGCCCCGCCGCCGTCTCCTGCGGCGGCGCCTCCCGCCGGTTGCGCGGCTGCTTCTTGGACATAGCCCATCCCCCCTTCCCCGTTATGTATATGCACCGGGACAGGGCAATAGACGGACTCTCATAAATCCATGCGGACGGCCATAAGCATGCGGTAAGCGGCCGATCCAGACCGGCCGCTATCTATCGAAGGGGGCGGATGTCCGCATGCTGAAACGCTTCTCCCACCTGCTGCAAGCCGTCTTTTCTATCCTGCTGGCCGCACTGTGCGGGGTGCTGCTCATTCGGAGCGGCACGGTACGCGAGGGGGTGCGGGCCGGGCTCGTCACCTCGGCAGAGGTCATCATCCCATCGCTCTATCTGTTCATGGCTGTCAGCGGCGCCATAGCAGAGAGCCGGGCCGGGGATCTCTTAAGCCGTCCTTTCGGCCCGCTGACCCGCCGGTTTCTCAAGCTGCCCGCCTGTATGGGATCGGTCCTCATTCTCAGCATGGTCGGCGGTTATCCCATCGGGGCGAAATCCATTGCCGTTTTGCTGGAACGAAAGCGAATTTCAAGGGAGGATGCCGGGCGCGCCCTCTGCTTCTGCTGCAACGCCGGCCCTTCCTTCGTCGTCACGGCGGTGGGAACGCAGATGCTGGGCAGCACCCGCGCCGGGGTAACGCTGCTGGCCGCCCATCTGGCGGCCTCGCTGCTCATCGGCGTTCTTCTGTCGCTGCGCCTGCCCGTCCCGCCCAAGGAAAAAGCTCCGGCAGAGGGCCTCCCCTTTTCCGAAGCCTTCATTCGAGGGGTAAACGGCGCTACCGCCGGAATCCTCGCCATCTGCTCCTATGTCGTCGTTTTTTCCGCCTTGGGCGCCCTTCTGCGCGGGAGCGGTTTAGCCGCCCTCCTGGCCGGACGCAGCGAAACCGCCGGCGTTCTCCTGATTGGGCTTTTAGAAGTTACTACCGGCTGCTTGCAGGCGGCGGCCCTTCCGGGGAAGCTCCCGCTGATCTTAATCCCTCTCTTCATTTCCTTCGCCGGTTTCTCGATCTTCTTCCAGATCCGGGCGACGCTACAGCCCTACCGCCTGCGCTACGGGCGCTTTCTGCTTTGCCGCGTTTTGCACGCCCTTTTAACGCTGCTTTTCAGCTATCCCCTTCTGCAACCGGTCTATCCCGCCGTCGCCGCCTTCCAGAGCGCCGTTCCCCCGGTTTCTTACCATACGCCGAACACGCCGCTTGTCACCCTGCTGCTTTTGGGGGTCAGCGCTATGGCCCTATGGAGCCTCGGCCTTCCCGCTCCGCAGAGGATCGATCAAAAGGAGGAAAACGGATCCAGGCGAAAAAAAGGTTAAAATGGTGGCAATTTTTTTGTGTTTCTGATAGAATAAAAAAAGAATCCGATCTTTGGAAAGGGGGCCCCAGCTATTTTCCGCCAAAGCTATTTTTCAAATGAAATCCCTCCCTCCTGCGAATATTGCCGCTACGGGTTCCTTTCCCTCAATAGGGAACAGATCCTCTGCGAGCAGCGGGGGATTGTACCGCCGGAATATTCCTGCCGCCGCTTCGTCTATTGCCCGCTCAAGCGCATCCCTAAGCGCGCGCCGAAGCTGCCCAGCTATACAAAAGAAGATTTTGAGCTCTAGGAGGTTCCTTTGCGCATGAAGAAAAACCTTTGCAGTCCGCTGTGCACCCTGCTCGCCGCAGCGCTGCTGTTCCTCTCCGCTTGTTCCAGCCCCCGGCCGTCCGGAAGGGCGGAGGGAACGGACAGGCCCCTTCCATCCGCCCCTACTCCGGAGGTGCTGCGCGCCGTTACCCTTTCCGCCGCCGACTATCCCGGAGACGTTACAGGCAGGCAGGAGCTCCAGTCCGCCGCCGAAGAGGTGGCAGAGCGGGCGGAGCTCTACAGCATGAACGCCCTTTTCTATGAGGTCACGGCAGAGGGCGAGGCTGTTTGGCCCTCCCAGGTTCTTCCGCAGAGCGCCGCTGCGGGAGAAGATCCGCTCGCTCTCCTGATCGAAGCGGCCGCCCAGCGGCAGATTGCGGTTTACGCCGTCTTTACCCCCTATGAAGCTGGACCGGCGGGACAGGATGCGCCGCGCGGGACGCTGCGCCGCGAACATCCGGAGGCTACCGTTGCTCTGGCGGACGGCCGCGTTTACTATCGTCCCAGCCATCCTCTGGTTCACATGCAGACGGTACAGGTCGCCTGCGAGCTTAGTGAGGGCTACGCCCTCGCCGGGCTGCTGCTGGGGGATACCGACACCTCGGCCGTCAGCGACTATGCAGGATATTATACCTACCTGACCGCCCTCGTTTCCGATATTCGGGATGCGGCGCGCGCTGCAAAGGGGACCGATCTACAAGTTGGTCTCTCCCTCTCCTCCGACGCGCCGGGAACGGCGAACCGCCGCGCCTTTTTGGAGGAGTGCTGCCGCCAGGGGATCGCCTTTCTCGCCCCCGCGCTCTCGGAGAGCACCTCCGGCGGCGCTAAATCGGACTACGCTCAAGCGCTCGCCGGTTATTTGGAAATAGCCGGAAGCTACAACGCCGCCGTCTATCCCGCCCTGGCGGGCGGCGAGGACTACGCCGCCGGTTCTGCGGGCGAAGCGCTTTTTATCAGCAACCAGCTGGGGCTACAGGGCGGCGTAGTCGAGGGCTATCAGGCGTTGCAGGGACATGAAAGCTACATGAAAACGGTAATTCCTCTCCTCTATCTCCAGGGGAACCTGATTCCCTCCACCGATCTCTCCTTCCCCCGCTCCTTCCGGATTACCCGCCCGCTGGACGGGACGCGCCTGACGCTGGACAGCTCCTGGAAAACCTATTTCATCACCGGCACCTCCGACCCGGAGGAACCGGTCTACTTCGAAGAAGAGGAGGTAGAGCGCGCCGGGGAGGACGGGCTGTTCGGCGTCCTGGTTGAGCTGGAGGATGGGCTCAACGAATACACCTTCCGCCAAGGGGAGGAAACGGTAACGGCCTCCATCTACCGCCGTCCCGCCGGTGAAACCTCGAAAATCAGCCGGATCAGCACCTACATAAACTCCGGTTCTCCCGGCTCGGTGGTCCTTCAGCCCTATGGGCCGCAGGTGGTTACGCGGGATATCCCCATGCTGTTCCAGTGCACCGCCCCTGCGGGCGGGCGCGTCACCGCCATTCTGGACGGCGAGCGCTATGAGCTGGAGCCCACCGCCTCCGCCGAAGAGGGGGTCCCCATTACCTTCCGTAAGGAGGCGCGCATTCCCGCTCCGGATCCCGATCGGATCGTGAGCATCGGTTATGTCACTTATGAACTGGAGTATGACGGGGAGCTCAGCGAGGCCAAGGCTCCCGGCGAGGTGTTCCTCGTGGGCGATAACCGCGTGCCTCTCCTACGCGTCCGCGAGGGGATCGGCACCGTTCTGAACGAAGGGCTACAGGGCGGCGACTTCATGACGACCTTAAAAACCGGGAGCGTCGCCGTTATTACCGGCATGCTGGGCAACTACTACAAGACCTCGTTCGGCGGGTATATCCACCGCAAGGAGGTAGAAATCCTGACCGATCTGGAGAGCGCCGATAACGAAATTGCCTCCGCCGAGTGGATCCCCGCCAACGAACGCGGCGAGGAACGGCTCATCCTGCATGGATCCGTCTCCCCCTCCTTTATTGTCGATCAGGGGGAAGGCGAGGGCTTCGTTATCCGCCTGTTCGATTGCTATGGTCTGGACAACGGCCCCCTGGAGATTGACAGCCGGTTCTTTGCCTCTCTCTCGGCACAAAATGCCTCGGATGGTACCCTGACCCTCACCTTCAAGCCTGGATTGGAGGACTATTTCGGCTATAACGTCGCCTACGACGGGGAGGATACCATCCTGCTCTTTCGCAGTAAGCCTCGCCTTTCCTCCAAAATCGGCCGCCCGCTGGAGGGGCTTCGGATCGTGGTCGATCCCGGCCACGGCGCGGACGACGTGGGGGCGCTCGGCGTTCCCGGAACGACCGGTCCCATGGAGAAAAATGTGAATCTCTATGCCGCACAGATCACCGCCCGGCTTTTGGAAGCAATGGGAGCCGAGGTGTTTATGACGCGGGAAACCGACGAGGATTTTTTGGAGCTTCATGAGCGCGTCCGGTTTACCGAGCAGCATGAGGCGGATCTCTTTTTATCCTTCCACCACAATTCCGCATCGGAAACGATCGATCCTCACCGCGTTGCCGGGACCTGGGTTTTCTATTACAACGCCGTTTCCGCCGGTATCGCCGAAACCTATCTGCAAGCGATCGCGGAAGCCGCAGGACGCCGCGCACAAGGGACTGAAAACGCCTATTATGTGGTGTGCCGCAACACGCTCGCCCCCTCGGTCCTGCTCGAATTGGGCTTTATGCCCAACCCCCAGGAATATGCGGAGATCTGCGATACCGACACTATGCTCGCCATTGCGCAGGCGATCTGTGAAGCCACGGCCGGCTATATCGGCGGGTTGCAGACCGGCGCATAGCTGGAATAGGGGGTTGCGTATCCACTTATTTCCTACCGTTATTCCCCTTTTTCCAAGATAAATCCCCCGCTGACTCTGGACAAATAGAAAATGGGAAGTTATAATAAAGGGGAAGGGGCCTTGTGCGTTCTGCGCAGCCGCTGTTACCACTCGGTATACCATTTTTGGAAGGGAGAGATTCGGCATCGGGAGGCGTTGCAATCAGGCTGCTATCTTTTAGGCATCTTATATTTTAAGAAGGATGAGAAGATTTTGAGGAGGAACGCGCAGTGTTCAACAATATGAATATTAAGAAAAAGCTGATAATCTCATTTGTAGCGGTTCTGGTTATTGCCAGTCTTTCCGGCATTGCCTCTGTTTTTATTACCAACACCGTAAATAAGAGCTATAGCTCGGCTTTGGAGAATTATGGATTTGCCCAAGGCGACGTTGCCAAGCTGATGGCCTGCTTTGGGAGCATCAACACCAGCGTACACGATTCTATCAGCTATCAGGATGCGGCAGCAAAGCAGACCGCCCAAACCAGCTACCGGGAACAGAGTTCTAAAATGGACGGATATTTTAACGACCTGGAAGAGACTCTCCTGCTCGCCTCCACCCAGGCGGATTTTACTTCCGCTAAAAAAGCGTGGACTCAATATCAGTCGCTCTCTGAACAGCTAATGGCGGAAGCAGATTCCGCTAATTCTACCGCTGTTGCCGGGGTGCAGAAAAAGATCGTTGAACAGCTCGATCCGCTTTATAACGAAATCTATAATAAGCTGGCGTCTATCCTCACCGATAAGGTGACTGGGGGCCAAGAAGTAGAAGCCCGTTTAACCCGGAACATTAACCTGGCCATTGCCATAGTGGTTGTGATGATCGTGATCGCTTTGGTGGTCTCTCTGATTCTGGGCGCCCGTATTGCAAACGGAATTGCCGGTCCCATTCAAGCCTGCGCCGCTAGGCTGCATGAATTATCGGCAGGCGATCTGAAATCCCCTGTCCCATCTTATGAAAGAGAGGATGAAATTGGCCTTCTCTCCAAATCTACCCATGAAATCGTGAACGGCCTTATCGCCATCATCCAGGATGAAACCAATCTTCTGGAAGAGATGGGAAAAGGAAATTTCGACGTTTACTCCTCCTGTAGCGAGCGCTATGTAGGCGATTTCGAGGCTATCCTAGAGGCAATGCGCACCATCAACTACCGCCTGAGCGATACCTTGATGCAGATTAATCAGAGCTCCGATCAGGTCTCCAGCGGTTCCGATCAGGTTTCCAGCGCCGCTCAGAACCTTTCTCAAGGCGCGGTAGAGCAGGCCAGCGCGGTCGAAGAACTCGCCACGACAATTTCCGACATTTCTAAGCAGATCGGCAACAACGCGGAAAATGCAGGAACCGCCAGTGAAAAAGCGCGCGTGGTCGGCAATGAAATGGAAGAGAGCAAGGAAAAGATGGAGCACATGATCGCGGCCATGAACGAGATCAACGCCAGCTCTCAGGAAATCAGTAAGATTATCAAAGCGATTGAGGACATCGCTTTCCAGACCAATATTTTGGCGCTGAATGCAGCGGTTGAAGCAGCGCGCGCGGGTTCGGCGGGTAAGGGCTTTGCCGTCGTTGCCGACGAGGTACGCAACCTCGCCTCCAAGAGTGCGGAAGCTTCTAAGAGTACGGCCGATCTGATTGTCGCCTCCACCAAGGCGGTCAATAACGGGATGCAAATTGCGGATGAAACAGCACAGTCGCTGCTGACCGCTGTAGATGGCGCACGCGAAATAGTGGACATTGTAAATAAGATTTCCGAGGCTTCTTTGGAGCAGTCCCACGCGGCCGAGCAAGTCACCCTGAATGTGGATCAGATCTCCGGCGTTGTACAAACGAACTCTGCAACGGCCGAGCAAAGCGCCGCCGCCAGCGAGGAGCTCAACAGCCAGGCTCAGATGCTCAAAAACCTGGTCAGCCGTTTCAAGCTGAAATCTCTCGATCACCGTGCGGGACAGAGCGCCGCGGAACCGGATACATCCTTGGACTACAGCTATAATTACGATTACGCCGACAGTAAGTATTAATCTTGCGGCCCATCTTGATAGGTAAAAAGTTCTCCGCAGAATGCTTTGCATTTTGCGGAGAACTTTTTTGGTAGACAGAAATGTATTTTATAGACGGCTTCCTGTAGAAACCGCAGTCTGCCCCTCTGCGCTCCACTGGTTTTCTTCTCACACTCTCCTACAAAAACAGCATCAGGGACGGAATCGGAAATAATCATCCAACCAAGCGAGCGCCAGATCCATCCAAGGAGTGCAGGAGGGCTGCGGGGTACCCACTTCCTCATTGCAGAGCGACAGCCCGTGAGCCCCATGAGTAAACAGGTGGCACTCAAAGGGAACGCCTGCGCGCCGCAGCGCGTTCGCCATCAACAGCGAATTTTCTACCGGAACATCCGGATCCTCCACCGTATGCCAGAGAAAGGCGGGCGGGGTATCCTTCCCTACCCTTTCCTCTAAAGAAAAGGCGCGGAGCATTTCCGTCTCTCCGCCTGTCAAATTATCAAAAGAACCTCGGTGTGCAAATTCTCCTGACGTGATCACTGGGTAGCAAAGCACCATGGCATCCGGACGTTCCGGCTTCTCTGCACTCCGGGCCTTTAAAAGCTCTTCCTCCTTCCAAAGCACGCCGGTAGAGGCCGCCAGATGTCCTCCGGCCGAAAAGCCGCATACCGCGATCTGGTCCGGAATAATCCCCCATTCCTCCGCATGTTGGCGGATTAGGGCAAGCGCATTGGCCGCTTCACACAAGGGTTGCAGTCCCAGCGCCGGTTTTCCATTACCGCCGACAGAATAATCCAAGATAAACGCTTGGTAGCCATGATTCAAAAAGCGGAAGGCAACGGGATCCGCCTCCCGTTCCGCAACAAAGCGATAGGCTCCGCCGGGCATGACCAGCACGCAAGGCCGCCGGTCCTTGGCCGGAATCTCCTGGTATTTCTCATGCAGATAACCCGTCAAACGGCCGCCCTGCCGGTGAAGCGGCGCTATTTCTACCATTTTCACTTCTTATTTCCTCCTCTTCTTCAGCCGGATGCCCAGGCCAAAATTTTTTATAACTGTGCTAAAAACGCTTTCATAGCCCTCATTGATAATGATCTGACAGGTTTTCACCCGTCCTTATCATTATACCTCAGTTGTACCGGCGTAGCAAGGATAGCATGGACAAATAGGAACCGGTTTTCAGGGATTAAACGATATATTTTGTTGTCTATCCCATATGGCGCTTGCCCTCCCTTGAAAATGGGGGCTTTTTCAGTCCTTGACGGCCCGCGCCCAGATAATTTCTATGGACGCGCTTTAAGTCAACTATACCGCTATACCGCGGCAGCGCCACCGATGGATATTTACAAAAATTTTTCCTACAAGGCCGTCCAATTGACGCGACTCTACGGAGCGTTGATTGTCGAAAGCATTTATTTATGAGAAAAGCATATGGAGGAATTAGGAATGAAGTTTGTGATCTTTAACGGCAGTCCGGCCGGAAAAAATAACGCTACAAATAGAATCGGCAAAGCATTCTTATCAGGTGCTGAACAGGCAGGCGCCGAAATTGAGAATGTCTTTCTCACGGAAAAAAAGATTGCCTATTGTCAGGGCTGCTTTTCCTGCTGGTTTAAGACCCCGGCAAATGTGTTATCCAAGACGATATGAAGGAACTCATCGAAAAGTATATGGCGGCCGACGTTGTTTGCCTTGCCACACCGGTGTTTACATGGAATATGACGGCAAATTTAAAAGCCTTTGTAGATCGATTGGCGCCGCTCAAGTCGCCCTCCATGGTCCGGCAGGAGAATCATTTTGATTTGGCCGACGCACAGATCAAACGTCAAAAATTTGTTGTAATTTCTAACTGTGGATTTCCGGGTAATAAAAACTTTGAAACGCTGAAAGCTGCCATGGCCCCCTGCAACCCGGTTCTTGAAATTTACAGAAACTGCGGAAAATTGCTGAAAAGCACAGACCATACGATACAGGAAACCGTAAAATCATATTTGAAGATTGTAGAGAAAGCCGGTTATGAAATGGCTGTAGCCGGCGAGGTCTATACCTCTACAAGAGAAAACCTAAATATGGAACTTATGCCCATACAGGAATATATTCAATATTTAGGGATATAATCCGGAGCGCAGAATCCAGAAGTTTTCGTTTTAAGAAATAATCATACAGCTTGAGAAAATCGAAAAGAAAGCCCGGACAGAAACTGTCCGGGCTAGCTGGTTTAAGTCTTTTTCAGATTTGTTTGATCGCCTGCGTGTGGAGCTGCGAAGGAACGGTTTCCTCAGCAGCCTCCCCTACTGTCCCAATGGTTGCATATTGGCCGCCGGAATGGTGGAGCAGCAGCACAAGCACCACATTGAGAAACGGGGCGATCAACGTGCCGGTAATGATCAATTCAAAGCTCGAAACATTGGTTGGCTGGAAAACAGAAAGGAAAACGAGATTAAAGACCGCAACCGCTGCATCCAACAGATAGAAAGCGGTCAACTCGCCGCGCCGTACCCACGACACATATTTCTTAATAATGAGCACAACCGCGCCCACAATCATCACCCCGCGCAACGCTAAGACCAGCGTTGGCAACGAAGTGTCTCCCATGGCCAGAACCATCCCCAACACCACCGAAGCGATGATGGTTTCTGCCACCATGAGATAGAA
The DNA here is from genome assembly GCA_022793895.1 of Provencibacterium sp. Taxonomy (GTDB): domain Bacteria; phylum Bacillota; class Clostridia; order Oscillospirales; family Ruminococcaceae; genus Harryflintia. The sequence goes on along the minus strand of JAAWDS010000007.1, from coordinate 11,667 downwards.
CATGAATTTTTTCATAAAACCTCCATAAACCAAAATCAGACCTAAACCGGGACGAACCAACACCATGAACCGGAGCCTTCGCCTCTTGTCCTACCAGGCGCACAGCCACCATTCTATGCCCGCCAACAGGCTGCCGGCCGGTTCATCTAGTCCATCGTGAAGCAGGGCAAACCGCAAGGCGGATACACGGCATTTTTCCAAGCGCGGATCTTGCATCTACAAAGCATATCCGGCAGAAATTATCTGCGCACACGCCGCTTTTTCAACACGGTTTCCACCGGTTTTACCCGCTTTACCATGAACTACGCCGCTATTATAACATATTCTCCACCATTTTGCAAATCTGCGGTTTTTAACCCAAAAATATCTGCCAAACAGAAGGGATTCCGGACGCCCAATGTGGAAATCTTTCCACTCAGTCGAAAAGGTTTTCACCACTTTCCACCAGCGGCCCCAACGAGCGCCGATCACCGGTTGCGATCGAAAGAATCGCCTTATAAAAATATTGCGGATCGTTTAGAAACCGGCGTTTAATCGCTTCACAGTGCCCGCGTGTGGGCATGAAGAGGGTGAGATTCATCAGCGGCGTTCCGATATCCGGAATCTCAATCGTCACGGTATAGCCATCCTGTGTCTTGTGGATAGCCACCTCGTTTTCCCGCAGCCTTCTCCCCAGCTTGAGCTGACGGGCCAGCTCCTTCCCGCAGCGCTCGCGGATCGATAAAGGGACTGTATGGGCAAATTCCTCTGCCGCCTTATGGCCGTGTTCGGTCAGCACATAGGCCGGTTTTCCCCCGGACGCTTCCCGAAGGTGCCCTTGCGTCAGCATTTCCTGCACCAGAGAGGAAAATTCAAAGTAGTTGACATATCCCGTTTTCTGAAAGGTGATGGCCAACTGGTCGAAGCTGACCGGCTCTCCGGCCTCTTCCAGCAAAGCACAGATCAAAAATTTAACTTCAAAATCGTGCGTCGGCGCTCCGGGAAGCACACCCGCAGTAAAAAGGCCGTTATCCACAACACCCCACCCTTTCTTTTCCCAGCTTGCATGCGCTCTCCTTACCCACGATGGGGCAAAGCCGCCACCGGCTGCCAGCGCTTGTCCTTATTATACCGCATTCCGAAAAGAAAGAAAAGGAGAAGGCAGGACTTTCCACTGGTAAAAGTGTCTGGTGGAAAATCATCTCGTCATGAATTGTTTACAGCCTGCTGATCTTTTCCCCTTAAAAACGTGCTATACTAGTCTTATTCTACAGCTTATTAGAACAGGACGGAAGAAGAACCTATGGAAAATCATCACCCGAAAGGAACTCTGAAAAATAGAAAAATCATCCTCTTGGGCGCTGCCGCCCTGCTTTTGGCAGCGGCTATGACGGCGGCCACCGTCTGGCTGTGGCCCTGGTTTTCCACCCTATCCACTCCGGAAGGGCAGCAACAGCTACAAGATTGGATCGGCGGACTCGGCCTTAAAGGGTGGCTAATCATGCTCGGACTGCAAATTCTTCAGATTGTCGTGGCCGTCATCCCAGGCGAGCCTATTGAGGTGGTCATGGGGGTGCTCTATGGAGCTTGGGGCGGCTTTCTCACCTGCGAGCTGGGCGTTTTGGCCGGTTCCCTGTTGGTTTTTGGGGCGGTCCGGCTGTTGGGCGCTCCTCTTGTCCGGGCCGTCTTCGGCGAAGATAAGCTCAAGAGCTACGCTTTTCTGCAAAACACGCAAAAGCTGGAGCTTATCACCTTCATCCTTTTCTTTATCCCCGGTACTCCCAAAGATGTGTTGACCTATGTAGCCGGGCTGACGTCTATTCGTCCTCTCCGTTTCCTGTTTCTCTCCAGCTTTGCCCGTATTCCCTCCATTCTCTCCTCCACCTATGCGGGCAGTACGCTGGCAAAGGGACAGTTTGCCGCCGGATTTGTGATCTTTGCCGTTGTCGGCGCTATCTCGCTGCTTGGTATTCTCATTCACAAAAAACTCATGGCGAGAATCAACCGTGAACCCTAAAAAGCGGAAAAGAATCTCCGGTTCCCAGCGCCTAGCAAGGATTCCATAAGAATGTTTTTAAGATTGAAGATAAACGTCTGCCTATATGGGGGTATATCCATATAGGATTCTTTTTCCATGTTGTCTCTTTCTCCAAAATTATATCCTGCTTTTTATATAATAATCCTCCAATTTTTTACCGTTATCTGACACGGGAGTTTCCTGCGGCCGCCATCCCATCCAACCGCCGGTCATTTTTCTGCCTCCATGGCACAGGGCTCATACATTCCTGTCCGGGAGAGAAAGCCGTATCGCCAGAAAGCAACAGGCTAGCGACATTGTTCGGAAAACAATGTCGCTAGCCTGTCCTATTATCCAAAAATTTTAATCAGAAAATCCGCTTCTACAAAAATTGATAATCCAGAGATATCCCGGCCGGCGCGACGATCAAAATGAGAAGCGCCTATGCGGGCTTGGGCTACTGCTCCTCCACCCCGTCCGCCGTTACACGCGCATAGATGAGCTTTTGAGAAGGCGGTCTCTGCGGCGACAGGATAAGGGCTTCTTGAACCAGCCTTTCCGCCTCCTCGAACGCTTCGGGCCGGGAGGTGAACAGCGTCGCCAGCGGATCGCCCGCCCGCACCTGCTGTCCATAGTCTGCCGCGAAAACGATGCCTGCGCCATGGTCAACCGCATCCTCCTTGCGGGAACGGCCGGCCCCCAGAAGGCAGGAAGCCAACCCGCAGGCTTCGGTGTCGATCCGGGAGAGGAAGCCGTCCGCTTTTGCGCACACCAGCCGGGTGCAGGGGGCCGAAGGGAGACGGGAGGGATCGTCCGCGATTGCGGCATCCCCGCCCTGTGCGGCAACCATCCCCCGGAATTTTTCCAGCGCACGGCCGGACTCCAGCGCTGCCTGCGCTTGGCTCAGGCACTCGGCCAGCGTTCCCTTTCCCGCCAGTTGCAGCATGTTGGCGGCCAACTGCAAGCTCACCTCCCGCAGCCGGGCCTCCCCGCCGCCCCGCAGCGTTTCCAGCGCTTCCCGCACTTCGAGCGCATTGCCGACGGCGTGTCCGAGCGGGACGTCCATATTGGTGATAAGGGCAACGGTGCGCCGGCCGCTGCGCTCGCCGATGGCAACCATCTCCTGGGCGAGCGCGCGCGCATCGCTTTCGCTTTTCATAAACGCGCCGCTGCCTACCTTCACATCCAGCACGATAGCATCCGCCCCAGCCGCCAACTTTTTGGACATGATCGAGGAAGCAATGAGCGGCAGGCTTTCGACCGTTGCAGTCACATCCCGCAGCGCATAGAGCTTTTTATCTGCCGGGGCAATGTCGCGCGTCTGCCCAATGACCGACAGGCCGTTTTCCCGAACGATCTGTAAAAACCGTTCAGGCTCCAACGTCGTCCGAAAGCCGGGAATGGCCTCCAGCTTGTCCAGCGTGCCGCCGGTATGGCCAAGGCCGCGGCCGGACATCTTAGCAACCGGTACGCCGCAGGCGGCGGCAATGGGGCCGGTAATCAGCGTGGTCTTGTCCCCCACCCCGCCGGTCGAGTGCTTATCCACCTTGACGCCGGGAACGGCGCTCAGATCCACCTGTTCGCCGGAGGCGGCCATCCGCAGGGTCAGCGCCGCCGTCTCCGAGGGGCTCATTCCCCGGAAGAGGATCGCCATCAGCAGGGCGGAAACCTGATAGTCCGGGATTTCCCCGCGGGTGTAGCCCTCCACCCAGAAACGGATCTCCTCCTCCGAAAGAACGCCGCCTTCTCTCTTTTTATGGATGATGTCCACCATCCGCACCTTGACCGCCCCTTTCTATTCGGGCTTCCGCCCGTCCCCCAACATCTCAGGCCCAAACGCATCGGGCAGCAGTTGGGCCAGGGTGCGCGTTTCTATGCCGTTCGCGCCGGAAAAGGTCAGGATCCGGAAATCCGGCCCGCAGAACTCCCGCAGCACCTGCCGGCAAACCCCGCAGGGCCAGCAGGCTTCAAACTGAGCCTGCGGCGTTCCCTCCGTGGCCCCCACCACCGCTATGCACGAAAAACGCCGTTCCCCTTCGCTGACCGCCTTAAAGATCGCCGTCCGTTCGGCGCAGTTCGTGGGGGTGTAGGCGGCGTTTTCAATGTTGCAGCCGCCGTAAACCTTGCCCGCCTCCGTCAGCAGCGCCGCGCCCACCTGAAAGCGGGAATAGGGGGTATAGGCCCGTTCTCTGGCGGCAAACGCCTGCCGGATGAGCTGTTGTTCCTCCATCATACGCATCCTTCTCCTTTCCCGTGTTTTCCAGAACCCAAGCCGGCTTTTTCCGGAAGTACCAAAGGGGACGCCTGCAAACGGAAGCCCCCCTATCAAAACCGGAAAAGTACCGGTACGCTCAGAGAATCCCCAGCTCCTTGAGCCATGCCTCGGCAATCAAGCTATGTCCAAAGCTCAACGGATGCACGCCGTCCGCCGAAATGGCGGCAGCGCCTCCCTCTCCCGTTATGGCCTTCGCATTCAGCAGCCCATCCAGCGGCAGGAAATAATCCGCGAACTCCTCCGCCAGCTTGCGCACGCAGCAGAGCTTGGGATCCAAATCCTCGCGGAATACCGACTTGTTCGGATCGCTCGGAAGCAGGAACGGCTCCATCATGAAAATTTTTGCCTCCGGCTGGTCGCGCCGGATCCGGGAAAGGAAGCCGCGGTAGTTCTTTTCAAACGCCTCCACTGGAGTGATGCGATCGGAATCATAGCGCCGCCAGGTATCGTTGATCCCGATAAGGATCGAGATAAAATCCGGTTGAAGCGCCCGTACATCCTCTTCATAACGCGCAAGCATCATCTCGGTCGTATCCCCGGAAACGCCGCGGTTCAGAAAGGTAACGCCCTCCCCAAACAGCGTGCGCCAGATGTCCGCAATCTTCAGCGGATAGCCATTCCCCAACCCTTCCCGCTGCGTGCGGTCGCGTCCGCAATCGGTTACGCTGTCCCCCTGGAACAGCACGACAGAGCCTGCCTTAAAAAAAGATCGCATTTTTCTATCCCCTATCCTTTTATAATTTCAGTCCCCCGCCGGCAGGAAGCCCCTGGCCGCCGCGGCCAACCGGCCGGCGGCGCATCCGTAGGCTATGCCCGGAGGGCGACCGTAAAGACTACCCCTTTCCATCCAGCTGGATGGACACCACTTCGGGCGGGTTGTTCACCCGCGGCGGGAAAAAGAAGCAGGAAGCGCCGCGGCCCACGATATGCAGCTTCCCATTGTAACGGTAAGCCCCGCCGGCATAGCGCGGCAAAAAGCCCTCGTCCGGGGTATAGAGCCCGCCGGGAACGCCCGGCAGCCGCACCTGCCCGCCGTGCGCATGGCCGGAAAGGATGAGATCCACCGGCAGCCCAAAATAAACGCTGGGAAGCGGCCGGTGGGAAAGGAGAATGCGCACCCCTTCCTTTGCGGCGAGCGGGGCCATCGTTTCCTTCAGGCGCGCCGCCCAATGATAGGGGCCGTAAAACTGCGGGGCCGCCATGTCCTCCATTCCGCCTATCCAAAAAGCGGGTTGGTTCCCTGCTCCGGGAACCAACCGGTACTCATCGCAGAGCAGATGAACGCCGCAATCACGCATGCCCGCGCGCATCTCATACAGCCGCCGGTTGCGGCATTCGTGATTGCCCATCGCCGCATAAACGGGGGCAATCGCGGAGAGCCTCCGAAGGAATCCATAGGTCTCCCCGTCTGCGCGCCACCCATCCAAGATATCTCCGCCCAACAGGAGAATATCCGGCCGGGCCTCCTTAATCAGCCGGAGTATCCGCTCCCTCCGGAAACGCTGCGGTTCACTGTGCAGATCCGACAGATAGGCAAGCCGGAGCGACGCCCCCGCCTTCAAGCGCGCCGTTTTCATCCGGTAGCTGCGCAGGACGGCGCGGTTATCCACGGCCAACGCACAAATTGCCGCGGCGCCTGCGAGCGCCGCACATGTCCATCCCTTCAAAATAACCCTCCTTGTTCTGCCTTGTTACCATAATAATAGACGGCCGCCCATGCGTCAACCCTATTATCCCATCCGCCCGAAACTTTTTATAAGTTATGGTTCCGGCCGCCCCAGATGGGAAAGGTTTTTTAATCCAGTTGCATTTTATTACTATCCTTTTTCGCTAATCTGTGCTAAGATGGGATCTGCCGGCAGACGGCCGGCGCTTTGAACGTTTCTTTCGGGGAGGAAGGTGTTTTAGGCAGCTCCTTCCCTTTTGCGCCCTGCCGGACCGGCATGGCTTCGAAGAAAGGAAGGGTCGTCATTATGAGAATCGTGATCGTTGGAGATGGGAAGGTGGGCGTCACGCTGACCGCCCGTCTCTCACAGGAGGGGCACGACCTGGTGATCATCGACAACGACAAACGGGTTCTGCGCGAAACGGTTGAAAAATATGACGTGCTGGGCGTTGTCGGCAACGGCGCCAGCCTCACCGTACAGCAGGAGGCGGAGGTGGGAGCCTCCGACCTGCTCATCGCCGCTACCTCGATGGACGAGGTCAATATGCTCTGCTGCATCGTCGGGCGCAAGCTGGGCGTACGCCGGACGATTGCGCGCGTGCGCAATCCGGAATACACCGATCAGCTCGGCTTTTTAAAGGAAGATCTGGGGTTGAGCATGACGATTAACCCCGAACGCACGGCGGCCATGGAGATTTTAAACCTGCTGCGCTTTCCCGCCGCGCTCAAGCGCGAAACCTTTGCGAAGGGCCGCGCCGAGATCATCGAGCTTAAGCTCCGCCCAGGCAGCCCGCTGAACGGCCTCTATCTCCACGATCTGATAAAGCTGGCGAAGGTGCAGGTTCTCGTCTGCGCCGTCGAGCGCGGCGATCAGGTCTATATCCCAACCGGTCAGTTCCGGTTAGAGGAGGGCGACAGCATCTATGTCACCGGCGCGGCGCAAAACCTGGCCAGCCTAGTGCGCAAGCTCCAGATTATGGAGCGCAAGGTGCGGTCGGTAACGATGATCGGCGGCAGCCGCATCGCCTTCTATCTCGCTTCCGCGCTTTCGATGGACGGCGCCGATGTGAAGATCATTGAAATCGATGAAAAACGCTGCAAGGAGCTGGCCAACCTCCTTCCCCATGCGCGCATCATCCATGCCGACGGCGCGCAGCCGGATATCCTGGCCGGCGAGAACTTCGCCAACTCGGACGCCCTCGTTACCCTGACCAACATTGATGAAGAAAACATGGTGCTCTCGATGTACGGCAGCCAAATGGGAATCCCGAAGGTCATTACCAAAATCAACAGCGTGGAATATAACGACATCTTCCGCAACCTGGGCGTAGAATCGATGGTCAGCCCCAAAAACATCGTCTGCAACGATATTGTACGCTATGTGCGCGCTATGCAGAACACCTCGGAGGATTCGGTGGTTGCGCTGCATCGGATCGTCCATGACAAGGTGGACGCCCTCGAATTTCTCGCCACCGATGAAACGCTGGGCCTTGGCGTCAAGCTGCGCGACCTGCGCTTGAAGCCCAACGTCCTGCTGGCCTGCCTGAGCCGCAGCGGAAAGGTCATTATCCCCAACGGCAACGACTTTATTAAACGGGGGGACAGTGTGATTGTCGTCACCCCTTCCGACAATATTTTCCGAAACCTCAACGAGATCTTCGAGTAAGAAGGCCGCGTTTATAACGATTCCAAAGCTGTGGGGCTTTCCATGCCTTTTCACAGGCTTTGGCGGAAAGGTCTGAACAAAACTTTATGAACTTTAAAATGGTGGCCAACCTGCTTGGCCGCATTTTGTGTGTGGAAGCGCTCTTTCTTCTGCCCGCCGTGGCCGTTTCCCTCTATTTTGGGGAAGCGGACGCCGCCCGCGCGCTCGCGGTTTCCTGCGTTATCACTGCCGGAGCGGGCGGGCTGATGCTGATTCCCCGGCCGAAGAAAAAGAATTTTTATGCGCGGGAGGGCTTCATCGTCGTAGCCCTGGCCTGGATCGTCATCTCCCTTTTCGGCGCGCTGCCGTTTTATATCAGCCGGGAAATTCCCCGCTTTATCGACTGCCTGTTTGAAACCATCTCCGGTTTTACAACGACCGGCGCGAGCATCCTGACCGACATTGAGGCGATGTCCAAAGGGCTGCTCTATTGGCGCAGCTTTACCCATTGGCTGGGCGGTATGGGGGTGCTCGTTTTTCTGCTGGCTATCGCCCCCAGCTCCAAGGGTTCGGGACAGAACGTGTTCCTGCTGCGCGCCGAGAGTCCAGGGCCGGAGGTGGACAAGCTCGTTCCCCGCACGCACAACTCCGCCCAAATCCTCTACAGCATCTACATTGGCATGACGTTCCTCGAAATGGTTTTCCTGCGTCTGGGCGGGATGCCGCTCTTCGATACCGTTACCGTCACCTTCGGCACAGCCGGTACCGGCGGCTTCGCCATCCGCTCGTCCAGCGTTGCCGAATACAGCCCTTACTTACAAAATGTCGTCACCATCTTCATGATCCTCTTCAGCATCAACTTCAATCTCTATTTCCTGATCTTAGGCCGCCGTTTCCGGCAGGCACTGAAAAATGAAGAGCTTTGGATGTACCTCGGCCTTCTGGGCGGCTCTATCCTGCTGATTGCGCAGAATACCCGCTCCTTCTATGCGAGCTTCGGCGAATCGGTGCACCACGCCGCCTTCCAGGCGGCCTCTATTATGACCACCACTGGCTTTGCAACGGTGGACTTCAACCTCTGGCCGGAGTTCTCCAAGTGCATCCTGCTCCTGCTGATGGTGGCCGGCGCCTGCGCAGGCTCCACCGGCGGCGGTATCAAGGTCTCCCGGCTGCTGCTGCTCTTTAAATCGATGCACGCCGAGCTGCGGCGGATGATTTCGCCGCGCCTGGTGCGCCCGATCCGAATGGACGGGAAACCGGTGGGCAGCGACACCTTACGCGGCATCTATTTATATATGAGCGCCTACTTTACCGTTACCGCGGTTTCGCTGCTGTTCGTTTCGCTGGATAACTTCGGCCTGGAAACCACCATTTCCTCCGTTTTCGCCTGCCTGAACAACATCGGCCCCGGCTTCGGGATCACCGGCCCGATGGGGAACTATGCACCGTTCAGCAGCCTGACCAAGCTCATCCTCTGCGCGGATATGCTGATCGGCCGGTTGGAGATCCTCCCTATTCTGCTGCTGTTCGTCCCCTCCGTTTGGAAACGGACATGACCCCCTGCCCGGCCGCAAACGATCTTCTTTCCAATAGGGACCGCCCGCAAAAGGCTTTGCTTTTGCGGGCGGTTCTTAAAAGGGTGGGCTCGCCGGTCCGAACCGGCTTATATCTCCCCCCATTCCTCTCTCTTCAAGCCAGCCGTTCCCGGCCGGGCATGTCCGGCGTCAGCCGGACGGGACGTCCCTTTTGAAGCTCCAGCCGCACGCGCCAGCCCTGGCAGCGCACCTCCATGGGGCCATCCTTCAGCGCGGTCAGCGTAGCTTCCTCCAGCACCCCACCCTTCCAGCTAAAATCCATTTGGAACCCGCCGCGCAGCCGGATGCCGGTCAGCTTCCCTTCCGTCCAGGAGGGAGGGAGCGCGGGCAGCAGCTCGATGTAGGGGTTATGCGACTGAACGAGCATCTCGACGATACCGGCCGCCGCGCCGAAATTCCCATCGATCTGGAAGGGCGGGTGAACATCCAGCAGATTATCCTGAATGGAGCGCTCCAGCAGCGCCCGCAGGTGATCCTCCGCCTCCTTCCCCTCGCAGAGCCGCGCATACATGCAGAGGATCCAAGCGCGGCTCCAGCCGGTGTGTCCGCCGCCGTGGGCCAGACGGTAGGAAAGCGTTTTCTTCGCCGCCTCAAAGAGTTCGGGGGTTTCTTTGGTGATCTGCGTTCCCGGATGAAGCCCGAACAGGTGAGAGATGTGCCGGTGCCCCGGCTCCACCTCCTGCACATCCTCATGCCATTCGCGGATGCGCCCGTCTCCGGCGATCACCGTTTCCGGGAGCTTTGCCAGCGCCTCGCGCACGCGGGCGCACAGCGCTTCCTCCACATCCAGCCGCCTACAGGCGGCCAGATAGCCGGAAAACAGCTCGCGCAGGATCTGGGAATCCATCGTGGGGGCCATGCAGAGCGCCCCGCGCTGGCCTGTACGGGAAATATAACGGTTCTCCGGCGAAACGGAAGGGCCGCTGAGCAGGGTTCCGTCCGCCGCAGGGGTCAGGTATTCGGTGAAGAAGGTTACAGCCTTCCGGAGCACCGGCAGCGCACGCTCACGCAGAAATTCCTCATCCTGCGTATAAAGAAAGTGCTCGTAAAGGTGCAGGGAAAGCCAAGCCCCTCCCATCGGCCAGATGGGCGAGGTATCGAGGATCCCTTCGATGGCGGTATCCGCCCAAAGATTGGTATTGTGGTGAGCCACAAAGCCGCCGCAGCCATAAACGGCGCGCGCCGTATGCTCCCCCCGTTCGGCCATCCGCTCCACCAGGTCAAACAGCGGCAGGTGGCACTCTGGCAGCGCGCAGGGCTCCGCCGGCCAATAGTTCATTTCGGTGTTTATGTTGATGGTGTATTTCGATTCCCAGGCGGGGGTATAGCTCCCGTTCCAGAGCCCTTGCAGCGTTGCGGGGAGCTGGCAATAAGAGGAGCTGGCAATCAGCAGATAACGGCCAAAATGAAACAGCAGCGTACTGAGCGCGCGGGCGTCGCCCCCCTCGCGCAGCCGGCTGAGAAGCTGACTCGTAGGGGCATCGGGCAGCGGGACGCCCAGCGAGAAGGAGACGCGGTTATACAGCTCCGTATGGTCGCGCAGGTGTCTCTTCAGAAGCGCCTCATAGCCCGTCGTAGACGCGCCATCCAGGCAGCCGAGACAGTGCGCGCGGTAATCCGTCCGCCCCCCGAAATCGGTGGCGAAAGAGACATAGAGCGTAACGGCCTGCGCCTGCCGCGCGACGAGGTAATCCCCCATCGTTTCCACCGTCCCCCCCTCGCAGGCCATGCGTGCGGCGCCAAAATAACGGACGCCCTCCGCCCCGCATTGCCCCTCCAGAAAGACCGTCCGTCCATCCAGCTTTCCGCTGCGTTCCTCATAGGGGCGGCGGTTGAGGTTGACCGCCACCGTCAGCGGCCGTTCACCCGTCAGGCGGACGGCAACAACATTCCAGGCGCGGCTGACAAAATAGGCGCGCTCATAAGCAAATCCGTTCAAGGTATAGGAGACCTTCGCCAACGCCTTGGAAAGCGAAAGCTCCCGGCGGTAATCCCGGACCTCTCCGCTGTGCCCTGAAAAGCAGAGGCGCAGATCCCCCGCAGGCAGATAAGGGGAGAGATACTTGGGGGTAGAGGTCAGCGCCGTTTTGGCCAAAAATGCGGCCTCCTCGACCGCCCCCTTTTGCAGCAGATCCCGGATCTGCGCGATATGCACAGCGGCGTCCGGATTTTCCCGCTGAAGCGGGCCGCCGTACCACATGGTCTCCTCGTTGAGCGCAAGGATCTCTTCCTCCACAGCGCCAAGGACCATCGCCCCAAGCCGTCCATTGCCGATGGGCAGACCGTTATCCCACTTTTTAGCGGGCATATCCAGCCATATCCTCTCGCACATGCCGTACCATTCCTTTCTTTTGTCTCCAATAAAAAATCTGTCTTTCCTCTATAGCAGAAGGGCGGGGGGCAAAAATTAAATTTTGTGCGCCCCCCAAAGAAAAAAGCCCGTTTTGGGGGTTTTTGAAAACCGGCAAAAGGCCCGGACAAAATATAATT
>JAAWDS010000059.1 GCA_022793895.1 Provencibacterium sp. | reverse complement strand
GGTATCGTGGCCATGCCCGTAGGGCGGCCAAGTAAATTAAGAGTATAATAGCCGCTCTGCGGCAATTATACCACAAGCGCGGCGCGCGCGGTGGTATTATGGCCATGCCCGTAGGGCGGCCAAGTAAATTGAGAGTATAATAGCCGCTCTGCGGCTATTATACCACAAGACCGCCGGAAAAAGGAGCCCGGTACGGAAAAAAGCAACCATCTTTGCGAGACGGCTGCCTTTTTCCTGTTTGAGGTGTGTTTTGAGGAGGGTAGAGCAATACCCAAAACGCATGCGGCATAGCGTTTTTATTGGGTACGCTTTTATTATACGGGTTTGCCGGATTTTTTTGTTAAACCGGTATGAACAAAGGTTAAAAAAACATTCGCTGATTTTTGAACAATCCGCCCAAAGGAATCTCCTCTTTTCCAATGTGTCATAACCAACCGGAAAAATATTTTTAGAAACCAAAACATATGTTTGCCTTTTCGAAAAAGATATGTTATAATGTGTGCGGAAGCCGCTGGATCCGCTTCCGGCGAGGAAGTCCCGGAGCCTTATCAGGAAAAGGAGGATTGACTGTGGATACGTTGGGCGATATTCATATGCAGGTCATGCAATTCATCATAGAAAACATCGATCAGAAGGGGTATCCCCCGTCTGTGCGGGAGATCTGCCAGCGGCTGGGGATCCGCTCCACCTCCACGGTACACAAATACCTCAACGAATTGGAGGATGGAGGATATATCCGCCGGGAAAACGCGAAAAACCGTTCCATCAGCGTGCTCCGGCAGGGAGGAGGCAGCCGGTCGCAGGTGCTGCGCGTGCCGATGCTCGGCACCGTGGCGGCCGGGCAGCCGATTTTAGCGGTGGAGCAGGCGGGAGAATATGTGAGCTTTGAGACCTCGCGCTTTTCCAGGGACGAGCTGTTCGCCCTGCGCATCAAGGGCGAGAGCATGATCGAAGCGGGGATTTTTGACGGGGATTATATCGTCGCCCGGAAAACCCCGGCGGCGGAGAATGGGGAGATTATTGTCGCCCTGATCGAAGATGAAGCGACGGTCAAAACCTTTTACAAGGAAAACGGCCACTACCGCCTGCAACCGGAAAACCGCACGATGGATCCCATTATTGTGGACAGCATGCAGGTGCTGGGCCGGGTGATTGCGGTCATCCGCTATTTAGAGGAATAGCCGGGGGAAGGTTCCGGCGAAGAGCGGCCGCCAGCCGCAGGGGAGGCCGCCTCTTTGAAAGGGCGTTCCCTCAAAAGAAAGGAAGGGTCATAAAAGATGCAGACGGTAACAGAAAGGTTCCTGCGCTATGTCGGCCTGGATACCCAGTCGGACGATCGTTCCGCCAGCTTTCCGAGCACCGAGGGGCAGCTTGCGCTGGGCCGCATGCTGGTGGAGGAGCTGCGCGAAATGGGCGCCGAAGAGGCGCAGATGGATGAAAACGGCTATGTGACGGCCACCCTGCCCTCTAACTTGGGTCCGGCCGCGCCGACGCTGGGATTGATTGCGCACATGGACACGGCCGCCGACTTTTCGGGCGCCGGGGTAAAGGCGCGTATCGTCAAGAGCTATGACGGCGGGGCCGTTCTGCTCAACGAGCAGAACGGGATGGAGCTGCGCCCGGAGGAGTTTGATTCCTTGCGCGCCTGCGTGGGAGAGGATCTCATCGTCACCGACGGGACGACGCTGCTGGGCGGGGACGACAAGGCCGGCGTGGCGGAAATCATGGCGGCGGCGGATCGCCTGCTGCATGACCCCTCCCTTCCGCACGGCCGCATCCGGATAGCGTTTACACCGGATGAGGAGATCGGCTGCGGGACCGACCGGTTCAACGTAAAAGATTTCGGGGCGGATTTTGCCTATACGGTGGATGGCGGCGGTTTGGGAGAGCTGGAATATGAGAACTTCAACGCCGCGACGGCGCGTCTCGTTTTCCGGGGGGTAAGCATCCATCCGGGCAGCGCGAAGAACAAGATGATCAACGCCATCCGCATGGGGATGGAATTTGACGCGATGCTTCCCCGCTTTGAGGATCCGGCGGCCACCGAGGGCTATGAGGGGTTCCATCACCTGCACCGCTTTGAAGGGACGGCCGATTGCGCCGAACTGGAATATTTGATCCGCGACCATGACCGTGGGCGGTTTGAGGAAAAGAAGGCCCGCTTTGAGAAGGCGGCGGCCTATTTAGGGGAACGCTATGGGGAGGAGAAGGTCTCCTGCACGATTGAGGACAGCTATTACAACATGAAGGAGCAGATCCTTCCGCACATCCATCTCATCGAAACGGCCGAGACGGCTATGCGCAGCCTCGGCATTGAACCGGTAGTAATGCCGATCCGCGGCGGGACGGACGGCGCGCGCCTCTCCTACCAGGGGCTTCCCTGTCCGAACCTCTTTACGGGCACGCATAACGGACACGGGCCCTATGAGTTTGTCTCCATCCAGGCGATGGAGAAGGCGGTGGAGCTGCTGGTGCGCATTGCGGCGCTGACGGCCGAAAACGCGCCGAAGAAATAGCGGCCGCTTCTGCGGCTTATAGAAAAGGGCGTGTTGCAGAATGCAATTCTGCAACACGCCCTTTTTGGGCAGTTCGTTAGGGCGCGGGGGAGAACTATTCGTTCAGGTAGGCTTCTGTCCGCGCTTTTACAGCGGCGGCCGCTTCTGCGGCGGTCTGCCCACCGGCAAAGTAGCTTTCGGTTTCCTCTGCGATCATTTCGAGCAGAACGGGATCGGAAAGGCTGGGCGTCCCGGCGCTGCGGCACAGCTCCAGAAAGCGCTGCTGCATGGCGGGGGTGGGCCGGCTGTCCACCGGGATGATGACCAGGTTGTCATCCGCCAGGCCATAACCGACCGTCATTTGAATGCTGCCGTCCGCCGTTATCAGGGAATCGAGCGCATGCGCATGGGTGGGAAGGCCCTCATAGTTGGAATAGTCGATCGATTGAATACCCTCCTCCATCATCGTCTCCAGCAGCGCCTTGGCATCCTCCAAATGGGAGCTTTGGGCGTTGATGCCGGTGATGATGTGCGGGATAAAGACCTTCTCCGCCTGCCCGGGCAGGGGGATGAAGTCCCCCTCCATCCCCCGATCCTCGCTGGCGCTCCTGTTAATGGCCAACAGCCGGTCGCTGAGCACCTCCTGGGCGATGGTCCGGCACCAGCCCTCATGGTAGGCCGGGACCTCCATCGATCCATCCATTCCCGCGCCCTGATCCTGATATTCTGCGCCGGGCGCGGTGGCCGCCAGTTTGCCGAGCGATTCTAAGAAGGTGCAGAAGGCGGTTTCCTCAATGGCCCCATCCTCCTGCAAAAATCCGGGTGCGCAGACCGGGAAGAAACGGCCGATAAGGTTTTGGGGGTGCATGGCATAGAACAGCGGCTGTTCCGGGTGCGCCTGCGCGAAGGCGGCCAGCGTCTCCAACGATTCCCCCGCGGCCAGTACCTCCGGGTCGGCCCACAGGATAGGGAGGCCGAACTTGACCGGCAGCGCGAACAGCCCGCTTTCACTGGCCAGGGAATGCGCAATGTTGGGAAGCCATTCGCCCTCGCTGGTGTGCCCGGCGACAAGCTCGGTGAGATCCAGTAAGATCCCCTTTTCAATCAGGCTGTTAAGCGGCATGCCGTCCAGGATATAGACATCCGCTCCTTGCCCGGCCAGCAGAGCGGTGTTCATGGTTTTCAGCGCGTCGGAAACGGTTCTGCCTGCATCCGCCTCCAAAAGCGCCTCTACCTCGACCGAAAGGCTAGCATCCCGGCGCTGCATTTCACTGGCGGCCTCCCGCACCAGCTCAAAATCATACAAGGATTGTACCTTCAGCGTTCGGGAAGCGGTTGCCGCTTCGGGATCGAAGGTGTAAAGGAAGAGGGCGGGGGTGTAGTTCCGCGTTTGATCGGTGTAAAGCAGGGCGATTTGTTCGCCGCGTTTGGCGGCCAAGGCAAGCGCATAGTTTTGAGAGGACATGATGTACCGGCCGCCATCCAGCACCGTTTCAAACCCGTCCCCTTCCTGACGGAAAAGGCCGTTGCTGTTTGCCGCATAGAGGGCGCCCTCCTCGGTGAACAGAATGCTCCGGCTGTCTGACGGATATTCATACTGCGCCTTTTCACCGGCCGTTTCAAGATCGAGTTCTACGATTGGGCCGCTATAGGGCGCGAGAAAAAGGGAGCCGTTGGCAACGGCAAAGCCGGAATGGGAGAGGGAGTAGGTTTGCAGCAGCGCCCCTTCCGAGGAATAGCGCAGCAATCCCGCAGGGAAGGACTCGATGAGAAAACCGCCGTCCTCCAAGAGCTGGAGACCGTCCAGCGCCTGGCAGGGCTGTCCGGCAGCCTCCAGAGGGATCTCCTGCAACGTGCCGGAGTCCCCGCTGCATTGAAACAGGTGGGGAAGGAGCGTCTCATCCTCCTGGTATTCGGCGCAGAGCAGCCAGGTCTTGCCATCCTCCCCTTGGGCGGCGCCGGCAAGCTGGTAGGTATCCTTGAGCCCGCTGTTCCAGGCGGGTTCTGTCCGCACAAACCCGCTGTTCTCCCAGCGGTACCAGGCGAACGTTTCCTTTTCAGCGGCAAGCAGCCGGGGAACGCCGCCTTCCTCCAGCTCCAAAAGGATCGGGAAGAGGATTCCATCCGGAAGCGAAAGCTGCGTTTCTATGTACCGTCCCTTAGCGTCAGGGGCGGACGGCTGTGATCCCCCGTCCTTGGCCGGTGTGCAGCCGGCGGAAAGGCTGGGGATCAACACCATAAGAAGGGCGCACAGGGAGAGAAGGCGTGCGGCAAGGGAACGCGGGTAGTTTTTCATCTGGCTAAACTCCTTACTATTAGAATCGTCATGCTACCATGATACTACTCCAATAGTCAACCGGTGTCAAGTGTTTTTTTGCGGCTGCCCTTGCAGCCTGCTCTCCTTTACAGGGGAAGAAGGAGGATAGCCGTAACCGGTTTATGAAGGGGGTTAAAGATCGTCGGCATCCTGGACAGGTTTTTCATGGGGATTGTCCGGGCGGCCGGTGTAGCTGCCGGAGGGATCGGTATCGGGTTCGCAGAAATCGGTTAGCTTTAGGGCGCGCTGGGTTGGGCTGGAGGGAGCATGGGCGGAAGCGGACGGCTGACGGGAGGTTTGTTTAGGCTGGCCTTTCATGAGATTCATCTCTCCTTATCCTATTCTCAATCGATTTTTAGCGGGATGCTATACTGATAGTTTTATCAGAACAGACGGGAGGATACGCTGGGGGTTTTTGGAAAAATTGGATAGGAAAAGCTCCTCCTGCAAAATAAAAGCATTTTGCAGGAGGAGCTTTTAGCGCGGATGGGCAAACTAGATATGGATATCCAGCAGGCGATCGGAAGGCGGCGCGGTAGGAACGGCCTGCTCTAGCTGTTCGAGGAGCAGGGCGGACTCGCTTTGTTCCGACTGCATCACTTTGCGCAGCATCGCTATCGATACGGATTGCATCGTTCCTTCCATATGATTCTGTATCGAAACGGCGCCTACAGAAGATAGATCCATGGATTCCCCTCCTTTTGAGAACCCCGGCCGGGCGGATCCCAGCTCCGTCCTTTGGATGGGGTTTATATTTTAGTTTCTTGGTCCAATAGCGCGGTCTCAAATACCGGCTTTGCGGCGGTTGCCGTACAAGCGCAGAGCGTACAGGGGGCCATGCCTGTAGGGCGGACAAATCAATCAACGTATAATAACCGCCTACGGCTATTATACCATAAATGCAGAGAGCTTCAAACCTATTCTATGAAAAAATAAATATACCCGGGGAAGTTCCCGGGGGAGAATCAGGTCTTTGAAATTCCCTTTTCAGGCGATAGCAAAGCGTCGGGCTCCTGCGCCTCTTTTTCGGCCAGGATGGCGGTATATTTGCGCGCCGTTTTATAGAAGGTGTGGTATTTGAGCCCGGATAATTCCCGCGCTTCGGCAGGGGAAAGCTCGCCGGTTTTCCACATGTCGTAAATTTCCGGGAAGATATCCGGTATTTTTGCCGGCGGCCGGCCAAAGCGCACCCCCCGCAGTTTAGCGGCTGCGATCCCCTCGGCCTGCCGCTGATGGATGTTTTCCCGTTCGTTTTGGGCGACGAAGGAAAGAAGCTGTAATACGATATCGCTGATCAGCGTGCCAATGAGATCGTTGCTGCGCCGGGTATCCAAGAGGGGCATATCCAAAATTTTGATATCTGCCCCCAGCTGGCGGGTAATGTATTTCCACTCGACCAGGATTTCGTTGTAATCGCGTCCAAGACGATCGATGCTTTTAACAACAAGCAGATCGCCCGCCTTCAACCGGCGGTGCACCAGCCGCTGGTAGGCGGGGCGCTGGAAGTCTTTCCCGCTTTGCTTATCCACATAGACATTCTTTTTCTCCACCCCGAATTGCAGCAGATCCAGAAGCTGCCTGTGTTCGTTTTGTTCTCTGGTGGATACCCGGACATACCCGTAAATTTTGTTAGACATGTTTCTACCTCCGCTGTCGATTTGATAGGGTTTTGCGCATATCCTCCATTATACAGGGAATGTCGAAGAAAGTCGTATGCAATTTTTTCCACCCTACCTCGTTAGAGGGCTTTGTTCTGCCGTTCGTGCGGCTTTTTAAGAGCGAGAAATTCTGCACAAAGAGAGGGGCTGCGGTGACAGTCCCTCTCTGTTAGTCTCTATATAAATATTTCCGCATCGGGAAATCGTTGCTTTTGGTCTGTCCCGTCCGCTGGGCCGGTATTCCGTCCACCCAGCGGAGTGACAGTGCGCTTTGTTTAAACAAAGTTTTCCGATCCATTCTGGATCCGGATGCCGCGGTAGCGGCTATCATCGCCGGGAAACCTTCCGGCGGAAAAGTTCCAGAAAAAGAGGGAATGCGTTGGCAGTAAGCATCATCTCCTTGTCTGTGATGAGGACATTATACATGAGGATTATGTTGTCTGATTGACTGAATTTTGAACAGTTTGCAAAAAGCGAAAAAAGAACGCCTACCATACGGCAGGCGTTCTTGAGAAAGGGAAGAGGGATAGAATCGTTTAGCGGAAGAGCTTTCTGCAAGCGGCGGCAGCGAGGGAGAGAAGGGAAGAAGCGGCAAGCAGGGAAGGGAGGTTGGAAGCGCCGGTGGTGGGGTTGTCCTTGCCGGCGGAGGAAGAACCGCCGTCGGGCTTC
>JAAWDS010000058.1 GCA_022793895.1 Provencibacterium sp. | reverse complement strand
AATCGGCGGGAAGAAACATGTCACGATTGAAGTCTATTTTACCTATGTGGGGAAAATCCGGATTCCACTTGCCAAACCGGAACTACTGACAGATACGGAAAAACCGGCGTGATCTTTGCCACACCGGTTTTTCCGGAAATTCTATTTACTTCCTTATTGGCATCCGCCGAAAACGCGGCGCGTTTTTTTACAACCCCTTAAAATGAGTACTTCCCTTTTTCTTTCCATTGACATACGTGGGAAGGTGTGTTATTATTACCTGTACTAATACATATAATACAGTAAACTAGGAATAGACTGCCTCCGGCATAGGGGGAAATTATTTTTCCCTGCTGCATGAAAACGCGGCCGGACAGGCACTGAATATAAAGGAGAAATTGCCGAAGCAGCATTGGGAGGTGGAGGATTGGATCCGGTCATTAAGGTTCGAAATCTGCGCAAGGTTTACCGGCTGGGGAAAGAGAAGGTCGTTGCGCTGGAAAATGTCAATCTCGAAGTGCCTCCGGGGCAGATCTGCTGCATCCTTGGGACCTCCGGTTCCGGAAAGAGCACCTTCCTGAACCAACTGGCCGGGCTGGAGAAGCCCACCAAGGGGGCCGTTTTCATCAACGGCGTGAACATTTCCAAGCTCAACGAGCGTCAGCTCGCCAAATTCCGGCAGAAGAACCTCGGCTTCATCTTCCAGTCCTATAACCTGCTTCCCGCGCTGACGGCGCTGGAAAATGTGGCGATGCCGCTGATGTTTAGGGGGCTCTCGCGGCGCAAGCGCAACAAGCGCGCCAAGGAGCTGCTCGATCTGGTCGGGCTGAAGGGGCGGCTGAAGCATAAGCCTACCCAGATGTCCGGCGGCCAGCAGCAGCGCGTGGGGATTGCGCGCGCCTTTGTGGCCAAGCCCAGCATCGTGTTCGCCGATGAGCCGACCGGGAACCTGGACACCAAAACGACCGTCGAGGTCATGCAGCTCATGGTGCGGCTGGCGCACGAGCACAATCAGACGCTGGTGCTCGTCACCCACGACAGCGAGTTGGCCGAGTTCGCCGACCGCATCGTTACGCTTATCGACGGCAACATTGTTTCCGACCGCATCAACGAACATAAACGCACCGATTATGTTCCCTATGAAAAGGAACTGCAAGAGGCGGGCGCGCAAAGCCCGGACGAGGCCCCTCCGGCCGGGGGAACGATAGAAGAACCCGCGCAGGAACCGGCCGGGGATGAAAGCCCGCCGCCCGGCGGGGAGGCTGGGACGGAAGAAGCGCCGAAGACGGCGGAGCAGCAGGAGCGCACACAGGAAAGGGTGGAACAAGCGATATGAAAATCTTTCGGAATTCAGAACTGTTCAAAAGGGTGGTCCCCCTCACGCTCGCAGCCATCGTCCTGGCCGGGACGCTGCTGGGCATCTTCGGTACCATTTTTGCTTATGCGGATGGGCTGGAGGCGGATAGTAAGAAGAATATGGAAATAGTCCGAGTGCAATTTTTTGATAAAGATGATAATTTAATAGAGAAATCAGAGGTGGAACCGAATAAAACCTATAAAATTCGTGTTCGGCTAAAACCAACAGGAAAATTTTCCAAATATGATAAAAATAGTATAGATCCGATTGAAACTATTTTTTTATTTGAGGATCATTTTGTTACGCAAAGCGGGGACGATACCACGATGTTTAAACCTGCTGAGGGCGATTATATCGAGGAAGATAATAAGGGTCAAGTATATTACCTCTATGAATTAGAAAATGTCCGTATTAAAAAATGGAGTGCACGCACGGCAAAATTGGAGCTATTGGTCGATTATCAGGATCACACACTCCCTACGGACGAGATCTCAATCGGCGTTATCCTCCAAACTGTGGATACGAGCAATGAGGGAAGCGACTGGGCGGACGACAACGACGGCGTCCGCGGGACCTCCACCGAGAGCGAGGCGGAGGTGTTGACCACGCCGAAGATGATCATCACCGGCTTCGACATTCCGCCGGTGGTCAACCCTGGCGAAGAGTTCCAGGTCACGATCGAGTTCATGAACAACTCGAAGAAGAAGGACATGGAAAACATCTCGATGACGCTGACCCCTTCGGACGGCGTTTCCATCCGCAACGGGGTGAACAAGCGCCACTACATAAAAATCCCGCGGCGGCAGTCCACCAGCGAGACCTTTACCCTCAAGAGCTCGAAGGAGCTCAAAGCAGAGTCCCTCTCGCTGACGGTGAAGTTCGAATATCAATATGAGGTGGACAACGCCTATAAGGACGGTTCGAGCGAGGAGATCCTTTCGATCAGCTCCATCCCCAAGGAGGAGGAAGAAAAAGAGGATCCCAACAGCACCGAGGGCAGCATTTCGAGCTTTGAGATTCTGAGCGTCGTCCCGCCGGATTCCCTCTACCCGAACGAGGATGGTTATGTGACGGTCAAGGTCATCAACAAGGATCATCAGTTTGACGCCTCCAACGTCCAATTGACCATCGTGGGCGACGGGCTCATCAACTCCGGAAACACCGAATACCACGGCGCGCTGACCCACTCCACCCAGGCGGAGATCGAGATGGCGCTGCAATTCTCCGAGGCGGGTACCTTCCCGCTCCAGGCCATTGTCACCTATGAGGACTCGGTCGGCAAGGATGCGGACGGCAAGCCGAAGGTGCGCATCAACGATATCGTCAAGGATTTCACCGTCACCGTGCAGGAATCGCCCGATATGGGCATGGACATGGGGATGGGAATGGGCGACATGATGGGGATCGGCGGCGAAATGTTCGATGAGAACGGCATGCCGGTGGGCGGCGAGGCGGAGCCTGCCCCCTGGTATAAAAGCCCGGTGATTTTGGGCTGCGGCGGGGGCGGCGTGCTGGTGATAGTTCTCGTGGCTATTCTGGTCATCCGCAAGGTCCGCAAGAAGAAGGCCGGTGACGACGATGAAGATATCTGATAAAATCTCGATGTGCCTGCGCAATCTCTGGCGGCGGAAGATGCGTACCTTTCTGACCACCTTCGGCGTCGTCATCGGCACCTGCGCCATCATCGTCATGGTCTCGCTCGGCGTTGGGATGGACAAGGCGCAGTCGGATATGCTCGAAGGCATGGGCAACCTGACGCTTATCAACGTCTATGAGGGCTATGATTACGAGACCTACCAGGCCATGCAGGCGATGGGCCGGGACATGAGCAACCCGCCGAAGCTGAACTATGATGCGGTGCGCCAGATGAAGCAGCTCCCCAACGTCCGCGCCGCCACCCCGATGGAATACCTTTGGGAAGAGGTGGTGCTGCATGTGGACGAGCGCTACTGCTACCGTGGGAACGTCATCGGCATCGACATGGAGTCGATGGAGGCGTTCGGCTTCTCGCTGGAGGAGGGGCGCTTCCCCACTAAGTCGGAGTATAAGACGGCGGTCGTCGCCGGTTCCCAGGCGGCCTACCGCTTTACCGACACCAAGCGCAAGCGGGACAACAGCGTTTCCCCCTACCCGGACGAATATGGGCGGATTAAGGATCCCTTCGTCGATCTGCAAAAGGACCGGCTGCTCTGCAACATCAATAAGCAGGACAACGGGAGCTATTACGACGACAATCAAAAGGTCCCCACCGGCAACGGCACCTACCCGATGAAGGTGACGGGCGTTTTGAAAACCGACGACGAGGGAATGGTGGACCGCGACTTCAACACCCGCAGCGCCGTTTATATCGACGTTACCCGCGCGCAGGAGCTGCGCAAGGAGTACCAGAAGAAGAATAAAATCCGATCGAGCGCCGACACGAGCTACAACCAGGTCTATGTCATGGCCGATTCGATAGACACGGTGGAGGCGGTCGAGGCGGCCATTAAAAACCTGGGCTATTCGACCTATTCGCTCTCCTCCCAGCGCAAGGAGATGCAGAAGAGCACCCGCACCATTCAGATGATCTTAGGCGGCCTCGCGGGGATTTCGCTGCTCGTCGCCGCTCTGGGCATTACCAACACGATGATTATGTCGATCTATGAGCGTACCCGCGAAATCGGCATTATGAAGGTGCTCGGCTGCGTTGTCGGCAACATCCGCACCATCTTCTTGATGGAGGCGGGCTGCATCGGCCTCTTGGGCGGGGTGCTCGGCATTGGCATCAGCTATGGCATCTCCTTCATGCTCAATGTCATTCTCAACAAGGCTTCGGGAGACGGCGGCATGATGATGGGCGGGATGTACGGCTGGAGCATGGGCGGGATGACCCAGTATTCCATTATCCCCTCCTGGCTGGTGGCGGGCGCGCTGGCCTTCGCTGTTTGCATCGGGCTTGCGTCCGGCTTCTATCCGGCCAACCGTGCGGTGAAGATCAGCGCCCTGGAAGCGATTAAGCATGAATAAGGTGCGGCAGCAGGCGTCCCCGCTTGGGAGACAGGCGGGGACGCCTGTTGATTTTTGCGGCCTGCGCGGCTATAATAGTCCTTAGTTGAAGGAAAAGACGGCCGGGCGCAGCCGCCCGCCGGAACGGCCGGCAAACGGCGGGATACCGTCCCGCCTCTCCGGCGCTTAAAGAGGGATGATGGGACATGAACGTATTGATTGTAGGCTGCGGGAAGGTGGGCTCCCACCTGGCGAATTATCTGGATAGCCTGGGCCATGACGTTTCGATTGTCGATATGGACGCCGGGAGCTTCGACCAGCTGGAGGACGATTTCAGCGGCTACACCGTTCAGGGCGTGCCGATCGATCAGGAGGTCTTGCGGCGCGCAGGGATTTTGGGCTGCGACGCGGTGGCCGCGCTTTCGCAGGATGACAACGTGAACATTATGGTTTCCCAGCTCGCGCGGGAGGTTTTCCATGTCCCGAAGGTCATCACCCGCATCTATGACCCCAAGCGCAAGGACGTTTTCTCCCACTTCGGCCTCAAGACCGTCTGCCCGACGGATCTGACGGTGGATGCGGTCTATTCGATGCTCATTGATATCGACGATGTGAAGCGGCTCACCTTCGATGCTTCGGTGCTCGGCTTTTATACCATCCCCGCGCCGCGGCTGACGGTAGGCGATTCCATCAAGGACCTGCGCGTTCCGGAGGGACAGACGCTGTTGGGCGTGCTGCATGCGAACGGCTCCATCACCCTTTACAGCCGCGAGGAGCTCAGAAGGGTCATTGCCAGCGACCGGATCGTTTATGCCAAGCTGATTGATTAAGGAAGGCGGCGGTTCAAATTGACCATTGTTGTGGTAGGCGGGGGAAAGGTGGGCTTCCACCTTGCGCAGACGCTGCTCGCTCATGAGCATGAGCCGCGCCTAGTGGAGATCGACCGGGCGCGCTGCGAGGAGCTGGCCAACCGGCTGGATATCCCCGTCACCTGCGGGGACGGGACGCTCATCGACGCGCTGGAGAGCGCCGGGGCGCTGGATGCGGATGCGCTTGTCAGCGTAACCGGTAAGGATGAGGACAACCTCATTGCCTGCCAGCTAGCGAAAAAGCGTTTTCGGGTGGATAAAACGGTAGCGCGGGTCAACAACCCGAAAAATGTGGAGGTTATGCGGCGGCTGGGAGTAGATATCCCGGTCTCGGCGACCGACAACATCGCCCGCCTGCTTGAGCGGGAGATTGACGCCTCCGCCTTCCGGCTCTTAGCCTCGATTAACCAGGGGGAGGCCTCGCTCAACGAGCTGGAGCTGCCCGACGATTACCGGCTGAACGGCGTGAAGCTCAGCGAGCTGCAACTGCCAATGGATTCGATCATCGTTTCGGTCACGCGGGAGGGGAAGCTCATCGTCCCCCGCGGCAACACCCAGCTCCTCTCCGGGGATCGGATGGTGGTGCTCGCAAAAAACGAGACGATGCGCGCTATTTTGCAGGAGCTGCGCCTGCCGCTGGAAACCTAAAAATGGACGCGCCTGCAAAACGAAAGTTTTGCAGGCGCGTCCGTTGGAAAAACGGTTTTCAGGGCGAAGAGGATGCCCTGAATTTCGCGCCATATGGCGCGAAAACACCGTTTTTCTGGTTTCTGCAAACCGGAGGATCGGCTCACACGATTTTTTCTGCAAACCGGGGAGGCCGGCGTCTTGGAAAAAGGAGTTTCGGGGCGAAGATGATGCGGAAACGCCCTTTTCCTGATTTCTGCAAACCGGGGAGGCAGCCCCTTCTGCAAGCCGGAGAAACCATTTTCGGGAGACAGCCGCCTCGTGCTTTTATAACAGCAGGTAGACCAGAGCGATAATTAAGGTGCGATCCGCCTTCTCATTCATCAGAACGAGCAGCAGCCCAATGAGCAGCAGCCGTTCGTTATCGATCCCCAGAGCATCCAGCGCCTTGGCTGCCGGGGAGTTTTCACCGACAATCGAGCCTAAGAGGCTGCCCAGCCCCCGGCTCTCCTCCCCGTTCGCGGTCGGAGCGCCTTTCCCGCCGAGAGCCCCAAGCCCCAGGCTGTTCCCAATCTGGCTAAGCAGCGAAGGCTGGGCATGAGGGGCGTGCTGCGGGGGGCCTCCGGCGCTGTGCAGGGCCTGGGTGTGCCGGATCGGCGATCCCGTTCCGGCGGAGGGATAGGGCGCGCGCTGGGCGGGCGGGACCGGCTGGTATGCGGCTTCTGTCCGAACGGCGTCCGCGGGGCTGGGACCGTCCAGGCTTTGGCGGGCGCGCTGCTGCATTTGGCGGACGCGGCGAATCGCTTCCTGCTGCATGTGCAGCATGTCATGGTCGCTGTAATGAACGCCTTTCCACTCTGCCATTTACACATCACCGCCAAACAAATTGCCGAAAATCCCGGTTTCCTTGAGCATGGGGAGCATCTTCACGAGCTGCATGATGCGGATAGCGTCGTCCACCTTTTTGCGCCGTTTTTCCCCGAAGTGGGGCTTGAGGGCGAGCAGCAGATCGACGTTTTGATCGCGCTGGTTCAGGTTCCCCATCATCTGAGCGATTTTGGCCAGCGCGGCGGGGTCCAGGTTCCCGAAGGGGTTTACGGGCGGATCCGGCGGCGGTGCGTAGGGCGCGGGGGAGTAGGCGGGCGGCGGCGACGGCTGAGCGGCCGCCGGGACCGGGTCCGGCGGCGCAGCGCCCTCTCCCGCCGGGGCGCCGTCGCCCAGCCCCAACTGGGAGGCCAGGGACATGATCTGCTGCATCGTTTGTGGGTTGCCGAGGATTGCGCCGAGCGCCGAACCAATGTCGTCCATACTGACCTCCATATCTCCAAGGGGGACGCCGCCTCTATCACGAGCAAACGGGGCGTTGCCGGGATGGGGGCTGTTCTCCTTTTCGGGGAGAAAGTCCGGAAAGGGCTCTCCATCGCTGCCGGCCGCCTATTTCTGCTTCATGAGCGTATTGAGCAGGCTTTTGACTTGGGGGGAATTGAGCAGCTTTTCCAACTGCTGCGGGTTTTGAAGAATCTGGTTTATCTGCGCGGACTTCTGCGGATCCAGACCCTTAAGCGCTTCGGTGATCTGCCCGCCCTCCAGCTGAGCCTTGAGCCGCTGCGGATCGGTTCCGAGCTGCTTTCCCGCTATCCCTAAAAGGGCGTTCATTCCCGCTTCGGAAGGGGCGAAGCCGTCTGCCTGGCCCTGAGTGGAATGCTGCCGGTGATTCTGAACGTTCATATGCCTTCTCCTTCGCAATAGAATGGGGCGGAGCTTCCTTCCCTGCCCTTATTCTATGTTCCCGGATGCGGTTTGGTGAAAAACCGGCCCTTCTCGCTCTATTTTATGCGCCGGAGCCTGCGCTCTTGCTTGATAGCGGGCAAATTCCTGAAAATTGCCCGGACGCGCGGGAGGGCGGGAATTTTCTCGTTTGGCAAAGCGGTATAAAGATCGGAAAACAGGAGAGTGAAACGATATGGATTTAGAAAATCAGAGGCCGTTACAGTTTAGACCGGTAAACGATGAGAACCGGGAGGAAGCGGAAAAACTGGAGGTCTTTTCCGAACAGACTGGGTTTATCGAAAGCGTGAGCGAGTGTTTACAGGAGGCGGATCGTTTGGAGCGGTGGCGGCCAGTCGGCATCTACCAGGGAGACGCTTTGGTAGGCTTCGCCATGTATGGATACTTTCCAAACCCTTCTCCCGGACAGCTCTGGCTGGACCGGCTGCTGATTGATAAGCGTTTTCAGGGGAAGGGGTACGGCAGGCGGGCCGTGCTGGCTTTGCTGGACCGGCTGCACCGGGAATATACAAGCGACCGGGTATATCTCAGCGTGTATGAAGAGAATACGCATGCCGTCCGGCTTTACCGGCAGATTGGCTTTCGCTTTAATGGGGAGAAGGATACGAAGGGCGAAAAGGTGATGGTTTATACGTTTGGGGCGGAGGGATGAACGAAGGGCTATAGGCGGAAAAGCGGGGGATGCGGCCGGCCCCGCCGGTCTTGGCGATTTCTGCTTTTTCTGTAGGGTATCGTATCTTTACTTATGATTTTGAGAACAAAAAAGATCGTTTTACTTGCAGGATAGTAAAATGGCTTTATTGAACGCTATTCTGTTTTTGGGCGCGGCAGGGACAGCCGTAAAGCAGCCCCGGACAGCTCAGACGCTTTGTTTGACAGCGGGAACCGGCCGGGCTGATTTTACAGCGGCGCGCTGCTTATAAAATATATTCCCAGTATTTCAAGAAGGTATCTACTACTTCCGGGTCGTACATAACGCCTCGATTCTTTTTAATTTCGTCGTATGCGTGTTCTTTGCTAAGCGCCTTTCGATAAACGCGAGAGGATATCATCGCGTCAATAGAATCGCAGACGGCGATGATGCGGGCCTCAAGCGGGATGTCTTCTCCGGACAGGCCGTGGGGGTATCCCTTCCCATCCCAACGCTCATGGTGATGAAGCACGCCGGGGCAAAGAGGCGTCAATCCGCTTAACTGTTGCAGCAGATCCGTACCGATAATAGGATGTTGCTTGATTTCATCAAATTCCGCCTCGTTTAGAGGACCTTCTTTCAGAAGAATCGCGTCTGGGATTCCGATTTTTCCGATATCGTGGACAAGGGCCATCGACGTGGTGATGATTGTCCGCGTCAGAGGGAGACAGAGCGCCAAACAAAGGCGCAGGGTGATGAGACTTACCCGCTCCGAGTGAAATGCCGTGTAGGTATCTCTTTTGTCCAGCAGCCTTACAAGGGCTTGAAGTATAGAGGATTGTTCTATGAGGGGTACGACGACAGAAATATTTTTCAAATCATTAATGGCTATCTCTAAATGGATAGAGCGTTCATGAACGCCTGTTTCCCAGGTTGTCAATCTGGATGCTTCATGTATTACAGTTGTGTAAAATTGTTCTCCAGAAAACATGGTATTCTCCTTCAATGTTGAATGATTTCGAAAAGGCTCGTTGGATTAGAAAACTCTCCTTTTTGCTAGGAAGATTGCCCGTTTTATCTGCATTTCGAGATAACAAAAGGTGTAACTTTTTCAACACTTTCTGCTATCGAATAGCTTGTGTATATTTCCTAACAATAACAAAAATCTTCCCAGCAATCTATCCAATTACAACGAAATAGATTCCTCCAGGAAGATACTTGCTAAACCTACACCTTT
>JAAWDS010000057.1 GCA_022793895.1 Provencibacterium sp. | reverse complement strand
GCCGTACCTTTCCTTTCTTTTGACCCCAATAAAAAATCTGTCTTACCTCTATCGCAGAAGGGCGCGCGGAAAAATTTCATTTTGCAGCGCGCCCTTCTGAAAAAGCCGCTTTTTCCGGTTTCTGCAAGCCGGAAAAGCGGCCTGCACAATTTCTATTGCAGGCCAGAAGTGCGTTTTTGCCGGCCTGCTCTATTTTGCGGCGCGCCGGCCCTATTTTTCTGAAGGTTTTAGGCGGACGGTTCCGGCTCTCTGGCTTCGGTTTCTCCCATGATTGCCCCGCGGCTGGATTTCCCTGCTTCCCTCCAGCGCCCGAAAGATGAACCGCCCTCTTATCTTAAAGGATTTCTTCGAAAAATACAAGAGCCCGTCTCTAAAAAAGCGGCGCAAAAACTTCCTCTGCCCACTCTCTCAGGACGGCCTCTGGCTGCGCCGGAGAAACCGGCAATTAGGGCGACGGCGTTTTACATACATCCGAAAGCAGGATATACATCGTAGAAAACCGATCGCACAGCAGCTCCATCGCTGCCGGCGCTTTCAGCAGCGGCCTCTCGGATGGAGGCGCTAACGGCAGAGAGAGCGCGACGGCCGCCCCCTGTCCCTCCCGCGATTGAACCGAAATGCTGCCGTTTTGCGCCGCCATACACATCTTCGCAACGGTCAGCCCCAAACCGCAGCCAACCTCCCCGTTCCCATCCGCCAACGAAAAGAACGGTTCGAAAATACGCGGCAGGGCGTCCTCCGGTATTCCCATCCCGCGATCGGCGATCCGGATGAGGGCGCGTCCGCCCTTGGTCTTCAGCGTCACTTGAACGGCGTTTCCCTCCCTGGTATACCGGCAGGCGTTGGAAAGAATGTTAAAGAGGGCCGTTTGCAGCATCTCCATATCGCACAGGCAGAAGGCGGTCCGGCATTCCGACGAAAACGTAAGCGGGACGCCGATATCCCCCGTCAGCTCCTGCGCAGATCCGCAAAGCTCCTCCAACGTCTGAACCAAATCGCAGGAGACCAGGGACGCCTTGTTCAGCGCGCTGGAAAACCGGGCAAAGGCGGTCAGGTTCACGCAATGGCGCAGAATCCGGTAGCCCTGCCCGCTGATGGTTTCCAAAAGCCGGTACAGCACAGGCATCCGGCGGATGACCGCATTGCGCGACAACGAGGAGAGCGTTGCGAAAATAACGCCTAACGGGCCGCGGATATTTCCGGAGAAAGCGGCAATCACCCGGTTGGCCCCGCCGCTGTCCGAATAAATCCCGCCGGGCGGCAGGGGTTGAAAGTTGACCAGGGCAAGAACCTCTTCCGGCTTCTGCTGAAGCGGCGTGAAGCAAAGGGAGGCGGAGAAAAGCGGGATTTGCTCGCGCGCAATTGCCTGCGCTTCCCCGCGCGCTAGGGCTTCCGCCACGCGCTGGGCATATTCGCCGGGAATCAGGTTGTGGATCCCATCCGGCGTGCGCAGAATCTCATAGCGGCCGGCGGCCGCATCGTTCACCCAAACGATGGACAAAGCCCCGTCTACGACGGCGGCCGGCTGGTCGGAGAGCCCATATAGTTTTTCAACGTTTGCAAGGATAGGTTCTCTCCCATTTTCCATAGCCCAATATCCCACCTACTCTGACCGCCTGTTCCAGCCAGATTAATTTGCCAAGCCAGCCTTAAAAATATACGCGGCGGGCAAGCATGAAGGAGGCGCGTTCGGAACCGGCCTCTCTCATTCAGTCATACCCGGAGGAAGAAGGCCGCTCTGAGGGGGCGAACGCCTTGTTCGACTTATTATAGCATATTTCGACATTATTCGACAATAGGGCTTTCCTTCTCCTTTTGCCCGTTTGCCGGACAATAACCCTTAAAAAGTTAGGCGTTGTAACAAAATTTAAAAAAGCAAAGGAAAAATCCGGGAAGTATCTTGTAGTTTTGCATATTTTGGTATAAAATAAAGGTAGCTTAAAAATATGGGAGGTAGATTCCAATGGCAATTAAAGTTGGCATCAATGGTTTCGGTCGGATCGGCCGTCTTGTTTTCCGCGCGGCAATGGCTCAACCCGATGTTTTTGAGGTAGTAGGCATTAACGATCCGTTTATCGACAAAGATTACATGGTCTATATGACCACTTATGATTCCATGCACGGGAAGTTCGAGGGCACCTGCGAGGTGAAGGACGGGAAGTTCACCGTTAACGGCAAGGCTATCGAGGTCTATGACAAGATGAACCCGGAGGAGATTCCGTGGGCAGCCTGCGGCGCGGAGTATGTCGTAGAATCCACCGGCGTTTTCACCACCATCGACAAGGCCAACGCGCACCTGAAGGCCGGCGCGAAGAAGGTTGTTATCTCCGCCCCCAGTAAGGATGCCCCGATGTTTGTCATGGGCGTTAACAACGATAAGTACACCACCGACATGGACATCGTTTCCAACGCTTCCTGCACCACCAACTGCCTGGCTCCCTTGGCGAAGGTTATCCATGATAACTTCGGCATCGTAGACGGCCTGATGACCACCGTTCACTCCACCACCGCTACCCAGAAAACGGTAGACGGCCCTTCCAAGAAGGACTGGAGAGGCGGCCGCGCTGCGGCGGGCAACATCATCCCCTCCTCGACCGGCGCTGCCAAAGCGGTCGGCAAGGTTATCCCCGAACTCAACGGCAAGCTGACGGGCATGTCCTTCCGCGTTCCGACGCTGGATGTTTCGGTCGTCGACCTGACGGTAAACCTTGCGAAGAGCGCAACCTATGAGGAAATCTGCGCCGCGGTCAAGAAGGCCAGCGAGAACGAGCTGAACGGCATTCTCGGTTACACCGAGGACATGGTCGTTTCCTCCGACTTCCTCACCGATCCCCGCACCTCCATCTTCGATGCGAAGGCGGGTATTGCGCTGACGGACAAGTTTGTAAAGCTCGTTTCCTGGTACGACAACGAGTGGGGTTATTCCAACAAGGTTCTCATGCTCATCGAGCACATGAACAAGGTTGACCACAAGTAAGCAAACGGCCGTTGTTTGTCGTTTATCGAAAAAGGGGCTGCCTGTGCAGCCCCTTTTTTGTGTTTTTGTCTGGACGGCGGTCTTCCATCCGGCGTGCATTGGAAAATCTAGCCGCCCGGCGGTCCCGTTCATCGTGAGAAAATAATTCCCGAATATTTTTTATCCTTCCGCAATAAAAATTCTTTGCAGAAATGCTGTAGCAAGCATCTCCGCTGTTTTTCCTGCCATTGGATCCCATTCCCTTGACAAGCGCTTTACTTTAAGAGGTCTGGCTGGACACAATAGGAGAAAAAGGAGGGAGTCTCATGCGGATCGATTGGAAAAAAGCGCTTCTCAGTCTGGGCGCGGCGGCCGCCGCAGCGCTGCTGGGCGCGCTGCTGGGCGGGGATATGGAAAGCGTCTACCGCTCGCTGGAGCGGCCCTGGTATGCGCCGCCGCCGATCGTTTTCCCCATTGCCTGGTCGATTCTTTACCTGCTCATGGCCTACGCCTTCTATCAGGCGCTTACCGCCCAACATCCCGATCCCTACATGCGGCAGGGGATGATGGGTACCTTTCTGGGCGGGCTGTTGCTCAACGCGCTCTGGCCCATGGTCTTCTTCCGCTTTCAGCTGTTTACGCTCGCCTTTTATCTCATCGTGGCTATGATAGCGCTTGGAGCCTTTACCGAGGTGGATTTTTACCGGATCAGCCGCCGTGCCGCGCTCTGTTATCTCCCCTATCTGGTCTGGCTGGTTTTCGCCCTTTGTTTAAACCACGCCGTTGCGCAATTAAACGGTTGAAATAAAGGAAAATAGGTTGTAAGATAGAGGGAAGGAAACGTTTATCCGGAAAAGCGGGAAGGAGAGGAAAATATTGCTGCTAAAAAATGCGCGGGTGTTCCACCCGGACTATCATTTTGAAAAGGCGGATGTCCGCATAGAAAACGGCCGGATTTTGGAGGTAGCCTCCTCCATTGCGGGCGGCGGCGAAAATTTGGAGGGACAAACCCTTATCCCCGGCCTGTGCGATATCCATTCGCACGGCTGCGTAGGGGGGGATTGGTCGCGGCCGGACAGGAACGCCTACCGGAAAATGGCGCGGTACTATGCGCAAAACGGCGTCACCTCGCTGTGCGCCACCACCATGACGCTGGCCGCCGCCGAGCTGGAAGGCATTATGGAAGCGTTGGGCCGCTTCGCGGAAGAAGAAACCGGCGGGGCCTACTTAACCGGCATCAACATGGAAGGGCCCTTTTTCTCTAAAAAGCGCAAGGGCGCGCAGTCGGAAGAACACATTCTGGATCCGGACGTTGCGCTTTTCCAAAGGCTGCAAGCATGCAGCGGCGGCCGGATCCGGCTGTGCGACATCGCCCCGGAGCTTCCGGGAGCCGGCGCCTTTATCGAAGAGGTTAAAAAAAGCGCCGTGATTTCGCTGGCCCATACCGACGCCAGCTACGAGACCGCTAAAAAAGCCTTCTCCCTCGGCGCATGCCACGCCACCCACCTCTACAACGCCATGAGCCTGCTGGTCCACCGGGAGCCGGGCGTCGTCGGAGCCGTGTTGGACACGCCGGGCGTGGTGGCCGAGCTCATTTCGGACGGCATCCATCTTCATCCCGCCGTCGTGCGGCTGACCTTCTCCATTCTGCGCGGCCGTGTAGCGCTGATTTCCGACAGCATAGAGGCTTGCGGCATGCCGAACGGGGAATATGAGCTGGGCGGCCAGCCGGTCACGGTACAGAATGGGAAAGCGACGCTCCACGACGGGACCATCGCCGGAAGCGCCACCGATCTCTTTACCTGCATGCGCCGCGCCATTTCCTTCGGCGTGCCGCCTGAGGAGGCGGTGCGCGCCGCCACCTCCACCCCGGCCGAAAGCATCGGCGTTACCAGCACGGGGAAGATTGAGGCGGGCCGTTCGGCCGATCTCTGCCTGGTAGACGATGATTTCTGCCTACAGCGCGTTTGGGTGCGCGGCCGGGAGATCGACCGGGGCTGACGCCCGTCCGCTCCGCTAACCGGCGGACAAAACCAGATCAAAAAATAGGGGTTGCAGATGATGGATCTGCAACCCCTATTTTAGTAATTAAAAGCGTTATCCGGCGTCTGTATCCTCCGGAGCTTCTTCGGAAGAGCTTTCGGCTTCTCCCTCGCCGCCAGAGGAACCGGCTTCTTCGCCGCCCTCTGTGCCCGGCTGTTCCTCCGGAGCGCTTTCCTCGCTGGAGGAGAGCTGCTCCTCAACGCTCGCAATCTCATTGAGCGGCGCGGAGGAAGTAGAGCCATAGGAAATTTGTTTTTCCGGCGGAGGATTTTCAATGGCGATCAGTTGGTAGTTCTTACCGGACTTTTGCAGCTTATAGATCATGAACTTATGCGGATCCGGCTCGGTCTTGTTCCCGGTGATATCGGTGTTCCAGGCCGTACCGGGAGGAATGTAGCCGACGAGCAGCGAATAAACGTCGCCGCTGCGCTCGATTTCATCCACGCGGGGAGTATAAAAGGCTGTCGCGCTGGCGACAGGGATACGGTAGGTCCGGCTGGTTTCGTCATACTCATAGCTGATGCCGAAATCCGATGGGAAGGACTGGTGGTTCAGCGTAAGCTGGGAACCGAACAGCTTCGCCGATTCCACATCCACATCCGAGGAAGGGACAATCAAATTGCCCTGCGCATCAAAGGGATAGGTTTCGCGCTTTTCGCCGAGCATCGTGGCCCACAGGGCGGCCTCCAGCACCGTCGTATCCGGCAGGGTCGTCACATCGTCAAACGGCGGAGGGTCGAACATCAGCACCGGCTGCACAATCTTCTCAAACCGCTGCTTCTCGCGGGAATTGTCCAAAATCTGGTTGGTGAGGTTCACGCCCAGCACAATCAATGCGCACAGGCCCGCTGCGGCCAGCACCAGCACCAGCGCGCCGATGGGGGCCGCCGCCCGGTTTCTGCGCCGCTTATGCACCGCGCGCAAGCTCTTATATTCCATAGGCAGGCATCCTTTCAACATACGGGGTATCAAAATTAGTATAACACATCGCTTTGCGCGCTTTCAAGCGAAATACCGGAGAATTTAAAGCCTGTTCATTTTCCTGGCGGCTTCACTCCCCTGCTACCGGCGCACCTGCCCCTCCCCAAAGAGAAGGTATTTATCGGTCGTCAGCGCCTCCAGCCCCATCGGGCCGCGCGTGTGCAGCTTTTGGGTTGAAATGCCGATCTCGGCGCCCAGGCCGAAGCAGCCGCCGTCGGTAAAGCGGGTGGAGGCGTTGACATAGACCGCCGCCGCATCCACCTCGGCGGTAAACGCCTGGGAGTGGGCGTAATCCCCTGTGACAATGCACTCGGAATGTCCGGTGGAATAGCGGGCAATGTGCTCCACCGCCTCCTCAAAGCTGTCCACCACCCGGCAGGCGAGGATATAGTCGTCATATTCGGCCGCATAATCCTCTTCGGTAGCCGGCAGGATACCGGGCAAAATCGCCTGGGTACGCGCGCAGCCGCGCCACTCGACCGGGTAGCGGTCCAACGCTGCTTTCGCCATAGGCAAAAACCGTTCGGCAATCTCCTGGTGCACCAACAGCGTTTCACAGGCATTGCAGACAGAGGGGCGGGAGGCCTTCGCATTTTCGAGAATCTCCACCGCCATCGGAAGATCGGCGTTGTAATCCACATAGGTGTGGCAGTTGCCCACGCCGGTTTCAATCACCGGCACCGTCGCGTTCTCCGTCACCGAGCGGATCAGGCCCGCGCCGCCGCGCGGAATGAGCAAGTCCAGGTAGCCGCGCAGGGTCATCATCGCCCGCGCGCCTTCTCTGGTCGTGTCGCCGACGAGCAGGATGCAATCCTCCGGCAGTCCGACCGAGGCAATGGCGGCGCGCATCACGCCCGCCAGCGCAATGTTCGATCGAATCGCTTCCTTCGAGCCGCGCAGCATGCAGACATTGGCGGATTTCAAGCAGAGCGCCGCCGCATCAACCGTCACATTCGGACGCGCCTCATAGATCATTCCCACCACGCCGAACGGCACCTTGGTTTTATAGAGCCGCAGCCCGTTGGGCAGCGTCCGCCCTCCATCCACCAGCCCGACCGGGTCGGGCAGCGAGACCACCTTCTCCACCGCCACCGCTATCTCCTCGATGCGCTGCGGGGTCAGCGAGAGACGATCCAAAAAAGCGCGGCTCATACCGCCCTTTTCGGCGCAGGCCACATCCTCCGCATTCGCTTTGAGAATGGAGGCCTGCTCTTTGCGCAGGGCGGCGGCAATGGCGCAAAGAGCCCGGTTGCGCAGCTCTGCGCGCGCCGGACGCAGGCGGCGGGAGGCGGCTCTCCCACGCTCCCCAATTGCTGTTAAATCGACCATGAACGGTTCCTCCTTCCGGTTTTAAGCCTGGGCCGGATGGGCAAAAAAGCGGGTGCCCACCGGCTTGCCCTCCAGCAGATCGTAAATCTGGGCGGGATCCTCGCCGTTCATCACAACGGTATCAATTCCCGCATCGCCAGCCAACTGCGCGGCGTGCAGCTTGGTAATCATCCCACCGGTCCCGCGCGCGCTGCCCGCCCCTTTGGCATATTCCAAAATCGTTTCATCCAGCACATGGACTTCAGGAATCCGGACTGCATCCGGATTTTTACGGGGGTTATCGTTATAAAGCCCGTCGATATCGCTGAGGATCACCAACAGATCGGCCCCGCACAGGGTGGCGACCACAGCGGAAAGCGAATCGTTGTCGCCAAACTCGATCTCCTCCACCGCAACGGTATCGTTTTCATTCACGATGGGGATCACCTTGTATTCCAGCAGCCGGCTGAAGGTGTTGCGGCAGAGGGCGCAGCGGTTTTCCTCCTCCACAATGTCGCGCGTGAGCAGCACCTGGGAGATGGTGTGGTTATATTCCGAAAAAAGCCGGTCGTAGATATACATCAGCTCCACCTGGCCAATCGCGGCGATCGCCTGCTTGGATCGGATGTCCTTCGGCCGTTCGGCCAGCCCCAGCTTTCCAACCCCTACGCCAATGGCTCCGGAGGTGACGAGGACAATCTCCTTCCCCATATTCTTCAGGTCGGCGAGCACCTTGACCAGACGCTCGATCCGCCGCAGGTTGATAAGTCCGCTCGGATGGGTCAGCGTCGAGGTGCCCACCTTAAACACAATGCGGCCAGCTTTGCAGATATCCAACTTTTTTCTCTCCTTATTCGTTTGATGCGGCCCGCCCTCTTAGAGCGCTTCCCCAATGCCGTTGGAGCAGATATAGCGGTAGCTCTCTTCCGCGCACAGGAAGGGATCCTTTTCCCAGCGCTCCTGCTCGGCCAGCCCCCACCGGACCCCGGTCCGGTTGCAGGCTTCAAAGATGGGCGGCCAGTCGATCCGTCCCTGGCCGGTCGGGACCAGGAAATCGGATCCGTCCGGCCGGAGGGCGGAATCCTTGAAATGCACGGTATCGACCCGCCCGCGGTAGCGCTCCAGCAGCGCGGCCGGGTCGTTTCCCGCCTTGACGGCATGGTAAGCGCAAAGGGTCAGCCGCAGCTCCGGGAGGGCGTCCATCAGCCGGTCCAGCGCAGGAACGCCGTCCACTCCTACATAGTCGGACCAAATCGGATGGAACGAGAGGGTCATCCCCTCCTCGGAGAGACGGCGGCGCATCCCGTCCAGCTCGGCGGCATAGGCCCGCAGGCCCTCTGGGGAAAAGTTTTCAGGCGGAATGCCGCTGATACAGAGATCCCGGCCGCCAAAGAGGCGGTTCTGGTTTACAAACCGGTCAAACTGCTCCCGAATGGCCGGATAGCGGTCCTGCACGCCGATGCAGTCCATCCCGGTTTCCTTCAGCGCGCAGGCTACCGCCTCATCCGGAACCTCCGGGGAAATCCATTGAATTTGAAGGGTGCGGTAGCCCAGCGCATGCAGGCGGCGCAGGGCGGCCTGCACCTCTTCGGCGGAAAGCAAAAGCGGTTTTAAGCTGGAAAGCTGGTATCCAATCATAGTCATCTCTGTCCCCATCCCTTCTTCGATGCTTGAGGCCCATCCGGCGGCCTTTTGAGCGAATCCACAAAAAACGTCCTGCCCAGCGTTTAACGCCCGGCCTCCGCCTTTTCAATCGCTTCGGCGGTATAGCGGCAGTTAAGCGCAACCTGATCGCAGTCCTTGGGATACATCCCGACTATAACCGCATCCTGGGGCTTGATGGAGCAGAACGCCTCCTCGAAAGCGGCGCGCACCGTCTCCTGGCTCTGGCAGCGGCGGGTAGCGCCCAGGATCTTGAAGGCTAGGCAGGGCTTATCCACCGCGCGGATAGCTTTATACATCAAGGGGATATCGCTCTCAAAAAACGGTTCATCCTCGTTGGCCTTGCCGGTTACGGCGCTGCTGACCCGGTCGATGCGGCTGAGGTTATAGACGCAGGTCATGTAAAAATCAACGTCCCAGCGCTGCTCCTCGGCATAGGCGACGACCTCCGGCATATGGGTGGCCAGCCCGACCGGGAACCCGGTGCTGCGTAAGACCGCGAGCCGCCGCAGCAGCTCCTCCGTCTCCCCCTCCTTAAAAAGCTGATCGGTCACGGTGCCATGATGGTAGATGGCAATCGGCCCCGCCTGCGCCATCTGACGGACATTGGCTTCAAAGGAGGCGGATTCCGGCGTGGTTTGGGCTATCCACTGAAGCCGCCCGCCCTCGGCGCGAAATTCCCGGAGGATACGCAGGATATGGCGGTCGCCGCGCAGCTGCATGGTGTTGATCCCGCACTCCTGGCAGCGCATAAGGGTGCGTTTGACGGCGGCCGTCGTGAAATAGTCCTGCATCTCCTCATCCATTTCGCGGCTGACATGGCTGTTGCCGCTGAAAGGGTTCCCGCCGATGATGAGGCGGGTAACGGCATGCACTCCCAGTGGGACGGTTGGCAGCATAAGCGGTTCCTCCTTTGTTCTGTCATCGAATCCGGCAACGCGCCGCCCGAAAGCTGGAGCCTTCGCAGCGCTCTCCTCTATCATAAAGAAGACGGAGGCTTTTTGCAAGCCCCGCCGGAATTTTACCGGCAAGGAACGGGAGCCGCCCGCTGTCACGGCAAGCCCTCGCCGGACAGAACGCCCTCAAAAGAGGGTAATCTGGCTGGATTCCGGGAGGGAAGCGAGCGCGCCAATCTCCCGCAGCGTTTCAATGACGGCCTTGGAAACCCCCGCGCGGGCAGAGATATCATCCACCGAGATATAGGCCCCCTCCTTGCCCGCCTCCTGGAGCTGGCGGGCCGCCGCTTCGCCCAGGCCCTTTAAGGCGGTGAACGGCAGGCGGATGCGTCCATCCTCCAACAAATAACGGACGGCGTCCGACCGGTAGAGGTCCACCGGCAGGAACTGGTAGCCGCGCGCGAGCATCTCGTTGGTGATGAGCAGCGTTTGGTATTGATCTTCCTCCTTCACGCTGCGCTCATTGCCTTTCAGCTTGAGGTTGCCGATTTTGCGGCGCACCTCGTCGCGCCCCATCACGGCGGCCTGCGCATCGAAATCGCCGCCGCGCACGGTGAAGAAGGCCGCATAGTAGGCGAGCGGCTCATGCACCTTATACCACCCCAGCCGGATGGCGGCGATGACATAGGCGGCCGCGTGGGCTTTGGGGAACATGTATTTAATCTTAAAGCAGCTATCAATGTACCACTGCGGAACCTGATGCTCCTTCATGGCGTTGATATGTTCCTCGGTCAGCAGCTTGGCCGCTTTGCCCTTACGGGTGATCTCCATGATTTTAAAGGCCAGCTGCGGCTCCAAGCCGTGGTGCAAGAGGTAGACCATGATATCGTCGCGCGTACCGATGACCTCGCTGATGGTGCAGGTCCGGCTGCGGATGAGATCCTGCGCGTTGCCCAGCCAGACATCGGTGCCATGCGAGAGGCCGGAGATCTGCAACAGATCGCTAAAGGTTTTCGGCTGCGATTCTTGCAGCATGCCGCGCACAAACGAGGTGCCCATCTCCGGCAGCGAGAGGGTGCCGGTGTTGCAGTCGATATCCTCCGCCGTGACGCCGAGCGCCTCCGGCGAGGTGAAAAGCGAATAGACCGCCGGATCGCTCATCGAAACCGAAAGCACCGGGATGCCGGTCATCTCCTCCAGGCGCTTATAGAGCGTCGGAACATCGTGGCCGAGAATGTCGAGCTTGAG
The DNA here is from genome assembly GCA_022793895.1 of Provencibacterium sp. Lineage (GTDB taxonomy): Bacteria > Bacillota > Clostridia > Oscillospirales > Ruminococcaceae > Harryflintia. Next base: position 39,981 of record JAAWDS010000057.1, on the reverse strand, counting down.
CAGCGTATCGTGCAGCGAATGGAAATCAAAGTGGGTGGTGGTAATGACGGATCCCGGATCGTCCGCCGGGCGCTGCACCGGGCAGAAATCATAGATCTCGTGCTGCCGCGGCACCACCACCATGCCGCCCGGATGCTGGCCGGTGGTACGCTTCACGCCGGAGCAACCGATCGAAAGCCGGTCAATCTCCGCCTTGTGCAGCACCAGCCCGCGCTCCTCCATGTATTTCATCACAAAGCCGTAGGCCGTTTTCTGGGCAATGGTCGAAATGGTGCCCGCCTTAAACACATGGGTGGAGCCGAACAGCTCCTCGGTGTAGCGGTGGGCCTGCGTTTGATATTCGCCGGAAAAGTTGAGGTCGATATCCGGCTCCTTGTCGCCATCGAAACCTAAGAAGGTCTCAAAGGGAATGTCGTGCCCGTCGCGGTGCATCGGCTCCCCACAGAGGGGGCAATTTTTATCCGGAAGGTCGAAACCGGAACCAACGCTACCATCCGTAAAAAATTCCGAGTGCTTGCATTTCATGCAGATATAGTGAGGGGCCAGCGGGTTGACCTCCGAGATGCCCGCCATGATTGCAACGAAGGAGGAACCGACCGATCCGCGCGATCCGACGAGGTAGCCATGTTCCTCGCTGTCCTTTACCAGCTTCTGGGCGATGATGTAGAGCACCGAGAAGCCGTGCTTGATGATCGAGGAGAGCTCCCGGTCGAGCCGGGTTTTGACCAGCTCCGGCAGCGGATCGCCATACAGCTCCTTGGCGCGCGCCCAGCAGATGCGCTGCAAATCCTCCTCTGCCCCATCGATGGTCGGGGTATAGGTGCCCAGCGGGATGGGGCGCAGCTTTTCCACCATATCCGCAATTTTGTTGGTGTTCTCGACCACCACCTCATAGGCTTTCTTCTCTCCAAGGTAGCGAAATTCCGTTAACATCTCCTCGGTGGTGCGCAGGTAGAGCGGGGCTTGCTCCGCGGCATCCTTAAAGCCCTGGCCGGCCATGAGGATCTCGCGGAATTTCGCGTCGCCCGGATCGAGAAAATGCACGTCGCAGGTGGCGCAGACGGGCAGGCCCAGCTTCTCCCCCAGCCGCACGATGGTGCGGTTCAGGTCCTGTAGCCCCCGCTCGTCCGGAACGCGTCCCTCCCGCATGAGGAAGGCGTTGTTGGCAATGGGCTGGATTTCGAGGTAATCGTAAAAGCGCGCAATGTCGCAGAGCGTACCCCAGTTTTTCCCATCGAGCACCGCGCGGAACAGCTCGCCCGCCTCGCAGGCCGAGCCGATGATGAGCCCCTCGCGGCGCTTGACCAGCTCGCTCTTGGGAATCCGCGGGCGCTTGAAATAATAATCGATGTGGGAAATCGAGATCAACTGGTAAAGGTTGCGCAGCCCCGCCTGGTTTTTCGCCAGGATGATCATGTGGTAGCTCGGCAGCTTTTTGGGATCGCCGCCGCCAAGCGCGACGTTGATACGCCCCACCTCGTCCACCTGGTAATCCTCGCGCAGCGCGGCGATAAACCGGATGAAAATTTCGGCGAGTACGTTGGCGTCATCCACCGCGCGGTGGTGGTTAAAATTGCCGAGCTTCAGCTTGGCGGCAACCGTGTCCAGCTTATGGTTCTTTAGATCCGGGTAGAGCGCGCGCGCAATCGCAACGGTATCGACCGCTGTAAACGGGAACTCCTGCTTCTGCCGCCCGCAGGCCGCCCGGATAAAGCCGGAATCAAACGGCGCGTTGTGCGCCACCAGCACCTGGCTCCCGGCGCAGAAGTCGATAAAAGCCTTCAGCGCCTCCGCTTCCTTCGGCGCATCGGCCACCATTGCATCGGTAATGCCGGTAAGCTCGGTGATCTTCTGGGGGATAGGCCGCTCCGGGTTGACAAAGCTCGAAAACCGGCCGGCTATCTCCCCGCCCTCCAGGCGCACCGCGCCGATTTCGGTGATGCGGTCGCTGCCCGCGGAAAGGCCGGTGGTCTCCAGGTCGAAAACGATGATCGGATCCTCAAAGCGCGCGTTCGCATCCCCCTCGACAGCGCCGATCATATCGTTGACAAAATAGGCTTCCACCCCATAGATGACCTTAAAGTTCTCGTCCTTCATCGCTTCGAGGGCGTTCATCGCATCCGGGAAGCCCTGCGCAACGCCGTGATCGGTAATCGCTACCGCCGGATGGCCCCATTCATGGGCGCGCTTGACCAGCTTGTCCGCAGGGGTCATCCCGTCCATGGCCGACATGTTGGAGTGCATGTGCAGCTCCACCCGCTTCTGCGGGGCGGTATCCTCCTTCTTGGTCTTTTCCACCATTACAATGTCGTAGGGGCGGATGTTGATCTCCTTATCGTATTTATCAAACCCCACCTCGCCGCTGACCAGCACCGTCGTTCCCTCGCTCAAGGCTTCCAGCGGCTGCGCCTTCTGTTTATCGGTAATCAGCTTGAGGGTGTTCGAGCCGGTATAGTCGGTGAAGTTCATCGAAAAGATAACCTTGCTGCCATCGCGGGTTTCCCGGCGGTCGATCTGGAAGATATCCCCCCAGACCACGCACTTCCCCCCCTCCTCCGTCACTTGGGAGAGCGGGATGGGCGGGGTACGGATCATCTTCCCCTGAACGACCTGCGCCGTATCCGGCCGGAAGGGCAGCGCGGAACAGTCAAACGGGAGGGCCGTGCGCGAAGAACGGGGAACGGCCCCGCCGGAGGAGGATTTCACCGCCGCCGGGGCGCTGACTGGGACAACGCAGGCCGCCACCGTTTTCTGATACAGCTCGCTCTCCTGGGCTACCTCGGTAACGCCGCAGAAGCGGATCTCGACCGTTTTACCGAACCGCCGGCGGATCTCGGCGGCAATCTCCCGATCGCAGCCCGCTTGCAGCAGAAGCTGCTCCCCGCCGCGCGGCAGCGAAATCGAGAGGGTCTCCCCCTCCAACCGGTACTGCGCATCATCAAAAAAGCCGTTGACCGGCAGGCCGCGGCGGCGCAGATCCAAAATCAGCGGCCCCACCTGGGCGCAGTCAAAGGATTCCGGCGGATAGACCGGCGACACCTCGCAGCCGCTCAACCGCAACGCTTCCTTCGCGGCGTGTTCGAATTTTTCGATCGTCCCGCTCGTAATGGGCGCGGGAGAACCGATCTCAATTTTCATCATCCGCCGGGGCTTGTCCACCTCCAGCGTGTGGATCTCAGTATGTAGCATCGCTTCGGGAAGGCCCTCAATCGCCGCTCCCGCAAAAAGTTCTCCTAGGGTTGCCAAGGATCTACCACCATTTCCTTCCTTTACCCGCTGGGGAAAGCTCCCCTATTGTTTTTCTACCAGCTCCAGCAAAGCGGGAAGGATCTCCTCCTCCGGTACTTTGCGTAAAATCTCCCCTTTTTGGAAAAGCAGGCCGCAGCCGTCGCCGCAGGCAACGCCGATATCCGCCTCCCGCGCCTCGCCCGGCCCGTTGACCGCGCAGCCCATCACCGCAACGGTGATGTCCTTCTGAATGCCGGAGAGAGCGCGCTCCACCTTCTCCGCGAGCGGGATGAGCCCCACCCGCGTCCGCCCGCAGGTTGGGCAGGAGACGACGTTGATTCCGCCGCGCAGCCCGCAAATGCGCAGGATATCCCGCGCGGCGGCCACCTCCTCGACCGGATCGGCCGTCAGAGAAACGCGGATGGTGTCGCCAATCCCATCGCACAGCAGCGAGCCAATCCCTATCGCGGATTTCAGCATCCCCATGCGCAGCGTCCCCGCCTCGGTAACGCCGAGATGGAAGGGGTAACGGCAGCGCTCCCGCGCTAGGCGGTAGCTCGCAATGGTGCGCGCCACATCGGAGGACTTGAGCGCAAGAACGAGGTTGTCGTAGTCGTACCGCTCGATGAGCGCCGCATGGTAGAGCGCGCTCTCCACCAATGCCTCCGGCGTAGGCGCGCCATATTTTTTCAAGATCTCCTTTTCCAGCGAACCGGAGTTTACCCCCACCCGGATGGGGACATTCCTAGCCTTACAGGCTTCCACCACCGCCTTGACCCGGCTCTCCTCCCCGATGTTTCCAGGGTTAATCCGGATCTTATCCGCCCCGGCCGCCACCGATTCGATAGCCAGCCGGTAATCAAAGTGGATATCCGCAATGACCGGGATATCCAGCGCTTCCTTGAGCGCTGCGATCAGCCGCACCGCCTCCCGGTCCGGCACCGCCGCGCGCACCAGCTCGCAGCCCGCCGCCTGAAGCCGCCGGGCCTGCGCCACGCTGCCCTCGATATCATAGCTGGGCAGGCTGAGCATCGATTGAACGGCGACCGGCGCGCCGCCGCCAACCGTCACCGATCCTATCCGGACCGGACGCGTATCCCTTCTATCCAGCGTGTTTCCCGTTCTGTCCATCCCGTTCCCCTTCCTTTGCAGCGCCGCCGTCCGGTTTAAAGCAGGCGGGCGATATCGCCCACCGTGACGATTAACATCAGCCCAAAGAGGGCCACTAGCCCCGCCGCATGCACATAGGCTTCATATTTGGGCGGCACCTTCCGGCGGAAGATAGCCTCGATCAGCAGGAACACCAGCCTTCCCCCGTCCAGCGCAGGCGCCGGCAGAAGGTTGAAAACGCCAATGTTGATGGTGATGAGCGCAACCAGGCTGAGAAGGCTGGAAAGCCCCATCCCCGTCGCCTCGCCAATGGCGCTCGTGACGCCGACCGGCCCGGAGAGCTGGCTGAGTCCATATTTGCCGGTGATGAGGTCCAAAAAGGAGACCCAGACCTCACGCACGGTGCCAGCCGTCCAGTACCAGGCATATTTGAGAACATTCAGCGGCGTTTTGGTAACGGCATAAACCTTAAAGTCGAGCGTGACCAGGTTGGTGCCGTCCTGCGCCTTGCGGGTGTTAAAGACGACCCCCTTTAGCTGCACCGGCTCCTCGTCGCGCACAACGCCGAAATCGATCACCCCGTCGCCGTCGCGCAGCATTTCAAAAATGAGATCGTTGCCGATGCGCACCCGCTGGCCGTTGACATGGGTAATCCGGTCGCCCTCCATCAGCATTTCCGAGCTGACCGCCCCCTCCGAAAAGCGGGCGATGGTGGTGGAAGAGAGCCCATCCTCCCCAATCGAGAGCCCCAGCAGGATGAAGAAGCCCAGGAGGATGTTCATTGCCGCGCCTGCAACAACGACCAGGATCCGCTGCCAGACCTTCTTTTTCCCAAAGGAACCGGCGTCGCTACTCTCCTCGTCCTCCCCCTCCATCTGGGTAAACCCGCCGATGGGCACCAGCCGCAGCGAATAAACCGTTTCGCCGCGCCGGAATGAGAAAAGCCGCGGACCCATCCCCAATGCAAATTCATGGACGGTAATGCCCACGCTCTTCGCAACGATAAAGTGCCCCAGCTCGTGAATAAAGATGATGATCCCGAACGCGAGCAGCGCAACCAGGATCTGGATAACCCATTGCGTAATCAATCACCCTTTACCTAAGTTCGTGAAGTACCGCGCCGGACTGCGCCAGCGCCTTCGCCTCCGCCGCCACGGCCAAGACCTCCTCTAAGGTCCGGTAAGCCGGTGCGCCGAGCCGCGAGAGCGCATAGCCGACCCGCTCTTCAATCTCCAAAAATGGAATCCTCTCCTCCAAAAACAGCGCGACCGCCGCCTCATTCGCCGCGTTGAGAATGCAGGGCGCAAGGCCGCCCGCTTTCGCCGCCGCCTTCGCCAGCCGCAGGCAGCCGAAGGTTTCCTCATCCGGCGCGGCAAAGGTGAGCGTTCCCGCCCGGAGAAGATCCAGCGGTTCCACCACGCCGGTTTCCGCCCGCTCCGGATAGGTCAGCGCCAATTGTATGGGCAGCGCCATATCCGGCTGCGAGAGCTGCGCGAGAATACTGCCGTCCCGGTATTCTACCGCCGAATGCACCAGGCTCTGACGGTGGACCAGAATAGTAATCTGCTCAGGCGGCACGTCGAACAGCCACATCGCCTCAATCAGCTCCAGGCCCTTGTTCATCAGCGTGGCCGAATCCACCGTTATCTTGCGGCCCATGCTCCAATTGGGGTGGCATAACGCGCCGGCGAGCGTGGCCGTTTGCAGCTCTTCGCGCGTTTTCCCATAGAAGGGGCCGCCGGATGCGGTCAGCAGAATGCGGCGCACCGCCTTTTTATCATTCCCCCAAAGGCACTGGAATATTGCAGAGTGCTCGCTGTCCACCGGGAGCAGGCGGCCGCCATGGGCCTTCGCCGTGTTTTGGACCAGCTCCCCGGCGGCTACCAGCGTTTCTTTGTTGGCCAGCGCCACCGTTTTCCCCGCCTCCAGCGCCCGCAGCGTCGGGCGAAGGCCCACCATGCCCACCAGGGCGTTGAGCGGCATGCCGCAGGCCGGATCGGCGGCGATTTCGCAGAGGCCCTCCATGCCGCCCAGCACCTGTATATCGGTATCCCGCAGCCGCACCCGCAGATCCCGGCAGGCCGCTTCGTCAGTCATGCAGACCTTCTGCGGATGAAAGGCGCGCGCCTGCTCCTCCAAAAGCCCGGTGCTGCTGTCGGCGCTCAGGGCGGCCACCGGGCGGCCCAGCGCCCGGCAAACGCGCAGCGCCTGCGTGCCGATCGATCCGGTGCTGCCTAAAATGCTGACCGGCTCCATCGCTTCCCCTCCTTAATAAATCAACGTCAGCCACTTCGAGAGCATGAAAACGGTGGGCACGGTGAACAACACGCTGTCAAACCGATCCATCACGCCGCCGTGTCCAGGCATGATGTTCCCATAATCCTTCACGCCGTTTTGCCGCTTAATGACCGAAGCGGCCAGATCGCCGAGCGTTCCCGCCACCGAGACCGCCGGGGAAATCAGCACCACAAGCGGCAGGTTGACGGCGGCCTCCTGGCCGAAAAACTGCCGCAGAGCCCAGCAGTAAACCGCCGTTATCAGCACAAACCCCAGCGCACAGGAGATAATGCCGCCGATGAAGCCCTCCACCGTCTTTTTAGGGCTCACCTGAGGGGCGAGCGGATGCTTCCCGAAAGCCCGGCCCACAAAATAAGCGCCGGTGTCGCTCACCCAAGCGCCCGCCAGCCCCAATAAAATGAGGAAGCAGGCGTTTTCCGGCGTCTGCTGGTCGCGCATGTAAACGCTGACCGTCAGGGAAAAGGAGAGGATGGTGGAGATAAAAAAGATAAAGCCTATTTTTAGAGCGCTGATTTCGCCATGCCGCGCCAGAAGGAACAGGAAAAGCACCGCTATGTAGCAAAAGGCCACGAGCGGGAACAGCCTGCCCGCAAGAAAATATGGGATAAACGGAATCACCCCGCTATAAAGGCAAGCGGCGGCGAGCAGCGCCCGGTTCTCCGCGCAGCCCGCCGCGTGCAGCACCTCATAGACCGCCAGCACGATAATCAGCGCAACGGCCACATTGAAAACGGGCGTCTCAAAAAAAGCGAGCACCACCGCTAAAATAACCAATCCGATACATGCACTTATCACGCGTTGTTTCATCTGCCATAGCCCCTATCGCCGCCTGATTCCTGCGGCCGTTTTTGTCATACGCCGCCAAACCGGCGGTTTCGCCGCGCATATTCGAGCATCGCTTCCGCAAAGTCCTTTTCGGTAAAGTCCGGCCAGAGGGTATCCATGAAGATAAACTCCGCATAGGCCGCCTGCCACAAAAGAAAGTTGGAAATCCGCTGCTCCCCGCTCGGACGGAGCACAACGTCGCACTCCGGCATCCCCGCCGTGTCCAGCGCACCGGCGAAGCGCTCCTCATCCAAATCCTCCGGCCGCAGCCTCCCGGCCGCAGCCTCCCGGCAGAGAGAGCGCGCCGCGCGGACGATCTCATCCCGTCCGCCATAGTTCAGCGCAATGTTCACCGTGAGCCCGGTGTTCCCCCGGCTCTCCTCCTCCAGCTTTTTCATATCCCGCTGTAGGTCGGGGCGCAGCCGGGAAGGATCCCCTAAAAAGCAGACGCGTATATTTTCCTCTTTATATTTATACGTATCCCCCAAAAATTTATGCAGAAGGTTCATGAGCTGCTCCACTTCGTCGGCCGGACGCTTCCAATTCTCGGTAGAGAAGGTATAAAAGGTGATATAAGGGATGGCGCAATCCCGGACAAAGCGGACGATCCGTCCGAGAGCTTCCGCCCCCTCGCGGTGCCCTGCGCTGCGCGGAAGCATTCGCTTCTGCGCCCATCGGCCATTGCCGTCCATAATCACGCCCACATGCTGCGGAAGCTGGATACCGCGCAGGCGCTCCACCCATTCCTTGTTTTCTGCTGCCAATCTCTTTCCTCCCTCTAAGGGACCGCCGCCCTCTCCAAACAGCTGGGGCGGCATCCGCCCCAGCGCCGCTAAAAGCCATAGAGCGGGCCTGCCGTCCGTCTGCCGGACATGCAGGCCCGCCGCAAGCCTCCCCGATTTTACAGCTCCATGATCTCCTTTTCTTTCGCGGCGATGATGGTATCGATCTCCTTGCAATATTTATCGGTGAGCTTCTGAATCTGATCCTCGCCGTTCTTCTGGTCGTCCTCGGTAATTTCGGCCGCCTTCTTCAGCTGCTTGAGCTTTTCGTTCGCATCCCTGCGCACATTGCGAACCGAAACCTTCGCCTCTTCGCCATATTTATGCGCCTGCTTGCTGATCTCCCGGCGGCGCTCCTCGGTCAGCGGCGGGAACTGCAAGCGCAGAACGCTTCCGTCGTTGGTGGGATTGATGCCGATTTCGGACGCCTGAATAGCCTTCTCGATCGCACGAATCAGGCTCTTATCCCACGGCTGGATCACCAGGATTTTACCCTCCTGCACCGAAACGGCCGCCACCTGCTGAATGGGGGTCGCCGTCCCATAATAATCCACGTTCACCTTGTCCAGCACCGACGGATTGGCCCGGCCTGCACGGATGGAGGAAAGCTCGGTTTTCAGCGAATCGATCCGCTTCCCCATCTTCCCCTCAAAGCTCTTTATCTGCTCTTTCATTTTTGCTTGCCCCTTTCTGCCTTCCCTTTATTTCATCCTCGTTTGTGAATCCTCTTGTTCAGTCCTCGTGGATCAGCGTGCCGACCGGCTTGCCCTCCACCGCGTCCACGATATTCTCCGGACGATCCAAGGAGAACACCAGAATTGGAATGCCGTTGTCCTTACACATGGCGAAGGCCGTCATATCCATGACCGCCAGCTCCTTGCCGATCACCTCGGTGAAGGAAATCTCATCGAAGCGCACCGCGTCGGGATAACGGTGCGGATCCCGGTCATAGACCCCGTCGACCATCGTCGCTTTCAGAATGATATCCGCCTCAATCTCCGCCGCGCGCAGCGAAGAGGTGGTATCGGTGGAGAAAAACGGGTTGCCCGTTCCGCAGCCGAACACCACCACCCGCCCTTTTTCCAGGTGGCGGACCGCCCGCGCACGGATATAGGGTTCGGCGATCTGCCGCATATCAATCGCTGTCTGGACGCGGACGGCCAAGCCCTGCGCCTCCAGCCCATCCGCCAGGGCAAGCGCGTTGATAACGGTGGCGAGCATGCCCATGTGATCGGCGCGGGTACGATCCATCTCGCCGCTGGTGCGGCCGCGCCAGAAATTCCCGCCGCCCACCACAACGGCCACCTCGCAGCCCAGGCTCACGCACTTCTGAATGCTTTTGCAGATATCCACCACAATCGCGTGATCGATCCCCATCCGGTTTGAACCCGCAAGCGCTTCTCCTGAGAGCTTGAGCAGTACACGCTTATACTTTAAAGCCATAATTCACTCCATTCCGCCGGCAACCCGGCTTCTCTGGAACAGCCTTTTTGGAATCCAAAAGCCATTCTGTCTTCCTTATTTTACAATAAACCCCTGGGGATGTAAAGCGCCTTTTGCACTCACTCTTCTCTCAGAATATGGGCCGCCACCACCGCATGCACCAGCGCAATGGCGCATGCGCTGGCCACCAGGCAGACGGCGACCACCATTTTATAGAGGTGCTTGTGCGTTTTCGCGGCCGGAATAAAAGCCATTTTACCCTTCGCCTCCTTCTTGTTGAATTAAAATCAGGGAGCTAAAAAGAGCCGGCGGCTAAAAGCTGGCAAACGCGTGCGTCCGGTCCCGTTCTCTCCCAAAGAAGGGATTCTGGATCCCCTCTACTTATCCAAAAATAGGTTTTTCCTGGAGTGCATGTATACGCTGAGCACCAGCCCTATCCCTAGCCAGACCGCCATTACCGAGGTTCCGCCCGCTGAAAGGAAGGGCAGCGTTACCCCAACGACCGGCAGCAGCTTGAGATTCATGCCAATGTTAATCACCGTTTGAAAAGCAATCATGGCAAACACGCCCACGCAGATGTAACGGCCCAGATCGTCCAGCGCGAGGTAGCTTGTCCCAAGCACCTTTAAGCAGATGCCGCATAAGAGCAGGATCACCCCGCAGCAGCCGACGAAGCCCAGCGCTTCGCCGATAAAAGAGAAGATGAAGTCGTTGCGCATAGCAGGCACATAGCTGTGTTCTCCCGAAAAAAGGCCGACGCCATGCACCTGCCCGCTTCCAATGGCGATAAGCCCCCGGTTCTGCTGGAAAAGGAAGCTCTCATAGGCCGCCGCCGTTTCCCCCTGGGTATACAGAGCAAGGATACGGCCGCGCTGGTCGTCGTTCATCACATAGAACCAGATGACCGGCGCTCCCGCCGCCAGCAGGACGGCGCAGGCCGCGATATACCACCAGCTAAAGCCGGCAATGAACAGCATGCTCACACAGATCAGCGCAAAGATCAGCGCCGTCCCGTCGTCCCCCTGCTTATGTACCAGGAAGATCAAGGCTCCTGCGTGCAGCAGCAGAAGCAGAACGTTGCGCAGATCGTTGAGCCGCAACCCCACTTTGGAGAGATGGTAAGCAAAGGTGACGATGAAGGAGATCTTGAGCATCTCGGTAGGCTGTAGCGTCATACCGCCAAACAAACGCAGCCAAGCGACGTCGTCCGCCTCGCCCACCCCTTCGCCCACAATGAAGGTCAGCAGCACAAGGAGAACGCACACCGGCAGGTGCAGCTTCCAGAGCTTCCCTATCGTATGGTAATCGATCCGCGAAAGGATAAACGCGCCCAGAACCCCTGCGCCGGCCGCTCCAAGCTGCACCAGCGCGGTGCGGAACGGAATGCCGGGCGACGTATCGATATAGCCGGTGTTGGCCAGCGCAACCAGCGAGACAATGCCCACCGCCGTAATCGCCATACAAAGCAGATAAAGGAGGAGATCCGCGTGGCGCAGATACTCCGATATTCTATGCAGCAGCTTTTTCATCTAGGTCCTTTCTTAAAAAGAGAGATACAAAACCGGCGTCCGCCATACCGGACAAAAGACCGGTTAATTGGGCAAGTCAGCCGCCCGGCTTCCCCCTTTCCGTTTCTACTGATTAGTATTATAATGTTTCCATCCCGGTTATGCAAGAAGGCCCTGCAAACTTTAAACTATTATTTACATCCGCGCGCTCCTGTTTATGAAGTCCGCCGGGAGCGCGAAAAACATCCGCTTTCCCAAACCGGCGTCCCTCATTGGAGACAATCTCCTTTTTGAATAGAAAAATTTAAATGGGAAGCGGCACAAAAGGGGATAATATGCTATAATAATCTTATCTATGAGTTTTCTGTCCTGGCGCTGGAAAGAAGAACTCCATCCCCCGCCGCCGGAACCGGACGGATTTCGAAGGGATGGGTTTCCTGAAAGCGCTCAGGCGGATGAAAAAACGCCGCCTCTATCCGCACAAGCAGGGAGGAAGGGCAAGAAAAGCGGGAGCTTTCTTGCCCGTTAAGCCGGCGCCTTCTGTTCAGAGGGCAGAAGCCCGGCTTTGCCGGACCGGTCCGTTTTCGAAGAAAGGAAGGAGCATAGGCATGTTATCTGACATCGAAATCGCCCAAGGCGCAGAGATGAAGCCGGTAGCCGAGATCGCCGGGAAGCTGGGGCTTTCCGGCGAGGAGATCGAGCTTTACGGACGCTACAAAGCCAAAATCACCGAAGAGGCAATCGCCCGGCTGGAAACGAAGCCGGATGGGAAGCTCATCCTTGTCACCGCTGTGAATCCCACCCCCGCGGGCGAGGGGAAAACCACCACCACCGTCGGGCTGGGGCAGGCGCTGGAGAAGCTGGGGAAAAAAGCGGTCATCGCGCTGCGCGAGCCCTCGCTGGGGCCGGTGTTCGGCGTGAAGGGCGGCGCGGCGGGAGGCGGCTGGGCGCAGGTGGTCCCGATGGAGGACATCAACCTGCATTTTACCGGCGATATGCACGCCATCACCAGCGCAAACAATCTGCTGTGCGCCATGCTGGATAACCACTTGCAGCAGGGCAACGCATTGGGGATTGACGTGCGCCGCATCCTCTTCCGCCGCTGCCTGGATATGAACGACCGCGCGCTGCGCGGCATCGTCGTAGGTCTGGGAGGCAAGGCCAACGGCGTGCCGCGCGAGGACTCCTTCCAGATCACCGTTGCCAGCGAGGTCATGGCGATCCTCTGTCTGGCGGAAGGCCCCGCCGATCTCAAAAGGCGGCTGGGAAACATTCTGGCGGCCTACAGCCTGGAGGGTAAGCCGGTCTATGCGCGCGACCTGCACGCCGACGGGGCAATGGCCGCGCTGCTGCGCGACGCCGTCAAGCCCAATTTGGTGCAGACGCTGGAGAACACCCCCGCCCTGGTACACGGCGGCCCGTTCGCCAACATTGCCCATGGCTGCAACTCGGTGCGCGCCACCCGCCTGGCGCTGAAGCTGGGGGATTATGCCGTGACCGAGGCGGGCTTCGGCTCCGACCTGGGCGCGGAAAAATTCTTGGACATCAAGTGCCGCGCCGCCGGTCTCACCCCCTCGGCCATCGTTCTGGTGGCGACGCTGCGCGCGCTGAAATACAACGGCGGCGTCCCGAAAGCGCAGTGCGGCGAGCCCAATCCGCAGGCGCTGGAAAAGGGCTTCTGCAACCTTCAGGCGCACATTGAAAATATGCGTAGCTACGGCGTGCCCGTCGTGGTGGCTATCAACCGCTTCCCCACCGACACCGGGGAGGAGATCGAGCGGCTCGCCAGCCACTGCCGCACCCTGGGCGCCCGCTTCGCCGTCTCCGAGGTATTCGAGCATGGCGGCGAGGGCGGCCTTGCCTTGGCCGAAGAGGTGGTTGCTGCCTGCGAGGAGGAAAACCATTTCCACTATCTCTATGAGGCGGAACGCCCCATCCGGGAGAAGCTCTTAGCCATTGCCCAGAATATCTATGGGGCGGCGGACGTCGCCTACACCCCCAAGGCGGAGCGGGCTATCCGCGAGATCGAAGCGATCGGCGCGGCCAACCTGCCGGTCTGCGTGGCCAAAACGCAATATTCCCTTTCGGACGATCCGGCGCGGCTGGGCCGTCCCACCGGCTTCACCCTCTCGGTGCGCGATATCCGCCTTTCGGCGGGAGCCGGTTTCCTGGTGGCCTATGCGGGCGATATCATGACTATGCCTGGACTGCCCAAATCCCCCGCCGCCGAACGGATCGATCTCACAGACGGGCGGATTACCGGACTGTTCTAAAAACCGGTTTCAGAAAACCATCGGGAGAGAAAAACGCTATGCTGGAAATCCTTTCAAACAGCGCCGAAGAAACCGAAGAGGCGGCCGCCGCCCTGGCCGGGAAGCTGCGGGCGGGGGATATTCTCGCCTATTCGGGCGGCCTTGGCGCAGGCAAGACTACCTTCACCCGCGGCCTTGCGCGGGGCTTGGGACTGCCGGACACCGTTTCAAGCCCTACCTTCGCCCTAGTGCATGAATACACCGGCGGAAGGCTCGACCTCTGTCATTTCGATATGTACCGCATCGACGGGGAGGAGGCGCTCTATTCCACCGGCTTCTACGACTATCTGGATCGTCCGGGAACGGTGCTGGCTATCGAGTGGAGCGAAAACATCCTCTTTGCGCTCGACATGCCCCATCTCTCGGTAGATCTGAAGCTGCTGCCGGACGGGCGGCGGCAAATCCGTATAGAAGGAGATGACGGCCGGTTTTGAAGCTGTTAGCCATTGAATCCTCTTCGCGGGCCGCCTCCTGCGCGCTGGTGACGGATGGGACGCTGACCGGAGAGTATTTTCTTAACTGCGGCCTGACCCATTCGCAGACGCTGATGCCCCTGATTGAGCGTCTTTGCCATGAGGCGGGCCCGTTGCAAGCGGTGGATCGCATCGCCGTTTCCTCCGGCCCCGGCTCCTTCACGGGGCTGCGCATCGGGCTGGCATCGGCCAAAGCGATCGGTTCGGCGCTCGGCGTCCCGGTGGCAGGGGTAAGCACGCTGCTGGCGCTCTGCTATAACCTGCTCGGCTTTGAGGGGATCTGCTGCGCGGCGCTCGACGCCCGCCGCGCACAGATCTATGGCGCGCTTTTCTATCTGCACGACGGGAAAGCGCAGCGCCTGACCGCGGACGCCGCGCTCCCGCTGGACGAGATGGCCGGGCAGATAACCGCGCAGGCCGCCCGGCTGGGCAACCCACAGACGCCCGTTTTCCTGGTAGGGGACGGCGCAGAGCTCTGCTACAGCGCTTTTTGCAGGAAGGGTCTTTCGCAGGCGCGGCTTGCGCCCGCGCCGCTGCGGCTGCAACGCGCCTCGTCGGTTGCCTATGCGGCGCTGGAGGAAGGCGGCTGGCAGGCGGCTGGAGATCTGGTTCCCCAATATCTCCGGCTCAGCCAGGCGGAACGGGAGCTACAGGAGAAGCAGGCGGCCTCCGGCTTCCGCACGGAATAGGCCGCCTATTTGGAACGATTTTGGAAACAATGGAGGAAGGAAGGGATCGAATCAATGATCGGAATCGGAGCGGATCAGGGAGGATTCCTGCTCAAGCAGGAAATCACCGCCTATCTCAAAGAGCGCGGGATAGAGTTTGAGGATATCGGCATCCATACCCCGGAGAGCCGGGACTATCCCGATATTGCCGAACCGCTATGCCGCGCCGTTGCCGCGGGGAAGTATGAGAAGGGCATTCTCATCTGCGGAACGGGGATTGGAATGTCGATGGCCGCCAACAAAATCCACGGCATCCGCGCGGCGCTGTGCGGCGACTGCTTCAGCGCACGCTTCACGCGGCTGCACAACGACGCCAACGTTCTCTGCCTGGGCGGCCGTGTCCTTGGGCCGGGGCTTGCCCTGGAGATTACCGGCCTGTTTCTGGATACCCCCTTCGAGGGCGGCCGCCACCAACGCCGGGTTGATAAGGTCATGCAGCTGGAAAACGCCGGGGACTGAAGGAGTTCTCTGCCGGACAAGCTCCCTTTCTCCAAGGAGAAGCCCTCAAAAGCCGAATATGTCTAGAAAGGAAGAGGTAGAAAAATGGGAAAGCCCGTTATCCTGGATCATCCGCTGATTCAACACAAGATTTCACTCTTACGCGATAAAAACACCGGCTCGAAGGAATTCCGCGAGCTTATCACCGAGGTCACAATGCTGATGTGCTTCGAGGCCACCCGCGATCTTCCGCTCAAGGAGGTGGAGATCGAAACCCCCATTGCGGTCGCCAAAACGAAGGTCATTTCCGGGCGCAAGCTGGCGCTGGTCCCCATCCTGCGCGCGGGCATGGGCATGGTAGATGGCGCGCTGAAGCTGCTCCCGGCCGCCAAGGTGGGGCACATCGGCCTCTACCGCGATCCGGAAACGCATCTGCCGGTGGAATACTACTGCAAGCTCCCCAGCGATATTGTGGAGCGGGATGTGATTGTCGTCGATCCCATGCTGGCGACGGGCGGCAGCGCGATCGACGCGATTCAGCAGATCAAAAAGCGCGGGGTGCATTCGATCAAATTCATGTGCATCATCGCCGCGCCCGAAGGGCTCGCCGCGCTGACCGAGGCGCATCCCGACGTGCAGGTTTACATTGCGGCGCTCGATCAAAAGCTCAACGAACATAAATACATCGTCCCAGGCTTGGGCGATGCGGGCGACCGCATTTTCGGCACCAAATAGGTCCGCTGTAACGGCGCTTTTTAAGGGATCGCCTGTAAAGTACTTGGTATTTTGCAGGCGATCCCTTAAAACTGAACACGGTTAAGCCTATTGGGCGCATTTTTTAGCGGGCGGCGGATTTTTTGCTAATCCTTGCGCGTGACATCGTGGATCCACCGATCGCCGCGCAGGCGGAACAGGGCGATGAGCCATTTAAAGCACTGATCAATGCGTGTGCAGAGATAGACGGCCGGCAGCGGCGCATGGAACACAAACCCGGAAAGGAACACCGCCGGCAGCACCACCAGCCACCCGCAGATCACATCCACCTTCATGACAAACAGGCCGTCCCCCGCGCCCCGGTTGATCCCGGTAAAGCAGGCCGCGTGGTAACAGGTGCCAACGCTCATCACCGCATACATGGCGATAAACTGCGCGGAAAGGGCGCGCGCCTCCTCCGAAACGCCATAGAGCCGCGGGATCCACGAGCTGGACAGGAACATCGCCGCGCAGACGATAAGCCCGGCGCCGAAGAACAAGACCTGAATGGTTTTAGCCGCTTCGCGCACCTTGGAACGGTCCTCCTCCCCGACCAGTTTGCCTATCTGAACGCACGCGCCGCTGCTTAATCCCACAATGAAGACATAGAACAGCGAAAAGACCGTCTCAGTAATGCTGTTCGCAGCGGCCATGAGCACCCCCAGATGCCCGATCATCGCATTTTTGAAAAAGCCGACAAATCCCCACTGCACATCCCCAAACATCACCGGGAGCCCATAGCGCAGGTAATCCCCCGCCATCTGCCGGTCGGCGCACCAGAGCTCCCGCGCCCGCAGGCGCAGCCTCTGATCCAGCCGGAACACATAAAACAGGACCGCTAGCAGCTCTATCAGCCGAGAGAGCACGGTGGCCAGCGCGGCTCCGCGCGTCTCCAAACGGGGGAACCCCAGGCGGCCGAAGATGAGCGCATAGTTGAAAAACAGGTTGGAAACCAGCGAGATGCCGGAAACCGCCAGCCCGATGCGTACCACCTCAACGCCGCGCAGCATCATGATGAGCAGCTCGCTCACGCAGGAGAAGAGGTAGGAAACGCACAAAATCCGGATATACTGCGCCCCCATCTCCAGAACGCCCGGATCGCTGGAGAAGATCCGCATAACCGCATGCGGAAACAGGTAAATGGCCGCGCACACCAGCACCGTTAGATAAAAGCAGATCTGAAAAGCGACCGAAAAGACCTGCTTCACCCGGCGGATGTCCTTTCTGCCCCAATATTGGGGGACCAGCGAGGCCGCACCGCCCGAAACCCCCTTCACAAAATAGGAGAGCAAAACCGTCACCTGGTTGGCCAGCGAGACCGAGGCGAGCGCCGCATCCCCCAAGGAACCCACCATGATGTTATCCAACATATTGACGCTTAAAGAAACCAGCCCCTGCAACGCGGTGGGGATAGCAATGGCCAGCAACGCACGGTAAAACTGCCTGTCCTTGACCATGTGATCGATTCCTTTCCCAAGGGGCGGGGCGCGACGCCCGCCCGGTTCCCGTCCTGCGGGAAGGCTACCTCCGGTTCTCCGCCATAAATCCCTCAATTTCTTCCATGCTGCGGGGAATGGCGGCGGAGAGATTCTCACAGCCATCCTCGGTTATCAGGCAGTTATCCTCCAGCCGGAAGCCGATCCCCCACTCCTCCACATAGATCCCAACGTCTACGCAGAATACCATGCCCGGAGAGACCGGCCGCGTTCCATCTACCTGATCGTGGACGTCATAGCCCACATGGTGCGCGCCGCCGTGCCACATATATTTTTCCGGGGCCTCCTCCGCGCCCAGCAGGCCGATCTCCCGCAGGAGGCCGCCGCAATACTGGTGGCAGAGCCTGTCCACATCCGCCATCGGAATGCCGGGGCGGAGAATAGAGAACATGTGCTGGGAGGTGCGGTAGGCGCACTGATACAGCTCCCGCTGCCGGGGAGAGAAGCGCCCGCCGCAGGGCCAGCTCCGGGACACGTCGGTACAGATCCCGTCCCAGACTGCGCCCACGTCGTTGAGCACCAGATCGTCCTCCTTGGCCTGGCCGGTATAGCTGTAATAATGGATGCAGAAGTTGTTCTCCCCCGCCGCAATGATCGAGGGGAAGGCAGGCGTCAAAACGCCGCGGGAGGTTAGGGCCTCGTCAAAGGCAGCCTTGTATTCATATTCATACATCCCCGGCCGGGAAATGCGCATCATCGCCTCGATGCCCGCCTTGGTCACCTTCATGGCCTCTTTCATGGCGGCAATCTCGCAGGGCTTTTTAAGGGTGCGCTGGGCACAGAGCTGCCGGTGGCAGTTGTGGAGCTTTAAGAAAGGATAATCCGCATGCAGGCAGGCGGCAAAACGGTAAGCCTCGGTATCGGGATCCTCCCGGTTCTTCTTCCAGAGATCCAGCGCCGCCGTCTGATACCGTCCGCTGGAGGCGGCCGCATGGAAAACGGCGGCAAACCTCTCCACCGGCAGGATTTCGGCGACGCCGCTGCGCTCCTGAATTTCATCCGGCTTCAAGCGCCGCCCTGTCCAGCGCTCCGCCATAGGGTCGGGCGGCAGGACAAACAGCGTTTCCTCCACAGCTTCCCCATTCTTCTTGGCCAGAAGGATAAAATCGTGTACCTCCGCCCCGTCCAGCCCGGTCAGATAGACGAAATTCCGGTTGGCAAAAAAGGGATATTCCGCGTCCGCCGACTGGGGCAAAAGACGCCCGGCAAAGCAGACAAAAAGGCTGTTCTCCTCCAAGGAACGGTACAGCTCCCTCCGGTTCTCCTCATGAAAACGGTAATCCATAGTAAGCCCGGCTCCTTTCCTGATATTGGCGGATACAGTATAATCCACCGGTATAGAGATGTCAAGCGCGTCCTCCTGCGGCGGCGGAAGCGTCCCGTTTTCCGGTCATAAGCTCCCGTCCCCCACAATAGGAATAGCAGTAACAGGAAGGGGGGAAAACAATGCCGCCAGAGGAAAGAGGTAAACAGACCGGCATCCGGTGCGCCGAGACCTCCGATCCGAACGATCTCGCCGCTCTCTCCCCGGCTGCCTACCGGGGAAGTCCCTACCGCTTCCGCTATGGGGAGCTGACCGTTCAACTGGATTTCTCCGGCAGCTCCTCCCCTTCGCTGGAGGACGCGCTGCTGGGGCTGTTCCTCCAGCTACAGGACGGACAGGATCCGGGAAGGAGAGGACGGCCTTGAACGAAAAAAACAGAGAGCCAGGCTCCATAAACCGCGCCCCAGCCTGGCGCACCGCGCTCTATATCCGGCTTTCCAAGGAGGACGGCGACCGGGAGGAGAGCGACAGCATTCTCAACCAGCGCCAGCTGCTGCGGGATTTTGTCGAAGAGAGCGGCGACCTCGCCTTGGCCGGCTGCTATGTCGATGACGGTTGGTCAGGTACGAGCTTCGAGCGCCCCGGCTTTCAGCGGATGATGGCGGACATCCGGACCGGAAAGGTAAACTGCGTGGCGGTTAAGGATCTCTCCCGGTTCGGCCGGGATTATATTGAAACCGGCCGCTACCTTGAACAGATCTTCCCCTTTTTAAAGGTGCGCTTCATCTCCCTGTCCGATGGGCTGGACAGCTACCGTAACCCCTCCCAGATGGACGGCCTGCTCGTCCCCTTTAAAAACCTGCTCAACGATGCCTACAGCCGCGATATCTCGGCCAAGATCCGCCGGGTGCTGGACATGAAGCGGCGGCGCGGGGAATTCATCGGCGCCTTCGCGGCCTTCGGCTACCGCAAGGATCCCGCAGACGGGCGCCGTCTCCTTCCCGATCCGGCGGCAGCCGGAATTGTCCGGGAAATCTTCCGGCGGTATCTTGCAGGCATGAGCAAAGCGGCCATTGCCCAAGCCCTCAATAAAGAAGGGATCCCCTCCCCCTCCGCCTACCGGCAGCTTTCCGGTCAAAGCCCGCCTTCGGAAGCCGCCCCGGCGCTCTGGTCCCCGCGCTCGGTAAGCGCTATTCTGCAAAACCCCGTTTACACCGGCGTAATCGCGCAGGGAAAAAGCCGCGCCGTCAGCTATAAGATTCACAAGCAGGTGCGGCTTCCCAAGGAAGAATGGATCCTTGTAGAAGCGGCCCATCCCCCTATCGTTTCCCAGGAAATTTTTCAGCAGGCGGCCAGGCTGCAAGCGTGCCGGACCCGCGCCGCGCCGGAGAACGGACAGCTTTACCTGTTCGCCGGGCTGCTCCGGTGCGCCGATTGCCGCAAAGCCATGCACCGCCAGCGGGCAAAGGGATATATCTACTACCAATGCCGCACCTATAAGGAGGCGTCTAAATCGGCATGCAGCAAGCACAGCCTGCGCGCCGACCGGCTGGAGGGGGCGGTGTTGGCCGCCCTTCAAATGCTGGCCGCCCGCTTCTGCCAGCCGCAGGCCATTCTGTCCGCCCTATCCCGGCGCTCCCCTTCCACCGGCTTCTCAGCCGGTTCCGCAAGCGGCTGGCAGGAACAGGAGCGCTCCCGGCTGCGCCGTTACCTACAAACGCTCTATGAGGATTGGAAGGACGGCGATCTCTCCAAAGAGGAATACCGCCGCATGAAGGAGGAATATTCCGGCCGGCTGGAACAACTGGATCGGCTGGCCCAGCGATTGCAGGCGGCGGAGGAAGAGGCGCATAGGCCCGCCGTGCCGCCGCTTCTTGAAGGGTTCCGCCAAACCGGAACCTTGACGGGGCTGACCCGCGAGCTCTTGCTTGCGCTGATCGAAGAGATCGAGGTGTGCGAGGGACAGCGGATCATTCTCCACCTAAAAATCCGGGATCCCTTCCTCCCAAACGGCAAAGAAAATGCGCCGCGCCGCCTCTCTTCCGCACCCGCAGAAGAACGCTAAATCCCCGTCGCGCTTTCTCCGTATGCAATTTATGTTGATAAACTTATGATTTTTTTCTACAAATATATGGGGTAGAAAACGGAGAATTACGAAACACTTTTTGGGTATTTTTTCGGTTTTATATTTACATTTCTATAGAAAGTGCTAAAATAATAAACTGAAAGAATACTAGCGAAAAATCATAGTTTTGTCAACGAGCTTTTTATCCCCATCTCTGTTTTAGGGATTTTTATTTCTCTAACCGCCCGTCTATTATCGTGACCTTAGCCTTATAATAATTGCAGGCGGCTATTGCCCAAGAGTTATTGGGCTGTCTTATGGGCCGATCAACCTTTGAAATAAGGAGTTTACCGATTCTGGAAGGCAGGAAACTAAGGATGTTGAAACAGCTTTGTTCCCCACGCACGTTAAAATATTTCGCCGCTGCTGTAAGCGCCGCGTTCCTGTCCCTACTGCTGGTGCTTGGCGGCTATTACCGCACGCAGTCCAATCTGGCGCAGGAGAAAATCACCCAATCCCGCGCCTATCTCTCCCAGGTGAGCGAACGGCTGGGAAACGAGCTCGGAAAGATGCGCAGCCAAATGGTGGTCGTTTGCCAAGAGCCGGAGATCATCTCCTTCTGTACGCAGGGAGCCAGCGTTACAAGAACGTTGCAGGCAAAACAGCGGCTGCAACGCTGCGGCGTATTGGGCGAAATGGTTTCCGAAGCCGCCCTCTTTTTCCCGGAGCAAGGCTTCTATACCCTGACCACCCGCCAGATTATCCCTGATTTATCGCTGCACTACCGCGCCGGAATGCTCACCTTCCAGCAGCAGCCGGTTGAAGCGTTGATCTCCGAGATCCTCAAGACCAGCAAGGATGAGGTTTCTTATCACTATCTGCCGGCGCAGGAAATGGAGCTGTATGAAATCGGCAGCAGGCGGTTTATCACCTACTGGATGCGCCTGAGCGTTCCTGGCTCCCGGCAGCAGCCGGTTGCACTGGCGCTCGTCGATGCCGACCGTATTTCCGAGGATATCCGCAAGCTGTTCTCCGAAGAAAGCGGGCTTTGCATCACCGATACCGACGGCCAGGTCCTTCTGCTCAGCGGCAGCCAGCCGGAGGGCGGGTGGATTGCCGCCGGTATGGAGGGCCGCGTGAAAAACGGCACCGTTCTCTCGGTCAGCCCCAACTATCCCGGTGGGCTCACCCTCTCGCTCTTCCTGCCCAACTCCTGGATGCAGAACAGTATCCGTCCCCTGGCCGAATCGATCTGGCTTTACCTGTTCCTGCTGCTCATATTGGGCGCAGCCGCCTGCATTTCCGCTATCCTTTATAACGGACGCCCCCTGCGCCGCATCGCCCGGCAGGTGGCGCTGGCGACCGACGGCTTTTCCACCGGCAGCCATGCGGCCGAGCTGGGGGTAACGCGCCTGGTTGATACCAACCGGGAGCTCAAAAGCCGGCTGACCGACTGGGAGCCGGTCGTCCGCGCCGGACTGCTCGAACGCTTATATAAAGGCGGCATTTGGGAGGATGGGGAGATGCAGACGGTTCCCGATTTTCAGAATAGCCTGCCCAACCGTTTCTGTGTAAGCGTGCTTTGCTGGCGGCCCTATCCTGGAGGTCCGTCTCTGCCCTCTTCAGAAGAGATCCTCCAGCAAGTTACCCGGCTTGTTGCGCAGGACTTCGATGTACGGTTTATCCATCCCTTCCGTATGGACCAGGTGGGCTTTGTCGCCGGTGTTTCCTCCGGCCGGGAGGTGCTGGAAGCCCGGATAGCCCGCTTGTTAGAGGACCTTCAGGACTTTAACCAGTTGTTTTCTATCGGCCTAGGCAGCGAACAGAGCGGCCTGGATGGAATCTATATCTCCTGCATGGAGGCGCGCAGCGCGCTAGGCGGGATCCCCGATTGGAGCCGGAACCGGCTGGCGTGGTACACGCCGTCCGACCAGCAGCCGGCGTCCTATCACTTCCCACAAGAGGATCAGAACCGTTTAGCCGCCTATGTCCTGGCAGGGGACGGCAACTTGGTTCAACGCCAGTTGAACAGAATCTACCAACGCAACTTTGTCGCCTGTGCGTTCCAAGAGGATGCCATCCTCCGGTTCTACCAGGATCTGCGGGTTATTTATGAGGGCTGCGCCAAACAGCTGAACCTCTCCCAACCGGCGCCGGAACCCGCTGTCCTAACCCAGCCGGCTACCGTTCGCGATGCTTTCCTGGCGGCGCTCTCGGAAATGTCCAGCCAGGTGGGGAACACCCGGCTGCGGGAGGCCAACGATCTGATGAAACGCATCCTCGCTTTTGTTGACGAGCGCTATTCCGACAGCAGCCTTTCCCTGCGGATGGTTGCCGACGCCTTTGATATGACCGACAAGTATCTCTCCACCTTTTTTAAAGAAAATGCCGCTGTGAAATTCTCCGAATATGTCGAACAAAAGCGAATGGCCGAGGCGGAAAGGCTTCTTTCAGAAACCAAATGGTCGATCTCCGAAATCCAAGAGCGGGTCGGCTACGCCACCTCCAACACCTTTTATAAGGCGTTTAAACGGAAATATGGCGTGAGCCCCAGCGCCTGGCAGAAAAGAAACCTCTCCTGACAATTGTGGAAATCACCCAATTTATCTTCTTTTTATTGTGGAATTTAGGTAAACGAAAAGAATAAAATCATGTTGCCGGAATATTTCATGCTGCATGATAAGGAATAATTCAGGATTATGGGACATTTTCATGTTGCATAATCCTATTTTTTATGTATAATTTGCTCATAAACCCGGCAAGCCCAGCGGAAGCCCATTCTTCAGCCAAACGGGCTCCCCTCCATGCCGGCTATCCATCGAAAAGGGGGAAAACAATCATGCCGTCTGTTGCGGCCAAGGGGAGGACGGGCTCAGAGGCCCGGAAGCCCAACACCCGAAGCAAGAGTTATCAATTGAAAATGCGCCTGAAGCGGACCTGGCCGCTTTATGTGTTTTTGCTGCTGCCGCTTATCTATCTGGCCGTCGTGCAATACTACCCGATGTACGGCGCGCAAATCGCCTTTAAGGACTTCAAGGCCGGGTTAGGAATCGCCGGCAGCCCCTGGGTCGGGCTCAAGCATTTTAAACGCTTCTTTAATGATTATCAGTTTTGGAGAATCCTGCCCAATACGCTGATTCTCTCCTTCTATTCCCTGCTGGCCACCTTCCCGATGACCATTCTGCTTTCCCTGATGATGAATACCGTCCGTTCGAACGGCTACCGCAAGGCGGTGCAGATGATTACCTATATGCCGCATTTTATCTCCACCGTCGTCATGGTAGGTATTTTGGTGCAGTTCCTCAATCCGCGTATCGGTATGCTAGCCCAGTTTCTTCAAATGCTGGGCGGTACCGACCGCGATCTCATGGGGCTGCCGCAGGCGTTCCCTCACCTCTATGTATGGAGCGGCATCTGGCAGAACGTCGGATGGGGTACCATCATCTATCTAGCGGCGCTGGCCAGCGTCGATCCCAGCCAGCATGAGGCCGCGCTCATCGACGGAGCCAACCGCCTGCAACGCATGCTGTATGTCGATCTCCCCGCCATTCTGCCAACGGCTATTATCATGCTCATTCTGGATGCCGGCCGGATTATGAACATCGGCTTTGAAAAGGTGTTCCTCATGCAGAACGACTTGAATCTCTCGGCCAGCGAGGTCATTTCTACTTATGTGTACAAGATGGGTATCGGCGGTACCGGCCGCAGCGATTTTTCCTATGGCGCGGCTATC
The DNA here is from genome assembly GCA_022793895.1 of Provencibacterium sp. Lineage (GTDB taxonomy): Bacteria > Bacillota > Clostridia > Oscillospirales > Ruminococcaceae > Harryflintia. Next base: position 15,525 of record JAAWDS010000057.1, on the reverse strand, counting down.
GGCCTCTTCAACTCCGCCGTCAATTTTATCCTGGTGGTAACGGTCAACCAGATTTCCAAGGCCATGAAGCAAAATTCCCTCTGGTAACGCCGGGCGGCAGGCGGATTCACCCAGCCAGCCGGGCGCTTCAAATCCTCTAGATAGAAAGGAAGGATCGATGAAATGGGAAGGGCAGCCAACCCCAACGCGATTAAAACCTCGCGCTTCGATAAAGGGTTTTATTTCGTGGTCAACCTCCTGTTGTTCCTCGTGCTCTTAATCACCCTTTACCCGATTATTTATGTGGTCTCCTCCTCCTTTTCCAGCGCAAAGGCCGTTTCGATGGGACAGGTTATCCTGCTGCCGGTGGAACCGAGCCTGGAAGGGTACCAAGCCGTATTTAAAAATAAGGATATCCTCACCGGATATGGAAATACCATTCTTTATACCGCAGTCGGCACCGTGCTCAACGTATTTTTAACGCTCATCGCCGCCTTCGGGCTTTCCCGCCGGGAGCTGGTGGGCTTCAAGCTCCTCAACTTCCTTTTCGCCTTTACCATGTGGTTCAACGGCGGCATGATTCCCACCTATCTGCTGATGAAGGATCTGGGCCTTATCAATTCCCGCTGGGCCATGTGGGTGCCGGGGATGATCGGCGTTTGGAATGTCATCATCACCCGCACCTATTTCCAAAACAGCGTTCCAGAGGAGCTCTTCGAATCGGCAAGCCTGGACGGCTGCGGCTATTTCACCTATTTCTCCAGGGTCGTCATGCCGCTGTCAGGGGCCATCATCGCCGTTATCGCCCTCTTCTATGGGGTCGGCCACTGGAACGCCTATTTCAACGCTTTCCTCTACCTGAACAACAAGGAGCTGTTCCCGCTCCAGATCATCCTGCGCGATATCCTGATTCAAAATCAGCTGGACAGTCAAATGATGCTGGACGCCACCTCCTCCGACGTCAACATGTGGATGGCGGACCTGCTCAAATATTCGGTCATCATGGTGGCCTGCGTGCCGGTGTGGTGCATCTATCCCTTCGTGCAGAAGTTTTTCGTCAAGGGCGTCATGGTAGGCGCTATCAAAGGCTAGGCAAAGACCTAAAGATAAAAACCCGATGTTTCAACTAAGGAGGTAAAAAGCAAATGTTCAAAAAAATCATGGCCGCGTTGCTGGCAGCCGCGCTGTCGTCCGCCTTGTTTGCCGGATGCAGCGGCGGGGAAAGCAGCGCTTCCTCATCCGGAGCGGCAGCGCCCGCCTCGTCCGCTCCCGCATCCTCTGCCGCCGGGTCTTCATCCGCAAGCGAAGCGGCGGCGCCCGCCTTCGATTTCCCGGACGCCGACAACGTAAACCCCAAGGGTGAGTTTCCCATCGTGAAAGAGCCCATCGAGCTGAAAATCGCCATGCCGCAGAACGCACGGATCTCCGACTATGACGACAACCAGTACACCAAGATGATCGAGGAGAAGAGCGGGATTGATATGGTCTTTGATCTTCTGCCCGCTAAGGATACCGCATCCAAGGTGAAGCTCCTGTTCGCGTCCGACGATCTGCCGGAGGTATTCATGGGCGTAGGCGGTTCGCAGGGGATGGACACCGCTTCCATCATGGAATACGCCGATCAAGGGATGATCATCCCGCTCAACGACTACATCGACGCCTACGGCGACGAAATCTTCAACCTCTGGGAAGAGGCCGAGGATAAAAACGTCCGCAACCTGATGACCTTCGCCGACGGCAACATCTATTCCCTGGTGAAATATTCCGAGCAGTATGTCAACCTCTACAACCAGCGCTGCTATATCTATGGCCCCTGGCTGGAGAAGCTCGGCCTCGAACCCGCCACGACGACCGATGAATTTGCCGATATCCTGCGCGCCTTCAAATCCAACGATCTCAACGGCAACGGCAAGGCGGATGAGATCCCCTTTATAGACAGCGTAAACGCGGCTGGGGAACTGCCGCAGGCGGTCCTCTTCCTGATGAATTCCTTCATCTTCTATGACACCACCCATCACATGACGGTTGAAAACGGAACCCTTACCCCCGCCTTTACCCAGCCCGCTTTCAAAGATGGGCTCGCCTATATGCACATGCTGGTAGAGGAAGGGCTGTTCGATCCCATCTCCTTTACACAGGACAATGCGCAGCTCAAGGCCATCATCAACCAGGATGACCCGCTGGTCGGCTCCTATGTCCACCAGGTACGCACCACCGTAACCGACATCACCTCCGATCGCAGCCGCGACCTCGTGGCGCAGCCGCCTCTCAAGGGGCCGAACGGCGTGAACTGGATGCCCGCCACTCCGCCCGTTCCGCAGCAGGTCTATCAGATCACCAAGGACTGCAAAAACCCAGCCGCCGCTTTCCGTCTGGGCGATATGATGATGAACAAGGAGATCAGCGTCAACGCCCGCTATGGCTTCGAGGGCACCGACTGGAAAAAGCCTGAGGCCGGCGCGCTGGGCTACAACGGCGAACCCGCCGTGCGCGAGCTGATCCAGGATGTCTGGGGCATGAGCTCGCAGAACACCCACTGGCAGTGGCCGAACCCCGGCTTCATGAAATACGGCACCCACGAGGGCCTTGCCTGGGACGGCGATGAAAAGGAATACAACTACTTCCAGCTCCAATATGGCCTCAAGTACGTCAAGGGCCTGCAACCGGAGGAATCGCTGCCGCAGACGCTCATCATGACCGCCGAGGAGATGGATGAGTTCTCCGTTCTCCAGCCGCAGATTAAGACCTATATGCAAGAGAACGTCACCAAGTTCATCGTTGGCGACCGCAGCTTGGATGAGTGGGACGCCTATGTAGCGGAATATGACAAGATGGGGATCGACCGCTATGTCGCCATCCTCCAATCCGCTTACGAGCGCACCACCGGCAACGCATAACTTCCCGTCTCTCTGGGGCTGCCTGCAAAAGCTCCATCCTTTTTGCGGGCAGCCCCTTTTTATCCCGGCAAAAAAGGCCAAAATGTGCTATAATCTTTATAAGGAAAGGGGAATTTCCAATGAAACAGCCCAATATCCTGTTCATTACCTGCCACGACCTGGGGGACTATCTCGGCTGCTATGGCACGCCGGTCGAAACGCCCTGCATCGACTCGATCGCCCAGCATGGCGTGCAGCTCTGCAACCACTTCTCCACCGCCACCATCTGTTCGCCCGCGCGCGGCGCTATCCTCACCGGCTGCTACCAGCACACCAACGGGCTGATGGGGCTGGTGCACCGCGGCTGGAATCTGGATGTCGAGCACTGCCCCACCCTGCCGGCCACGCTCGCTCAAAACGGCTGGCAAACGGCGCTCTTCGGCTTCCAGCATGAGCACATGCAGCCAAAAGAGCTCGGCTACCAGGAGATCCACGCTGGGAAGGACGCGCACTGTGAAAACGTCGTCCCGCTCTTTGAGGAGTGGCTCGCCGGGCGCGGCGGCAGCGATAAGCCCTTCTATGCCGCCATGGGCTTCAGCGAGGTGCACCGCATGGGGATGAACCCCTCCCATTTCCGGATGGAGGGGTACCCCTATGCCGATCCCGCCGAGGTGGAAGTACGGCCCTACCTGCCCGATATCCCCGAAACCCGCCAGGATCTTTCCGAGTTCTATGGCGCCATTCGCTATATGGATCATTGGGTCGGCCGCGCCCTACAGGCTCTGGAACGAGCAGGGCTCCGGGAAAATACGCTCGTTATCTTTACCACCGACCATGGCGCATCATTCATGCACTCCAAGGCGACGCTCTACGACGGCGGCACCCGCGTGGCCTTCCTCGCCTCGCTGCCCGGCAGGCTGCCGGAGGGGCTGCGCGTCCAGGCCATTACCAGCCATGTGGATATTCTACCGACCATGCTTGCCCAGCTCGGCGTTCCCGCGCCGGAGGGCGTGCAGGGACGGGACGTCTCCGCTATCCTCAGCGGCAGCGCATCCGGCCGGGATTATGCTTTCTCAGAAGAAAACTACAACAACCATTTCGTCCCCGGCCGCGCCGTCCGCTCCGAGCGTTACCGCTATATCAAAAACGGGCTGCAAATCAACATCTTTGATTTCCTCATTCCGGAGATCGAGCTCTCCACCTCCGATTTCCGCAAGAACCGCAAGGTGTTCGATTTCTATTCTGCCGAGCGGGTGCTTGAAGAGCTCTATGATCACCAGTCGGATCCGGGCGAATTACATAACCTGGCCGCCGATCCGGCTTACAGCGAAATCTTAGCGGAGCACCAGGCCGCGCTCGCCCGGCACATGGAAAAAACAAACGACCCCTTTGCCCAGTTCCAAAACGGCCTGCTTATGCCGCAGAACGCCTACACCCGCCTGCGGGAGCTGCGCCCCTACCGGTAAGGGTAGCGGCAGCCGCCCGCCTATCCCGCTGATTCAAGAGGAAGGAGTCTCCGATGAAAAAGAAAAACATCCTCGTCATCGTCACCGACCAGCTCACCTGGCGCGCCCTGCCCGCCTACGGTAACACCTACGCCAAAACGCCGAATATCGACCGCATCGCAGACGGCGGCGCGCGCTTTGATAGCTGCTATACCCCCTGCCCGCTCTGCCAGCCCGCCCGAACCGCCTTCTGGAGCGGGATCTACCCGCATGAAACGGGCGTGCTCTCCAACGGGCGCGCCTTCCCGGTGAGCGATCTGCCGGAGAGCTTCCCGACGCTGGGGAGCGTTTTCTCCGCCGCCGGTTATGAAACCGTTCACTTTGGCAAGAGGCACGATGCCGGCGGCCTGCGCGGCTTCACCTGCGCGCCGGAGGAGCGGATCGAAGTCCCCGCCGTTTCCGATGCCTGGCCGGTCAACATGGATACCTTTTTCGATGAGAGCACCGCCCGTCAATCGGTAAACTATCTGGAAACCCATGGGGACGCCCCGTTTCTGATGGTGGCAGATTTTGTCAACCCGCACAACATCTGCGGCTGGGTGGGAGCCTTTAAGGATGAGCACACCGACATCGATCCCGGCGTACCGCTGCCGGAGCTGCCGGAAAACTTCGAATTTGACGACATCGAGAACCGGCCGGTTGCGGTGCAGTATATCTGTTGCAGCCACAACCGCCAGGCCCAGGCGGCCGCCTGGAAGCCGGAAACCTACCGTCACTATCTGGCCGCCTATTACCACTACCTGGAGCGGGCGGATGCGCACATCGGCCAGGTGCTGGATGCGCTCGCCAAGCGCCCTGACGCCGAAGATACCCTCCTCGTTTTCTTCGCCGACCACGGCGACAGCATGGCGGCGCGCGGGCGCACCACCAAGCAGGTCGATTTCTATGAGGAGGTGGCGCGCGTCCCGTTCGTGTTCAAGGGACCGGGCGTAGAACCGCGGGCCGAGGCCATCGGCGGCGCGCCGGTGTCGCTTCTCGACCTCTTCCCCACCCTCTGCGGCTGGGCGGGCCTCCCCGTTCCCGAAGGGCTGCGCGGGCTGGATTTGAGCGCCGCGCTCGCAGGCGGCAGCCTGCCGGCGCGCCCCTATGTAGCCAGCGAGTGGCACACCGAATGGGGCTTCACCATCTCCCCCGGCCGGATGATCCGCGACGGGCGCTATAAATACACCAAATATATAGAGGACGGCGGCGAAGAGCTCTATGATCTCGAAACCGACCCCTATGAAAAGCGCAACGCCGCCCATGACCCCGCCTACTGCGAAGCGCTGGAGCGGATGCGCGGCCTCTACCGTCAATTCCTAGAGGAGACTGGCGATCCCTTCGAGGGAATGGAGTGGAAGGCCGACCGCCGCTGGCGTTCCCATCCGCTCGGCTACCACCGGCATGAAGGCCCCAGCGCCCCCATGGTTTTGGGAGACGCCTTCCCCTTCCCCGGTCAAAAGAAGAAATAGCGCTATCCTGCATAGGCGCAGCCTGTTGTTTTCGTATAATAATCACCCCCCGTCGAACCGGGGGGTGATTATTATACAGTTATCCACGATTTCTCACACAGCCGGGGAAATTTACAGCTTGGTATCCCAGCGGCCGCACCAGACGTTTTCATTGTACCGCCCGCGGAACGGCGATTTTCCGGTCAGCTTTTCCACAAAGGCCTGCACCGCCTGCCGGTGATCCATATAGGCGTTGATATAGGTGCGGCTCATCGTCAGATCGATAAGGTGGTTGGTCAGGTTGAACGAAACAAACGCCGTCGGCAGCTCGGCAACATACCAAGGTTGATCGGCGGGTTTCGCCCACTTCATCCGCATAGCGTTGTACTGCGCAAAGCCGACAACGTCCAGCGCCACAATAACCGCGTCATAACGCCTGCGCAGATCCTCGGTTTTGCCTTTGCTCTTGCCAACGCTTCCCTCGCCTTCGCCGTCGTCTACGGTAAAGCCCGCCTCCTCCAGCGTTTCCTTCAGCGCCGCCTTGAGCTGATCGCCTGCGCCGCCGAGCAGCTTCCCGGCTACCACCATTCCCTCGCCGCCGATAAACACCAGCTTGAGGCGCGGATGGGTTTTCGGATCCAGCGGCAGCATCCCCTGCGTATCCTTCACAAGCGTGATATACTGATCCGCCGCCTGATAGGATGCCTCCAGATGTTCGGCGCAGCCGACAATGGAAAGCCCCTCCTTGGGCGGCATGAGCGTGCCTTCCGCCTTCTTGCGGTGCAGGCCAAGGGCCGCCTTCAGGCCAAGGATACGGCTGAGCGCATCGTTCATCCGCTCTTCGGTAATCACGCCGGAGCGGTAGCCCTCCAGCATGTAGCCGAAATCCTCGTCATAGTCGTTGAAGAAGAGGAACATATCGCAGCCGGCCGCAATGGCCTCCGGAACCTGCCGGGAGCGCGGCATCGCCGCGAACATGCCGATCATGTGGGAAGCGTCGGTCACCACCAAGCCGTTGAAGCCGAGGCGTCCGCGCAGCAGCCCGGTAATCAGCTCCGGGCAAAGGGTGGCGGGAAGGATCTCGCTGTCGGAAAGCTCCTTTCCCGCCAGCTTGCGCTGCCAGGCGGGTTGGGCAATGTGCCCGGCCATGATGGTCATCACGCCGTCATCAATCAGCGTTTGATAAACCTTGCCGAAGGTCGCGTCCCATTCTTCGGCGGAGAGATCGTTGACGCCCATCATCAGGTGCTGATCGTTCTCCTCGGTACCGTCGCCCGGAAAGTGTTTGGCACAGGTGGCGAGCCCCGCCTCCCGTGTGCCGCGGTGGAACCCGCGCGCATAACGGATAACATCTTCCGCTTTATCGTTGTAGGCGCGCAGCTGAACCACCGTATTGCGCCAGTTTTGCAGGATATCAACCACCGGTGCAAAGTTCCAGTTGCAGCCGACGGCCGCCCCTTCCCGTCCGCCGTAGAGCGCCGCGCGGTAGGCCAATTCTTCGCTGCCGGCCGCCGCAATGGCCGCCCCGTTGGCAATGGGCGTTCCCCCGCCGACGCCGCCGTTCCCGCCCGCCTCGCAGTTCGAGGCTATCAGCAGCGGGATTTTGCTTTCCTCTTGGAACAGGCGGTTCTGCTCGTAGAGCTCGGCCGCAGGGACGTTCATGTAGCGCAGCGCCCCGACATGGTATTTCTCCACCGTCGCCTTAATATCCGCCGGTTCGCGGCTCTGCACCATGTTGACAAAGAGCTGGCCCACCTTCTCCTCTTCGCTCATCGAGGCGATGGTATCCTCTACCCACTGGATATCCTCATCCTTTAAATAAAAGGGCTTCGCTTTCAGATCAACCAAGAAAATATCCTCCTTTTCCGGCGGCCTTCGCCTTTTAATTCAAAATCTCCTTCTGGGCCTGGATGCGGGACTGCTCATAGCCGCCCCGGTAGCTGCCGGAGAAGAAACGGGGAAGCGCTTCTTCCCGCAGCTTTTCCCAGCTCTCCTTCTCCTGCCCGACCAGGATGGGATAAAAGAGCACCCCGTTTTTCTGCGCCGCCTCCAGGTCGCCGAGCGCGTCTCCCACCATCAGCACCCGATCCGCCGCATAGCCCTTTTTCAAAATAGCAGCGATACAGGCGGCCTTGGGGCCGACCTCCTGCCCAAGAAGGACATCCATATAAGCGGCAAGGCCATGGCGGCCCCATTCGTCGCGCAGCGCCTCCGCATTGGCCGAGGAGACCACCGCGGTATCCGCCTGTTCCCGGACAGCCGCCAGCGTTTCGGAAACGCCGGGGAAGGGGTGATCCATTCCGGTCAGCGAAGCAATCACCGCATTGACCGCCCGGCTCCATTCCAGCAGCTTGCCCAAAGCGGCCGAACCGGTGCGCTGTACCTCTGCCTCCAAGGCCGGATTGGAGAGCTCCCGCGTGTGAAGCACCCAATCGCGGATCTCTTCTATGCCGGGGACGGCTATCCCTTTCTCCGCCTCCAGCTGTTCAAACGCCATGAGCGCCCCTTTAAAGCGGTTGATCCCGCGCGTTGCGCTACGCAGATTGATCTTCTCCCAAAGCGGCGTACAATAGGCGCTGTGCGCCTCCAGGCCGAAAACGCGGATCAGCTCCGGGCAGAACGCCCGCTCGTGCTTATAGTCCATCGTGTCCATTGCGCAGCCGTCGGAATCCACGCAAACAAGATAGGTATGGGCAGGCTGGAAACCCTCCAATGCCTGGCTCATCAGCATCCTCCTCCATTTTTAGAGTGTAAACCAGTCCTGGTAGCCCATCCGGATCAGATTGTCACGGCTGGTAATCAGGCAGTCATAGGGATCGCGTCCATACTGCTGATCCTGTTCGATGAGGAAATACTCGCTCCCGCACTTGAGGCCGGTGTCGATGATCTCCTTCATCGGCAGGCTGCCCTCGCCCACCTCGGCGAACTGGACGGATTCTACATGGAAAGCGCGGAAGAAGGCCGGGCCAAATTCCTTCGGGTCGGTGACGGTAGGCGGGGTGAAGGAGATGCGGTAGTCCTTGAGGTGCAAAAGGCGGATGCGTCCGGCGAACTTCTCGATATAGCGCACAGGGTTCTCGCCGCCGCGCTGGATCCAGTGGACATCCAGCTCGAAGCCGAGTTTTTTGGTGTTCTCACGGATGATATCCATGAGATATTCCCCGTCATACTTCACAAATTCCACATGATGGTTGTGGTAATAGAGGTCAATGCCCTGCTCGCCGAGGCGTTCCGCCATCTCGTCGGCGCGCTTCACAAAATCCAGCGCCTTCTCCCGGCTGCCCATGCAGTGCATCGGCAGCATGCCAATGCGCAGCATATCGCAGTCGAGCGCCTTGCAATCGCTCACAATCTTATCAAAGTCACGCGTTAGGTATTCGCCGGGCGCATCCGGGGAAGCCGGCTCCAGCGCCGCGGAGCAGGCGGCCACCTTCACGCCAAATTCCTTCGCCGCCTTCTGCATGCCTGCGATATTTTCCGCCGTCATCGGGATTTGACTGACCTCGACGCAGTGATAGCCGAGTTCAGCCAATCTTTTAAAGGTTTCATAAGCGCCTTCTCCCGCCACCTTCTCCTTGAGCATCATCATTTGAACGCCGATTAAGCCCTTTTCTGCCATTGTTCCCACTCCTTCTTTTTTCTGCGGCAAAAACGCCGTCATAAAGGACCGGTGCAGCCAGCGCCAGCCTTTATCCTGTTTTTTCCTGATATAACGGATTATTTTTATCTATTCTAGTGAATTATACCACATTTATCCAGGCCTCGCAATCCCATAAATTGCTAACAAACTGTAAAAAGAAGAAAGGGCCTCCGGTACTTAAACCAGCCGGCAGCTCTCCCTAAAAAGCGGGAACGCCTCCGTCCTTCCTCCTATTCTTCCCGCCGTTCCTCCCCTTAAAGCAGTCTCAAGGAATCTTTTTTGCATGCCTTCCGCCCAGCGCCAAAACCGTGTACAATCATAAATGGGAGCAGATAACCCCTGCGCTGACAAGGTAGAAATGGTAGCTCCACCCCTTTGCCGCTTGTTTCACGGGCCGCTTTTTCTTGATTTTTTCTGTTACCGGCGTATACGGATAGCAGTAAAGGCGGCTACGGTTGAACGCTTGTAAATAAAAAAATCTACCCGCTTGCAGCGGGCTTGTCCAGGATCAGGAGCGCGGCCGCCTGCAACCTTCAGCGCTTTGCAGGCGGCTCCTTTTTATAGCTTCTCCAGCTCTCTAACGAACTGCCGGATCTGCGCAGCCGGTAAAAACCCCTGCGCAAAGCCCATTGCTTGGCGCAGCGGCATACCGGAAAAGCGGCGCAGCATGGGATTTCCCATGACCTGCGGATAACGCCGGCCAAGCTCGGCGCGCGCCTTGGGGTTTTGCAGAATTTCCCCCACAGTAATTTCATAGTTTCTCAGATCGATGGCCCTTTCCTCCCTTCCCGGACCCGTCGCCGGGCCCCGCATTTCAAGAGGCTACCGCTCTATTCTATGAAAGCCGGACGGAAAAGGTGCGCCGGAAGCGCAGGGTTGACACCGCTGCATGCGCCATGTTAAACTTTCTAAAACGTAACCGGATGGTTTGGAAAGGGGACGGCAGAATGCGCATCCTAACCAGCGCACAGATGAAGGAGGCCGAACGGCGGGCCGACGCGGCGGGCCTCTCCTACCGGCAGATGATGGAAAACGCAGGCGCGGCCGCCGCACGCTTCATCGAGAGTCGGGAAACGCTCCCCGGCCGGGAGGTGCTGATCCTGACCGGCAGCGGCAACAACGGCGGCGACGGCTATGTTGCCGCCCGGCTGCTGGCGGAAGCGGGAGCGCAGGTGCGGCTGGTTTTAGTGGATGGGGAGCCGCGTACCGGGGACAGCCGCGCCAACCGTGCGCTCGCTCTGGAACGAGGCATTCCGGAGATCCCGCTGGAAGCGCTGACAGATTCCGGCTTTTCCGGCAAAGTCGCCGTCGACGCCCTCTATGGCACCGGATTTCACGGCGCGCTGCGCAGCCGGGCCCGGCAGGCCGTCCGGTGGCTGAACGCATCCGGCGCTCGCGTCTATGCGCTCGACCTGCCCAGCGGCCTTCAGGCGGACAGCGGGGAGAGCGACCCCGATTCGGTCCGCGCCCACGTTACCATCGCCTTTGACAGCCTCAAGCCCGCCCACCGGATGGAGGCTGCCTCCCTTCTCTGCGGAGAGGTGGTGTGCGTCGATATCGGTATTCCGGAGGAGTGCCATCCGGGAGAGGACGCCGGTGAAGAAAACGCGCTTTTGTAAAAAAGAAGCTATAAAGAGAACATATTCCCGGTTTGCAGAAAAAAGCGTGCGGGCTGTCCCTCCGGTTTGTCGAAACGGGAAAAGGGGTGGTTTTTCGCGGACTGCATGAAATTCAGGCCGCCGTTTTGGCCCGAAGGTAATTTTTTGAAGGAGCTGTAAGAAAACGCAAAGCGTTTTCTTACAGCTCCTTCATCACACCATTCTGTAGAAGCCGGAAAAAGCGCGGTTTTGGCCGCAGAATGCGGACATAATTGGACTCTAATGGAGTCGCAAGCGCTTTTTCCGGGGAACCTTTCAAAAATATCTGGATAGATCCCTAGGGACGGACGGTAGGAACAATTCCCCAAATTTCCTCTGCATATTGCCGGATGGTGCGGTCGGAGGAGAACTGTCCGGCGTTTGACAGGTTCATCCAGCATTTTTTAGCAAAGGCCCTGCGGTCGTTGTAGTCGCGGTAAAGCCGCAGACGGGTATCTACATAGCTGTGGAAATCATGCAGCAGGAAGTAGTGATCCGGCTTGTGCCAGCTTGCGCCGTCCAGCAGCGAGGTATAAAGCTCGCGAAACTCCCCGTTCCCGCTGTCCTGGAAGGTCCCGTTTACCAGCGTGTCCATCACCCGGCGGATGCGCGGATCGCTCTCATAGATCCGGCGGGGGTTGTAGCTCTCCCGCAGGCGGTCCAATTCCTCCACCCGCGCGCCGAAGATATAGTTGTTCCCCTCCCCGGCTGCCTCCACAATTTCAATGTTCGCGCCGTCATAGGTGCCGAGGGTAACGGTGCCGTTGAGCATAAACTTCATGTTGCTCGTGCCGCTCGCCTCGGTCCCGGCGGTGGAGATCTGCTCGGAAACATCGGCCGCACAGACCAGCTTTTCGGCATAAGAGACGTTGTAGTTCTGCACAAACACAACCTTCATCCGATCGGAAACAGCCGGATCGTGGTTGATGAGCTTCGCTATCTCACAGATGAAATGAATAATCGCCTTCGCGCGCACATAACCGGGCGCAGACTTTGCGCCGAAGATGAACGCCGTAGGCGTGAAGTCCCGGATGCGCCCCTCCTTGATCCCGTAATAGATATCTAAAATGGCAAAGGCGTTGAGCAGCTGCCGCTTATATTCATGCAGGCGCTTCACCTGAATATCAAAGATAAAGTGTTCCGGAATCTGCACCCCTTCCTGCTGCGCGATGTAGGCGGCCAGCTCCCTCTTCTTTTCCTGTTTTATCCTGAGGAAATCCTCCAGAACGGCGCTGTCGTCCGCAAACCATTCCAGGCCCTTCAGCTTATCCAGATCCGTTACCCAATCCTCGTTCCCCAATAGGCGCGTCGCCAGCTCAGAAAGCTGCGGGTTGCACAGACGCAGCCACCGCCGCTGGGTAATGCCGTTGGTCTTGTTTTGGAAGCGTTCGGGGAACAGGCGGTACCACTCCGGCAGCGCGCTGTGCTTCACGATCTCTGTATGGATCTTCGCAACGCCGTTAGTGGCGTGTCCCGCAAAGATGGCCAGCCGCGCCATGTGCACCGTCCCACGGTCCACAATCCGGTAAAGACGGCGCTCGCCGACCGGTATCTTCTTCGCGGCTAAGAGGCGGGAAAGATGCTCGTCGATCATCAGGATAATCTCAAAGATGCGCGGGCAAACGGTGCGGATCAGCGCCGCGCTCCATTTTTCAAGCGCCTCGGCCATGATGGTGTGGTTGGTATAGCTGAAGGTCTTTTCGGCAACGGCGAAAGCTTCGGTAAAGGAGAGCCCCTCTTCCTCCATTAAAAGGCGGATGAGCTCAGGAATGCTGACCACCGGATGGGTATCGTTGAGCTGAACGGCATAATAATCCCCAAAGACGCGGGCCGAACCGTGTACGCGGCGGCACTGACGGACAAGATGCTGCAAGGAAGCGCTACAGAAAAAGTATTGCTGCTTGAAGCGCAGCACGCGGCCCTCTTCGGTGGTGTCGTTGGGATAGAGCACCCGCGAAATGTTTTCCGCCATGTTCTTGTCGTGCATTGCCTGATCATAGCTCTGATCGTTAAAGAGATCAAAGTCGAAGGGTTCGGCCGGTTCCGCCTGCCAGAGCCGCAGCGTACCAATGCTGCGCGCGCCATAGCCGATGACCGGCATATCATAGGGAACGGCGTTGACCGTTTGATCGGCAAAACGGACCTGCACCGTCTCCTTCTCCTGACGGATGCTCCAGGGATCGCCGTAGCGCGTCCAATCGTCGGCATATTCCCGTTGATAGCCCTCTTCAATCGTCTGGCGGAACAGCCCGTAACGGTAACGGATGCCATAGCCGTCCAGCGGCAGGCCGCAGGTGGCGGCGCTATCCAAGAAGCAGGCCGCCAGCCGCCCTAAGCCGCCGTTGCCAAGCGCCGCATCCTCGATTTCCTCCAGCGCTTCCAGCCGGACCCCGTTTTCCTCTAGGATCGCCTTCACCTCGTCCAGCAGCCCAAGGCCCAGCAGGTTGTTGTAAACCGCCCGGCCCATCAGAAATTCCGCGGAGAAATAGCAGGCGCGTTTCGCGCCGCAGCGCGCCTCTTCATCCGCCTGCCAAGCGGGCGCGACGAGTCCCATCGCCGCATGGGAAAGGGCGTTGTGCAGCTGCCAGGGGGCCGCTTCCTTCAGCGTGCAGCGGTAATCCTGCCGCAGCCGCTCTTCAACGGCCGTTAAAAATGCTTGCTTATCCATAAAACCATCCTCCTCATTCTGTCGCTTGCCTTCCATAAAGCTGCGTAATCCGGCGGATCTTTTTCGCCAGAGAAGCAGTCAGCATTCCCTGCCGGAGCCTCCAGCACCAATTGCCGCCCAGGGTGGACGGGGTGTTGATCCGCGCCTCGCTCCCTAAGGCGAGGAAATCCTGCATCTGGGCGATAGCCAAATCCGCCGTGCTCCCCCAGGCGCCCCGGATGAAGCCCCAGTTCCAGCCCTCCCACCGGGTCAGGCGCAGGTAATCCCTACAGAACCGGACATCCGGCGCAGGGGCGGTTTTAAACCATCCACAAACGGTATCGTTGTCGTGCGTGCCGGTATAGACGACGCAGTTATGGCCGTAGTTGTGGGGAAGGTAGTCGCTCTGCTCGCGCGAATCAAACGCAAATTCGAGCACCTTCATCCCTGGGAAGCCGGATCCCTTCAGCAGCTCCCGCACCGATTCGGTCAGGTAGCCGAGATCCTCGGCAATGATCGGCAGCTTCCCGCCATAGGCTTCGCCCAGCTCTTCGTTCAGTCGTTCGAACAGCTCGATGCCGGGGCCCTCCATCCATTCGCCGCGCTCGGCCGTCGTGTCGCCGTAAGGGACGGCATAGTAGGTATCAAAGCCGCGGAAGTGATCGATGCGCACCCGGTCATAAACCGAAAGGCTCATGCGCACCCGATCCACCCACCAATCATAGCCGCGTTCACGCAGCACATCCCACCGGTAAAGCGGGTTTCCCCAAAGCTGGCCGGTGGCCGAAAAGCCGTCCGGCGGAACGCCCGCCACCTTCACCGGATTCAGATCCTCATCAAACCAGAAGATGTCCGGGTTCGCCCAGGCATCGGCGCTGTCCTCCGCCACATAGATGGGCAGATCGCCGATAACGGCGATCCCTTTCTTGTTGGCATAGCGCTTGAGCGCTCCCCACTGGCGGAAGAAAACCATCTGGAGCCACGCCCAATAGCCGCACTCCTCTGCCAGCTCCTTCTGCCAACGCCGCAGCGCTTCCGGCCTGCGCAGCCGGATATCCTCCGGCCAGTTTTTCCAGGCTTGGTTTGCAAAAACGCCCTTGAGCGCCATAAAGAGAGCGTAGTCCTCCAGCCAGCGCGCATGCTTTTGACGGAACCGCGCGAGCGCCGCGCCGTCCTGCCCCTTCGCGCGCTCATAGGCTGCGCGTAACAGAGGATACCGGTTTTGGAAAAGCAGCGCATAATCCACCGCCTGCGGGTCTTCCCCCAGCTCGGCGGCTTCCAGCTCCTCCCCGGTCAAAAGTCCCCTGCGCTGCAACAGCTCCAGATCAATAAAATAGGGATTGCCTGCAAAGGTAGAGAAGGACTGGTAGGGGGAGTCTCCATAGCTGGTCGGGCCAACCGGAAGAATCTGCCAATACTGCTGCCCGGCGGCGGCAAGGAAATTTACGAAACGGTAAGCCTCGCGGCCAAAGGTACCGATCCCATAAGGAGAGGGCAGGCTAAAAACAGGGAGAAGAATACCGCTTGCACGTGTCATGCTGTCACATCCATTTCTGTATCATTTTGAGCGGCGCCGGCCGCCGCAGATCTGCTTTGATTTATCTAAAAAACCAGGAACGGGCCGTGAAAAGCTCCCGCCCCGCAGAAAGCTGAGTGAAAGGGCAAGGCCCGCCTTGCTGAAACCTGGAAAAACGGCGGTTTCGGCCGCCCCGCGGCCGAAATCCGGCTCCTGTGGAGGCGGAAGCCGTTTTTCCTTGGCTGAGTGAAAGGGCAAGGCCCACCTTGCTGAAACCTGGAAAAACGGCGGTTTC
>JAAWDS010000056.1 GCA_022793895.1 Provencibacterium sp. | reverse complement strand
CACCTCTAGAGCGAAGCGGCGGTGAGGAAGCCCGGTGGGCTTCCGGAGCCGCTTTGCGACTTCGAAGGGGTCCATGGGGGAACGGACAGAGCTAGGCGCTAGCCGCAGCGATTGGCGGTTCCTCCATGCAGCGTGTCGACAAAGTCGACACGCTGATTCGGCTCTTACAGAGCCGAAAGTTTCTTTTCCTTGAGAATGGCCGCTTTTGCGGCCATTCTCTTTACAGTGTGAAGCATTTCATGCTATAGTAGTCTCATAACAAGGAAAACGGTTGAAACGGCCAAGAAAGGAAAAAAGATGGCAGATTATAACACATTAGAGCTTTCGCCCGAAATGCGCAAAGCGCTGGAGCAAATGGGCTTTACCGCAATGACCGAAATCCAGGAGAAGGCGATCCCCGTGATGCTGGAGGGGCGCGACATCATCGCCAAGGCTCCCACCGGCACCGGGAAAACCTGCGCCTTCGGCGTTCCGCTGATCGAAAGAACCGACCCCGCGAAGAAATGCGCCCAGGCGCTGATCCTCTGCCCCACGCGCGAGCTGTGCACCCAAATAACCGGCGATCTGCGCAAGCTCGCCCAGTTCAAGGAAGGACTAGCCGTGGTGTCGCTCTATGGCGGGCAGCCGATCGTTAAACAGATTACCGCCCTCAAGCGGGGCCCCCAAGTCGTGGTGGCAACGCCGGGCCGGCTGTTGGACCACCTCCAGCGCCGGACGCTGCATCTAAAGAGCGTAACGGCCGTGGTGCTCGACGAGGCGGACGAAATGTTGGACATGGGGTTCATGAAGGATGTCCGGAAAATTCTCGATTCCCTGCCGGGGAAACAGCAAATGGCGATGTTTTCCGCTACCATCTCCCGCGAGGTGATGGACATCAGTTGGCTTTACCAGCGCGATGAGGTGGAGATCACCGTCAAGCCCGTTGAAGAGAGCGAGCCGAAGATCACCCAGTTCAGCCTCTTCTCCACCGGCAGCCGCAAGGTAGAGGATCTCTCCGCCATTCTGCGGCGGAAGGGCTACCGGCGGGCCATCGTTTTCTGCAACACCAAGTACACCACCGCCCGGCTCTCGGAACAGCTGCGCGAGCGGGGCTTCAGCGCCGATTGCCTGCACGGCGACATGCGCCAGCAGGAACGCAACCAGATCATGGCCGCCTTCAAGGCGGGGCGGATCGCCGTTCTCGTCTCCACCGACGTAGCCGCGCGCGGGATCGATGTGAGCGGCGTGGACGTGGTTTTCAACTATGAGGTCCCGCTGGAAAATGAATATTACCTGCACCGCATCGGCCGGACGGGACGCGCCCGGCGGGAGGGGGACTCCTATATCTTCTTCTCCGAGGAGGAGCGCAAGCATCTCAACGAGATTATCCGCTATACCCGTTCCAACGTTACCCAACTGCGGTTTGATGAAAACGGAGAACTGACCGAGGCCGTCCGGAAAGAAGGCTAACAGCCGGCCGCCGTTCACAAAATCTACTTTCTTTCTCCGGCCCTTTCGGAGTATAATAACCTCAAAGCCGCCGGGGAGCCGGAGAGGCCCGCCTTACAGACATGGCGGGCAATCCCCTAACCGCTTCGCGGCGGGATCCACAAAACGGCAACGAACGGAAGGGAATGAACCGATTGAAAAGGATAAGCGCTTTCTGCATAGGCGTTTTAACGTTTCTGCTGCTTTCGGCGGGGGTGTTTGCCGCTGGGCTGGGCGGCTACCGCGTTCAGCTGAACGAGCTGGAACAGCAGGTATATGATAACCTGGTGGAAAACCTGGCGAATCGAACGGCGTCGTTTCGCTGCGCCTTCGATCCGCCGCTCAACTTTGGGAGCGAGCAGTCCGCCCAGTCGGCGTTGCAGTCCGCAACCTTCCGCGCCTATGAAGCGGTCTACCGCGACCACCCTGAGTTTTTCTGGGTGGATAAGGACGGGGGTATCAGCGTCCGCCCTGAAATATCCGCCGGGGGCGGCAGCTACCAGATCGCAAGCATCACCATGACCACAAAATTCCATGAAGAGGCGTCCATCCCCCAAAAGCAGAAGGAGCTGGAGGCCCGAGTATCCGCCATTCTGGAGAAGGCAACCGGCTCGGACTATGAAAAGCTGAAAACCATTCACGATGCGATCGTCAACGGCTGCGCCTACAGCCTGGAGGCCAAGGCCAGCCCCGCGCGCTATCCGGACGCCTATGAGGCTTACGGCGCGCTGGTGGACGGTTCGGCCGTCTGCGAGGGGTATGCAAAGGCGTTCAAGCTGCTGTGCGACCGGCTGGATATCCCCTGCGTCCTCGTAGGCGGGAACGCAGGCGGGGAAAACCATATGTGGAACTATGTCCGGCTCGACGGGGCCTATTATCTGGTGGACGCCACCTTCGACGATCCGGTAGGCGGGAGCCCGACCTCCGATTATTTCCTGAAAGGATCGGACTCTACCTCCAGCCACCGGCCGGGCGGCGGCTTTTTGCAGGGGTTTGACGCCCAGTTCATCGACCCCAGCCTCTCCCAAAAGGACTATGCCTCCGGCACGGCCGGGAACGCCTCCCGCTCCTCGGAGAGCGCGCAGGCGGCCAAAAAGAGCTGCGAGGTGCGCTATAGCGCCTCCGGCGGCGGAAGCTATGAGGTGGCGTTCGGGAGCAGCGTCGGCCCCATCGACAACGGGCAAATCCTGGAGGGCGGCACGGTGATCTCTGTCTGGGCTCTCCCGCAGGACGGCTTTGAGCTCGAAGAGATCCGGGTCGAGATGGGCGATACCGTCATCAGCGAAAGCGCCCGCAGCGAGATCTATTTTAAGCTGACCGACGACTGCCGGATCCGCGTTTCCTTCCGTCGGGTCTAAAAAGGGGAATTTTCATGATCATCAGTGCAAGCCGCCGGACCGATGTCCCCGCCTGGTACGGCGGATGGCTTCTTCAGCGGCTGCGCCAGGGGGAGGCGCTCGTCTCCAACCCCTTCCGGCCCCGCCGCATTACCCGGCTGCGCTTCTCCCCGCAAACGGTGGAGGCGCTCGTCCTCTGGACCAAACACCCGGAGCCTATGCTGTCCCTCCTTCCGGAGATCGACCGGCTTGGCTACCGGTACTACTTTACCTATACGCTGACCCCTTACGGCCCCGAATGGGAACCGGGGTTCCCGGCGGTGGAAAGACGCATCGCCTGTTTCCAGGCGCTGAGCCGCCGGCTCGGTCCCAGCCGGGTTGATTGGCGCTATGATCCGGTGATCCTTACAGCGGATCGCGGGACCGGCTGGCACCTGGAACAGTTTGAAAGGCTCTGCCGCCAATTGGCGCCCTATACGACCCGCTGCATCTTCAGCTTCTTTGACAGCTACCGCCACCTGGGAAAGCGGTTTGCGCCGCCGGATGAGGAACAAATGTTTGAAATAGCCGCCGGGTTCGCCGCCATTGCCAGGGAGCACCGGTTGCCGCTCTATACCTGCGCGGAACCGAGCGATCTCAGCCGGTGGGGGATTGCGCACGCGGCCTGCATCGACCCGCAGAAGATAGCGGAGCTTTGCGGCGGGCGCAAAATTTCTTATAAAAAGGACGCCGGGCAGCGTCCGGCATGCGGCTGCGCGCCCAGCGTTGATATCGGGTCCTATGACACCTGCCCCGGCGGCTGCGTCTATTGTTATGGAACGCGATCCCGCATCCGCGCGCAGCAGCGCTTTGCCGCGCACGATCCCGGCTGCCCGCTCCTGGAGGGGCCGCCGCCGGACGGAGCAGAGATCACCGTCCGGCAGGCAGAGGCCGCCTTCTTAAAAGCCGCGGTAGAGAATTTCACTGGGGAACAGGAACAAATAGGGGGAGGTAAATAAGGTCAGCGCAAGGGAAAGCCTGCGGCGGACCGGCAGGGGAAGATCCGTCCGGCGGAAGGAGAAAAACAGGTTGCAGAAATAGATGCAGGCCCCGGAGAGAAGAACGGCCAAGCAGACATAGACGAAAGCGAAGATGTTTTCAAAGGGGTTGAACGGAACCGCGTTGGTTAGGTTCTCATACCACCAGCTCCCAAACGGCGTTTGTAAGTCGGTATCGACCGCAACGCTCACCAGAAGCAGAAGGCTCCCGATGAGATCGGAAAGAAAGCCGAAACAAAAGACCTTTAAAATGCTCTTGCGGTAAATGCCCCGCCGGTCCTCCACCCGGAGGAACCGCAGCGCAAGCAGCAGAACCAAGCTGTCGATCAAAAAGTTTCCGGGCAGGATAACCAGTAGCGCAGGCGGGAACAGCAGAAGCATCCAAAGAGGGAACAGCACGTTATAAAGCCTGAGGCCGTTGCGGGAGGTCATGCGGGATCATCCTTTCCATGTTTCAATCTGATAAAAGCCGCTTTGTTGGTCTCTAAGCGGTGAAATGTGAAATAAAAGTACCGGTCTTTAAGACCGGTACTTTTATGTTGGTACGCCTGACTGGAATCGAACCAGCGCACCCGGCTCCGGAGGCCGGTGCTCTATCCACTGAGCTACAGGCGCGTGTATTGACTGCTCTTTATTATAACACACGGCCCGCAAAAAGAAAAGAGGAAAATGAGAAAATGCTGCAAAAGTTCTTTAACGCCCCTCCGAAACGGATAATGAGGCAGTATCAAAACTATCTTCGCCCCCTCCAGCCGCCGCCCCTCTCCGAGCGGCGGCGGTCAGCTGTCAGCCGGATAGGGACAGGTTATTGGCGGGTTCCCTCTTCCTGCCGCCTGAACTGAATATATTTGAGCGGGGAGAGCCCCTCCTGCTGGCGGAACTGGCGGATAAAATGGGAAACGTTGTTATACCCGCAGCATTCCGAGGTTTCGGAGATGCTAAAGCCCTGCTTAAACAGCGTCTTGGCCTTTTCAATGCACATGGAAATAATATCCTGCGCGGGCGACGTGCCATAGAGGGAACGGTAGACGACATAAACCCGCGACTCACAGATGCCGATGCGGCTGGCAATGTTTTTCACACACCAATCCCTTTCCGGAAAGGCGCTCATTTCCAGGTGCAGCGACTGGAACCGGTGGATGAGGCTGACCTCCGGCGAAACGGCGGGAACCTGCGAAATGCTGGAGCTAATCAGCATAAACAGCTCTTCCACCTTGATATCGACATAGCGGTACCACCAGAAATGCCGGGCATAAAACTCAAATTCCAGGTTTTCGATGATACCGGTTATCTTTCCGGCGCTGTTGGCCGGTTGGTAAAGAATATCCGGGGCGAGGCCGTAAACCCGCATCGTCTCCGGCAGGTTCCCAACCATACACATCCAATCCAGCCGGTAGGATTCGGCAGACAGGTGCGCATAGGCCGTTTGCGGGGAAAGGACGATCACGGCGTTGGGAAGGACATGCACAGGCTTTTGGTTGATGGAAATATCCAGCGCATTGTAAAAATGAAGCAGCATATATTCCGTATTGCCGCGGGCGCGCGTCATGGTATAGGGCGGCTGTTCCGGCCAATTGTGCCGGACTATGTACTAAACCAGGCATAAGGCCCGGCGGAGAAGAAAGGAGCTGCCTATGGTTTGGCTTCGTACCAAGGGATACCGGCCGTTCTTTCGGAAGAGCCGGGGGAGTAAAAAAACGGAAACGGGCAAAGGAAACGGAGGGCGCGCTATGAAACAAACAAAAACCGTAAAGCGCCTTGCGGCGGCGGGTATGGCGGCGGGCGTTCTGTTGATCCTGACCGGCGTGCTGCTGATAAAGGCAGCCGGGCTTTCATCGGCGCGCAGGATTCCGCTTCTGTTGGGCAGCCGGTACCTGCTGATTGCGGCGGGCGCTGCGCTCGGAGCCGTTTCCACCTATTTTGGAAACACGGCGGTCCAGGGCAAACGCTCCCGGAAGGGATTTTTCCCCTACCTGCTGATCGCGCCTGCGATGATCTTTCTGATCATCTTTGTGCTGTACCCCATTCTAAACGTTCTTTTCCTGAGCTTTTTCAAGGGGAGCGTACAGAACCCGACCAAGGAGTTTGTCGGGCTCAAGAATTATGCGGCCCTGGGCGGCAAGGCGGCCTTCCTCACCGCCGTCAAAAACACCTTCTTTTATGCGGCGGTGTTCGTCCTGCTGGTCATGGCGGGTTCGCTGCTGATGGCGGCATGGCTCTCAGCGGATCGAAGGCTCAACAAGTTTTCCCAGACCGCCATTTTTACCCCCCATTTGATCGCCACCGTTTCCTGCGCGTTTATCTGGCGCTGGATCCTTGATTTCAATGACTACGGCCTCCTCAACACCCTGCTCAGCGTGTTCGGCGTCGCGCCCATTCCCTGGCTGGAAAGCTCTCAAACGGCCATGTGGGCGATCATCGCCATGAACGTTTGGAAAAACATCGGCTATTATACGCTGATCCTCATCGCGGCCATGAAAAACATCCCGGCGGAGATCTTCGAAGCGGCCACCCTGGACAACGCCTCGAAAACAAAATGCTTCTTTCGCATCACCCTGCCGCTCATCTCCCCGCAATTGTTTGTCACGCTGATCCTCCTGACGATTGGCAGCTTCAACGTGTTCGATTCAGTGAACGCGATGACGGAGGGCGGCCCCGGATCCTCCACCGAGGTGATCGCGCGGTTTATCTACCTGTTTGCCTTCGGCAATGTCAATTCGCTGGGCCTTGGCTGCGCGGCCGCCGTGTTCCTCATGTTCATTCAGCTCGCGCTGACCGCCGTCTATTTCAAGGTCCTGGCCGGGCGCGTCCACTATTCCTAATCGAAAAGGAGGGGAAAGCTGTGAAGGAACAAACCCGCCGCCGTTTGCGGCGCTGCATGAAGCGGCTGCCCGGCGATCTTTTGAAAATAGCGGTCGTCCTGTGTTTTGTGTTCCCTTTTTACTGGATGATCTGCACGGCCTTTAAATCCTATTCGGAGGCCATTCAAACGCCTGTGACCTTCTGGCCGGAGCGCTTCTCGATGGACGGCGTCGCCAGCATCCTAGGCGCGCGCAATGTGGATGTGCTGCGTTATCTCCGAAACTCCATCCTCATCACCGCCGGTACGATTGCGCTGCAAATGCTCCTGCTGGTCCCGGCGGCCTACGCCTTCGCCCGGTTCGAATTTTTTGGGAAAAACGTCTGCTTCGCACTGGTGCTGCTGGCGCTGATGATCCCCGGGCAGGTCACTTACATCACCGTGTATCTGACAATGGCCGATTGGAACCTACTGAATACCTTATGGCCGCAGATCCTTCCCCACGGCGCGAACGCCTTCGGCATCTTTCTGCTCCGGCAGGGCTTCAAGCAGGTACCGGATGAGATCATCGAAAGCGCCCAGCTCGATTCGGCCTCCCAGGTGCAGATCATCCTCAAAATCCTGGCGCCGATGTGCAAAAGCGTGCTCCTAACCATCATGCTGTTCTCGTTTGTCACCACCTGGAACAACTATTTTTGGCCTCTGGTGATGACCAACAGCGAAGCGGTCCGCCCTCTGACCATGATGCTTGTGCGCGTGCTCGATTCGGAGCTGGGCACCCGCTGGAACGAGATCATGGCGGCCAACCTGCTGGTGGTTATCCCGGTCCTGGCGGTCTACATCTTCACCAGCGGCCGGATCATCAAGGCGTTCACCTATAACGGGATCAAATGATTTCCAAGCCCATCCACCCACCGAAAAAACTGAGGAGGTTATTCTGATGAAAAAATGGATTGCCCTGGCCCTGGCCCTACTTCTGTTGCTCGGCTGTTCCGCCTGCAAGAAGGCGGAGGACAAGGAGGTTACAATTGAGGTGTGGCATCCCCGCGGGGCGGGCGCTAACGGCGAGATGATTGCCGCATCGGTCGCCGAGTTCAACGAGACCATCGGCGCAGAGAAGGGGATCACGGTGGTCGAGGTGTTCCAAGGCGGCTATGGGGAGGTGGTTACCGCTACCATGAACGCCGTTGCAGCCGGCAGCTCCCCGGAAATCGTGGTGGTCGAAAACTCCAGCGGCACGCCCGTGCTCTCCGGCGAAGGGATCCTGGCCGATCTGACCCCCTATATCGAACGCGACCAATGGGATTTGGACAACGTTCAAAGCGGACTGCTGGCCTATTGCTATCACGACGGCGAGCTCATCGCCATGCCCTACATCCGCTCCACCCCCGTGATGTATTACAACAAGACGGCGACCGACGCGCTGGGCATTGAGATCCCAATGAACGACGCCCTGACCATCGAGGAATTTGAAGACCTGTGCAAAAAACTGACGGTGAAGAACGCAGACGGTACGACCGGCGTTTATGGCTTTTCTCTCCAGAGCAACACCTGGTACACCCAGAATTTCTTCTACCAGCTCGGCTCCAACATGTTTGATGAAACCGGCAAAAGCTGCCCCGCCCTGGAGGACGGCGCGATGCTGAAGGTTTTCACCGCCTGGGACCAGTGGGTTCAGGACGGCTGGTGCCAGCCCTTCGTTTCTACCAATGATGAAGCCTATCTGGAAGAACAGTTTTCCCTGGGAAAAATCGCCTGCATTTTCGATTCCACCGGCAAGATGGGCAACATCTTCGGCGCGGTGGAAGAGCTGGGCAACCCGTTTGAAATCGGCATCGCCTTCCTGCCCTCCTTTGGCGAGCCCTCCTGCCCGACCGGCGGGGGCAACATGGCCATTGTGAAGGAAAACAACTCGGAGGCTGAAATCGCCGCCGCCTGGGAATTTATGAAATTCCTCCTCACCTCGGAGCAGGACGCCTTGAACCACGTCAACACCGGCTATGCGCCCTCCACCAAGGCTGCGGCCGATGCAAAAATCGTGAAAGATCTGTGGGCCAACGAGCCCTACCGCCAGGTCGGCTTCAACCAACTGGCCTATGCGCAGGATGCGCCCGCCAGCGACTATGGCGCGGAGTGGGGGGTTGCCTTCAAGTCGGTCATCTCCTCGCTGATCCAAGAGGGGACCGTCACCCCGGAGGAGGCGGTGGAGCGGCTGAAGGGCGAAGCCGCCAGCATTTTCTCCTAAACATCCTATCACCCATCTGGTTCCGCCCGCTGAACGTTTCCGTTTAGCGGGCGGAACCAAAGACGTTCCCGGTATCCCGCAGGGCTGCGGGCGCCGGAAAACCGCTCCACCGTTCCGGCTTTTCTTCCGCGCTGCCGGATAAGGCCGGAGACCGAAGAAAGGGGAAAAATCGCCATGGAAATCGGCATGTCCACCAGCAGCCACGGGCGGCTTCTGCGCAGGCCGGAGGTCTATTTCACCTGTGAGCAGGCCCTGACGGCCTGCGCGCAGGGGGGATTCCCGGTTATCAATCTGGATTTTATCGAATACAGCAAGCCCGGCCAGCCCATGCGCGCAGTCGGTTGGGAGGATTGGTGCCGCCGCCAGCGTGAAACGGCGGACCGGCTGGGGCTAGAAGTGTCCTACGCCCATGCGCCCTTTTACGCCTGGCGGCCGGATCAGCCGGAGGGGGATGCGCTCTATGAGGAGCTGATCCGCCGTTCGATCCGCGGGGCGGGGATCCTGGGCGTCACACAGATGGTCTTTCATCCCGGCAGCGCCGGCGATGAAAACGGATATAGCCGCCGGGCGTCGCTGGAAAGGAACCTCCGCTTTTACCGGCGGTATGGCGCGCTCTGCGCACAGGAGGGCATCCTTCCCTGTATCGAAAACATGATGGCTTTCAGCGACGGACAACCGAAATATGGCGCATCGGTCGAGGAGCTGCTGGAGCTGTATGAGGCGTTGGGGGAGGGGTTCGGCATCTGCTGGGACTTCGGGCACGCCCACATGGCGGGCATCGACTCTTGCGGGGCGCTGCGGGAAATCGGGAAACGCCTCTGCATGCTGCACCTCAACGACAACTTTGGGGAACATGACGATCACTTGGCCCCCTGTTTCGGGACCATCGATTGGACGCCGGTGATGCAGACGCTGCGGGAAATCGGGTTCAAGGGGGACCTGGTGTTTGAA
Source organism: Provencibacterium sp. (assembly GCA_022793895.1). GTDB lineage: Bacteria > Bacillota > Clostridia > Oscillospirales > Ruminococcaceae > Harryflintia. Next base: position 41,658 of record JAAWDS010000056.1, on the reverse strand, counting down.
AACTTTACCTTCTTCGACGGCCTGCCGGAATCGCTCCGCGTTTCCGCTATGAAGCTGTGCTATGCCGTCGGCTGCTATCTGAGAGGGCTGATGGAAGGGGAAGGGGAGGTGTTCTCCGGGGCGGCCGTCTCATAAAAAACAAGCTGCGAAGCAGGGAAACGAATTGGGCGGGAACACCTGAAAACGGTGTTCCCGCCCTGATTTAGCATTGTGCACCCGGTGTGCCGGAAGAGCGGCCCCTATCCTGCGGCGGCGCATTTCTTCTCTGTCCTTACAAAGTATCCCACGTTTTTCGGCTGCGGAAATAGGCGTCATCGTTATAAAACAATCCAAAAATCTCACCAAAATGGGGAATGTCCGCAGAGGAAACCGCCATTGCCTTATAGCCCAGATCTATGATAAGTTCTGTTAAATACCGGATAATCTGTAATAGATACAATTGCCGGTATGGCGCAACCGCTTTCCATATTCCCGTTCGATAGCTGGCCTCTACAGCATCCGTTAATTCTGTGCGGTCCTCGGTTCTATAATAAATCACGGCCAACGAATTTAAAGTGGAACCTATGACAGAGGCTCTGTATTCGATGCCCGCTTTTTTCTTTGCAGAGACATGCTTATTATATAAGGGCCGATCAATTTTAAGAAACCATTGCGCGATACAATCATGGCTATTATTTTCGTTACCAAGAAGAACGTTGATATTCGAGTACCGGCCGGAGCTTTCCGAAAAGCTGCCTAACAGATCGATCATCGCTTGATGAATATCGTTAAAACTACATCGAAAATGAAATCCAATTTTCCGGCGAGCCACGATACCTCTGCAAGCCTGAAAAAGCTCAGGAATCTTGTGCCCATAGCTTCGGATATATTTTTCCGAGGGTAACGTGCCCTGATTTTCGATATAGTCATCTAAAATTAAGCATAGCTTCTCTAGCCGTTCAATTCCGGTGGATAAACAAGCAAACGACTGATAATATACGCCCTTCTTTGCATAATTGGCTTTATAAATTTGAGTCACGCCAATTGCCAAAATCTCTTTAGTAAACTGCGCTTATTCAAGAAAAGCTGAAAAAATCTTGCTAAACTCCATCCAACAACATCCTTCCTATGGATGAAAGGACTTCCATTCGCCGTCTATAGCGTACATTTTTTACCGTTGAACATTGAATCTAAAAAAGACCGCCGTCAAAATCCGGCAGTCTTTTTTCTGGTCGGAGTGACAGGATTCGAACCTGCGGCATCCTGCTCCCAAAGCAGGCGCGCTACCAACTGCGCTACACCCCGATGATTCTGTTTTTGGCGAACCTGTTCCGCTTTTTTTCCAAGCCTTCAGGCTGCTACTTATTATACCCAAAATTGCAGGCGGTGTCAATCGCCCTGCGCCAAATCCCGGCGCTTCCTGAAAGCCTTATTCCTTTCAGGGACCGGCGGCAGCCAAAGTTATGCAATTATATTCATAGCCGCGCAGGGAAAGCTAACAGCGGGACGCAGGCTCATTTTTTGCGCGCTTTTCTCATTTCCAGCCGCGCCGCCCGTCCCATTTCAGCGGCCCGCCCGTTACCGGCTGCGAAGGGAAGGAAAAAAGATGAAAAAAATACCCCCGAAAGATTATCAAAACATGGTGGAAAGCGCTTCGCCTCCCACGAAAAGTTATAAAACCATCCCCTGCGCATTCCTCGTAGGCGGCGCTATCTGCCTGCTCGGACAGTTTATCCAAAATATCTATCTTCATGCAGGGCTTGAGCGCGATCTCGCCGCCGCCTCCACCTCGGTTACGCTGGTTTTCCTCTCCGCCCTGCTGACCGGCTTACAGATCTATGATAAAATTGCCAAATTCGCCGGCGCAGGCACGTTGGTCCCGATCACCGGATTTGCCAACGCCGTCGTTTCCCCCGCATTGGAATTTAAAAGCGAAGGGCTGATCCTGGGGCTGGGGGCGAAGCTGTTCACCATTGCAGGCCCGGTGATCGTCTATGGCTCGGCCACCGCCTTTGTTTATGGGCTGATCCTCTATCTGTTCCGGCTCTACTAAGGAAGGCGCGGTCCGCCGCCTCTTCCGGAAAGGATGGTTTTTGCACATGCCGCAAAAAATCGGAAAGTTTACCACCCGCCTGGATACCTCGCCCTCCATTCTCTCCTTTGCATCGGTCGTCTCGAAGAAAGAGGGGGAGGGGCCGCTCGCGGGCTACTTTGACATTATATGCGACGACACCGCCTTTGGAGAACAAACCTGGGAAAAGGCGGAAAGCCGCATGCAGAAGGATGCGGTGAACAAGGCGCTCGAAAAAGCAGGGCTCTCCTCCAGCGGGATCGATTACATCTTCGCCGGGGACCTGCTCAACCAGTGCATCAGCTCCACCTATGGACTGCGTGACCTTGGTATCCCGTTTTTCGGGCTGTTCGGCGCTTGCTCCACCATGGCGGAAAGCCTTTGCCTCTCCGGCATGCTGGTGGAAGGGGGACTGGCGAACACCGTTGTTGCCGTTACCTCCTCCCATTTCTGTTCGGCCGAACGGCAGTTCCGCTTTCCGCTGGAATATGGCGGGCAGCGCACGCCTACCTCCCAATGGACCGTTACCGGCGCAGGGGCGGCCATTCTTGGAAAACAAACCGCCCCGCCCTATCTGCGCGAGATCTGCGTAGGGACCATTGAGGATATGGGGATCAAGGACATGAACAACATGGGCGCCGCCATGGCTCCCGCCGCCGCCGCGACCCTTTCCCGCTTTTTTGAGGATACCTGCACCGGCCCGGATAACTATGACCTTATCCTAACCGGGGACCTTGGATTGGTCGGCAGCTCGCTGCTCTGCGATCTGCTCGCCAAAGAGGGCTATGCGCTGGCAGGGAAGCACAACGACTGCGGTTTGCTGATCTACGACCGCGAAAAGCAGGATGTGCATGCCGGCGGCTCCGGCTGCGGCTGCTGCGCCTCGGTGCTCTGCTCCTATGTGCTGCCGGCTATCCGGGAAGGGACGCTCAGGGACGTGCTGTTTATCGCCACCGGCGCGCTGATGAGCCCCACCAGCGTCCAGCAGGGGGAGAGCATCCCCAGCATCGCCCACCTGGCGCACATCTCGGCGCTGCCGGGCCCGCAGTAGGAAAATCGCAGGGCCCTGGTTACTATAGGAAATAACCGTCCGGCGGCCGCACCACAGCCCGAAGATTCCCAAAGTCCGCTTTTGTACGGAGCCGCCGGGATAGATTTTAATTGCCAATGGAGGTTCAAATTGCTTATGGAATACCTGAAAGCCTTCCTGGTTGGCGGCGCTATCTGCGCCGTCGGCCAGGTGCTGATCGATTACACCAAGCTGACCCCGGCGCGCATTTTGGTTTCCTTCGTCTGCGCCGGCGTCGTTCTCGGCGGACTGGGGCTTTATCAGCCGCTGATCGATTTTGCCGGGGCGGGGGCGACCGTTCCGCTGACCGGCTTCGGCGCGCTGCTCGCCAAAGGGACGTTGGAGGCTATCCGTGAGGATGGGTTGCTGGGCGTCATCTCCGGAGGCATCGGCGCCGCCGGGGCCGGGTTGGGCGCGGCCATTCTCTTTGGATTGATGACCGCGCTCATCTTCAAACCGGGCGATAAGATGTAGACAGCACAAAAAGCAGTCCCAAGCCCTCTTCTGTATAGAAGGAGGAAAGGGGCTGCTGTTTGGTGATGTGAAAACAAGAGAGAAACAGCGGTGCGCTTAACCGGCTGCGTTCATCTTCCGGGCGAGGCTGGACTTCTTGCGGGAAGCCGTGTTCGCCGGAATGACGCCCTTCGCGCGCGCCTGGTCGATCGTTTTTACCGCAGCGCGGAAAGCCATGTCCTTGTCGGCAGCATCGTTGTCGATCGCGGCCTGAGCCTTTTTGATCGCGGTTTTCAGGTCGGACTTTACCGACTTGTTCGCAAGCGTTTTGGTAGCGATCACCTTAATTCTTTTCTTAGCGGATTTCACATTTGCCATTATGCCACCTCCTTGCCCATTTGACAGTACAAGTAATATTACCATTTTCCCAGCTAAAAATCAAGGCTTTTCCAAGGAAAAGCCTTGATTATTGAAAAAATAAGCGCTGAACGCGATTATTTTTCGCCTTCTATCTCGGTTGCCGCGGCAGCGGCGAGAGATTGGGAGCCTGAATGTTGATGTTTCCGTTCGCTGTGGTTTGGCTGCCGCAGGGGCGGCAAGAGGTTCCCAGGCCGGAGAGATTACGATTGAAAAAAGGAGCGGTGTACCATGAATTTCAGAAGCGACCTGGCGTTGGAGCAAACCGAGAGCATCGGCAAACAAAATCTGCCGGACGGCGTATCGGTCAGCGCCGTTCAATATGATCAAATTACCGTCAACTGCGTGGATATCCTTTCCGCCGAGGGGGAGAAGGCTATCGGAAAGCCGAAAGGAAGATATCTCACAGTTGAGCTTCCCCCTTTCTATTCCTCCAATCAGTCCACCGAAAAGGAGATCGAAGCGCTCGCGCAGGAGATCCGCAAGCTGCTGCCCGGAGAGGGGACGGTATTGGTCGTAGGTCTTGGAAACACCCACATTACCCCCGATGCGCTCGGCCCCAGGACCTGCGACCTCATTTTGGCTACCCGTCACATTGCAGGGGAGCTGGCGAAAAGCTCCGGGCTGGGCGAGCTCCGGCCGGTGGCCTCTCTCGCCCCCGGCGTTCTGGGACAGACCGGGATCGAGTCGGGGGAAATCATCCGTTCGGTGGTTCAGGATATCGCCCCTCAAGCCGTGATCGCTATTGATGCGCTCGCCGCCCGCAGCCTGGACCGGCTGGGCTGCACCATTCAGGTGGCAAACTCCGGCATTGCGCCCGGATCCGGCGTGATGAACCGCCGGTTCGAGCTCTCGAAAGCCACCCTGGGCGTGGAGGTGGTCTCCATCGGCGTTCCAACGGTGGTGGACGCCGCTACCATGGCGGGCGATATGGGGGGAGGGGAGATCCCCCTCTCCCAACGGGAAAAGGCGCAGGCAATGATGGTAACTCCCCGCGAAATCGATCTTCTGATCGAGCGCGCCGCCAAGGTCCTCTCCCTCTCGATTAACCATGCGCTCCAACCGCACATCTCGGTAGAGGATATTGGATATCTGGTAAGCTGACGCATACAAAAGCGGTTCCTCCGCCGGGCCCGGCCGGTTTCCCAGCGAAGGAGACCGCCACAGGGAACCAGCGGCGTTGTTATCCCCTTAAGGGAGAAGGAAACGCTGCCTTGCGGATTGCGCCGCTAGTCCTTCCCCATTAACGTTTTAACGGTCTTCTCCAACAGGGCCATATCCACCGGCTTGGCGACGTGCGCGTTCATCCCGGCCTCCAGCGCGTCGCGGATATCCTCGGCAAAGGCGTTGGCCGTCATGGCGATGATGGGGATGGAAAGGGCCAGCGGATGTCCGAGCTCCCGAATGGCCTTCGTGGCCTCATAGCCGTTCATCACCGGCATCTGTACATCCATCAGAATCAACTGATACTGCCCCGGACTGGATTTTTCAAAAGCCTCCGCCGCGAGCCGCCCATTCTCATAGATATCGCAGGAAGCGCCTGCCATGTCCAGCAGCTCCCGGAGAATTTCAGCGTTGATTTCATTGTCCTCCGCCACCAAAATGTGCATCCCTTCCAGAACGCTCTGCTCCTCCGCCGCTTCCGGCTCCGGCTTCCGCCCGCGGTTCAGCGCCGCCTCCACCCTCTGGCGGAAGCTGGTGAGGAAGAAGGGCTTAGATAAGAACGCGTCTATTCCCGCCGCGGCCGCTTCCTCCTCGATCTCCGGCCAGTCATAGCTGGTCAGAACCAGGATGGGGACCGTTCTGGAAATCTCCCGGCGGATGTGCTTTGCAGTCTCCACGCCGTCCATTCCCGGCATCTTCCAGTCCAGCAGAACCACGTGATAGGGGCTGTCCTCCCGCTCGGATTGTTTTACCTTTTCCACCGCCGTCCGGCCGTCCGGCGCACAGTCCACGACGACTCCGGCGCCTTCCAGCGCCAGCTGAATATTTTGACAGATATCCTCTTCATCGTCCACCGCCAGGATCCGGGTAATGCCGTGCTTCTGCCAGAAATCCTGGCCGGCAGCCTGGCTGCTGATGCGCAGATCTAAATCCACCGTGAAGGTAGAGCCTTTTCCTTTCTCGCTCTCCACCGAAATTTGACCGCCCATCAAATCCACCAGGTTTTTGGTTATCGCCATTCCAAGGCCGGTCCCCTGTATTTTGTTGGTAACGCTGTCCTCCTCCCTGGTAAACGCCTGGAAAATCTTCTGGAGGTACTCCGGACTCATTCCATAGCCGTTATCGGCCACTGTGAAGCGGTAATGCGCCAGCTGTTCGGCATATTGGGGCAGCTCCTGAACGGTGAAGGCGACATGGCCGCCCTCCGGCGTATATTTGACCGCGTTGGACAGCAGGTTTAAGAGGATCTGGTTCAGCCGCAGCTTATCCATGACTACCTGCTCGTGCCGGATATCCCGGCTGTATACCTCAAAGACGTGCCCCTTTGCTTTCATCTGCGGCCGGATAATCGAATCGATCCCCTCCACCAGATCCACGATGTTCTCTTCCGCTAAGTTTAACATGGTCTTGCCCGCTTCAATTTTGCTGATATCCAAAATATCGTTGATAAGCCCTAAGAGGTGCTGGCTGGAGGAGGTGATTTTCTTGGTATATTCCCGCACCTTATCCGGATTTTCCGCATCCCGCGCCAACAGGGCGGAAAAGCCGACAATGGCGTTCATCGGCGTTCGGATGTCGTGGCTCATGTTGGAGAGAAACGTGCTCTTCGCCCGGTTGGCCTCCTCCGCAATCTGAAAAGCCTCCTCCGCCGTCTCCTTGGAGCGGGCCAGCAGGGCGTTCGTCTCCGCCAGCCGGGCGTTCATCTCCTCCTGCCGGCGCAGGTTATCCTGCTCCTGCCGGAACAGCCGGGCGCTGCCTCGCTGCCTTGCCACAGACACCATCACCAAAAGCAGCATGATGAGGAAAACCACCGCCAGCATCAGCAGCATGCGGATAACCGCCCCCACCATGTTCACCGTCCCAAAGGCCACATAGTCCGCCGGAATCAGGAACAGAACCAAGGTGTCATATTCCGCCAGCGAGGCGAAGCAGTAGTAATATTCAGCGCCGTTGTATCTAAAATTGGCGCTGACCGTGGCTTGTTCCTTCAGCGCCGCCCGGATATCGGGGATACGCTGCCCCTCCATCTCCTCCAGAACCTTGAGCACGTTATAAGCCTGGATGGTGTTTTCCTTCGAGGCGTCATCGTGCATGCGCGTTCCGTCGCTTTTCAAAATGTACGTCTCGTTTTGGCCGCCGTAGGCGGAGCTGTCGTAGTACTCCGCTAAGGCATACACATCCTTCAAGAGAACGGCATGGGTAAGCTGGACGCCGGTTCCTTCTATCTGAACCGGCGCATCCAGCTTCTGCACAAACGCCCAATAGCCGCCCTGATAAATATAGCTGTCGGAAATAAAGGCGTGCCGGTCTTCTCCATCGGATATCCGCCCGATATCCGACCAGACGCCGTGCTTTCCATTCCTGTCATAGCAATTTCCCTGGCTGTCCAGCAGCATCAGCATCGCGCTGTAGCTTTCCATCTCCAAAAACTGCTCCAGGCTGCTGATCCGCTCAACAACGCCCTCCGCCGCTGCAAAGCTCTGGTTTTCCAAGGCGTTTACCGCGGCGCTCAGATAATTCCAGTGGGAATCGAGGGCGTTGTCCAGATTGACCCGCACTTGGGAGGTGATCTCATTGAGCTGGGTGGTGCGCTCCTCAAAAATCTGAGCGCGCAAATATTTCGTGAAATACACGCCGCCGGCCGGCAGAAACAGAAGCAGACAGACTGCCAGCGCCGCCGAAAGTACAATGTTTGCGATCTTCCCTTTGGGATTCATTCCGTCCACCTCTCCGTTTTCAGGTTCAAATGAAGCGTAAGCCTCTGCGCAAACGCCGCCGGCCGCCTTCCCATATCCGGAGGTTCAGGCGGACGCCGCTAATTCCAGGGGTTTCCTCCCGGAGAGACCGTTTTTTGCTCCTCCAGCCAAGCGCGCAGAAAATTCCGGACGAAGCCCTCCTTGACCTGCGCCGTATAAGTCCGCCCCACCTCCTCGGTGTAGCTGCGCATCAAAAAGGCTACCTGATAGGTCTTGCCGTCCTCCAGCTCTGCGCCGCCCTTCGGTACCAGGATATATGGGAAGGAGTTCCCGTCCCCCGCCGCATCAAAGCCCGTCCGAGCCAGCTCTTTTGCCTGAGCGCCGGTCATCGTCATCAGAGCGTACTCCCCATCAAAAGCGGGAAGAATGGTGCTGGCAACATCGGCGTTGATCGTTCCGGCATAGAGCTTACCGGTGACGCCGGCCTTGAGCTTCACATCCTCCCGATAGACCGAGCCTACCGGGATCAGCGCCGCATCCGCTCCTGAAGCGCTGCCCAGGGCCTTGCCCACCAGCTCCGCCGTCTCCTCCAAGGTGAAGTCGCCGGTGCTTTCGCAAAATTCCACCGTCCCAGCGCCGGCTAAATATGCCTGTTGCAGCTCGTCCATCCGGGCGATACACTGCGGGCCGTCCATACCGTTCTCTCCCCGGAACCACTCCTTATAGGCTTGCCCCATATCGGCGAGGACGCCGTCCCAACGGGCATAGGTCATCGGAAAGGCCCGTCCCTGCCATAGAGCCTGTTGGGCGTCGTAGATCAATGCGTCCTCCGGAACGGCGGCATTACCGAGCACGCTTATGACACAGGGCTTTTCTTCGCTGACGAAAGCGGCCTGCCCTTCCGGGGAGTAAAGGAGGCCCAGAACCCGGAGGGCCTTCTCCAGTTTTTCCTCATTGCCCGGCTCGGTAAGGCGCTTGCTGATCCCTAGATAGCTGTCCGGGCTGTACATATAGATATTTTTACTGCCGTCCTCGCCGATGTAGGGCATCATCCCCAGCTTGTCTCCAGTCTCCGGCAGCTCGGTGATGTTGACCGCAAGGACCATCGTACAGAACACGGCCTTCCGGTTTCCCAGGTAATCCAGAAGCACCGTCGGGTTGTTCCTATCCTCCGGATCGGTATGGAACATCCCGATATCTATATACCGCTGGACATAGTCCATCGTCCCTTCCCACATGCCTTCAGCCGCAGCCTTCCCAGCGAGGAAATCCCGCTCCCAAGCAATGCCCTCCGGAGTGGTGAGCCAACTGGTTTTAGCTAAATTGAACACCGCAGAGAAGGTATTGCCCGAGAGCTGCGTTCCTATGACGCCGGGAATCAGCCCCGCCGCCTCAATCTCCGCGCACAGCGCTTCCAGTTCTGCAAAGCTGGCAGGAACCTCCCACCCATGCTCCTCCATCAGCGTTTTGTTGTAAAAGATTCCGTACATAATGTTGTTAACCGGCAGGAGATAAACGCCTCCGTCAATAGCGACATGATTCAGGACGGAGGTAGAAAAGCGGTTGACGAAATCATAGCCGGACAGGTCTGCCAGGCGCTCTTTCGCCAGCTCTTCATCTAGGATCTGGGAGGTGATAAAAATATCGGGAACGTCGCCGCTGCGCATCTGCGCCCAGCTATATCCGGTGCGGTTAGCTCCCTCATAGGAGATGGGATCCCATTCGATATCCGGGTAGGTCTCACCCAACAGCTCCAAAAAATTCTCGTGGCCGCTCCAAGCGACCCAGGTCAGCGCATCGCTGCCGGAATCAGGGGCTTTTCCGGCGGAAGCGCAGCCGGACAGCAACAGAGCCGCCGCAGCGATCACCGCTAGAAGGGATTGTAAAAATTTCGTACGCATGAGCGGGACATCTCCTGGTTGAATATTCTTTCTGCGCGCGTCCGGTCCGGCAGGATTAGGCGCGCGGCTATCTCCATTAAAACAGTGAAAATCCACTGATTTAACTTTACACACGTAAAAGCAAAAAGTCAAGAATCCATCCGGATCCCGCGCGGGAGCTTTTCAGCCTGCCCTGATAATATACACCGGATATCCTATAATTATGGAATCTCCTTTTGATTTGTGCTAAAATAAATGGGCCATCCTGGAAACAAAATGAAAAGGGAGGGGCCTATATTGGAAAGAATCATACGAAATTCTGCTAAGGCGCTTGTTATAAAGGACGGAAAAATGCTCGCTGTCAAAGTGAAGGACAACGAGGATGAATGGTATATCCTCCCCGGCGGCGGACAGGGATCCGAAGAGCCCTTATCCGCGGCGGTTTGCCGTGAGGTGGCGGAGGAAACGGGCGTTCTGGTAGAATGCAGGGAGCTTCTTTTTGTAATAGAAGGGGTGCATGGAGAAACCTTCCATCGGGTGGACCTCGTTTTTGACTGCGCATATATCGCCGCGCTTCCGGATGCGGAGCTCCGGCGCGATACGAACCAAACCGGCTATGCTTGGCTGGATATCAAGACGCTGAACACACAGCCGCTGTATCCTTCCAAGCTAAGGCGGCAGATCATGAAAGTTTACCAGGGGAAGCCCCATAAGGTTTACCTGGGAAATGAGGAGATAGGGGACGGCGAATGTACCGAATAAGGATCTAAAAACGCTAAGGACCGGAACGGTTTAAGAATCTTGGAACGGGAAACAGTTCCTTTCCAAAAAGAAGGAGGAGATTACCATGGCGCACATCTATACCTCCGCCGATCAGCTGATCGGCAGAACCCCCCTTTTAGAGCTTACGCACATTGAGAAGGCGCTTAATCTCAAGGCAAGGGTGGTAGCAAAGCTGGAATATCTAAATCCGGCCGGTTCGGTCAAGGATCGCGTTGCCAAGGCGATGATCGACGCGGCGGAAGCCAGCGGCCGGCTGAAGCCCGGATCGGTGCTGATTGAACCGACCTCCGGCAACACCGGCATCGGCCTGGCAGCCGTTGCCGCAGCGAGAGGCTACCGCCTCATCATCGTAATGCCGGATACGATGTCGGTGGAGCGCCGCCAGTTGATGAAAGCCTATGGGGCGGAGGTGGTGCTCTGCGACGGCTCCCAGGGGATGACGGGCGCCATTGCAAAAGCAGAAGAGCTGGCCGCCCAGCTGCCGGACAGCTTTATCCCCGGTCAATTTGTAAACCCGGCCAATCCCCAGGCGCACCGGGAAACCACCGGCCCGGAAATCTATGCGGACACGGAGGGCGCGGTGGATATCTTTGTAGCCGGTGTAGGGACGGGGGGAACGATCACCGGCGCCGGCGAATATCTCAAATCTCAAAAGCCGTCCGTCCAGGTGGTTGCGGTAGAACCGGCCTCCTCGGCCGTCCTTTCCGCCGGGAAAGCCGGCGCGCATGCGATCCAAGGGATCGGCGCCGGGTTTATTCCCGAAGTTCTGAACCAAAAGGTTTATGACCGGGTGATCGCCGTCTCGGATGCCGATGCCTTTGCCACCGGGAGGCTGATCGGCCGAAGCGAGGGGATCCTCGTGGGCGTCTCCTCCGGCGCGGCGGCCTTTGCCGCGCTGGAATTGGCAAAGCAGCCGGAAAATGCGGGGAAAACCATCGTCGTCCTGCTTCCGGATACCGGCGACCGCTATCTCTCTACCCCGCTTTTTGCGGAATAACCCCCGATGTATCTTTGCTCCTGCCGGTAAACCCCAAGCCCCTGAGAGTATACTTGCGGGGATACTGTTCCTCTTGACAGAAACCGAGAGACGCTGCACAATGCTTTGCATTTTGCAGCGTCTCCTTTTTAACCGGGACTTATCCCTAGTTCCTTCGGAATAGAAGCCTTCTTGTCCGAATATAAATGGCTATGGACCTTCTATAAAAACGATAAGGGCTGTTGCCATTTGAAACGTTATCCCCGTCCCAAAAAATTCATTCTGCTTTTCTTTGGAGTCATTGCCGTGGTGCTTTGTCTCCCTCTCATTCGTTCCAATTTGTATAAAGCAGCTCCTATATTACAAAAAATGGGGGAAAAGCTGGCGCTTTTTGCCGCCTTTTCTGAAATGCCCCATGAATCCATCGGTCTCTTAGAGAAACGCTTTAACGATGAAATTTTTTATGAGGACGAGCCGGACACCACCCCTCTCGTCCGTCCAGCACCGCCCGCTTCCTCCGAACCCTCCTCCCAGGAGGAAAGGGCGGAGGAGAGCTCTTCCTCTTCCGGCGGCAGCAGCTCCGCAGAAGAGCTTTCCTCAGAAGAGGAAGCGGCAGACCGGCAATCCTCCCAACCGGATGCGGATCCGAAGCCCCCTCCGCCGGAAATACCCGCCGCCTACCGCGGAGATATGCTGGAGGAGGACCTCTCCGGCTATGACTCCCCCAACTACCTGCCGCTGGAACCTGGGTATCTGCGGAATTATACCGATTATTCCTATACGGAGATCGAGGAGATCCTCTCCGAAACGCCTTCCTTCCCGGTGGGCGGGGCGGAAGAGCCGCAGGTGCTTATCTACCACACCCACGCAACCGAAGCCTTTGAGCGCTATGACCATATATTTTATGATACCCGGAATAACTGGCGCAGCACCGACAACAATATGAATATGGTAGCGGTAGGCAGCGCGCTGAAAGCGGCGCTGGAGGCCGAGGGGATTTCAGTACTGCACGACACGACCCAACACGATTACCCCTCCTATAACGGAGCCTATGAGCGCAGCGCAGAGACCATCCGCCAATATTTAGAGCAATATCCCTCCATCCAGATCCTTCTGGATGTGCATCGGGACGCTATCGATCGAAACGGAACGCTGGTCCGGCCGGTGACAACGGTAAACGGCCGGAAGGCCGCCCAGCTGATGATCATTGCCGGCTGCGACGACGGAACGATGAATATGCCCAATTGGCAGGAAAACCTGCGCTTTGCCGCAGGGATCCAGCGCCAGGCGGAGGCGGATCTCCCCGGGCTGATGCGCCCGCTCTTCTTTGGCTACCGCAAATATAACCAGGATCTGCGGCCGGGCGCTCTGCTCCTGGAATTTGGCTCCCACGGCAACACGCTGGAGGAATGTATCTATACCGCGCAGTTGGCCGGCAGCTCGATAGCAAAGGCCATTCAGGCGCTGGAATAAAACGAAAGGACGCCTTTAAAAAAGCTCTATGAAGCACAGGAAGCATTGGCTTGACATTCGGTTATTTTTTACAGGTTTTATTCTGTCCGTAGTTTTTTTCGGCTTCCTGTTAGGGATGCTGTTGGTGAACTACCACATCTCCCAAGCAGGAACGCTGGACTATACCCCCATCTTTTCGGTTGAAAATACCAACCGAAAGGTAACAATCCGTATTGTAGGGGGAAAAATATACTTAGATTGGGAGATCTACCGTCAAATCGAACCCACCCTTCAAAAGCTATCGGTCTTTCTGCCGCCCCGCCTGCGCGCATTTGCCGCCAGCTGGAACCAATTGCGGATATGGCGCGGCCAAAGGTTTCCCTGGCCGCCAGGTCCGGCGCCCGGCTTCAGCGGGGACAAGACCGGATAACGCCCGGGAGCCAAGAAAGGACGGTTTTGTTTCTAAGGGTATGTTGCAGAATGGGATCTCCTGGATCGCGGAAACTGGAAAAAGCAGCGGTTTCGCGTGGACGGCGTGAATTTTGAGGCGTCATCTTTACCCCAAAAGCGGCTTTTTCAGAAGGGGCTGTTGCAAAATAGAGGAGAAACCTCTGGTCGAGCCGCTCCTCCGGCTTGCAGAAACCAGAAAAACGGTGTTTTCACGCCTTATGGCGCGAAAATCAGGGCGGTTTCTTCGCCCTGAAAACCGTTTTTCCAAAGGGCGCGTTGCAGAACTTCATTCTGCAACGCGCCCTATTTTTCCACAGACTTTTATAACTTGGTGGAAAACAGCAGCGCCAATCAGGAAGAATCTACCGCCAAACTCTATAAAATCCTAACAGCGGCGTTGATTGCCCTATTCTCTTTGTGCTATAATGAGAATATTCTGTCCCGCTAAAAAGGGGATATCCTCCTTCTATTCTATACCTATCGTTTTACTCCATTGATTTTATACCGGTTTTGGGAGGCGCTTTTCCCCATTTTCCCCGCCCGGAACGGGCTTATCTGCAAATAGAAAGGGCGTCGTGCATGCCGCAGGATATCAACAAGGTCCGAAACTTTTGCATCATCGCACATATTGATCATGGAAAATCTACCCTGGCCGACCGTATTTTGGAACTGACCGATGCGGTTACTGAGCGCGAGGCGCAGGATCAGCTCTTGGATAACATGGAGCTAGAGCGCGAACGGGGAATCACGATTAAGGCGCGCGCCGTCAGCGTTCAGTATCATGCGGACAACGGGGAGGACTATCTCTTTAACCTCATCGACACGCCCGGCCACGTTGATTTTAACTATGAGGTCTCCCGTTCGCTGGCCGCCTGCGAGGGGGCCATTCTGGTGGTAGACGCCTCCCAGGGCATTGAAGCGCAGACGCTGGGCAACACCTATCTGGCGCTGGAGCATGATCTGGAAATTGTGCCGGTGCTCAACAAGGTGGATCTGGTAAGCGCCGATCCCGACCGTGTCTGCCATGAAATTGAGGATGTCATCGGTCTGCCTGCGCTGGACGCGCCCCGCATCTCTGCAAAAACGGGACAGAACGTCCGCGCCGCGCTGGAACGGGTGGTCTCGGACATCCCCGCGCCGAAGGGCGACCCCCAAAAGCCGTTGCAGGCGCTCATTTTCGATAGCTTCTATGATCCCTATAAGGGGGTCATCGTCTATATCCGCATCATGGAAGGGACGCTGCGGCGGGGGGACCGCGTCCGCCTCATGGCGACGGGAGCGGAGTTCGAGGTGGTGGAGGTCGGCCTGATGGGGGCGACCGCTTCGCGTCCGCAGGAGCTGCTGAGCGCCGGCGAGGTCGGCTATTTTACCGCCAGCATTAAAAACGTGGCGGATACCAGAGTGGGCGACACGGTGACCAATGCCGCCGCCCCCGCCGAAGAGGCGCTGCCCGGCTACCGTAAGGTGAACCCGATGGTGTTTGCAGGCATCTACCCGGCGGACGGCGCGCGTTACCCCGATCTGCGGGATGCGCTCGAAAAGCTCCAGCTCAACGACGCTGCCCTCTCCTTTGAGCCGGAAACCTCGGCCGCGCTCGGTTTTGGGTTCCGCTGCGGGTTTTTGGGCCTGCTGCACATGGAGATCATTGAAGAGCGGATTGAGCGCGAATTTGGGTTGGACATTATTACGACTGCGCCCAGCGTCGTCTACCGGCTAAAGATGCTCTCAGGCGAAACCGTCTCGATCGATAACCCGACCAACTTCCCCGATCCGAGCGGGATTGCCTCGGCCGAGGAGCCCTATGTCCGCGCCAGCATTTTCACCCCCGTCAGCTATATCGGCGCGATTATGGAGCTCTGCCAGGAGCGGCGCGGGGAATATCGAGACACCAAATATCTCGACGCCGACCGCGCCGAGCTGCACTATGAGCTGCCGCTCGGAGAGATCATCTATGATTTTTTCGACGCTCTCAAGTCCCGCAGCCGCGGTTATGCTTCCTTCGACTATGAGATGAGCGGCTATAAGGATTCCAAGCTGGTGAAGCTGGATATCCTCCTCAACGGCGAAATTGTGGATGCGTTTTCCTTCATCGTCTTTGCCGAACGCGCCTATCCCCGCGCCCGGCGGATGGTGGAAAAGCTCAAGGAGGTCATTCCGCGCCAGCTCTTTGAGGTCCCGGTGCAGGCGGCCATTGGCGGGAAGGTGATCGCCCGCGAGACGGTAAAGGCCATGCGCAAGGACGTTTTGGCCAAATGCTATGGCGGCGATATCACCCGCAAAAAGAAGCTGCTGGAAAAGCAGAAGGAGGGCAAGAAGCGCATGCGCAAGCTCGGCAGCGTGGAGGTGCCGCCGGAAGCCTTCATGTCGGTCCTCAAGCTCGACGATTGAAAAGGGCGCGTTGCAGAACTTCCTTCTGCAACGCGCCCTTTGGGAAAACGGTTTTCAGGGCGAGGAAACTGCCCTGAATTTCGTGCTATAAGGCGCGGAAACACCGTTTTTCAGGTTCCTGCAAGCCAGAGGATCGGCTCGGCCGGAGGTTTCTCCTCTATTTTGCAACAGCGCCTTTTTTCTGCAAGCCGGAGGAATGGCCCGCAGGATTTCTTTCACAGGCCAGAGGGCGCGTCTTTTTACAGCCTGTTCTATTTTGCGGACCGCCCGGTCGGATCTCTTCCGCAGCTTTGCAGCGGCTCTTTGTTTTAGCCTGCGTTCACCGGAATTTATCCAATAAAACCATCCAGAAAGGGGAGAAGCCGCGATGGCGGAACCCACCGGACTTTATCTGCATGTCCCATTTTGCCGGCAAAAATGCGGCTATTGTGATTTCTATTCCCTCGCCGCATCGGAAGAAACCCGCGACGCCTATACCGCCAGACTCTGCGAAATGCTCGGCTGCCTGCCCTTTGGCCGCCAGCATTTTTCTACCGTTTATTTTGGCGGGGGAACCCCTTCGCTGCTCTCCGCCCGCCAGATCGGCCGGATTTTGGATACCGTCCGGCGTTTTCACACGGTCTCTGGAGAGGAAATCACCCTGGAATGCAACCCTGGAACCGTTTCGCTCCCCTTTTTCCAGGAGATAGCGGCGGCAGGGGTGAACCGGATTTCCCTCGGCCTGCAAAGCGCCGACGCCGGTCAGCTGCGCTTCTTGGGCCGCCGCCATTCGCTGGCCGATGTCCGGCAAGCCGCCGAATGGGCGCGGGCTGCCGGGATTTCCAGCCTCTCGCTGGATGTGATGCTCGCCCTGCCGGGCCAGACAGGGGATCAGCTGCGCGAAACCCTGCGGTTCTGTTACGCCTCTGAGGCCGATCATATTTCGGCCTATCTGCTCAAAATCGAACCGGGCACGCCGTTCGCCCGGCAGGACGTTGCCGCGCTCTGTCCCGATGCGGATCAGGCGGCCGATCTCTATCTGGCGGCGGTCCACGATCTGGCGGCGCATGGCTACCGGCAATATGAAATTTCCAATTTCTGCCTTCCCGGTAAAGAGAGCCGGCACAACCTGGGCTATTGGCTGGGAAAGCCCTACTTAGGAGTTGGCCCGGCCGCCCACTCCTTGATGGAGGGGAAGCGCTTCTTTTTTGAACGATCGCTGGAGGCTTTTCTGCAAGCGGAAAGGCCCTGGAGCCTGCTACATCCGGATGGGGAGGGGGGCGGCCTGGAGGAATTTTTTATGCTTCGCCTGCGCCTTGCGGAAGGGCTCGATCTCTTAGAGGTAAACCGCCGCTATAAAATCCGTCCGGCCGCCCTCTTAAAAAGCGCGGCCCTCTTGGAAAAGGCACAGCTGCTGGCGGTGCGCGGCAGCCGCCTGGCGCTGACGCCGGAGGGCTTCCTCGTCTCCAACGCCGTCATCGCCCGGCTTTTGGAAGCGGCAGCATCCGATCAGGAGGGCGAAAAACGCTGATCCTTCCGGTTCGCGGGAAAAGGCGGCGTCCAAAGGATGCCTATCCGGTCCATGGAAGGGCTGCTATCTCTAAAGCATTTTGGGATCCCGCGTTGGGAAGCCTTGCGCGGACGGATGCAACGCGATATAATAGAAAACAGGTTGATTGCTCTTTGCGGGCGGCTCTTTTTTGCCCTGTGGACCAATAAACCTCGATACGATTGGAGAACGGGGGAGCGCTTGTGTCAAAGATATCCGCTTGCTTTAGCTATTCCTTTGTTAAGCCGAAGCAGCCTGCAAACCTGGTCATGTTCTGTGAAACACGGCCTGCCATTCCGGAGGAGGAGGGCGCTGAATACCTGAAAAAATGCGCGCAGTATGCCCGGCACTCCAGAGTTTATCTCGTCCCCGGACTCTTTATCCTGCGCGAGCGGCTTTGCAGCTGCTTAATTTCCCCGGAGGGCAAGGTGATAGCCCTTCAGAAAGCCTCCTATCCCAACCTGTTGCAGCACCCGAACCTAGGGGGAGGGGAGAAGATCCACGTTTTTGACAGCGAATTTGGCAGGATTGCGCTGCTGGTCGATGTGGATATTTTCCATCCGGAAGCGGTGCGGTGCGCGGCCATGCAGGGAGCGGAGGTCCTTTTCGCTACCCAATATTTTGATCTCTATGATCTGACTCTGCCCCGCCTGCGTTCCGGCTGTTGGGCCATGGCGCAGGAGCATCAGCTCCCCATTCTCATGGTGAGCAACCAAAACTGCTGCGTTTGCGCGCCTGCTCCGGCCACCTCGGATAAGGACGGCTACATTCTTCCCCCAACGGCGGAGTTTCCCGCGCTGGCGACCGTCTACCCTCACAAATCCGCCAAGGTGCGGCAGCAAAGCGGTCTGCTGCCCTCGCTCAACGCCGAATTTTGCGCGCGGTATTCTGCGCAGCTGGGCCGTTGAACGTTGAACAATGATTCATTCTTCGATTAGGAGGTTCCTATGCTCCCCTTTAAGATGATTACCGCCTCCTACCGGCTGGCGGCCCGGCTAGAACCTGAAAAATGCGAACAAATCATCAAAGCCCTAGGGATCAAACGCAGCACGATTCTGGACTATGTTTATCCGAACAACGTGAAGCTGGCCGCCGCGCAGATGCGCTTGACCTCTTATAAGGACCTTTCCGCCTTCATCGAAGAGTGCTGCCGCATTTTGGATGAGGCGGTGAAATCCGGATCCCACCTTGTCCTCTTTCCCCATCTGGTGGGGGCGCTGCCTTTAACGGCGGAGAAACATGCGGGGTCCATCGCCGCGCAGTTCATCCGGGATGCGGTGGAGGGCAAAGCGTCCGCCGCGGCCCTCCGGCAGCGCTTTGAGCAGATGATCGACAAATTTTCCGATTTCCTGTTTGACTGTTCTTACAACATCTTTCTGCTGTTGGCGCACAAATATAATATCTATATCGCGACCGGCGGCCTCTACATCTCTACTGCGGACGGGATCCTCTGCCGTTCCTACCTATTCAGCCCCGATCAGCAGGAAGCCTTTTTTCAGGATAAGATCCATCTCAGTCCCTTGGAACAGCAGCTCGGTGTAAAAGCCGGGGACGAAATGAAGGTTTTGAATCTGAAAATAGGGAAAACGGCTATCCTTGCGGAGACCGACAGCCTCTACTATGAATGCTTTAAGGTGGCCAAGGCCCTGGGGGCGGAGATCCTTCTCTGTCCCTCGCTGACCGGGGAAGCGCTCCCCGGTTATGCGGACTACAACCCGGCCTTACAGCATGCGCAGCACTTTAACGTTTACACCGCGCGCGCCTCCTTCTGTTCTGCGGAGGATCTGCTTCCCGCCTTCCAAGGCGCCAGCGGGATCTATGCCCCGCTGGCCTTGAGCAAGGATCTGGATGGCATCGTCGCCGCCGCGGAGAGCGGCCGCCCTTCCGTTACGGCTGCCCGCATCGATCCCCCAAAGCTCGCGGAAAACATGGACGTTTATTCCCTGAACCCCGGCGCTGGGCTCTGCGAAACGATGGTTGGCGAGCTTTATCCTGCTCTTTTAAAAAAAGCGCCGCCTGCGCCCGCCTCCGGCAAAGCGAAGCCCGCTAAAAAAGGCGCCCGCTGAATCTTCATCCTATGGCCCTACTGCCGGACAAAATAAGATGGTCTGCGAGAGAACCTTCCGTTCTTTCGCAGACCATTTCTTTTTGTGACCCAGCGCGGATGTTTTTTTGCTTCCTACCTCTTTTCCAGCCGGAGAGCCGCTTCAAAGCAGCATCCCTCCGGTTTTTCTGCCCGGAGATAGTAGCTGCCCGGTTCATATTCCCCGCGTTCGATTTGCAGAACATCCCCGCATCGGGCTTCCCTGCGAAAGTGGATATAAAATGCGGCCGTTTCGCAGGTTCGCAGCTCCGTTTCCGGCAGGAAATCCATGCAGATATCCGCATAAACCGCGTTGTTCAGGTGATCGTTGACATCCAGTTCCGAGAAGCGGATCGCCCGTTCGCCCACCTTCTGAACCGGAGGCGCTGTCAGACGGCGGCGGGCAATCGGGGATGCGTCCGCTTCGGTATACCGGAGATCGCCGATAAATTCCGCAGGGCGCAGAATCTGGTGCTGATCCGTATCCACCAGCATCCAGGCGGTTTCCGCTTCGAGCAGAAGATTTCCTTCCGCATCCTGCATCTCGTTATGGCGGATAAACTGCGCGCCCGCCGGGACTTTAGGCGTTGTCGCCATCTGAACCATCTCGGAGGATTGAGGCCTGCGATAAATCTGCAAATCCACTTTGGAGAGCAAAAAAACCTGCCGGTGCTCCAACAGCAAAGAATAGGGAACATCTAAAGCGTCCAAATGCGCCGAGCTGATTTCCTGCATGTGCCGGAGAATGGCGCTCAACTTCATCCGGTTGTGAATATCGCACTCGTAGTCCGCTACCCGGAGAATCCGGGTAAACCGTTTTCCGTCTCCGCTAAGCGGCATAGACCTGCACCTCTTCCATTTTGTTTCATGTGGAACATTGCCGTTTTCTAATCCCCGCGCGCCGCTTCCTCTTTTTCTCTATCCCAAGCCGGGCGCTGCCCGGTCAGCTTAAAAGCAAGCTCCCGCAGATCCTCCTCATCAAAAAATTCCAGGGTCAGCGTTCCGCCCTTTTCGGAACCGCGCAGGTTCACCTTGCGGCCCAACTCCTCGGTCAGCGCAAGCCCCACCTCGGCCAGATAGCGTTGAGCGGGGGAGGGGGAGGGAGCCTTCGGCGGCCGTTCGGCCGATCCTTCCGCTTTGCGACGGCGGGCAAGCTGTTCGATCTGACGGACGGTGATCTTATCCGCCCGGATTTTCATGGCGTTTTCCAGCATGAGGTTTTCCTCTTCAAGCGAGAGGAGCGCCTTGGCGTGTCCGGCGGTCAGCTCCCCATCCTGCACCATGCTCAACACCGGCTGCGGAAGGTTCAGCAGCCTCAGCGCATTGGCAATGGCTGGCCGCGATTTGCCGACCGCCGCTGCAACCCGCTCCTGGGTCATCCCGCAGGAATCCATCAGTTGGCGATAGCCCATCGCCTCTTCCACCGGGTTCAGATCCTCCCGTTGCAGGTTTTCAATGAGCGCCAGCTGCATGGCCTCGGCGTCGGTCATTTCGCGGATCACCACTGGGAGCTCGGTAAGTCCGGCCATTCGTGAAGCGCGCCAGCGCCGCTCGCCGGCGATCAACTGATAACGTCCGTTCGGGAGCGGGCGCACCAAAAGCGGCTGTAGCACGCCGTGCGTGCGGATAGAATCGGCCAGCTCCGCCAGCGCTTCCTCCGAAAAATGCTTGCGCGGCTGATCCTTGTTCGGTTCGATCTCATGAATGGGCAGCGTCGCGCTGCTGTCGGCGCTGTTATCGGCAAAGAGCGCATCCAACCCCTTGCCCAAACCGCCTAACCTTGCTTTTGCGATGATAAGGACCTCCTAACCTTTTATCTCCCCTATAGGGATATACAGTGGATATTCCAGTCCGCCGGCAGCCGAAGCGCAAAGCGTCTTTCCGGCGGTACATATCCACCTATAAATCTCGATTTTCATTTGTGTGAGCGTTTTAGATATACAGAACGGCAACGAACTAAGAACAACGGCTGTGTGTCCATCTATCCATTTTTCTATTCTTCCGGGAAAATAGAAAGGATTTCTTTAGCCAGCTCGTTATAAGCCTGCGCGCCCTTGGATACCCGATCGAAATATTGAATCGGCTGGCCGAAGCTCGGCGCTTCCGAAAGCCGGACATTCCGGGGAATCACCGTTCGAAAAACCTTGTTGGGAAAATATTTTTTGACCTCCTCCACGACCTGAAGCGTCAGGTTCAAGCGCGCGTCATACATCGTTAAAAGCACGCCGAGGATATCAATGTCCGGGTTATAAAGCCGCTTCACCTGTCGGACGGTGGCAATGAGCTGGCTGAGGCCCTCCAACGCATAATACTCGCATTGGATGGGGACGACTACCCGATCCGCCGCCGTCAAGGCGTTGAGCGTGATGAGGCCCAGCGAAGGGGGGCAATCGATCAGCAGATAATCATAGCCCAGCTTGGCCGGAATTAAGAGCTTTTTTAACCGCGTCGTCCTGTCTGTAAACTCCACCAGCTCGATTTCCGCTCCGGCCAGCTCGATGCTTGCCGGAAGAATATCGACATTTTTAAATTCCGTATGGACAAGGGCGTTGGTATAAGGAGCGCTTCCAATGAGCAGCTCATAGGTAGACGCCTTGACGGCGCGCTTATTTACACCAAAACCGCTCGTAGAGTTGCCCTGTGGATCCATATCGACCATCAGTACCTTTTTATCCAGGCCACCCAGGGCGGAAGCCAGATTGACCGCGGTTGTCGTTTTCCCAACCCCGCCCTTCTGATTTGCAATCGCTAAAATCTTTCCCAAAGCCAACGCTTCCTCCCATTCTATTTACCCAAGCAGCTGTTTTCTGTTCTCAATCTCAGGCCAATGCTTCTATTATAACACGAGATTCCGCCGTTTGAAAGATGTTTCATGTGAAACATTCCTTCTCTCGACCGTAAACGCTGTCGGATTTTCGTTAAACGGCCTTCCAAACGACTGATTTTTGCTATCTGCCGGAAAAATTCCAGCAGAGGAAATGTTCTCAAGTTGCGGTCTTTATTTGTTTTCTATTTGTCCGGTTATTTATGAATAAATTACTACTTTTTCGAATATGGTATTGTGTATTACATAGTAGTGTGCTATGATAGGTATACAGGCAGGGATATTTCTTCGAGAATGGGGGGAAAACTTATTTGAATACACAGTTTCGTAAAGGCGTCATTGAAATGTGCATCCTTGCGCTCATATCCCGGCGCGATATGTATGGCTATGAGATTGTGCAGTCTATTGCGCGCTATGCGGAGATCGGGGAGGGGACGGTATACCCCATTTTGCGCCGGCTGACAAGCGAAAATTATTTCAAAACCTATTTAAAGGAATCTCCAAGCGGGCCAGCCCGAAAATATTATATGATTACCGACAGCGGGCGGGAATTTTTGGAGGCGCTGAAAAAAGATTGGTTTGAATTTGCAGAAATCGTTGAAATTCTTTTGAGAGGTGAACCGATATGAACCGAGTAGAGTACATTCGGCAGTTGGAATTTTCTTTAAGCGGCAAGCTGCCAAAGCGGGAAATCAGCGAGATATTGCGCGATTACTCGGAATATTTTGAGGCCGGAAAGAGCGAAGGGAAAACAGAAGAGGAAATCGCGGTGAATCTTGGGATCCCGTCGGCGGTGGCCGCGCAAATTCTCTCGGAAATCGAAGAGGAGGCCGGAGACCGGAAAAAGGTAAACCGGCCGGATTCTGAACCGCCGGAAGGCGGATATTTCTGGGAAAACGCTTGGGAGAAGCTCAAGACCTTCTTTGAGCAGTTAAGCGAATTTTTCAGCCGCCTTTTTGGCGGTATCAGCCCCGAAGCAAAATCCCCGAAGGCGCCGGAGCCCCAGCCCAGAAAACAGCCGGAGGATCAAGCGCCGGAAATCGAGGAACCTAAAAACAATTACTCTCCGCCCAGAGAACCAAAGTTCACCGAACCTCCAAAACCGCCAAAGCCTTCCAAACCATCAAGAGAGCCGGGAACCGGAGCCGCGCACTTTTTTGCCTCCACTCTGCTGGTCATCCTGCTGTTTCCGGTGATCGTGTTAGCCCTGTTGGCTGGGGGAGCGCTGTTGGCGCTTATCTGCTTCAGTATTATCGGCTTGACCGTTTTCCTGGCTTTTCTGTTCCTGTTCTTCCTGGCCGCAGCGTTTGCCGGAAGCCTGGCCTTTTCGGTACTGGGCGGCTTAGGGCTTCCCATCAGCTTCACCTTCCTGTTTATCATCGCCGTATTCTTCTGCATTGCGGGAAGCGTCCTATCCATCTGCGGCCTTATCTATCTTGTCAAGGGCCTTGTCCGGCTCATCCGCACCTGCTTTGGCAGCCTGCGCTGGACCAATACGGCGCGTAACCCCTCCTATCGTGCAAGCACCCGCGCCGCAAACGTTTATCAGGACGGCTGGGACGCCCCCACGCCGCCTCCGTCTCCGGCGGCGGAAACGCCTCCTGAAGAAGCCGGCTATCCGGCCCCGCGTCCCTATGAGGAAATTTATAACGAACCTGTTCCGGAGCCGCGCTTGCAATTCGGAAATGAAGAAGAACCCAGAGAGGAGAACGGCCATGCTTAAAAAAATTACCCTTATCAGCGTTTTGGTGCTGGTCGTCTGCCTGATTGCAGGCGTCGTGTTAATCCCGTTGGCCATCCGCGATTTTCTGCAAAACGGGGATCAGATCATCAGCCAATTTATCAACTCAACCCCGGTCTACAGCTTTGAACCGGGCGATCGGAACACGGTGGAGCTGAATTTCGGTTATTCCGAGGTGTATGTTGAACAATCCAAGGATGAAAAGGTCTATGTGCGGGTAGAGGGCCTGTTTGCCGATCGATATGAGCTCATCGAGCAAACCCGTCAAGAGGAGGGGGGCGGCGTTCTCTCCCTCTCGATCGATTACGACACCATGTTCTTTAACTCCGATGGCTCCTCTTATCTGCTGCGCAGCGGCCTGGTGGACAATGCGTCGCCCTGGGTTATCGTCCGCGTTCCCGCATCGGTCAACGTCGTCACCACCGCTTCCCCTTGGAGAATCCGTCTGCGCGACCAAGTACGGTTCCTAAACCGCCGTTATTATGACGAACATCTCTGGAATGAAGATGAGGATGAGGAAGAGATCGGAGAGGAAGAAATCCAGCATCCGCAGCTCTCCCTCTACCGCGGCCGGTTTGATGCAATGCACGCCGCTCTGGAATCCGAAATTCAAAAGAACCTGGTGAAGCTGGAAGCAGGGGAACTGACCCTGACGGCCTTTACCGACCAGTTGGATGCCGTGGCGGATACCCACCTGGAACGGATGAAGGATCAGCTTTTCCCCGGCGACTCGGAGCTCTATGACAAAGAGACCCTCTCGATCCTGCTGGAAAACTACATTGAGCTCTACACCAGCGCCAGCAAACAGCTGGGCCGCCTGCGCCGCAATGAGGATTATTCGGAGGACTATGAGATGCAGGATCGGTATAACGAATTACGGGATGCGGCAGAGGACGCACGTGATAATTTCCTCTCTTACTACCTGAACTACCTCGCCGACCTGGATGGGATGGGCCGAGCGGAAGAAGCCGAGCCTGAAAGCAATATTATTCCCATCCAGCCCGTCCATGACGCTTCCTCTTCGGTTCCCCTGATTCCGGAGGAAGCCCCTCCCTCGAATACCGAGGATATCTTATCCGCCCCTTCGGTTTATACCGATGAATCCCGGCCGCAGTAAAGCGGCCGGTCAAAGCCGGAAAGTTTGGTAGCTTGACCAGCTCTTAATCTTCTATTAGTAGAATAACAATTAAAAATCCGCTCTGGATATTTTTGATCCAGAGCGGATTTTTACTTATTGTATATTCTTTTTCAAAATATCTAACGCATGGTGGGAAGCGCCAATCAGATCAGGCCGTTCACAGATAGAAAAGTGATACCGAAGGTAAAGAGAAAAGGTCTCCTCATCCATTGCATCCACCGTCTCGCGCATATACTGGGTGGCCATATCGGTTCCCACATAGTGCAGCCGGGTAACGGCCAGCGGGGCGGTCATGCGCTCCACATCCGCTTTGCGGTGCAGTACGAACAGCTCCTTGGGGGTGGAGCGGGCAGTAAAGGTTTCCGGATCCAACAGCTTGTCCTCCAACAGCTTTTTCACCAGCCCTTTCTGAAAACCAAAGCAAAGGATGGAAGCATCGCTCTGGCAATAGGAGACGAAGAGCAGGCCGCCGGGTCTTGTCACCCGCACCGCCTCTTTGAGAGCGCTCTGCTTTTCCTCTTCGGTAAACAGATGATACATGGGGCCCAGCAGCAGCGTCCGATCAAAGGCGTTCTCCGGATAACGGCTCAGATCGGTAGCCGTCCCTTGGTGGGCCGACAGCTTCTCTCCGGGCTGGGTATTCTGCAAAAGAAGCTCCAGGTTGTGCGGGATGTATTCAATGGCCTCCACCTCATAGCCCAAGCGAGCCAGCGCATGGGAATAGCGCCCCGTACCGGCCCCGACCTCCAGAATGCGCATCCCCGGCTGAAGGCTTTCGGTGATATAGCGCATGGTGGTTTGATATTCTACCTGGCCATGCGGCGAAAGCAGCCGGCCCTCCTCGTCATAGTTCTGATAATATTGGTTCAGGCAGTCAAAGGCGGCATCCTGTTTTCCCTTCATCGGATTCCCCCCCCTGATAGAAACCGGGCTATTTTGGATCCGCTAAAGACCGGGGATCCAAAATAGCCGCCGCTTCCTATTCCTTTGCCTTATTCTCCGGCTTCCTCCAAAGGAAGCGC
Source organism: Provencibacterium sp. (assembly GCA_022793895.1). Lineage (GTDB taxonomy): Bacteria > Bacillota > Clostridia > Oscillospirales > Ruminococcaceae > Harryflintia. The sequence continues at coordinate 15,544 of JAAWDS010000056.1, read as the reverse complement.
ACCGCCGTCCGGCGACTCTTCCGCAGTTTCAGAATCCGGCGCATCCTCCTCATGAGGAGCGCAGGCAAGCGTCACCACGCGGCTCTCCTCTCCAATGCGCATCGCCCGGACGCCGCCGCCATAACGCGATTGGACGGTGATCTCCGAAACCGGCACGCGGATGATGACCCCTTCATCCGTGATGATGATCACGTCGTCGTTTTCTTCGACCACCTTAATCCCGGCAACCGCCGTTCCTTTTTTATCCACGCGGTAGTTGAGGATCCCTTTGCCGCCGCGGGATTGCAGACGGTATTCACTCAGATCGGTGCGCCGTCCCAGCCCGTTCTCCGCAACGGTCAGCAGCGTTGCGCCCGGATGCACCCGCGCCATATCGACGACCTCATCCTCATCGCCGAGCGCAATGGCCTTCACGCCGCGGGCCGTGCGGCCCAGGGCGCGCACATCGCTCTCCGGGAAACGGATAGCCATTCCGCGCCGCGTTCCGATCACCAGCTGATCCTCACCCGTCGTCAAGCGGACGAAACGGAGCATATCGTCCTCATCCAAGCTGATGGCAATAAGCCCCACCTTGCGGACATTTTTGAAGGCGTCGAGCGCAGTACGCTTGATGATGCCGTTCTTGGTCACCATCGTGAGATAGAGCTCCGCTTCGGGATCCTTTATCTGGATCATGGCGGAAACCTTCTCCCCCTCGTCCAGCTGCAAGAGGTTAATGACGTTGCTCCCCCGGCTTACCCGGCTGCCCTCCGGAATTTCATAGCCCTTCAAACGGAATACCCGTCCCTTCGAGGTGAAGAAGAGGATATAGTCATGGGTGGAGCAGATAAAGAGATCCTCTACAAAGTCCTCCTCCCGCCGCGACAGGCCGGAAATGCCGCGTCCGCCGCGCCGCTGGGTGTGGTAAACATCCACCGGCTGGCGCTTCATGTAGCCGTAGTAGGTGCGGGTAATCACGCAGTCCTCCACCGGGATGAGATCCTCAATATCCATTTCGCCGCTGACCTCAAGGATTTCGGTGCGGCGGGGATTGTTGTACTTGCGCTTGATTTCCAGCATCTCATCCTTGATGATCGTCTGGATCTTGCCCGGAACCTCCAAAATACTGGTCAATTCCGCTATCTTCATCTGCAAATCGCCCAGTTCATCTTCAATCTTTTGGCGCTCCAAGCCGGAGAGCTGGCCGAGGCGCATCGCCACAATGGCCGCCGCCTGCGGCTCGGTGAAACCAAAGCGCTCGATGAGCGCGGCGCGCGACCTGGGCGTATCCGGGCTACGGCGGATAATGGCAATTACTTCGTCAATAAAGTCAATCGCGCGCTTAAGCCCTTCCAAAATGTGCGCGCGCTCCTGCGCCTTGCGCAGATCATATTTCGTCCGGCGCTCAATCACCTCTACCTGATGCCGGACATATTCCTCCAGCATCATCTTGAGATTGAGAATGCGCGGCTGCCCGTTTACCAGCGCAAGCATAATCACGCCGACGGTATCTTGCAGCGGCGTAAAGGAATAGAGCTGGTTGAGAATGACCTGCGCGTTGGCGTCGCGGCGCAGCTCAACCACAATTTTTGTGCCGTCCAAGTTAGATTCATCGCGCAGGGCGGTGATGTTCTCCACCCGCTTATCCTTCACCAGATCGGCAATGGCGGTGACAATCCGCGAACGCGTCACCATATAGGGGGTTTCGCTGATCACAATGCGCTGCTTCCCGCCGGACATCTCTTCAATGTCCGCCTTGCCGCGCAGGATGATCCGGCCGCGGCCGGTCGCATAGGCGGCGCGGATGCCGCTGCGCCCCATGATCTGCCCGCCGGTCGGGAAATCCGGCCCCCGCAGGTATTCCATCAGATCGGTCAGCCCGCAATCCGGATGATCGATTAAATGCACGGTCGCATCGATAACCTCCCCCAGGTTATGCGGCGGGATGTTGGTGGCCATTCCCACGGCGATGCCCGCAGAACCGTTGCACAACAGATTCGGGAAGCGGGAAGGCAGCACCATCGGCTCGGTATCGGTATCGTCATAATTCGGACCGAAATCAACCGTTTCCTTCTCGATATCGGTCAGCATATTGAGCGAAACCCGGCTCATGCGCGCCTCGGTGTAACGCTGCGCAGCCGGCGGATCGCCATCCTGCGAGCCAAAGTTTCCCTGTCCCTCGACCAAGGGATAGCGCATCGAGAAGGTCTGGGCCAGGCGCACCAGCGCATCATAGACCGAAGCATCGCCATGCGGATGGTAATGGGCCAGCACGGCGCCCACCGTATAGGCCGATTTGCGGAAGGATTTCTCCGGCGTGATTCCCTCTTTATACATGCTGTATAAAATGCGGCGGTGTACCGGCTTCAGCCCATCGCGCACATCGGGCAGGGCGCGGGCAGTAATGACCGACATGGAGTAATCGATGAAGGATTTGCGCATCTCCTTGCGGATCTCCACCTGGATAATACGGGTCCCGTCGCTGCCATCCCCGGCATTTTCAGGCGTTCCGGCCGCACCGGGCGCTTCTTCGGACAGGTGCAGATCCTCGGCGCTCTCGTTTAACGTTTCGTTTTCCGGCGTTTCCCCCTGCTGGATTTCTCTGTCTTTTCGTTCATCTTGCATTCGCCTGTTCCATTCCTTTCTTAAATGCCCTTAACGGCGATCGCTCCCAAAACCGGAAGCCCGCCTGCGGGGATACGCCGTCTTTCGATCGGCCGTTGAAAAAACATCAAGCATAGCGGTAGCCCTTGCCGAGCCGTTCGCTCCAAAAATGACTGAGCGCAGCGGACTGTTCCTCGGTCAGCGGCTCTTTGGGAAGGATGAACAGCCCATTTTCCCGGTAAGTCATGCGGAAACAGCTCTCCATCTCCAAAACCTCCACCTTCTCGCCGTAGAGAACGTTCTCCTCCCCTCGCCCGGCGCTTTTGAAGGAAAAGCCGTCCTCCCGGAAGAAGGCGCGGTATTCCTTCCCTTCGTTATAAAGCGCATCCGCCGAGGATAGCTTCCGGTTGGCCGCGCGCACGCGGAAAAAAACCATGCCCAGAAGGGCTAAACACAAAACGGCCAGTACCGACGGCAGCGCTTTTTGCTGCGCGCCTGGGATTGCCAACAAAAAATTGGCGGCCAAAAGGGCGAGCAAAAACATGTAGATCCAGTAGCGCTTTCCCTGTCCGGCGCGCATCCAGCGCTTGAGCCAGATGGGATCATAGCGGAAAACCACCGCAATATCCTGCCAGCGTTTCCCATTTTCCATTTCGGAACCTCTTCCTTTCCCCGGACGCCGTCTTAAATATCCAGGTTGACCACATATTTTGCGTTCCGCTCGATAAATTCGCGGCGGGGCGTCACCTTATCCCCCATAAGGATGGTGAAAATTTCATCGGCGGCAATCGCATCTTCAATGTCTACCAAAAGCATCGTCCGGTTTTGCGGATCCATCGTCGTTTCCCAGAGCTGCTCCGGGTTCATCTCGCCCAAGCCCTTATAGCGCTGGATAGGGATGTTGGTGGAATCGGTCCGGTCGGGATAAAGCTCCCGCACGCAGGCATCCCGCTGCGATTCATCAAAGGCATAGCGCACCTTTTTCCCACGCGTCACCTTAAAGAGAGGCGGCTGCGCAATATAAACATGGTGGTGCTCGATGAGCGGGCGCATATAGCGGAAGAAAAAGGTGAGCAACAGCGTCCGGATGTGGGATCCGTCCACATCGGCATCCGCCATGATAACGACCTTTCCATAGCGCAGCTTGGAGAGATCGAAGTCCTCGCCAATGCCGCAGCCGAGCGCGGTGACGACCGGCATCAGCTTTTCGTTGCCAAACACCTTGTCAATCCGGGCGCGCTCCACGTTGAGCATCTTTCCCCACAGGGGGAGGATTGCTTGCAGCCGGGCATCCCGTCCCTCTTTGGCGGAACCGCCTGCCGAATCGCCCTCAACGATGAATAGCTCGGTCTCCATCCGGTCCTTGGAGGAGCAGTCGGTCAACTTGCCGGGCAGGCTCATGCCGTCCAGGGCCGATTTGCACCGGGTGGCGTCGCGCGCCTTGCGGGCCGCCTCGCGGGCGCGGGCCGCCGTAATAGCTTTATCCATGATTCCGCGCGCGACCGACGGATTTTCTTCAAAATAGGTTTGCAGCTTCTCGTAGGTCAGCGAATCCACCAGCGAGCGGATATCCGAATTGCCCAGCTTGGTCTTGGTCTGGCCCTCGAACTGCGCGTCGACCAGCTTCACCGAGATGACCACCGTCAGCCCTTCGCGCACATCCTCGCCGGAAAAGTTTTTGTCCTTCTCCTTGAGCGCGCCGGTCTTACGGGCATAGTCGTTAAAAACGCGGGTCAGAGCGCGTTTAAAGCCCTCCTCATGGGTGCCGCCCTCCGGGGTTTCAATGTTGTTGGCAAACGACAGCACCGTTTCATAAAAGCTGTTGTTGTACTGCATGGCGATTTCAACGGTGCTGTCCCCCCGGTCGCCGCCGAAATAGATCACATCGTCATGCAGGACTTCGAGCTCCTTTTTGCGGTGGATATACTCGACAAAACTTTTAATACCGCCCTCATAGTGCATGACTTCCTGACGGAATTCCTTTTCGCGCTTATCGGTTAGGGTGATGCGCACCCCTGCATTTAAGAATGCCTGCTCGCGCAGCCGCTTTTCCAGCGTTTCAAAATCATAGTCGGTAGTTTCAAAGATCTCTGCGTCGGCTTTAAATGCGACCTTGGTGCCGCGCTCGGAGGTATCGCCGGCTATGCGCAGATCATCCACCGCATGGCCGCGCTCAAAGCGCTGGTAATACCGGTGCTCCCCGTCGCAGACCTCGACCTCCAGCCATTCGCTCAGGGCGTTGACCACCGATGCGCCCACGCCGTGCAGGCCGCCGGATACCTTATAGCCGCCGCCGCCGAATTTACCGCCCGCATGCAGAACGGTAAACACAACCGTTACCGCCGGAATGCCCAGCTTCGGCTGAATGCCCACCGGAATGCCGCGTCCGTCGTCGCTCACCTTTACGATATTTCCGGGCAGCAGATCGACCTCAATGTTCTTACAGAACCCAGCCAACGTTTCATCGATGGCGTTGTCCACGATTTCATAGACCAGATGATGCAGCCCGCGCTCCCCGGTCGATCCGATATACATGCCGGGGCGCTTGCGGACCGCCTCCAACCCCTCTAAAACCTGGATCTGTTCGCCATCGTATTTTTCAGTCGGTGTATTTGACAAAATCTATACCTCCGTATCCGGTTCAAATTGCTCGTTTTCAGCCGGTCAATCTTGGCGCTCCCTGCGGAGAAGCTCCTCGCTCCAGGCTTGGAAGGAGCCGGCGCGTTTGCGCAGGGTCCCGCTGGAAATTTGCGAAAGGTAGACCGTTTCTTCCCTCTCCCGCCCGCGCCCGGCGCAGACAATAAAGGCTTTGGGCAATTCCCCCGAAACCTCCCGGACCTTTCCCGCGCGCTGCGCTGCGCTTAAAAAATCCCGCGTGGTGCGCCGGACGGTCGCATTCTCGATATCAAAGACCCCTACAATATCGGCGCTCAGCACCACAACATCCTGTCCTAGATGCAAATACATCCTCCCGCCGTTCCTTTCCTCCCGTGGTCCCGTTTTTCAGCCTTCCGTTCCGGCTATCCGGCCGTTTTCAATGGTAAAAACCCGCGCCTGCCCGCCCTCTAAGAGCGGATCCTCTTCGCAGCAGGTGATAAAGACCTGGTGCTCCCGCATACATTCCAAGAGATAAGCGCGCCGGCGGTGATCCAGCTCGCTGAGCACATCATCTAGGAGGATGACCGGGCGGCTGCCCGTACTGCTCTCTAGTATGCCACATTCTGCCAATTTTAATGCTAAAACGCAGCTTCGCTGCTGGCCCTGGGACCCATAAAGCCGGGCGCTCTGGCCGTCCAGCAGTAGAGAGAGCTCATCCCGATGCGGACCGGCGCTTGTGCTGCACTGCCGGATGTCCTGCGCGCGGTTCTGCAAAAGCTCCCGGACAAACGCCTCCCGGATACCGGCAATCTCCATGCCCGGCTCGAACGCCTGCAACGAACAGGCATATTCCACCGACAGACGCTCCCGTTCCCCAGAAATGCCCCGGTAAACGTCCGCCGCGCGTTCGCGGAGCATCTCCGCATAGCGGGCGCGCAGGCGGATAATCTGCGCGCCTGCGCGGGCCAGGTGCGCATCCCAAGTCTCCAACAGCTCCTGAAGGCTGGGATGGGTCTGCATATCCCGCAGAAGGGCGGAACGCTGCTGGAGCGTTTTCTGATAATACTGAAGGTTCTTTTGATAGGTCGGGTAGAGCTGGCCGATAGCTTCATCCAAAAACCGGCGGCGCTCCGCCGGTCCGTCGCGCGCTAACGCCAAATGGGAGGGGGAGAAAACCACTGCATGAATCTTCCCGCAGAGCGCGGAGGAGGAAGGGGAACGGATTTCGTTGAGAAAAGCGCCCCGGTGCGCGCCCAATTGAATGCGGGCGGACTGCCGCCTCCCTTCGCTTTGAAAGAGGCATTCAATTTTCGCATCCGTCTCGCCAAACGGGAGAAGCTCGCTCTCCCTGGCGCCGCGGAAGCTGCGCATTCCGGTAAACAGCCAAAGCGCTTCGATGAGGTTGGTTTTCCCCTGCCCGTTTTCGCCCCGGATGATGTTGAGCCCTTCTCCCGGCTCCATCTCCAACGAAACGATGTTCCGGAAATGATGAAGGATAATTTTATGAAACTGCACCCTGTACGACCTCGATACGGTAATCGTCTATCCCCGCCCAATCGCCGGGATAGAGCTTCCGGCCCCGGCGCAGCTCGGTCTCCCCGTTGACCGAAACGGCGCCCTCTAAAACCATCTCTTTCGCCTGCCCTCCCGTTTCTGCAAAACCGGAGAGCTTGAGCAGCGCGTCCAACCGGATAAACTCCGTATGGATAGCGACCGGCTGAACCCGGTCCTTTTTGGTTGCCGCCATCTTTCAAACGCCTCCGCTTATTCTGATTTGAGCCGGACCGGCAGCACTAAGAACAGGAACGCCTCCGAATCCTTCGGGACCACCTTCATCGGTGCCAAAGGCCCGCCGAGCTGCAAAACCGCCTCGTCGGTCTCGCAGGCGCGCAGCGCATCCAATAAGTATTTGCTGTTAAAGCCCATCTCGACCTCGTCGCCGGTCATCTGGCAGGCAATGGTGTCGTTCGCCTTTCCGATGGCGGTGGAGCAGGAGGATTGGATATGGGAATCCGTAAAGCGGATTTTCAGCGGGGAACGCAGCTTATCCGAGATGAGCAGCGAAATGCGCTCGATCGAGTCCACCATGCTGCGGGTCGAAACGGTGATTTCGGTGGTGTGCTGCTTTGGAACGGCCGCCCGGTAATCGAGAAATTCCCCTTCCAGCAGCCGCGAAAGGACCTGATAGCCGCCAATACGGAAGATGATGTATTTGGAAGAGACCGAGAGCTCAATTTTTTTGTCTTCCCCGCCAATGAGCTTGGAAACCTCGGAGAGCGTTTTTCCCGGAATGACAAAGGAGCTCTCCTCCTCGGCGTTCAACGCTTCCCTGCGCAGAGCGAGACGGTATCCGTCCACCGAAACGACGGTAAGCATCCCGTCCTTTAGATCGAAAAGGGAGCCCTTGTGGACCGGTTTGGCGTCGGAGACTGCAACGGCGAAGAGCGTTTGATCGATCATGCTCTTGAGCGTTTCTCCTTGTAGGCTGAGCAGCGCCGCCTCCCCAATGGCAGGCAGCTCCGGAAATTCCTGCGGATCCAAACCAAGGATGGTATATTCCGCCGCGCCGCTTACAATATGGGTCAGCAGCTTTTGATCGGATTCAATCGTGATCGTTTCATAGGGCATCCGCCGGATCATATCGGAGAAGAGGCGGGCGGTGAGGATAATTTCCCCAGGTTCGCCGACCTCTGCTTCCAGCAGGGTTGTGATACCCAGCTCCAGATCATAGCCGGTGAGCGTGAGGGTAGAGCCTTCCGCTTTGAGCAGGATCCCTTCTAGGGCAAGGATGGTTGATTTGGAAGCAACGGCGCGCGATACGTTTGCAACGGCTTCACACAATTTTTCTTTATTGCAGATAACCTTCAATGTTGAACCCCTCTTTCAAAATAAAAGAATTTTTTCCACGACGCTGCCGGGGAAAAAGAAAGCGAGCAAAGGATAGGAATATTTTTAGCAGTAGTAGTAGAGGCTGCGGATTTGTTGGTAACGCCTGCAAACGCTTTATTGAAGCGGGTTGGAGCCCTTTTGGGGCTTTGGAGAGCGCGTTTGCTCTTTTGTGGATAAGTTTAGCTGCCGGTTTGTTTTACACTTTTGGGAGAAAAGGCGGTGTGGAAAGTGGAGAGACGGTGGGGGAATCCGTTAAAAAACAAGCCGGCGACGCGGGTTGTGGAAAACCTGGTGGAAAGTGTGGAAAGTGGAAAACTTGTCTTTGTGGAGAACTCAGCTGTTGCGGATATTTCGAATCATATCTTCGATGGTTTCTTTATAGACGGGATTCGTCTGCATGGTGCTTTCCACCTTTTGAATGGAATAGACGATGGTGGAATGATCCTTACCGCCGAACTCCTCTCCAATGGCGGACATCGACATCTGCGTAATTTCGCGGATGACATAGATGGCGGCTTGCCGGGCCAGTGAGATCTGCGCGGATCGCTTGCTGGAACGGATATCCTGTGGGGAGACGGAATAGGTGCGGCTGACCTCGGAGATGATCCTCTCGACCGTGACGGGGATGGGCTGGTTGTCGTTAAGAATATCGCGGATAGCGTTCTGCGCCATGAGCATCGAAGGCGGCGTATGGGCGAACTGCTCGAAGGCGATGATCTTTTTAACCGCCCCTTCGAGTTGGCGGATGTTGGTTTTAAGCCGGTTGGCAATGTATTCGGCGACGTCGTCCGGCATGGTGGAGCCGAGCAGCTGCGCCTTGCGCCGGATAATGGCAATGCGCGTTTCAAAATCGGGCGGCTGGATATCGGCGAGCAGGCCCCATTCAAAGCGGGTGCGCAGCCGGTCCTCCAGCGTTTTGATCTCTTTTGGGGGCCGGTCGCTGGTTAAAACGATCTGCTTGCCGGCCTGGTAGAGCGTGTTAAATGTATGGAAAAATTCTTCCTGGGTGGATTCCTTGCCGCCGATGAACTGGATATCGTCGACGAGCAGCACATCCGTCTGGCGGTATTTATCGTGAAAGGCCATGGTCGTGTTGTTTTGGATAGCGGTAATCAGCTCGTTGGTGAACTCTTCCCCCTTCGAATAGATCAGGTGCTTGGCGGGGAAGTTTTGGTGGATTTCGTTGCAGATAGCATAGAGCAGGTGGGTCTTGCCGAGACCGGAGGCCCCATAGATAAACAGCGGGTTGTAGGTGCTCGCCGGGTTGGTGGCGACGGCCAGCGAGGCGGCGTGCGCGAACTTGTTGGAGGGGCCGATGATGAAGGTGGAGAAGGTATATTCATAGTCCCCCGCTTCGGAGGGGCTGTTGCTGGGGATAAAGGACTCGACCGGTACGGGAGCGGCGGCCGGCGGAGGCTCCTCCGCGTTTTCACAAAGGATCTGTATCTCCACAGGGAAGCCCAGAACCGTTTCAAACGCTTCTCCCAGCAGCTTGCTGTAGCGTTCCTCCAGGATTTTCTTTTTGAAATCCGTTTTTACCCCAAGATAAACGGTAGAACCCTTCAGCTCGATGGGTTCTACATCCTTAATCCAAAGGTTATGCGCTACCTCGCTGATTTCTTTTTTGCAGTAGTCGCTTACGAGCTGGAAGAGCTCATGAAAGGAATTGATGGAATCCATAACTATCTCCCTTTGCAGTTCATTGGCGTTCTTAAGGATAGCGGAAAAAACGGGGACGGAGGAAAGCTCGTTCAAAAGAAGTGGAAACCCTGTGAGAAAGAAAAGATTCAACAATATTTCAACCATTTAATTTTAGCATAAATAAGGCGGTGATTCAAGTTTTTCAACCGTCTAATTTCCCGGTATATATATAATGTAGGAGATAAGGGGCGCTTCCAGCCGGAAGTTTTCCCGGTTCTGGGGAAAAATCTGCTTTTCAGGGGAAAAGCAGGCGGCAAAAGGGCTTGACACTGCCAGTTAAAACGGATATACTATTAACTTGCAAGGTTTTGCTCCGAAGGGAGGGAATGACGATGAAAAGAACCTACCAGCCTAAGAAGATCCATCGGAAAAAAGAGCACGGCTTCCGCAAAAGAATGGCTACCAAAAACGGCCGTAAGGTTTTGGCTCGCAGACGTTCCAAGGGAAGAGCCCAGCTGACCTACTAAAATGACGGCCGCAGCAGATTGTGGCCGTTCGTTTTGCCGGCCGCATTCAGTAAGGGTTCGGCAAGGAAATGGAATAGGCGCCGGCTTCCTGCGAATGAAAAACGGGACAGGCTGTTCTTGCGAGGCAGCTCCCAACAAGCGGCCGGCGCCTGAATTTTTGTGTTTGGGCTACTAGAGGTTTAAGGAGCTTTTGCCGATGCAGACACAGCCGCATGCGCAAGAAACGCTCAACCGCAACCATCAGTTCCGGCTCATTTATAAAAAGGGAAAAAGCAAGGTGCACCCGCTGCTTGTGACCTATGCGATGCGCAACCGGACAGGGACGGCGCGTTTGGCCGTTGTCTCTTCCAAGAAGATTGGAAATGCGGTAAACCGCAACCGGGCGCGCCGGGTGGTCCGCGCCGCATACCGCGAGAGCGGGTTTGCCGTTCCGGCGGGATGGGATGTCGTTTTTGTCTGCCGCACAAAGACGGCCTTTGTGAAATCAACCGTCCTTGTCCCGGTCATGATGAAACAGTTGAATGAGCTGATGGTACAGCGGCCAGGCTTACGAGGATGAAAAATCTGCTGCTTTTGTTGATTCGGTTTTACCGCAAGGTAATCTCCCCTTTGAAGCCTGCTTGTTGCAGGTTCTATCCCACCTGTTCCGAGTATGCTCTTCAGGCGATTGCCGAATATGGAGCGCTTCGGGGCGGGCTTCTTTCAGTTAAGCGGATTTTGCGGTGCAATCCCTTTTGTAAGGGCGGGATCGATCTGGTGCCGCCGGATTTATCTAAAAAAAGAAAAAAACAGAGCCGATCCTGACTTTTTTCTCTGCGCGGTTCCATCGTGCATGGCGCAGCTCGGACGTGCATAGAAAAATTTTAGATATTGCCAGCCTCCTTTCGCCGGCAGCCGGAGAATAAGCGGGAGGCGTTATTCGGTATCGGTTTTATCAAGGGCGCTGGCGTGTCCAAAGATGGAGGTAAATCATTGAGTTTTATTAATGCCATATTCGGCTATCCCCTCGGCTGGATCATGTGGGCTATCTACCACATCGTTCCCATTTATGGATTGGCGCTGATCCTGTTCACCTTGATAACCAAATTGGCCATGGTTCCGCTGATGGTAAAGCAGCAGAAATCCATGGCGAAGCAGACGGCGTTTTCTCCGCGTTTGCAGGAGATTCAGAACAAATATAAAAACAACAAAGAGAAAATGAACGAAGAGATGATGAAGCTCTATCAGGAGGAGGGCTATAACCCCATGTCGGGCTGCCTTCCCATGCTGGTTCAGTTCCCCATCCTCTTCGGCTTGATTGACGTTATCTATAACCCGCTAAAGCACATCATGCGTTTTAACTCCGAGCTTATCGATCAGGCGATGGAGATAGTAACGGGCTTGGGTTTTACGGGGAACCTCTATTCCCGTGAAATCAGCGTCATTAACGCGGTGAAGCAAAACCCGGATGCGTTTATGAGCCTGGGCGCTGACTTTGTGCAGAAGATTGAAGATTTCAATTTTGTTTTTTTAGGAATCGATTTGAGCGCCGTTCCCACGTTGGCGTTTAATTTGCTGATCTTGATCCCTATTCTTTCCGGGCTGACCTCCATTTTGCTTTCTTTGCAGTCGATCCGCCAACAGAAGCAGACGATGGGCGAAAACGCCGCCGGTTCGAGCATGACCAAGGGAATGATGCTCTTTATGCCGGTCATGTCGCTGGTGATTGCCTTCCAGGTACCGGCCGGGGTGGGTATGTACTGGATTTTCACCAACCTCTTCTCCTGGGTTCAGTCGCTGCTGCTCAATAAATACTACAATCCGAAGGAGATGGCGGAGAAAGCGCAGGCGGAGGCCGAGGCGCGCCGCGAGGAGCTGCGCCGGCAAAAGCTGGAGGCGAAGGCTAAGCTGCGGGAATCGATGACCGAAGCGGAGCGGATCAAATTCGACGCGCAGGAACAGGCTAAAAAGGAGAAGAACAAAGCGAAGAGGGAAGCGGCCGCCGCAGCCGCTGCGGCGAAGGCGGCAGAGGTGGATGAGGAGATTCTCGCCAAGGCGCTTTCCGAGAAGGAGAAGAATCGCCGGAAGCTGGCAGAAGCCCGCCGCCGCGATGCGGAGAAATATGGCGAAGAATATGTAGAGGTTACGGACGACGATTTGAAATAGGAGGGAAGCGGCGCCCCGCGCGCCCGGCTTTCTGTAAGAAAGGAAAGGGCAAGCCATGCAACGAGAGAGTATCATGACCGGAAAAACGGTAGATGAGGCGCTTCGCAAGGCCAAAGAGGAGTTGGGCGTTACCACCGAGGACACAGGATTTGAGATCCTGGAAATGCCCCGCCGCAGTTTTTTTGGGCTACGAAACAGCCCGGCCAAGGTAAGGGTTTATCTGCTTGAAGAGGAAAGCCCTCTTCCGGCGAAAAAAACAGAATCGAAAGCCGGACCGGAGGAGAAGGAACGGCGTTCGGCTCCGGCGCAGCCGGAGCACCGGCCGCGTCCCGAACCGCAAAGGTCCAGAAGGGAGAAGCCGGAGGCGCCGAAACCGGAGCCGAAGGCAGAGCCCAGGGCAGAATCCAAGATGGATCCCAAAGCGGAGCTCAAGACGGGGACAAAGGCGGAGCCTAAGGCAGAACCTAGGGAGAACCGCAAGCCTTCCCAGCCGCGCAAGCCTGCCGCGGCGGGCGCAAAGGAACCGTCCTCCTCCAAGGGCCGGGAGCCGGCCGCCCCGCCGAAGGAGCGGACGTTTACTCCTGAAGATCAGTTGAGTACGAAGGCAAAAATGGCGATTGAATATGTGACGGATATCTTGAAGGCGATGGGCGTGCAGGAGGCGGTTGTGCGCGCCTGCGAGACCGCGGACAGTATCGATCTCTATCTGGAGGGGACCGGCCTGGGCGTCATCATCGGCCGCCGCGGCGAAACGCTGGATGCGGTGCAGTATCTGACTTCCTTGGTTGCGAACCGGATCGACGGAGATTATGTGCGGATTTCGATTGACAGCGGGGACTACCGTCAGAAACGCGCTGAAACGCTGGAACGCCTGGCGCAGAAGCTGGCGCGCAATGCGGTGAAATCGGGCCGCTCCACCCGTCTGGAGCCGATGAATCCTTATGAGCGGCGCATCATCCATGCGGCGGTTTCCAAGGTGGAGGGGGCCGCTTCCTCCTCGATTGGAGAGGAACCGAACCGCCGGGTCGTTATCTCCCCGAAGAACGCGCGGAAAAAGCAGGAGGGCGACGCTGCGCACAGGGAACCCTCTCATTCCCGCGGAAAGAGCCGCGATGGAGCGCGGGATGCAGGCAGGCGCGGGGATCGCAGCCGTTCGGATCGCCCGGAGCGTTTTGAGCGTCCGGCGCGGACGGCCCCCCCGGAGAATCTGGAGAAAATCAACGATGGGGATATTGAGATTCCGCAGGATCTGGCGCCGAAGCCGCTGAAGGCTCCTCAGCCGGTTCAGAAGGCGGAGTCCGAGCCGCATACGCCGACGGCGGAGGAAAAGGATGTGCTTCCGCTTTACGGAAAAATAGAGCTATAAAAGGGCGCGTTGCAGAATTTCATTCTGCAACGCGCCCTCTGAAAAAGCTGCTTTTGGGGCGAAGATTACGCCCCAAATTTCGCGCCGTATGGCGCGAAACCGCCGCTTTTTCCGGTTTCTACAAACCGGAGGTGTGGCTCTGCCGTTTTCTTCTGCAAACCGGAAGGGGCGGGTTTTCCGGTTTTTTCTGTGAGCCGGAGGTGTGGCTCTATCGGTTTTTTCTGCATAACGGCGTTTCTTTACGCAGCTCTTTTTTAGAATGGCTTTTTGGTTGGAGGAATTTTGCATGGCGACCGATACGATTGCGGCCATTGCGACCGCACAGGCTCCGGCGGGGATTGGGATGGTGCGCCTTTCCGGCAGCCAGGCGATTCCCATCGCGGAAAGGATGCTCCGCCCGGTGGGGAAGCGGACGCTTTCCTCCCTGCGGGGCTATAGCGGGCTTTTGGCCCGCGCTTACGATGAGGCCGGGGAGATCGATGAGGTGGTGGCCTTCCTTTACCGGGCTCCGCACAGCTACACGGGGGAGGATGTGGTGGAGATCTGCTGCCATGGCGGCGCTTACCTCCTCGGACGGGTGCTGCGCGGCTGCTGCGCGTTGGGGGCCCGTCCGGCCGGGCCGGGCGAGTTTACCCGCCGGGCGTTCGAGTCGGGGCGCATCTCGCTGACCGAGGCGGAGGCGGTGGCCGGGCTCATCTCCTCAACCGGCCAGCAGGAGGCGTCCGCCGCTCTGGCGGCGCTGGACGGCGCGGTTTACCGCCGGGTTCAGGCGATCCGCCAGAGATTGGTTTCGCTGTCCGCCGCCCTCACTGCCTGGATTGATTATCCCGATGAGGAGCAGGAGGAGGTCGCCCGGATGGAGGAGGAGCTTTCCGCCGCCCATTCCGGTTTGCAGGCCCTTCTGCGCAGCTATGATCAGGGGCGGCTGGTTTCCTCCGGCATCCAAACGGTGATTGTGGGGAGGCCGAACGTGGGGAAATCCACCCTGATGAACCGGCTTTCCGGCGAAGAGCGCAGCATTGTCACCGAGATCCCAGGCACGACGCGGGATGTGGTGGAAACCGATATCCGCCTGGGGGAAACGGTCCTGCATCTCTGCGATACGGCCGGTATCCATACCACTTCGGATCCGGTGGAGAGCATTGGGGTAAACCGCGCCTATGCGCGCATCGAGCAGGCGCAGTTGGCCCTGGCGGTCCTGGATGGGTCGCAGCCCCTTTCGGATGCGGATCGGGAGCTGCTGCATCTTTTGCAGGGGCGGCCCGCGGTTGCCGTGATGAACAAGGCGGATCTTGGGCTGCGCATCGACGGCGGGGAGCTGCTTTCCTTGGTGCGGAGGGCGGCGGCCTTCAGCGCCAAAACGGGCGAAGGGCTGGAGGACTTGGAAAAAGCGATTCTGGAGGTCATGCAGCTCGACGCATTGGATGCCTCGCAGGCGCTGCTGGTCAGCGAGCGCCAGCGGGCGGCGGCGGCCGAAGCGGACGCTTCCTTGGCCGAAGCGCTCGATGCGCTGCGCGCGGGAATGACGCTGGATACCGTTGGAATTGGTATCGATGCGGCGATTGACGCGCTGTTTGTACTGACCGGCGAGAAGGCGACCCAGGCGGTGGTGGAGGAAGTGTTTGCCAAGTTCTGCGTAGGGAAATGAGCGCCTTCGCGGCAACCGAGACAGACGGCCGGAAAATATCCGCCTTCGGCGTCTATTCTTTATCGCTGCGCGATAAAGAATCATTGTTGGCCCTGTCTCTCGCCGCTTGCGCGGCAACCGAGACAGACGGCCGGAAAATATCCGCCT
>JAAWDS010000055.1 GCA_022793895.1 Provencibacterium sp. | reverse complement strand
AGAGGATCTGATTGACTGCGTTTTCCCGCTGGATAGGCGGGTCAATGTTGGGAAAGCTGGGCAGAGACATAAAACAATCTCCTTTCTGAATGAGGGCGCGCGCCATGAATGCGCCGGCACAACAGCAGGAAGGGCTCCTTACCAGTGCGGCCCTCGGAATAGTTTATGCGTCTGCTAGCTGGCGGGTTCTTTCTGGAACCCCTCTGCTCAATTTGTTATAGACTGGACTCCGTGCTTTAGGAATTTTGATGTATAAGCTATCTTGAATAAAGAATTTTTTGCAAAATAGTGTGTAGCAATAATTATGGGGAGTAAAATTGTAAGCGTCAAATCAGCCAGCCCAAAAAATCTATCCCGCTACAAGCAGTGCCATGTACTATTCGAGAGTACATGGCACTTTTATCGAACTCTATCGTATTTTCTCACTCGACTCTGCCTGACACAAGACGTTGGGAGGCTTTATGCTTACATCACATCCTGATCACCGATGCGCCGCTGACGAAAAAAAGTTAATCATCCAAAAAATGCCGCAGACCTTCTTTCAAGGCTGCGGGACGCAGAAACCGGGCGATGCGCTATGGCATCGCCCGGTTCCTATATAGCGATTTTTAACCCACACCCCGGCTTCCGGCTTTTTAATCGAGATAGCCAGCGCGCGGGACGATATGGAACGCCTTGCAAAGCTCCTTTAGCTCTTCATCGGTGATGCTCTGCTTCCACGGGGTATTCATAATTTTGATGTAGACCTCCGCCGCCTTCTCCACCGTTTCGATGAGGCCAAACGCCTCGTCAATATCCCGGCCCGCGCCGAAGATGCCGTGCTGCGCCCAGACGACCACCCGCACATCCCGGATTTTTTCCGCCGTCGCAACCCCGATCTCGTTGTTCCCGCAAACCATCCAGGGCAGCACGCCGACCCCCTCTGGGAAAACGACGATGCACTCGGTGCACATCTGCCAGAGCGTGCGGGTAAACGCCCGATCGTCCAGCTCATGCACAAAGGTCATGGCCAACGTGTTCACCGGATGGCAGTGCATCACCACCCGCGTTTCCGGATCCACGCGCATGCGCGCAATGTGGTTCATCAGGTGGGTGGGCAGCTCGCTGGTCGGGCGTCCCCCATCCTCATAGCCCCAGAGCAGCTCGGCCTCCTGGCCCGATGGGGAAATACGGATAATCCCCAAATTCTGCTGCGGGCAGCCCGCAACGTTTTTAAAGTATTTCCCGGTCCCGGTGACGATGAAAATCTCCCCGGCAAGCTCGCGGGCGTCAAAACCGAGCGGCAGGGTCCGTTTCACATCCTGCAAATCCAGATACTCCCCTACCAGCTCCTTTTTCAGCCGGTAGCTGATGTTTCCTCCGTTGCGCTCGTCAAAGCCCATGCGGTACATATTCGCCGTAATGCCGCACATTTCCTTTAAAAACGGCGCTTCATAAATATTATACATCGATCTTTCCCTCCTGCCGGCCGTTATCTCTCTGAGAGGACATCCTTCTCATAGCGTCTTACTTCCTCTAGCCAGGCGCTTCCTACCGGTACCGACTGCTCCTCACAGAACCGGTCGAAAACGGCCTGCCAGGGCATTCCTTTCATCTCCTCCAGCATGGCCAAGCGGGTGGTGTAATCCCCTTCCAGCTCGGCGCGCCGGAGCGTCTCGGTGGGCTCCAGAAGGCTGCGCAGCAGCGCCTTCTGCATGCTACGCATGCCGATGACCCAGGCGGCAATGCGGTTGATGCTCGCATCGAAATAATCCAGCCCCACATGGGTGCGCGCAAGGAGGTTACCGCGCACCAGCTCGTTGGCGATCTCCTGGAGCTCGTCATCCAAAATCACTACATGATCCGAATCCCAGCGAATGGGGCGGGAAACATGCAGCAACAGCTCATCGGCAAACATCAGCGCCGAGGAAATCTTGTTGCTGATGTACTCCATCGGATGGAAATGTCCGGCATCCAGCGCAATGGCAATGTGGTTCTTGACCGCATAGCCCATATAGAACTCATGCGAACCCACCACATAGCTCTCCGAACCGATCCCAAAGAGCTTGCTTTCAACGGCGTCGAGGTTGCAGCCCTCTTCGAGCTTCTCGCTGAGGATTTCATCCAGCGAGCGCTCCAAGCGCTGGCGGGGGCCAAGCCGGTCCACCGGGATATCCTTGTAGCCATCCGGCACCCAAATATTGGTCACGCACTTCTGCCCCAGCTCCCGGCCGAAATATTCGCCGATCCTGCGGCTGCGACGGCAATGCTCCACCCAGAAGGAGCGGATCCCCTCGTCCGCGCTGGAGAGGGTAAACCCGCTTTCCGACTTCGGATGAGAGAAGCAGGTGGGATTAAAATCCAGCCCCACGCCCTGTTCCTTTGCCCAGTCCGCCCAGGAGGCGAAATGGCGCGGCTCCAGCCCGTCCAGATCTACCCTTTCATCCGTGTCGGCATAGATAGCATGTAAGTTCACCTTGTGCTTCCCGCCGATCAGCGAAAACGCCTTTTGCAAGTCCGCGCGCAGCTCGGCCGCGTTGCGGGCTTTACCCGGATAATTTCCGGTAGCCTGGATCCCTCCGGTCAGCTCCTGTCCGGCAAACAGGAATCCGAGAACGTCGTCCCCCTGCCAGCAGTGCATAGAAATCTTAATTTTACCCAGCCGTTCAATGGCCTTGTCGGTATTGACCCCCAATTCCGCATACCGCTCCCGTGCATTCTCGTAGATTTCGTTTTTCATCTTGCCGCTCCTTCCTTCGGTGAAAGCCCATTAGTTAAAGACCAAGCATCTTTTTATATTGCAGGTAAGCCACCTTCATCCTCTCCGGATCCGCAGAGGGCTCATAACGCTCCACCTCAAAGGAGGAGGCGATTACCTGCCTCGCCTGCTCCAGATCCTGCAAAGCGCCCAGCGCAATCAGTTGAACAGTCACGTTGCCGATCACCGTCGCCTCTACCGGTCCCGCTACCACCGGGATGCCGCAGGCATCAGCCGCGAGCTGACAGAGGAGCTTATCCTTAATCCCGCCGCCGACCATGTGCAGCGCCGCATAGCGCTTGCCGGTGACGGCGGACAATCCCTCCAGCGTATGGCGGTATTTCAAAGCAATCGAGCTATAGATGCACTGCATGATCTCCCCGATAGATTCGGGGGCGGGCTGGTGGGTCTTCAGGCAATATTCCCGAACCCTGGAGGGAATGTCTCCCGGCGGAAGGAAGCTCTCGTCATCCACATCAATCAGGGATTGGAAGGGGGTGCAGGCCCGCGCGCGCTGCTCCAGCTCCGCATAGCTGAGATCCAATCCGGTGCGCTTCCAATGGCGGCGCGATTCCTGGATCAGCCACATCCCCATAATATTTTTCAAAAACCGGATCTTGCCGCCGTAGCCGCCTTCATTGGTAAAGTTAAAGCGCAGAGCCGTTTCATTGGCGACGGGCGCCTCCAGTTCGGTGCCGAACAGCGACCAGGTCCCGCAGCTAATATAAGCAAAGTCCTTTTCCACTGCCGGCACGGCGGCAACCGCGCTCGCCGTATCGTGTGAGGCGACCGCGACCACCTTAGCCGGCTTGAGCAAAAGCTCGGTGCAAAGCTCCGGCCGCAGCTCGCCGATCACCTGCCCGGAAGGGGAAACCGGCCCGAAAATGCGGCGGGGATACCCCAGCGCATCAATCACGTCCCACGCCCAATCGCCGGTATGTACATCCAGCAGCCCGCTGGTGGACGCCTCGGAATAGTCGGTGTGCAGAACGCCGCTGAGAAAATAGGCGAGAAGATCCGGCATCATCAAAAGCCTTTCGGCATTTTCCAGTAAATAAGGCGTATCCTTCTGAACGGCATGCAGCTGGAAAACCGTGTTGAAGGGCGCATATTGTATCCCGGTGCGGTTATAGAGCTTCTCCATCGGGAGCGCTTCCAAAACCTCCCGCGCAGCGGTCAGGTTGCGCGCATCGCGGTAATGCCGGACATTGGAGAGCAGCTTTCCGCTCCTATCAAGCAGGCCGAAATCTACTCCCCAAGTGTCAATTCCCACGCTCTCGTAGTTCTCGCATTGCTGCGCCTTTACCAAGGCTTCCCGAATCTCATGGTACAGGCGCAGCACATCCCAATAAAAAACATCTCCCAACGCAACCGGATCGTTGGAAAAGCGGTGGACCTCCTCCACCGTAATTTGCCGGCCGTCGAAACGGCCCAGCATCGCCCTTCCGCTCGAAGCGCCAAAGTCAAAGGCCAGAACGGATCTCTGCATCTGTGCAACCCCCTTTGAAGCTGTTCCGGATCCATCCCGCCAGGACGAACCGGAGCGCCTATCCTTGGGCGTAGGACCGGCGCTGCATATACCGGCCCGAAACCCTCTTGTTTCCTCTCCTTTTATTATAAACAGGTTGATTCATCCTGTCTATAAGTGATTGTACAGTTGACAAACGCTCAAAAAGGCGTAGAATAACAATCAGCTGCAATCAAAAAATGGGGGATGTCTGATGGTTTCTTCTCAACGGGAAAAAGAGATACTCGATCTGCTAGCCGTTAAAAAGACCATAACCGTTCAGCAGCTATGCCAAAAGCTCTATGCAAGCAGCGCTACCATCCGCCGGGATCTGACTAAGTTGGAAAGCAGGGGCCTCATCCGGCGCACACGCGGCGGCGCCGTCCTTGCAGAAGGGGGCAACGATGAGGTTTCGGTATTTGAGCGCCAAAGTGAAAATGCGAAAGAGAAAAGCGCCATTGGCCGCCTCGCCTCTTACTTTATCAAGGATGGCTACACGGTGTTTATGGATCCCAGCAGCACCGTTTGCTGCACAGCGCCCTTTCTCCTTTCGGTGAAACGGCTGACCGTTATCACCAACGGGCTGCATTGCGCCCTGGCGCTTTCTGCCGGATCCGGCTGCGAGGTCTATATGCCGGCTGGGCGGCTGCTGACCCGTTCCAATTCGCTGGCCGGGAGCGACACGCTCTCTTCCCTTTCCGGCTTCTGCGCGGATGCCGCGCTGGTGTCCTGCTCCGGGCTCTCGCTCAAAGTAGGCGTCACCGAACCCACCGTTGAGCAGTCGCGCATCAAGCTCCAAATGCTCAAACAGGCCAAAACAAAGATCCTTCTTTGCGATCATACCAAGTTTGGACGGATCTGTATGAGCAAGACCTGCGATATCGGGCTGTTTGATTATCTCATTACCGATATCCGGCCGGAGGAGGAAGTCTGCGCCGCTCTGGAAGCGCAGGGATGTGAAATCGTTTATCCCGAACGGTGACGGTTGTTCCCAACTCTAGTTCTTCAAATGAAGAGGCATATATTGCTTGACGCACGAAACGAAATTAAAGTATAATAGAAAAAGGGACATTTTGCTATCAGCAACAAAGGAGAGGCGAACCGCTATGAAGCAGTTTTTCGGGGCCAGCCAATATGGAAATTTAAAAGAGGCCGTTCGCGGATTGGCAAATCCGCAGATGATCCTGCTGTTCTCCAACCAAACACAGTTTGAACAGCACGTGCAGGAGCTGGAACAGCTCTATCCTCAGGTACCCAGCATTGGGTGTATCGGCATGAGCTATGACACGCGGGTAGTAGAAAAGGGCGTTGGCGTCGTCGCTTTTTATGACGGCGTGAGCGCTGTGGCAAACGTATTGGAACAGGTGTCCGCCATGCCGGTAAAATATATCCAACGTTTGCAGCAGGACGTTCATAAGGTACATGCTTCCCAGCAGGACACGGTATGTATTGACCTTTGCGCAGGAAACGACGCCTGCGCTTTAACAACGATCTATACGGTTCTAAGACCTCTGCACATTTCTCTGGTAGGCGGAACGGGAGACGCGGGAAAGGTCTCGGCAAACGGAAAGATTTATGAGGACGCGGTGGCCTATGCTCTCATTAAAAACAACCACGGACGGGTCAAAGCCTACAAGGAAAATATCTACCATCCCATGGGGGACTACCGGTTTATCGCATCCGGAACCGACAAGTCCAAATACATCATCGGCGCTTTGAATGGAAAGCCTGCCAAGCAGGTCTATCAACAGATTCTTCATGTTACCGAGCAGGAAATTTTAACGCAGACCTTCAAAAACCCATTCGGTAAAATTAACGGGGACGATATCTGTATCATCTCCATCAAAGAGGTCAACGGCAACGCCTTGGCCTGCTTCCGGCAGGTGAATGATTCCGACGTTCTCATCTTGTTGGAATTGGGAGATTACCGGGCGATTGTAAAAGATACTATTCGCGCTATCCATCAAGATTTCCCCAAAATTTCGGCCGTGTTTTCGGTAAATTGCTTGTTCCGGTATAAGCTGTTCAGCGAAAATCATTATATGCAGGAATATTTAAAAGAGATGAGCGCCTTGGGCAGACACGCCGGATTTGTTGGCTATGGAGAACATTTTAACAACCAGTTTGTCAATCAATCGATGTCCTGCGTCGTATTCGAATGAAGGAGGAAGAGACATGCTCTTTCAGAAAAAAGGGTCCAAACAGAAATCCCCGCGTTCTCAGGGAAAGGCCGAGAAAGATCTCTCCCCTCTGTTACACGTGACGAACAGCTTGGGATACTATCAAAAGGAGCTCGTGAAAAAAGAAGTCGATTCGCTCTGGGAATTACGCATGATCGGCCATTCTTTTGACGGCGTTTTGAGCGAAGCAACCGTCTTCCAAACGAAATTATCGGATTTTGGCGATCAATTTTCCAGCATCAGCCAGGTTGCCGATGAATTTACAACAGTGAAAAGCGAAATTTCCTCCTCGGTCCTTCAGGCACAGGCAGAAGTAGAAGATCTGAAAAGCGTATCCCAAGAGGTAGAAACCCATTTTAGCGAGATGGGCAATACCTTTGCCGATTTGCAAGGGGATATCGGGAGAATTAAACAGTGCATGAACAAAATCACCGCGATTGCCGATCAGACAAACATCCTTGCCATCAACGCTTCTATCGAAGCCGCCAGAGCCGGCGAGCAAGGGAAGGGCTTCGCAGTCGTCGCAACCGAGGTAAAAAAATTAGCCGATGAAATTAAAGCGCTGATCGGTGAGGTGGATTCCAGCGTGAAAGAAGTCGAGCACGGCACCGACCGGCTGAACGAAAGCATCGTTACCTCCCAGCACACATTGGCGCAGAGCGTTACAAAGGTTCGGGAAACCTCTGAAATGTTCGATCAGATTATACAGGCGGCGGAAGGGGCTTCCTCCGTTCAAAACCGGATTTCAGACGTAGTGGAAAGCTCTAAGACGGCCCTGGCGACCGTTTGCAGCTTCTTTGATAAAATTAGGGAACGGTATCAGGAAGTCATAAAGCACATTGATCGGGCCAATCGCTTGGGCACTACCAAAAGCGCCATGTTCGAGGATGTGGATCATATGCTTTCACAGATTCCGCCGATTGTGAAGGAATAAAACGGCGGTGCTGTAGGGAATATTTCTGGACCTATACATAGTTTAAAAACCTGCAAGAAACGGCGCTTTTAGGGCGCTGCTTCTTGTAGGTTTTTTTAAAAAAATTATTGGTAAAATCAGATTATCTTTTTAGAAATTCTTATATGTCGGAACAGCCTGTATTTCCGGGCTTTTCCGGAATTTTAGATATGGGGAGAAGTTCACATATACCCTCATAAATCTTTAGGTTTTCCCTCTGGGCGGTAGTAAAAAAGTAGTAAATTGGTCTGCGGCTATGCTGCAATCAGCCTTTCCATTTCAGCCCTTGCGGAAGCGAATGTTGCGTGTGCGTAATAGTTCAGCGTCATGGTGATGTTGGAATGTCCCATGATATACTGTAACGCTTTCGGGTTCATGCCCGCATT